>NZ_DATEEY010000119.1:0-2876 GCF_035280925.1 Intrasporangium sp. | reverse complement strand
CCACCAGGCCGGCGCCACGAGTGGCGGCCCCTCCCCGGTCGCCGCGTACGCGACACGTCGGCCAGCGAACGGCAAGAAGCGAATCGCCGCACCGTCGGCCATGCGGCGAGCGTACCGAGCTTCCGCTGCTGACGATGGATGTTCTGAGGGTCGTGATCACGTGCGTCAACGCGACGAGACGACGCACTGACCTGGGCCTATGCGTACCACGGGCTCCATGCGGAACTGTCTGCACCCTCTCGAGGTGGCGACACGGGTTTTCAGGTCGTGCCGCCGACCTGTCGCCGGCGGGCGACGTCGTGGGGGCGGGCGTGGCGGCCGAGCAGGATGGCTCGACATGGTGGGCACAGCCACCAGTCCGGTCGGGCGGGTGGATGCAGCGCGGGATCACCTTCGAACAGCAGTCGACAGCGTCCGCACTGTTGGCGCGGAGGTTGGTCGTCGGCCAGTGGTTGCTGGGGGGCGGTGTCGGTGTGCGCGAGGTCCTCGTCGCCCAGGACGGCATTCGGAGTGGGGGGCACGATGCCTCCTGTGGTGGGTGCTCATGCACGGGACGTGTAGGGCCGAGGGCCAGTTCCGGCGGCACCGGCGAGGTTGCCCCCACCACGTCCGGACTCAGGTCGGGCGGGGTGGCGCGTCGTGAGGTCAGTGGGCGGCCCGTGCCCGCATGAAGCGGTACAAGCCGAAGGCCACGATCACGACGATGGCGAGGACCAGGAGTTCCATGGTCTTCCCTTCTTCCCCGAGGTGTGGCCGCCGAACGACGGCCACGACCCCCGGGCCTGCCGTGCACCGTATACCTGCACTCAGAAACATGCAATCTGTTTCTGGAAATAGTGATAAGGTATCCGCATGGGCAGTTGGAGCTTCCTCACCAACCACGCACGAGCGCTGCTGGGCATCGCCCATGACCCCGGCGTGCGGGTGCGGGACCTCGCCGCCCTGGTCGGCGTCACCGAGCGCAGCGCCCACACCATCGTCACCGACCTCGTCGACGCCGGCTACGTGATCAAAGACAAGGACGGTCGCCGCAACCGGTACCGCATCCAGGAGCATCTGCCGCTACGCGACCCGATCACGCAGGAACGGACCATCGGCGAGATGCTCGATCTCCTCGTGGGCGTGAACAGTCACCGCAACTCACACAACCAGGACAGGACGCACCATGTCTGACAAGGCACCCGGCAGACCGAACGGCAAGAAACCCGGCAAGACACTCAAAGAGAAGCGAACGGCCAAGAAGCTCAAGCGCAACAACGGGACGGGGCCGAAGCCGAGTACCGACCGACGTGACCCGTGACAGAACCGGGGGCGTGCTGGTACGGGGACCCAGGGCACCAACCCAGGCTGGGTTCGTGCCCCCGTTCCTGCCGCGGTGCGGTGATCTACAGCGAACGCACCGGCAACGGTGACCAACACGTCTACTGCGACACGCACGCCTACTGGCGCCGCAAGACCATCCGGTTGCCGCTCGTGCGGCGCATGCGACCCAGCGAACAACCGCGCCCCTCCAACAGCCACTCCGGCACGTGGTGAGGCCCTACGGATCGGCGCCGGTCCCGCGCCGCTCCCGCGCCGGTTCCGACCCGAGATCGGCGCGTCCTGCCGGCCGCGAGGGGCTGGAGGTCGCGCAGCGCGTGTGGCAGCGCAGTCTCGAACTGGCTTGTGCCGGCAGCCACCTCCACGTGGGCGACCACGCGCTCGCGCTCGCACGTACGGCAGGTCACGACCTTGACACGATGGCCCACGCTCTGGGACTCGGACGCTCCCAAGCCCGCCACCCGTCCGATGACGAGACGGCCCGCCGCGGCGTTCGGCTGTTGGAGCGAGCCATCGGATACCTGGGTGTCAGGTCGGTCCAGGGCGATATCTCCGGCACAGGGCGTCGGCGTGACGAGACCTCACGGGCCAGGGTCGCGCTCTCGGAACTTCACGAAGTTCAGCACCACACGACAGACAACGGGCTAAGGGCGCTGCCCACGCCGGCCGAAGGACCCTCGCCGTTCCTGGCCGAATCGTGGCCACCCGAACCGGTCCCGCCACCCGAGCCGGTCCCGCCACCCGAACCGATGCCCCCGCCCAGCCTTCGGTCGGGCGGCACGCCGGTTGCGCCCCGGGCGGTCGCCGCTTCTGAGCCGACACGAGGACGCGACCGTGCAGAGCCCAGTTGAGACGTGGCTGGGTGACGACGATCTGTCCCGGCAGCGGCGCAAGCGGGAGGCGCGACTGCTCGACGGCGAGGTCCCCGACTTCCCGGGTGTCACCGTGGCCGACGTCGTCGCTGATGTCCTCGCGGCGAGCAACGAGGGTCACGCCGCGTTCGACGTGCCCAACTACCTCGTGGAGCGAGGCCACACATCGATGACGATCACGACCGTCGTCGGCTACCTCCAACGCGACCAGCCGCCACTTCGACCCGCCACGCCACACGCGCCAGCCGAGCGCCACGACTGACAAGGCCGCCCGCGTGCTCGAAACCGGCGATGGAACGCGACGGAGTTGGCACTCAGGCCACGACGGCTCGACGGGACGGATCCTGAAGGACACGGACGACCCTGGCGGCGGTCCGGGGGATCAGCATCGACGCCCGGTGTCTCGACGGACAGTCAAGCGTTCGGCGTAGCAGCCAGCCGCGGCGCATTGTGCGCCTCGTCCGACGGTGGCGAGGAGCGTGCCGGAGGCGGTGTCGCGGCCGGATGGTGGCACTCAGTGCCACTCCCGCGCTACGGTGCGGACGACCAAGGAGGGACGCCATGTCTCAGACCGAGACCGGCGGCGACGAGCGCTACATCGTGGTGTCCACGGACGGCCACGTCGGCCCGTCCGTGAACGAGCAGCTCCGTCCCTACTGCGAGGCGAAGTACCTCGACGAGTTC
>NZ_DATEEY010000118.1:0-36655 GCF_035280925.1 Intrasporangium sp. | reverse complement strand
ACACGGGACGGTCAGTCATGGTGATGCCTCTCCAACGTCTTTGGGGATTGTCCATTCCACTGTAGACGCGAGCCTCCAGAAGCCCACTCCCGCATGACCTAGCGCACACACGGGAGCGAGCTCAGCGGCATACGACATTGGTTCGTATGCCGCTGGGCTTGCTCCCACACGACGGCACCCCAACTGCCCTCCCGCCGTCGAGCGCCCGGGCGTCAGCCGCGGCGGCCGACGTCGCGGGCGTAGGCGTCCATCACGGTCAGGACGTCAGGCGCCCGCCAGAGGACGCGGCGCGCCTTGTGGTGGTTCGTGGGCACGAGCACGCCCGCGTCGGCCAGGACGCGGAGGTGACGATGGACGTTTGTCTCGGAGATGCCGAGCTGCCGTGCCGCGGTAGCCGCGTCCACCACTGGGTGGGCGAGGAGCGCATCGGCGAGCCGCCACACCGCCGAGTCGCGTCGGGCGCGCACTCTGTGCTGCCACTGGTCACGGACGGCGGCGATGCGCTCCCGCATCAGCCGGCCGTGGTGGACCGCCCGCAGTCCCGCGAGCGCGAACGCCGTGACGATCGGCTCGAGGTCCCCGGCGCGATAGGCGTCGAGGGCGGCGATGTAGCCGTCGCGGTCATGGAGCAGCCCGCCGGAGACCGGGATGGTGACGTGGCGCGTGATTCCCTTCGCGCGGAGCAGTGCGTGGACGAGCGCGCGTCCGGTGCGCCCGTTCCCGTCGGCGAAGGGGTGGATGGTCTCGAACTGTGCGTGTGCCACTGCGGTCTGCGCCAGGACGGGGAGGTCGTCCCGAGCGGAGAACCTGATCAGGTCCTCGATGCTGTCCCGGATGCGCGAGTGATGAGGGGCGACGAAGTCGGCCGTCAGAGGAGTGCTGCCCCCCGGGCCGATCCACACCGGCTCGGCCCGCCATCCGACGAGGTGTGGTGCCGTGTCGCGAAGGAGAACGTCCTGCATGCGCAGGATGGCCGTGGCATCGAGCCGGTCGGCGAGCTCGACTGCCGCCACCATGGCCTCGACGTTGGCGACGACCAGGGCGGCGTTGCCGCGACCCGCATGCGTGACCTCAGCCTCCGCGACCGCGCGCGCGGACGCGGTCAGGTTCTCGATCTGGGACGACGATGCCGACTCGCTGCGCAGCAGGATCGCGGCCAGGCTCGCCAGCTCCCCAGTCGACTCGGCGTCGAAGGCGCGCATCTCAGCGACAGCCTCCTCGGCCTGGGCAGCCACGCGCGAGCTGATCGGCAGGTCCAGCGCCGCCAGGCGAGCCGGGAGCGCCGCACGGTAGGTCCGCCCGACTGCCGATCGCTCGGCCCGTGTCGGGCCGACGCGGTCGGATGGTGGGTCCCAGACCCATTCCTCGGAGGTGACCGCAGGCCAGCCCATTGGCGCTCCATCAACTGAAAGGACGAGGATGCCAGATTATCACTTGTCGCCTTAAGTGATAATTGGCGTGGCGAAGGGCACGTCGGAGCTGGTGGCAACCGAGCGGCATACGGCCCTACTTTGGGCCCATGACCGCTCTGGCAGGCCCACTCTTCACGCACATCGACCACGTCGGCATCGCCGTGCCCGATCTCGACGAGGCGATCGCCTTCTACTCGGAGAAGTACGGCATGGAGATGCTGCACGAGGAGACCAACGAGGAGCAGGGCGTCCGCGAGGCGATGATGGGTGTCGGCGACTCCGGCTCGTGCATCCAGCTGCTCGCGCCGCTATCCCCCGAGTCGACGATCGCGAAGTTCCTCGACCGGAGCGGCCCCGGGATGCAGCAGCTCGCCTACCGGGTCACGGACATCGACGCCGTGTGCGAGACGCTGCGTGAGCGCGGCCTCCGACTGCTCTACGACGTGCCGAAGCGTGGCACGAGCAACAGCCGCGTCAACTTCATCCACCCCAAGGACGCCGGCGGAGTGCTCGTGGAGCTCGTCGAGCCGGCGGCCGACCCCCACCACTGACGACGCGGCACGCCGGCGCTCACCTATTGCTGGCCCTGCCTGAGGGTGGACGAGGAGGCGACTGGCGGGCGGTTCACTCGTCGGCGAGCTCGGCCTGGACCAGCACGAACAGCGCCGCGGTCCACGCCAGGGGTGCGGGCCCGGCAGGGCTCCCGTCCGGCAGCACCTTCTCCGGCAGGCTGCCCCAGGCTGTCGTCTGGCGCGCCAGCCAGTCGCTCCAGCGAACCGCCGTGCTCGCGTCCCCCGACGCAGCGGCCGTGTAGGCGACCAGCGCGGTCTCGGGGGTCCAGGAGACACCGTCGGACTTCCACCCCACGCCCGGCGCCAGGCCTCCCGCGGGACGGATGGCCCCGGTGACATAGCGACGCGAGGCCGCCAGGACGGCCGGGTCGGCGACCTCGGCGAAGGGCGGCAGGAGCATGACCGTGCCGGCGTCGTGTCCGCCCCGGTCACCATGTCGTTCGTACGCCGGCCCGAACTCGGCGCGGATCACCGAGCGAAGCTCCACGCCGGCGTTGGCCAGCTGTTGTGAGCGGACGCGGTTGCCCTCTGCGGCGTGGCTCCTGGCGGACGCCTCCAGCCCCGCGGCGAGGGGCGCCACGGTTCCGAGCGTGACCCGCCGCTCGGGCACCTCCCAGTAGTCGGGCGAGGCAGGAGGCAGCCGGCGACCGTCGTCGGTGAGGTCGAGGACGTGGTCGACGGCGCGGTTACGGAGGCCTCGCAGATCCATGGGCACCGGTTGGCCAGACGCCGCGCGGACCTCCTCGATCGCCCACAGCAGCCACCCCGCGCCGTCCGTCTGCCGCTGCCGGCCATCCGGTGGCCCGGATCCATCGAGGCTGTAGCGCGCCTCGAAGCCTCCGTCCTCCAGCTGCGCGTCGACGAAGAACCGCAGGGTGCGCCAGGCGTCGTCGGGGTGGCCACTGACGGCGAAGGCGACAGCGACGAACGCGTTGTCCCTAGGCCAGGCGTAGCCCCATGGACCACTCGGCCCCGCGGCGACCGCGCCGGTGGGCCGCGTCAGGTCGCGCAGGTCGAGCAACGCCTGGGTCACGAGGTCCTGTGTTCCCGCTCCACCGGGCACCGAGCCCTGCACGAGCCACGCCTCATGAGCGGCGCTCTGTTCCTCCGACGACGTGTGCCAGTCGGCGCCGTTGTGCAGGCTCGGCAGGGGTTCGGCCGGTCCGGCTCCCAGCTGGAGCGCTGCGGTTGCGCCCACGGCAGCCAGGGCCATCAGCACCAGCGGACGACGCACACGTCCTCCTCCGTCCGGCGCTTCTGGTCCGGGGCACAGCCTGCCACGGGCTAACGGCGGGTGGGTCGCGAAAGTGCCGATCAGGGGGACCGCGCGGGGCCCGGGAGCCGGCACTTTCTGCGCACTCGACGAAAAGGAGAGCGGGAGGGCTGGAACTGGGGCGTCGTGCGGGGGCGAGCTCAGCGGCATACGGCCAACGTGTCCATGGGGCCCGCCAACACGTTTGGGGCGGGCCCTGTGTGAGGCCGCCAACGCGTGACTCAGGTCACCTGTGGTGGCAGTCTCAGGAGGGTGCACGGGCGTGAACGGATGGCTACGTTCGGGTAGCAATCCATGACGCCAGCGACCAAAAGGACCTCAGATGCAGGCCATCCGCGACGCCATCCTCTCCGGGGACCGGAGCCAAGAGACCTTCTCGAACCTCTCGATCCCCGAGACCTACCGGGGCGCCACCGTCCACAAGGATGAGGTGGGCATGTTCGAGGGGCTCGCGACCAGGGACAAGGACCCGCGCAAGTCCCTGCACATCGACGACGTGCCCGTGCCGGAGCTCGCGCCGGGCGAGGCCCTCGTCGCCGTCATGGCGAGCGCCATCAACTACAACACCGTGTGGACCTCGATCTTCGAGCCGCTGCCGACGTTCGGGTTCCTCGAGCGCTACGGGCGCACGTCGGTCTATGCCAAGCGGCACGACCTGCCTTACCACGTCGTGGGCTCCGACCTCTCGGGCGTCATCCTGCGCACCGGCCCGGGGGTGTCCAAGTGGAAGCCGGGCCAGGAGGTCGTCGCCCACTGCCTGTCCGTCGAGCTCGAGGACGCGGACGGCCACAACGACACGATGCTCGACCCACAGCAGCGGATCTGGGGCTTCGAGACGAACTTCGGCGGCCTCGCCGAGCTCGCCATCGTCAAGGCCAACCAGCTGATGCCGAAGCCCGACCACCTCACCTGGGAGGAGGCCGCCTCCCCCGGGCTGGTCAACTCCACCGCCTACCGCCAGCTCATCTCGAAGAACGGCGCCGCGATGAAGCTCGGGGACCGCGTCCTCATCTGGGGGGCGTCGGGGGGCCTCGGGTCCTACGCGACGCAGATGGCCCTCGCCGGCGGTGCCACCCCGATCTGTGTCGTGTCGTCGCCGGAGAAGGCGGAGATCTGCCGCGCCATGGGCGCCGACCTCATCATCGACCGCAACTCCGAGGGCTACCAGTTCTGGAACGAGGACGGCACCGAGCAGGACCCGAAGGAGTGGCAGCGCCTCGGCAAGCGGATCCGAGAGCTGACCGGCGGCTACGACGTCGACATCGTCTTCGAGCACCCGGGACGCGAGACGTTCGGGGCGAGCGTCTATGTCGCGCGCAAGGGCGGCACCATCGTCACCTGTGCCTCGACGTCCGGCTACATGCACGAGTACGACAACCGCTACCTGTGGATGAACCTCAAGCGGATCGTCTCGTCGCACTTCGCCAACTACCGGGAGGCGTGGGAGGCCAACGAGCTGATCAACCGGGGCCTCATCCACCCGACTCTCTCCAAGGCCTACGCTCTCGACGCGGTCGGCCAGGCGGCGCTCGACGTGCACCAGAACGCCCACCAGGGCAAGGTCGGCGTCCTCACGCTCTCGCCGGAGGAGGGACTCGGGGTGACGAACGCGGGCAAGCGCGCCCGCTTCGCTGCCGAGATCAACCGCTTCCGCGGAGAGTAGCCGCCTGGTGTGCGGTCACGGACCGACACACGAGCTTGCAAGCCCGTCACTCCGGGTGCCTCGCGTAGGCTCCCGGAGTGACCTTCTGGCGGCGGTGGACGCAGTACCGGCGTGCTCAGCGCGACCGCCTGGCTGAGCTCCGAGCACAGCAGAGAGCTGGCGGCGCAGCCGCCTACGCCGACCATGCCGGCTCTGCCGCACACGCCGGTCACGCCGCTCACACCGACCCCGCCGACCCCGCCGTCCCTGCCGCGCCCGTCCAGCTCCAGGAGCGACCGGTCGCGGATGAGGCCCCTGCTCCCGACCTCCTCGGCAGCACGCTGCCGCTCGGTGAGCCCGGCCCGGACGAAGCCACCCCAGACGCGACCGGCCGGCCCGGCCGCGCGACCAGCAACGGCCGCAACCGCGACTTCGGCAGGGCCGGCACGCCGTTCAACCGTCAGTCCCCCTTCTACGTCGGGTTCGTCGGCGCGCTCGGCGTCCTGGTGGCCTATGCGGTCGTCCAGGCGATCGGTCGGCTGGACACCACGATCACCCTGCTGATCGTCTCGTTCTTCCTCACCTTGTCGCTCAACCCCCTCGTCGAGGGACTGACTCGTCAGCGGATGCGCCGCGGGTGGGCGGTGGCCATCGTCTTCCTCGGCCTGCTTGCGGTGTTCACCCTCATCGGCATGGTCGTCATCCCCCCGGTCGCGGCGGAGGCCACCGAGCTGTCCACCCGGGCGCCCGGCATGCTCGACGACCTGTTGCGCAATCCCGTGGTCCAGGACCTCGACGATCGTTACGAGGTGATCCAGCGCATCCAGGAGGAGATCAGCAGACGCGTCGACGACGGGAACCTGTGGGCCGGCATCTTCGGCGGCGTGCTCGACGCCGGGAGGATCATCGCCTCAGGCGTGTTCAGCATCCTCACCGTCCTCGTCCTCACGCTCTACTTCCTCGCGTCGCTGCCCTCGGTCAAGCAGGCGTCGTATGCACTCGTGCCGGCCAGCCGCCGCACCCGCTTCATCTCCCTCGCCGAGGAGATCATGCGCCGCGTCGGGTCCTATGCCATCGGTCAGGTGGCGGTCGCGGCCACCAACGCCTTCTGCGCCTGGATCATGATGAGTCTGCTCAGCCTGCCGTATGCCGCCGTCCTCGCCGTGGCGGTCGGCCTGCTCGGCCTCATCCCGATGGTTGGTGCCACCCTCGGCGCCGCCGTCGTCGCCCTCGTCGCCTTCTTCGACGAGCCCCAGAAGGCGCTGATCGTCATCATCTACTTCATCGTCTACCAGCAGCTGGAGAACTACGCGGTGATGCCACGGATCATGCAGCAGACCGTGGCGGTGCCGGGCGCCCTCACCGTGGTTGCGGCCCTTGCCGGCGGCACCCTCCTCGGGATCCTCGGTGCCCTGCTGGCCATCCCGTTCGCCGCCGGGGCGCTGCTCATCTACGAGGAAGTCCTCGTTCCCAGACAGCAGCAGCACTGACCTGTCGCTGGCTTCCAGGCTGCCGTATGCCGCTGGGCTTGGTCGCGGCGTGACGGCACCCGGGCTGGACGGCACTCCGAAACTGCTCCGGCTCGCGGAGCAGGATGCGAGACCTGGGGTGCTCAGCGATAGGCGTTGCCCGACGGCCGGGCATCGCGGCGGGCCCAGCAGCCGGTGTGCCAGTGGCGTCGGTCGTCGACTCCGCCGATCCCCTCGGCCGGCCACACGACGACGTGCGGAACCCCCGGCTCGATGTCCTGCTGGCACCCCGGGCACAGGTAGGGGCGCGTCGCCGAGGCGCCGGTGACGGCCCGCACGGTCCACCTCATGCCGCGATAGGAGTCCTCGCGCGTCGCCCCACCCTGGATCCGGACGACGTCGAGGGGCACGTGTGGCCGGGCGTGCTTGCTCGGGCGCCGTTTCGGTGACACGACACCCATTCTCGCAACACGCCCGAGAGCCTCGAACTCACCCCGCTGCAACAGTCGTGAGTTCTAGGTTCCCGGGCGAGTTGCCGCGTGGGCGTCGACCCGTCAGGCGTGGGTGCGGAACCCGCGGCCGGACTTGCGCCCGAGGTAGCCGGCGGTGACGAGGTGCTCGAGAAGGGGCGCCGGGGCATAGCCACGCTCGCGGAACTCGAGGTAGAGCTCGCGCTCGATGGCCAGCGCCACGTCCAGGCCGACGACGTCGAGCAGCTCGAACGGTCCCATGGGCAGGGAGCAGCCGGTCCTCATCGCCGTGTCGATGTCGTCGGCGGTCGAGTAGTTGGCCTCGAGCATCTTGACCGCGTCGTTGAGGTACGGGAAGAGCAGCGCGTTGACGATGAACCCGGCCCGGTCGCCACAGGTCACCGGGTGCTTGCCGATCTTGTCGCACAGGTTCTGCACGGTCGCGACGACATCCTGCGCCGTCGAGACGGTGTGCACGACCTCGACGAGCTTCATCACCTGGGCGGGGTTGAAGAAGTGCATCCCGATCACGTCCTGCGGCCGTTTCGTCGCGGAGGCGCACTCGATGACGGGCAGGGACGACGTCGTGGTGGCGAGGATGGCGCCGGGCCTGCAGATCTCGTCGAGGTTCTCGAAGAGGGCCTGCTTGACGTGGAGGTCCTCGACGACGGCCTCGACGACGATGTCGACCTCGGCGAGGTCGTCCAGCCGGGTCGAGCCGGTGATCCTCGCGAGGGCCGCGTCGCGGTCGGCCTCGGTGGCCTTCCCGCGCTGCACGGCCTTCTCGAGGCTCTTGGTGAGCGCCGCGCGCACGGCCTCGACCTTGGCGTTGGCCCGGGCGACATAGACGACGTCATGGCCGGCCCTGGCGAAGACCTCGACGATGCCGGTCGCCATGGTGCCCGAGCCGACGACTCCGACCTTGGCGATGGGTCGCAACGGGACGCCACCCGCACCGTTCGGCCGGGGGGTCTGCGCGTCCTCGACGACCTGCGAGCTCCCCGGACCGGCGTAGGTGTAGAAGCCCCGCCCGGTCTTGCGGCCCCGGAGGCCCGCGCTGACCATCTGCTTGATGATCGGGCTGGGCGCATGCAGTCGGTCGCGGCCCTGCTTGTACATCGTGTCGAGGATCTCGTAGGCCGTGTCGAGGCCGATGAGGTCCATCAGGGCGAGCGGACCCATCGGGTAGCCGCAACCGAGGCGCATGGCGGCGTCGATGTCCTCGCGGCTGGCGTACCTGCTCTCGTACATCGACACCGCGTGGTTGAGGTAACCGAAGAGCAGGGCGTTGGCGATGAACCCGGCCTTGTCACCGACCACGACCGGCTGCTTGCCGAGCCGCTTGGCCAGGCCCTTGACGCGCTCGAAGATGTCGTCTGCGGTGACGACGGTCTTGATGACCTCGACGAACTGCATGACCGGTGCGGGGTTGAAGAAGTGCATGCCGACGACGCGCTTGGGGTTGCTCGTGGCGACGGCGATCTCGGTCACCGGCAGCGAGGAGGTGTTGGTGGCGAGGATCGCGTCCTCGTCGACGATCTGGTCGAGCTTGCCGAAGATCTCCTTCTTCAGCTCGAGATGCTCCGGCACGGCCTCGACGACGAGCTGGCAGTCCTTGAGGTCGTTGAGGTTCGAGGTGAACTGCACGCGGGAGACGAGGGCCGCCTGGTCCTCCTCCGAGAGCTTGCCCCGAGCGACGGCGCGGCCCGTGGAGTTGTCCAGATGCTCCCGACCCCGCCCCACGGCCTCGTCGTCGACCTCGACCGCGACGACCTCGATGCCGTTGCGAGCGAAGACCTCGACGATGCCGGCACCCATGGTGCCGAGTCCGATGACGCCGACCTTGCTGATATCACGAGCCATGCGGACGAGTCTCCCAGAGGCTACGAGCCGCTCAAACCCGTGCCTGGGGTGACCCTCCCCACGCCGCTGCCCGTGGGCGGAACCGGTGGACGTTAGGGTGGCCCGGTGCGTCTCGTCATCGCCCGTTGCAGCGTCGACTATGACGGTCGGCTCACCGCGCATCTCCCGCTGGCCACACGGCTGCTCGTCGTCAAGGCGGACGGCTCCGTCCTCGTCCACAGTGACGGTGGCTCCTACAAGCCGCTCAACTGGATGTCGCCGCCCTGCACCATGGCCGAGCTCGAGCCGGACGACGCCCAGTCCGAGGACGGCGTCGTGTCGGTGTGGCGCGTCCAGCACACGAAGTCGGAGGACCGGCTCACGGTCCACATCCACGAGGTCCTCCACGACTCTGCTCATGAGCTGGGGGTCGACCCCGGCCTGGTCAAGGACGGCGTCGAGGCCCACCTCCAGAGGCTGCTCGCCGAGCACATCCACACCCTGGGGCACGGCTGGTCCCTCGTCCGCCGTGAGTACCTGACCGCGATCGGGCCGGTCGACATCCTCGCCAGGGACCATGCGGGAGCCAGCGTGGCCATCGAGATCAAGCGGCGTGGGGAGATCGACGGCGTCGAGCAGCTGACGCGCTATCTCGAGCTGATGAACCGTGATCCGCTGCTCGCACCCGTATCGGGCGTCTTCGCGGCCCAGGCGATCAAGCCGCAGGCCCGCACGCTGGCCGAGGACCGGGGCATCCGGTGCGTCGTGCTCGACTACGACGCGCTCAGGGGGATCGACGACGCCGAGGCCCGTCTCTTCTGACTCCGCCCGCGTGCACCGCCGAGTCCACCGCCGAGTCCACCTCGGAGTCCACCTCGGAGTCCACCGCCGAGTCCACCTCCGCGTTCAGCGGAACTGGGCCACGATGCTGACGAGCAAGGGCGCCACCAGGAGCGAGGGCAGCAGGTCCCCGACCGGGATGTGCCGGACGTTGAGGAGCCGGAAGGCGATGCCGATGAGGAGCAGACCCCCCGTCGCCGTCAGCGCCGCGATGTGAGCCTCCGGCACCACGGCTCCGAGCGTGACGCCGAGGAGCGTCAGCCCGCCCTGGACGACTGCGACGGACACCGCCGACAACAGCACGCCGACGCCGAACGTCGAAGCGAAGGCGATGGCTGCGAAGAAGTCGAGCGCCGACTTGAGCACCAGCTGGTCGATACCCCTGCCGAGCCCGTCGGAGAGGGAGCCGAGGATCGTCAGCGGACCCACGCAGAAGAGCAGGGACGCGGTCAGCCAACCCTCGATGAAGCGCTCCCGCTCAGCGTGGTCGTGCTGCCCCTTGGCCCCGCGCCGCTGGACCCAGCCCTGCACCACTCCCGCGAGCGACTCGAGCCGCTCCTCGATCCGGAGCAGCGCCCCCACGATGCCGCCGAGGAGCAGGGCGCCCAGGACGATGAGGACGGGCACGCCTGAGCCGACGGTGTCCTCGAGGGCCGGTGAGGTGACGTCGAGGGCCGACAGGATGGCGACGAGCAGGGTGACCAGGCCGAGGCAGTCGGTGACGACGCGCCGGACGCGGTCGGGCAGCCGGTTGCCGGCCAGCATGCCGAGGCTGGCGCCGAGCACGACCGCGACGACGTTGACCACGGTGCCGAGCCCCGGGAAACCTCCATCCATGCGGCACAGGCTAGGGTGCGACGGCGGCGCGCCGAGGGCCGGTCCACCATCCGTCCGCCTGGCCGCGCTACACGTTCTCGTCGAGGCTGTGCAGGCTCGTGCCGTCCGCGTCGACGAGCATGAGCACCGGCTCCGTGGCCGCTCCCCCGCGGACGACGACGACGGTCTCCCCGCGGTGCCGATCGACGATGTCCTCGAGTCCGTCCGACCCGTCCTCGAGGTCACCACGGCCGCTGTGGCACGGCACGCCGAGGTCCTCCGCCAACGTCTCTACGGGGCCGGTGTCGGGAACGTCGTCAGCGGCATACACCGCCTGGACCCGCTCCCGGTGGAGCTCGGAGGCGAGCCAGGTGACGTCACCCAGCCCACGGGGGGTGACGACGACGATGCGGGCCGCGCACTGGAGGTCGCTCATGCTGTGACTGTATGCCGACACACGGGGGCACGCCCCCGTGGACCCCCAGAACCCGCGTGGCTAGGCACGTGGGTGCACCGGCTCCAACGGGCTGAGGCCGCGGGAGGTGCGGATGACGCCGACGATCTCTCCCATGATCTCGTTGAGGCCGAAGTCCTTCGGCGTGAAGACCATGGCGACGCCGGCGTCCCGCAGCGCCTGGGCATCGGACTCCGGGATGATGCCGCCGACGATGACGGGCACGTCACCGGCTCCGGCGTCGCGCAGGCCCTGGAGGACCTCGGGAACGAGCTCCATGTGCGAGCCCGAAAGGATCGAGAGCCCGACGACGTGGACGTCCTCGGCGACGGCGGCCGCGACGATCTGGTCGGGAGTGAGGCGGATCCCCTGGTAGACGACCTCGAAGCCGGCATCCCGGGCTCGGACCGCTACCTGCTCGGCACCGTTGCTGTGGCCGTCGAGGCCCGGCTTGCCGACGAGGATGCGAAGCTTCTCGCCGAGGTCGGCACTCGTGCGGGCGACGGCAGCCCGGATGCGGGCCAGGGCCTCACCGGGCTCGGTCCCCCCGACGCCGACGGAGCCGGTCACACCGGTCGGCGCGCGGTACTCGCCGAACTGGTCGCGCAGGGCCGCCGCCCATTCGCCGGTCGTGACGTCAGCCCGTGCGCACTCGAGGGAGGCCGCCATGAGGTTCGCGCCGGAGGCGGCGTCGCCCTTGAGCCGAGCGATGGCGGCCGCGGCACGGACTCCGCGGGCGGGGTCGGCGTCGCGCTGCTCCCGCCAGGTGCGGACCGCCTCGGCGGCCGCCTGCTCCACGGAGGGGTCGACCGTCTGGATGGCGGTGTCGAGGTCGGCCGTGAGCGGGTTGGGCTCGGTCGTCTCGAACCTGTTGAGGCCCACGATGACCTCGTCGCCGGCCTCGATGCGGCGACGGCGCTGTGCGTGCGAGGCGACGAGGGCTGACTTCATGTAACCGGACTCGACGGCAGCGACGGCGCCTCCCAGCTCCTCGATGCGACCTATCTCCGCCTTCGCGCCGGCCACGAGCTCGGCCACCTTGCGCTCGACGACGACGGAGCCGGTGAAGAGGTCGTCGTACTCGAGCAGGTCGGACTCGAACGCCAGCACCTGCTGCATGCGCAGCGACCACTGCTGGTCCCAGGGTCGTGGCAGGCCGAGCGCCTCATTCCATGCAGGGAGCTGCACCGCTCGGGCCCGCGCGTCCTTGGACAGGGTCACGGCGAGCATCTCGAGGACGATCCGCTGGACATTGTTCTCGGGCTGGGCCTCGGTGAGCCCGAGGCTGTTGACCTGGACGCCGTAGCGGAACCGCCGGGCCTTCGCGTCGGTCACGCCGTAGCGCTCGCGGGTCAGCTCGTCCCACAGCTCGACGAAGGCACGCATCTTGCACATCTCCTCGACGAAGCGCACGCCGGCGTTGACGAAGAACGAGATGCGCGCGACGACGTCGGAGAACTCGTCCGGCGGGACCTGGCCGGCGTCGCGAACGGCGTCGAGGACGGCGACCGCCGTCGACATCGAGTAGGCGATCTCCTGGACCGGCGTGGCACCGGCCTCCTGCAGGTGGTAGCTGCAGATGTTGATCGGGTTCCACTTCGGGATCTCACGGACCGTGTAGGCGATCAGGTCCGTGATGAGGCGCAGCGACGGCCCCGGCGGGAAGACGTAGGTCCCGCGAGAGAGGTACTCCTTGATGATGTCGTTCTGAGTCGTGCCGGCGAGCGCGTGCACCCACTCCTCAGGTGACTCCGCCGCCGCCTCGGCCTGCCGTTCGGCGGCGACCTGGTAGAGGGCGAGCAGCCACATGGCCGTCGCGTTGATCGTCATCGACGTGTTCATCTCCGTGAGCGGGATGGCGTCGAAGAGCGCGTCCATGTCGCCGATGTGGCTGATCGGCACGCCGACCTTGCCCACCTCGCCACGCGCGAGGACGTGGTCGGGGTCGTAGCCGGTCTGGGTGGGCAGGTCGAAGGCCACCGAGAGGCCGGTCTGCCCCTTGGCGAGGTTGCGTCGGTAGAGCGCGTTGCTGGCCGCCGCGCTGGAGTGTCCCGCGTAGGTCCGCATGACCCAGGGACGGTCGCGGGACGGTCGGGCGGCAGGCGTAGGGCTCTCGTCGGGCATGGTCCCGAAGGTACCTCCGGGCCTCCACGTCGGGGAGTCGGTCAGGCGGTGAGAGGCGCCACAGTCCGCGGCCCGCCCTGCCGCGAGGCGAGGATGCGGTCGAGGCGGCATCCGCGCAGCAGTCGTCGGGTGCGATCGCTCGGGTCGACCAGGAGGAGCCGCCGCTCGGCGCGCGTGGCTCGGCGGTGCAGGTGCAGGATGACGCCGAGTCCGGTGGCATCGCCGATCTCGGCACCGCCCAGGTGGAGGCGGAGCTCACCGGCGCCGTTGGCGATGATGGCGTGAATGGCGTCACGGATGTCGGGGACGGTGTGGACGTCGAGGCGACCCTCGATGATCACGTCATGCCCATCGGGTGCTTCGAGCACCTTGACCGGCGTCCGCGTCGACATCCTTCGGTGTGCATTCCGGTGGGCATTCAGCGACATTGTGACCCCTCTCAACTGCTGCTGCCGTCATTCATGATGACGCCGCCGAACCCAAGAGGGTTGCCCTCCGGAGTCAAGAAAAGGTCAAGAAAACCTGCTCGGACCCCCGGGACGTTAAAGACTCCGTCAAGTCGAACTGCTGATCTCAGGATGTGGACTACTCGTACCAGTGCTCGTCCGGCTCGCGGGTCACGTCAGCGCCGAGCGAGCGGAGCGCGACCTCGAAGTGTGGATAGCCACGGTCGATGTGGTGGACGCCACTGACGAGGGTGTAGCCCTCCGCGACCAGGCCGGCGATGACAAGGGCCGCACCTGACCGGATGTCGCTGCTCTCGACGGGGGCGCCGGACAGGAGCGGGACGCCATGGGTCATGACGTGGTGGCCGTCGACCTGCATGTCCGCCCCCAGTCGGGCGAGCTCCTGCACGGTGCGGAAGCGTGCCTCGAAGAGGTTCTCGGTCACCATGGCGCTGCCCACGGCCACCGCGTTGTAGGTCAGTGCAAAGGGCTGCAGGTCGGTCGGGAATCCCGGGTACGGCAGGGTTGCGACGTCGAACGCCCTCGGGCGCGCGGCTCCGTCGGGCGCCGCGACCCGAAAGCCGCGCGCCGTGCCCTCCACGTGACAGCCCGCCGCTGCCAGTGAGTGGAGGGGTGAGCGCAGGTGCTCCGCGACGCCCCCGACCACCTCGATGTCACCGCAGGTCGTCGCGGCGGCGAAGGCCCAGGTTCCTGCGGCCACCCGGTCCGGGAGGACGCGGTGCTCGGTCGGCTGGAGGGTGTCGACGCCGTCGACCACGAGGCAGGACGTGCCCACGCCAGTGATGCGCGCGCCCATGGACATGAGCATTTCCGCGATGTCAGCGATCTCTGGTTCGCGCGCGATGTTGTCGATCGTCGTGCGGCCACGTGCAAGGACGGCGGCCATCAGGATGTTCTCGGTCGCGCCGACGCTGGGGAAGTCGAGCCGGATCTCCGCCCCGCGGAGGCCGCGCGGCGCCTTGGCCACGAGGTAGCCGTGGGTGACGCGCACCTCGGCGCCCAGGGACTCCAGGCCGGCCGCATGGAGGTCGAGACCACGTGACCCGATCGCGTCACCACCCGGGATGGCGACGTCCGCCCTCCCGACCCGTGCGACGAGAGGGCCGAGCACCGAGATCGAGGCCCGCAGGGCCCGCACTAGCTCGTAGTCAGCGCGATGCCCGATGGTTGCAGGGACGTCGATGACGGCGACTCCCGCCTCGGGGTCGTAGTCGACGGAGGCGCCGAGTCGCCGCAGCAGCTCGGCCATGATCCGCACGTCGGCGATCTCGGGGATGTTCGTCAGGGTGGTCCGACCCTCGGCGAGAAGGGCCACCGCCATGAGCTTGAGAGCGCTGTTCTTGGCGCCGACGATGGGGACCTCGCCGACGAGTCGCGCGCCACCGACGACCCGAACCCGCTCTCTCACGCTGCGACCTTACCCACGCCGAGCATGCCGAGCATGCAGAGCATGCCGACCATGCCGACACCTGCTCCCATGGCCGACGGGAAATCTGATGAGTGAGAGAGTGCTGACATGGTCAACCTCACGAAGATCTACACCCGGACTGGTGACGACGGGACGACGAGCCTCGGTGACTTCTCGCGCACGAGCAAGAACGATGATCGGCTGCATGCCTACGCCGACACCAACGAGGCGAATGCCGCCATCGGCATCGCCATCGCGGCGGGTGGTCTGGAGGACGAGGTCAAGGCGACCCTGCTGCGGGTCCAGAACGAGATGTTCGACGTCGGGGCGGACCTCTCGACCCCGCTCCAGGAGACCTACGAGTACCCACCGCTGCGGGTGGACCAGCCATGGATCGACGACCTCGAACGGGACTGCGACCACTACCTCGAGCGCCTCGAGAAGCTGCGCTCCTTCATCCTCCCCGGCGGGACCCCCGGCTCGGCCCACCTGCATCTGGCCACGACCATCGTGCGACGGGCGGAGCGTGCGGCGTGGGCAGCGATCGAGACCCACGGCGACCAGCCCGGTGCTGAACGCGGCGTCGGGGGCGTCAACGTGCTGACGGCCAAGTACCTCAACCGACTCTCGGACCTGCTCTTCATCCTGGCCCGGATCGCCAACCTGCCGATCGGCGGCGACGTCCTCTGGCAGCCGGGCGGTGGCCGAGTCGCCAAGCCCGAGAAGAAGGGCAGGGCCGCGGCGAACTGACGCCAGCGACCCCATCGCGCCAGCAACGCCTGCGTGTCAGGCCACGTTGACGTTGTAGCCGGGCGGCGCCGCCTCCTGCCACGAGCGGACGGCGGTGTAGTCCGGGCCCTGGAGGGCGAGCTCGAAGGTCTCGAGCCCTTCGGTGCAGACGACGGCGTAGGCGTCCGGCAGCAGGGCCAGCGACTCCTCTGGCGGGAGCAACCGGGGCGCCTCGAGCAGCAGCGCCTGCCGCTGCCAGCGTCGCTTCGCGCGCAGCGAAGCGCCCCCGAGCGTGTACCACTCGAGGGCGTTGTCTCCGAGGCGCATCAGGCCGAGGTGCCAGCGGTCGGAGCCGCTGGCACGGTAGCCGCAGAGGGTCAGCTGCTGACCGGCGGCGATGTAGCGCCGGCGCAGGTAGGTGGCTCCGAGCACGACGAGCGCGATGATCAGGAGCAGGCCGATCACGATCTCGGTGGAGACGAGAACGGACGGCACGGGCGGACCTCAGTTGGGGGTCGTGTGCATCGACGAGGCGTCGACGTGCTCGGCGACGATGGTGACGACGTCGGAGTCGACCGAGAGGAACCCGCCGTCCACGGTCACGGTGGACCGAGCCCCGTCGAGCGCCTCGATGGTGACGTCGCCCTCGACGAGAACGCCCAGCAGGGGCGTGTGGCCGGGCAGGATGCCGAGCTCGCCGGCGATGGAGCGAGCGCGCACCAGCTTCGCCTCGCCTTCCCAGACCTTGCGGTCGGCGGCAACCATCTCAACCTTGAGCGAACTCACGTCTTCCTCCGAGTCGTGGGGATGTGCTTCGCAGTTTAGTGCCTCTGACAGGATGCTCCGTACGCGATGTCGACCTGCCGACCCGGGTTGCCGTGGTTGCCGTCGCGACCGTCACGATTCCTCCATCACCAACTCCAAGGAGCCCACCAGTGAGCACTGCTGTGTCCGACGCCCTCCTCGACCAGACCCGTCGACCGGCCGCCGTGGCCGCCCTGACCGAGGTCATCGATGCCGAGGTCGCCGAAAAGTCGGGCATCGGCGGCGCGGCCGTCAAGGCCGGCTACACCGCCGCCCGGAAGCTCGGCGGCGACTTCGTCCCGAGCGCCACCGACCGTCTGCTGCCCCAGTTCGCGGCGGCCCTCGACCCCTTCTGGGCCAGCAAGGGCGACGCCGGATTCGCGGCCCACCTGCAGGCTCGGTCCCAGGAGGCGGCCGACGCCCTCCTCGCCGTCACCGATGCCAAGGCGGAAGCGACGTCCCACGCTTCGGCGAAGAAGGTCTACAAGGCGCTGCGGGGCAAGGCCAAGGAGCAGGTGGTCGCCGCGCTCCCACGCCTGGGCGCCACGGTGGAGCGCCTCGTCCGCGCCTGATCGACACATGGCGGCCGTATGCCGCTGAGCCGGTCTCGCGGGAGGGCTGGCCCCCAGCCCTCCCGCCCTTCCCGTCGAGTGTGCACTTCGCGCCGCCCACCCCCCGGGCCGTGTGTGCACTCCGCGCCGCCCACCCCGGTCGAGTGTGCACTCCGCGCCGCTCCTTCGAGAGGACGGAAGGGTGCCCAACTGAGCGGCCGAGCCGCAGGCTGGCTCAGCGGCATACGGCATCGTTCACTCCGAGGCTGGCGGGGACTGCTCCCGTGGACGGTCGGTGACGACCCGGGGCAGCTCCGGTCGGAAGCGGTCGCCGAGGTCCTCGATCGCCGTCCGGGCGAAGACCTGCTGTTGCGTCACGACACGCTCCGCGCGGCCGCTGCCGAGGAAGCTGATGGCCCAGTGCAGCAGGGTGGTCACCCGGTGCTTGAACCCGATGATGTAGAGCAGGTGGACCCCGAGCCAGAGCACCCAGGCGAAGAAGCCGCTGAAGCGTGCCTTGCCGATCGACGCGACGGCCGAGAACCGCGAGATCGTCGCCATCGACCCCTTGTCGACGTACCGGAACGGCTCCGCAGGAGGCTGACCCGCCAGGCGCCCCTTGACCTGGTCCGCGGCGTAGCGGCCGCTCTGGATCGCCACCTGGGCCACACCGGGCAGGCTGTCGAGGGCCATCATGTCCCCGACCACGAACACCTCGGGATGATCCGGCAGGGTCAGGTCGGGCAGGACCTCGATCCGTCCGGCCCGGTCGAGCCCCGCTCCGGTCTGCTCCGCGAGGTGCGCGCCAAGCGGTGATGCGCTGACGCCCGCGGCCCAGACCTTGCAGACCGACTCGATCCGCTCACGCGTGCCGTCGGTGTACTCCACCTCGATCCCGGTCAGGTCGACGTCGACGACCTTGGCGCCGAGCCGCACCTCGACCCCCATCCGCTCGAGCCGCCGTCGCGCCTTGCCCCCGAGCTCCTCCCCGAACGAGGCAAGCACCTTCGGAGCGGCGTCCAGCAGGATGATGCGCGCGTCGTGCGGGTCGATGCGGCGGAAGTCCCGGCTCAGGGTGCGGTGGGCCAGCTCGGCGATCTGTCCTGCCATCTCGACCCCGGTCGGCCCGGCGCCGACGACCACGAAGGTCATGAGCCGCTCGATCTCGGCCGGGCTCGACGCGAGCTCGGCGAGCTCGAAGGAGCCGAAGATCCGCCCCCGCAGCTCGAGGGCGTCGTCGATCGACTTCATGCCCGGGGCATGCCGGGCGAACTGGTCGTTGCCGAAGTAGGACTGGGAGGAGCCGGCAGCGACGATGAGCGTGTCGTAGGGCGTGACCGTGACCCGTCCGACCGACTCGTGGGAGACCGTGCGGCCTGCGACGTCGATCTGCGTGACCTCTCCGAGGAGCACCTCGGCGTTGCGCTGGCGGGCGAGCACCTCCCGGGTCGACGGCGCGATCTCGCCCTCCGACAGGATCCCGGTCGCGACTTGGTAGAGGAGCGGCTGGAACAGATGGTGTGTCGTGCGGGCGATGAGGGTGACCTCGACGTCGGCCCCCTTGAGCCGCTGGGTCGCGAACAGGCCGCCGAAGCCCGACCCGATGACAACGACCCGATGGCGTCCTGACCGGTGACCGCTCATGCCGTCACTGTACGTGGGCTGTCACGGCGCCGGTCCGGCCGGCGGCAGGTCGGCGCGGCGCAGCAGGTCCAGGTTGTCGACCTCGCCGACGAGGACGTAACGCTCCTGGATCCACCGGAGCAGCGGGTCGTTCGCCAGCAAGCCAGGCGACGGCGGCCAGGTCCTGGTCGAGATGAAGATGCAGTCCGGGTGGGCGTCACGTGTGGTGAGCCAGTCGACGACCACCTGGTTGGCGCCCTCGAAGCGCACCAGCCAGATGATCGGTGACACGATGCGGACCTCGCCGAGCTGGTGACCCGTGGGCTGCTCGTAGTCCAGCGCCGTTCGACCGCATTGGCGGGCGAGACGCGTCTTGTCCGCGAGGATCCGGACCTCCCTCTCGGAGTTCACCAGACCGGCGTTGATGCCGAAGGTGACCCGGGTCCGCAGGTCCGCGACGGGCGGCGTGCGGTACGACGTCAGGGTGTGGGACGCGGCGAGGAGCACGAGGACCAGGCCGGAGAGGACAGCGGCCGGCCAACGAACAGGCCGGCCGACGGCGCCCTTGAACCCGCGGGACAGGTCCCGAAGGAGGACGGTGAAGATCCCGACCATGCCAGGCGTGAGCACGGCCGACGTCGAGCCCCACGCCGGCGATGCGGACGTCATGGCCCAGATCACCGGGATCCCCAGCAAGGTGGGCGGTAGGCCGAGCACGAGAACCCGCCGGGAGAGCCGGTCGCCCGACCGGACCGCGAGGATCGCGGCGGGCACTGCGAGGACGAGGACCAGCGCCGTTGCGGTGAAGCCGCTCGTCCAGGACCACGACACGACGCTGGGGCCGTCCAGGCCGCCGCGCAGCATGGCGACGGTGAGCAGGACCCCGGCGACCACGAAGAGTGCCGTGCGGGCCCAGACCCGCCAGGAGCGGCCTGCTCTCGCGGTCGGCACGAGCGCCGCCACCAGGCAGAGAACCGCCGCGGCCGGGACCAGCCAGCCGAACGAGTCGCGGTAGGCGCTCACGGCGTGCCGCAACCTGGCGCCGCTGGAAGGGCGCAGGCTCTGGTAGTCGACCGTGAAGTCGATGGTCGCGCGCAGCGCGTCGAGGCCGCCCCACAGGGTCACGAGAGCGATCAGGACGACTGCGGCCGCGCCTGCCGCACCGCCCAGCAGGTAGAGGGCCAGTCGGCTCCGGCCGAGAAGCACTAGCCCGATGACGCCGAGCAGCAGCCCCGTCGGCACGGTGACCGGGTGCGCAGCCGCACCGAGCGCCAGCGCCGCCCCGCCGACCCAGGCCCAGGCGGCGACCCGCCGGGTGACCGCCGCGATGATGGCACAGGTGGCGAGGAGCAGGAGCAGGGCCGGCGTCGTGTTGTAGCTGACCACCGGAAGGTTGTACGCGGCAGGTATGACCGCGATCGCGATGACAGCCGCGGAGGTGCCCCGCCCGACCACGGGTGCGATCGCGCGCCACGACACGTGCGCGACGAGAAGGCTGAGCAGGACGAAGTACACCCTCGAGGCGAGGACGATCCCGTCGGTTCCGACGGTGTGCATCCACAGCCAGACGAACGGGACGGCAGGCCAGGACCCCATCACCTGCAGGTTCATCTCGTCCACGAACGGCCGGTCGCCGTCCGCCAGCCGCATCGCCAGCCCGACGGCATGCGGGCCATCGCCGTAGTCGAAGCCGAGCTGCACTCTGGCCAGGGCCCACAGCACGACCGCCGAGGTGAGGAGGGTGAGCCAGCCGGGCCTCTTCCGGGATCGCCGCCACACTCGCGCGGCAGCGGCGGGGGCGGTCCCGGCAGCGGCGACGGCCGGACCCGAATCGCTACTGATGATGTCCCCCTCCCGCCCCCGCCGGACACGCATTCTCATGACGCCACCACACCAGGCGATGGCGCCCGTCGAGGTGACCGGCGTACGACAGCGCCGACGCCCCGGAGGGGCGCCGGCGATCGGACAAACCGATCCAGGCTACGGCCCGACGGCTCAGAGGTTCTTCTGGATCTCGGCCCACTGGCGCTCGACGTCGTCGAGGCCGCCGCACATGAAGAAGGCCTGCTCGGCCACGTGGTCGTACTCGCCGTCCGCGATCTTCGTGAAGGCCTCGATCGTGTCGGCCAGCGGAACGGTCGAGCCCTCGATACCGGTGAACTGCTTCGCGACGTACGTGTTCTGCGACAGGAAGCGCTGGATCCGGCGAGCTCGGTTGACGAGGATCTTGTCCTCTTCCGAGAGCTCGTCGATACCGAGGATCGCGATGATGTCCTGCAGCTCCTTGTTGCGCTGGAGGATCGAGCGGATCCGGACCGCCGTGCTGTAGTGCTCCTGCGAGACGTACCGCGGGTCGAGGATCCGCGACGTCGACGTCAGCGGGTCGACAGCGGGGTAGATGCCCATCGAAGCGATGTCGCGCGAGAGCTCGGTCGTGGCGTCGAGGTGGGCGAAGGTCGTCGCCGGGGCCGGGTCGGTGTAGTCGTCGGCCGGCACATAGATCGCCTGCATCGACGTGATCGAGTGACCACGCGTCGAGGTGATGCGCTCCTGGAGGACACCCATCTCGTCGGCGAGCGTGGGCTGGTATCCGACGGCGGACGGCATCCGGCCGAGGAGGGTCGAGACCTCGGAACCGGCCTGGGTGAAGCGGAAGATGTTGTCGATGAACAGGAGCACGTCCTGCTTCTGGACGTCACGGAAGTACTCCGCCATCGTCAGGGCCGAGAGGGCGACACGCAGACGCGTGCCCGGCGGCTCGTCCATCTGGCCGAAGACGAGCGCCGTCTGGCCGAGGACGCCCGCCTCCTCCATCTCGACCATGAGGTCGTTGCCCTCACGGGTGCGCTCCCCCACGCCGGCGAACACCGACACACCACCGTGGTCGCGGGCGACACGAGCGATCATCTCCTGGATGAGCACCGTCTTGCCGACGCCGGCGCCGCCGAAGAGGCCGATCTTGCCACCCTGCACGTAGGGGGTGAGCAGGTCGATGACCTTGATGCCTGTCTCGAACATCTGGGTCTTGGGCTCGAGCTGGTCGAAGGCCGGGGCCTTGCGGTGGATCCCCCAGCGCTCCTCGACCTCGAGCGTCTCGCCCTCCGCGAGGTTCATGCACTCGCCGGTCGTGTTGAACACGTGACCGAGGGTGACGTCGCCCACCGGGACGGTGATCGGGCCGCCGGTGTCCTGCACCGTCGAGCCGCGGACGAGTCCGTCGGTCGGCTGGAGCGAGATGGCCCGGACCATGTTGTCGCCGATGTGCTGGGCGACCTCCAGGTTGATGTTCTTCGTCTCGCCGCCGAGTGCGACCTGTGTCGTCAGGAGGTTGTACTGCTCGGGCATCGCGTCGCTCGGGAACTCGACGTCGACGACCGGGCCGATGATGCGCGCGATGCGTCCGACGCCGCCCCCGGCCTCGGCCTGCACCGCTTTGTCGCTGACAGTTGCAGTCATGGTGAATGTTCCTTCGCTAGGGCGTTACTTCGTCTTGGCGTCGGCGAGGGCGTTCGCGCCGCCCACGATTTCGCTGATCTCTTGGGTGATGCCCGCCTGCCGCGCCTGGTTGGCCAGGCGCTCGTACTTCTTGATGAGCTCTCCCGCATTGTCCGTGGCCGACTTCATCGCCCGCTGCCGGGCGGCGAGCTCTGACGCCGCCGAGCTGAGCAAGCAGGTGAAGATGCGGTTGCGGACGTACTTCGGCAGGAGCAGGTCGAGCACCTGGTCGGCGGTCGGCTCGAACTCGTACTGCGGCACGAGCTGACCCTCCTCGTAGGACTGCACCGAGAAGTCCAGCCCGGTGTCGCCTCCCGCCTCATCCGCCTCGACGACCTCGAGGGGCAGCAGCCGCAGGACGTGCGGGTCCTGACGGACCATCGAGCGGAAGCGGGTGAACACGACGTGGATCTCGTCGTTGCCGCCCTCCTCGGTCTCCTTGAGGAAGTCGGCCGTGATCCGGTCGGCGATCTCGCTGGCGTGCTCGAACCTGGGCGCGTCGGTGAAGCCGCTCCACTCCGCCGCATACGGACGCTTGCGGAACTTGTAGTAGGCCACCGCCTTGCGGCCGACGAGGTAGGGCACGACCTCCTTGCCCTCGCTCTGCAGCCGCGCGACGAGCTCGGCGGCCTCCTTGAGGGCCGAGGCCGCGTAGGACCCGGCCAGCCCGCGGTCGGAGGTGATGATGACGACGCCGGCTCGTTGGGCGGTGGACTTCGCCGTGGTCAGCGGGTGGTCCTCGTTCGTGTGGCTCGCAACGGCGGAGACGGCGCGCGTCAGCGCGTTCGTGTACGGCACCGCCTCGACCGCGCGCTGGCGAGCCTTGATGACGCGAGCGGCCGCGATCAGCTCCATCGCGTTGGTGATCTTCTTGATGGAGTTGACGGACTTGATGCGCTGGCGGTAGATCCGCATCTGCGCTCCCATGTGCTCCGCCTCTCTTGGTCTGGAAAACGAAAGTCGTTCGGTTCGGGTGCGGGCCGGCCGGCCCATTCCGTATGCCGCTGGGCTGGGGGCTCGCCCCCGTGCCCTCCCAGCCACGCGGGCTTCCGGGAGTCACGGGGCGGCTCCCCCGGGCGCCTACCGGGACTTGACGATCTGGGCCTGGGTGATCTCGTCGGCCTCGAGCTCGTCGAACTCCTCGTGGCCCGCCTCGAGGCCCTCACGGCCGGTGCCCTGGAAGGTGAACTTCACGTCGTCGAAGACCTTCTCGAGCGCAGCCACGGTGTCCTCGTCGAGCTTCTTGGTCTCCCGGATCGTCTGGAGGATCTTGCCCTCGCGACGCAGGGTGTCGTGCAGCTCGGCCTCGAAGGTGCGGACGTCCTCCACGGCGATGTCATCGAGCCTGCCGGTCGTGCCGGCCCAGATCGACACGACCTGCTCCTCGACCGGGTAGGGGCTGCTCTGCGGCTGCTTGAGCAGCTCGACAAGGCGCGCGCCACGAGCCAGCTGGGCTCGGGAGGCGGGGTCGAGGTCGGAGGCGAACATGGCGAACGCCTCCATCGCGCGGAACTGCGCCAGGTCGAGCTTGAGGCGGCCCGCGACGTCCTTCATCGCCTTGACCTGCGCGGCACCACCCACTCGGGAGACGGAGACACCCACGTCGATGGCGGGCCGGACGTTGGCGTTGAACAGGTCGGCCTGGAGGTAGATCTGGCCGTCGGTGATCGAGATGACGTTGGTCGGGATGTACGCCGAGACGTCACCCGCCTTCGTCTCGATGATCGGCAGGCCGGTCATCGAGCCGTGGCCCAGGTCGTCCGAGAGCTTCGCGCAGCGCTCGAGGAGCCGCGAGTGCAGGTAGAAGACGTCACCCGGGTACGCCTCGCGGCCCGGCGGGCGGCGCAGCAGGAGGGACACGGCGCGGTAGGCCTCGGCCTGCTTGGACAGGTCGTCGAAGACGATGAGGACGTGCTTGCCCTGGTACATCCAGTGCTGACCGATCGCCGATCCGGTGTACGGGGCGAGGTACTTGAAGCCGGCCGAGTCGGACGCTGGGGCGGCAATGATCGTCGTGTACTCGAGGGCGCCGGCCTCCTCCAGCGTTCCCCGGACCGACGCGATGGTCGATCCCTTCTGGCCGATCCCGACGTAGATGCAGCGAACCTGCTGGTCGGGGTCACCCGACTCCCAGTTGCGCTTCTGGTTGATGATCGTGTCGACAGCCACGGTCGTCTTGCCGGTCTGCCGGTCGCCGATGATGAGCTGGCGCTGGCCGCGGCCAATCGGCGTCATCGAGTCGATGGCCTTGATGCCGGTCTGAAGGGGCTCGTGCACCGACTTGCGCTGGACCACCGTCGGCGCCTGCAGCTCGAGGGCGCGGCGCGCATCCGACGCGATCTCGCCCAGGCCGTCGATCGGGTTGCCCAGCGGGTCGACGACGCGGCCCAGGAAGGCGTCACCGACCGGGACGGAGAGGACCTCGCCCGTGCGCTTGACCGTCTGGCCCTCTTCGATGCCGGCGAAGTCACCGAGGATGACGACACCGATGTCGTGGACGTCGAGGTTGAGCGCGAGGCCCAGGGTGCCGTCCTCGAACTGCAGCAGCTCGTTGGTCATGGCCGAGGGCAGACCCTCGACGTGAGCGATACCGTCACCGGCGTCGCTGACGCGGCCGACCTCTTCGCGGGAGGCCGCGCCGGGCTCGTAGGACTGGACGAAAGAGTCCAGCGCGTCCCGGATCTCCTCCGGACGGATCGAAAGCTCCGTCATGTCAGATCTTCTCCTCGGTTTCGACCCGCGCTCCGCGAGTCGGTGGGGTTCAACAAAGCAGGTGTGTGTCTCGTTGGGACGCTAGGCGCCCATGGCCCTGCGTGCGCCATCGAGCTTGCGCATGATCGTGCCGTCGATGACCTCGTCGCCGATCTCGACCTTGACGCCGCCGAGGACCCGAGGGTCGACGAGGGTGTTGATGTGCACCCTGCCACCGTAGATCGACGACAGTCCCGCAGCCAGACGCTCGCGGTCGTCCGCCGTGAGGGGCACCGCCGACGTCACGGTCGCCGTCTGCTGCTCGCGTCGGGCCGACGCCGTCTCGAGGTAGCTGCTCACGGCGCGGTCGAAGCGACGACCGCGAGGGGCGGTCACCGCCTGGCGGGCCAGCGCGAGAGTCTCGTCCGCGACCTTGTCGGAAAGCAGCGAGTCGACGAGGGCCGCGCGCCTCTCCGCCGGGACCGTCTGGTCGCCCAGAGCTGCCCTGAGTGGCTCGTTGGCCGCGACGATGCGCTCGAAGCGGAACAGCTCGTCCTCGACGCGGTCCTCCCGGCCGGCGGTCTCGGCGGAGGCGATGATCGTCTCGACGCCGTAAGCCTCGAGGGTGTCGGACAGGTCACGCTCCGTGCTCCAACGCTGCCCGACGACACCCCCCAGGACGACGAGCGTCTCGGCGCTCACCTTGCCCGCGAACAGCCGCTCCGCCAGGGCCGCCTTGTCCGCTCCCTCACGCGACGGGTCGGCGAGGGCCCGGCGCAGGGTGGCGTTGCCGTCGATGACGCCGACGACCCCGAAGAGCTCCTCCGCCAACGTCGACCGACTGCCAGTGGCCGCGAGCGCGCCGGTGAACGCGTCTCGGCTCCCGGCCGCTGCAGCGCGTGAGGATCCACGCATCAGACGTCCTCGGTCTTGCTGCCGACCTTCTCCCGGACGACCTCGCCCGACTCGAGCTCAGCGAGGAAGCGCTCGACGATGCCCTTCTGCCGGGTCTCGTCGTGCAGCGACTCGCCGACGATCCGGCTCGCGAGATCGGTCGACATGCGGCCGACGTCGCCGCGGAGGGACACGATCGCCTGCTGGCGCTCGGCCTCGATCTGCTTGTGGGCGATGTCGGTGATGCGCGCCGCCTCCGACGCAGCCTGCTCACGCATCTCGGCGATGATCTGCGCGCCCTGCGCCTTGGCATCCTCACGGATCTTGGAGGCCTCGGCACGAGCCTCCGTCAGCTGGGCCTGGTACTGCTCGAGCGCCGCCTGGGCCTGGGCCTGCGCCTCCTCGGCCTTGTGGATGCCGCCCTGGATGGCCTCGGTGCGCTCGGCGTAGGCCTTCTCGAGGTTGGGCACGACCTTCGCCTTGACCACCCAGTAGACGATGCCGAAGGCGATGAGGCCGAAGACGAGCTCCGGCAGGTACGGGAGGATCGGCAGGGTCGCCGACGGCTCCTCGGTCTGCCCCGGCATCAGTGCCGGGGCGATGGCGTTGAGTTGCACGGAAACTCCTAGTGCCTAGTGCTGCGAACGGTGCGTGACGAGCCGGCGTCGGGCTGTCAGAGGAAGAAGAGCACCAGGCCGAAGATGGCGAGCGCCTCGGCGAGGGCGAAGCCGAGAATGGCGATGGGCTGGAGGAGCCGGCCGGACTCCGGCTGGCGGGCGACACCGTTGATGTACGCGGCGAAGATCAGGCCGACGGCGATGGCCGGGCCGATGGTCGCGAGGCCGTAGCCGACGAGCGAGAGGTTGCCTTCCACGATGTTTCCTCTTTCGTGTGTTTTGTTTGGGTTATCTGCCGGCACCGTGCCGGCCAGATGTCCTTGCGTTTTGTCAGTTGTGCCCGGCAGGCCGGGCACCTCGGAGGCTCACGAGGGTCAGTGCTCCTCGATCAGGGCGCCACCGATGTAGGAGGCGGCGAGGAGGGTGAAGACGTACGCCTGCAGGAACTGCACCAGCGCCTCGAAGAGGGTGAAGGCGAAGGCCAGGGCCCACGACGGCAGTGCGGTCAGCTTGAGCAGGAAGCTGTCTGCGTTGAACAGCTCCCAGCCCCCGACGATGAAGACGACGAGGAGCATGTGGCCGGCGAACATGTTGCCGAAGAGTCGGAGGGCGAGCGTGAGCGGGCGCGTGATGAAGAAGGTGATGAACTCGAGCACGAAGATGAACGGCTTGATCCAGCCCGGCAGCCCCCCCGGGATGAGGAACTTGAAGTAACCCACGACTCCGTGCTTCTGGATGCCGATGGCGTGGTAGACGACATAGACGACGAGCGTCAGGGCGATGGGGAAGCCGATGCGCGCCATGCTCGGCATCTGGATCGGGGGGAGGATGCCGAACAGGTTGTTGACCAGGATGAAGACGAAGAGCGCGAAGAGCAACGGGACGAACCGCAGGAACTCCTTGCTGCCGATCATGTCCTTGGCGATGCCGTTCCGGACGAAGCCATAGACGCCCTCGGCGAAGAACTGGCCCTTGGACGGGACGACGGCCGCCCGCTTCGTCGTGGCGAGGAGCCACCAGGCGATGAGACCGACGGACAGCGCCACGACGACCATGGGCCGGGTGATCGACACGGGCCCGATGGAGAACAGCGGCGTCCAGAAGATCTCCGGGGTGGGTGGGAAGTGTTCTTCACCCTCGCCCGCTGCCGCCAGGCTGCCCACGCTGGTCGCCAGGACGTTCAAGCTCACAAGCTCTCCTTGGTCATCGATGTCGAACACCTACGGGCTGAACTGCTGGGCGCGGGACGACCGCGTGTCGCGAGGCAGCCGCAGGGCCCGCGCGCCGCTGAATCGGCCCGCCCTCCCGACGCGCCGCTCGAGGTGCGTTCAGCCGAGAATGCTACGGCGTACCGTACCGGAGCCAGATCACGTACAACGACAGGGCCATCCCACCGAGCAGCCCGAGCACGACGATGAAGCTCGTGCCGAGCCAGCGGTCCAGCAGCACCCCGAGGCCGCCGAAGACCGCCGGCCCGGTGATGAGATAGGCAATGACGCTGGCCGAGGTCTGGTCGGAGGCGAACTTGCCGGCGGAAAGGACGGGGTTCTCTGGCGTGGGCTCCTGTCGCGAGTCGTCCGGCTGCTGCTGGGGCTCGGTCATGGCGACCTCCGAATGAGAGGGACATCACGACCGCCCCGAGGGCAGCGTGACATCTGGGTAGATCTCGTGGCGGCCCCTGCGGAAGCCGACCACCTGCCCCACCTGCCAGACCAGGGTCTGGAGGATGGCCGCAGCGGCGAAAGCACGGCCGTCCAGCCAGCCGGCCCGGCGCAGGACGAGGAACACGGCGACGAGCGTGATGAGCTGGCCGAAGTAGACGACGAAGGCACCGGCGATGGACAGCCCCGGCTCCCCCGCCACGACGGCGCGGACCCCGAAGTGGCCGACGACGAAGAAGCCGACGACGACCAGGGCTCCGACGAGGGCTGACAGGGCCCCGGTCTGGCCGCGCCACAGCCACGCCACCAAGGCGATGACGGGCACGCTGGCGGCGGAGAGGACGAGTGAGGTCAGCAGCATCGAGCGGACCGGCGACCGGGCACCGGAACGGCTCTGGATGGTCCGCACGACTGAGCTACCTCGGGGGCTGGGGATCGGGTTTGGGCTGGATGGCGAGCGGGTCCGCGACCGCCTCCGGTTGCTTGTGAAAGGTATCACAAGCGCTTGTATGGCCTCCACCTGGGCAGCCACACCGTGAGCACGACACCCGTCACGACGGCGACCGCCAGGACCCCGAGCGGCCGCCATCCCTCCCACACGACGAATGAGACCGACCCGAGCGCCACGATGGCGGCCCAGAGGTACATGATGAGCACGGCTCGCCGATGGCTGTGCCCGATCTGGAGCATCCGGTGGTGCAGGTGCATGGCATCGGGGTGCCAGGGCCGCCGGCCGGCCCGCGTCCGCCGGATCACCGCGAGCACCATGTCGAGGAACGGCAGCAGCAGGACGGCGATCGGCACCACGAGCGGCAGGAAGACCGCGGTGACCTGGTTGGCCGTCACCTCGCTCGGGTCGACGTTGCCGGTCAGGGTGATGGTGGCTGCCGAGAGGAGCAGCCCCAGGGTGAGCGCCCCTGAGTCACCCATGAAGAGCCGAGCCGGGTGGAAGTTGTGCGGGAGGAACCCGGCGCAGCAGCCGACGAGGGCGGCGCAGATGAGGGTCGCGACGGAGAAGACGTTGGCCGGCACGAAGTCGCGCGAGACGAGATAGCTGTAGATGAAGAAGGCGAACGCGGCGATCCCGACGACTCCGGCCGCGAGGCCGTCCAGCCCGTCGATGAAGTTGACGGCGTTGGTCGACGCGATGACGACCACGATCGTGAAGAGCACGAGGACCGGGGTGGGCAGGATGGTCGTCCCCGAGATCGGCAACGACAGGAGCTGCACACCGGCGTAGGCCATCAGTCCGGCGGCGAGGATCTGCCCGGCCAGCTTGGTCAGCCAGTCGAGCTCTCGGATGTCGTCGAAGGCACCGACGAGGCACATGATGCCGCCGGCCACGAGCACGCCGAGGATCTGGCGGTCCCTGAACAGGGTGCCGAGGTAGGGCAGGTTGCGCGCGACGAGCGCAGCGGCGACGAAGCCGATGTAGATCCCCACCCCCCCGAGCCGCGGGATCGGGGTCGAGTGGACGTCCCGCTCGCGAACGGCCGTGAAGGCGCCCGTCGCCACCGCGAGGCTGCGCACGAAGGGAGTCGCGATGTACGTGACCGCGGCCGCAATGATGAGGATCAGGACGTACTCGTGCACTCAGCCGCCCAATGACGGGAGGGTATGCCGCTGAGCTGGCTCAGCGGCATACGTCGGCCGGGTGTGTGGCACGGTCTCTCAGCGGGGGTACGCGGGGAAGCGCGTCACGAGCTCGCTGACCTCCGCACGAACCTCACGGCTCACGGCGCCCTCCGGGTCACCGTCACCCTTGGTGACCGCCGTGTGGATGAGGCGGGCGATCGTCTTCATCTCCTCGATGCCCATCCCCTGCGTCGTCACCGACGGCGTGCCGACGCGGATGCCGGAGGCGATGTTCGGCTTCTGCGGGTCGAAGGGAATCGCGTTCTTGTTCAGGACGATTCCCGCTGCGTCGGCCCGCGCCTCGGCGTCCTTGCCCGTGACCCCGATGTCTTGGAGGTCGAGCAGCGAGAGATGCGTGTCGGTGCCGCCGGTCGTCGGGCGGATGCCGAGGTCCTTGAGGCTCTCGGCGAGCTGCCTGCTGTTGGCGATGACCTCCTTGGCGTACTGGGCGAACTCCGGTGTGGCGGCCTCCTTGAAGTTGACCGCCTTGGCCGCGATGGTGTGCATCTGGGGGCCGCCCTGCATCATCGGGAAGATCGCCTTGTCGAGCGCTGCCGCATGCTCGGCCTTGCAGACCAACGCTCCCGAGCGCGGGCCACGGAGGACTTTGTGCGTGGTGAAGGTGACGACGTCGGCGTGGGGAACGGGCGAAGGGATCGCTTGGCCGGCCACGAGGCCGATGAAATGCGCTGCGTCGACCCAGAAGATCGCGCCCACCTCATCGGCGATGGCCCGGAACCGCTCGAAGTCGATGAGGCGCGGGATCGCCGAACCGCCGGCGCAGATGACCTTTGGCTGGTGCTCCCGGGCCAGCGCCTCGACCTGGCCGTAGTCGATGTCCTCGGTCTCCTTGTCCACGCCGTAGCCCACGGCGTTGAACCACTTGCCCGAGAAGGACACCTTGGAGCCGTGGGTCAGGTGCCCACCCATGGGCAGGCTCATCGCGAGGAAGGTGTCACCGGGCTGCATGAAGGCGCCGTAGACGGCCTGGTTGGCCGAGGCCCCGGAGTGTGCCTGGACGTTCGCGTGGTCGGCGCCGAAGAGCTGCTTGGCTCGCTCGATGGCGACCTGCTCGGCCTTGTCGACCTCGGAGCAGCCACCGTAGTAGCGCCGGCCCGGGTAGCCCTCGGCGTACTTGTTGGACAGGGTCGACCCCAGCGCCGTGAGCACCGCAGGTGAGCTGATGTTCTCGCTCGCAATGAGCTGCAGCCCACCGCGGATGCGGTCGAGCTCTGACACCAGCACCCCGGCGATCTCCGGGTCGAAGGCCTGGAGCGCCCCGAAGTCGGAGCCGTAGAACGTCGTGTCGTCAGCCATGGGAGATCTCCGTAGGTGGTGGCGGGTGCGAGCGGGTCGTTGGGGTGCAGGCCAACTCTAGGACGTCGCCCCGGGAGGGTGCTCAGGGCTTTGCGGCTGGGAAGGCGCAGCGAGCGCCGCGTCGATGTCGGACTGGGCCAGGGCGCCCAGCCGAAGGGTCACCGGGAACTCGCCGGTACAGTCGACGATGGTCGACGGCGCGTTCTCGACACTCGGGCCGCCATCGAGGTAGACGGCGACGGACTCCCCCAGCATCTGCTGCGCCTCGTCGAGGCTCCGTGCGGCGGGGGCGCCGGTGGTGTTCGCGCTCGTCACGGCCATGGGGCCGATGTCGCCCAGCAGCTCGAGCGCGATGGGGTTGTCGGGCACCCGGAGCGCCACGGTGCCGTTCGTGTCGCCGAGGTCCCAGTGCAAGGAGGTCTGCGCCATGAGGATCACCGTGAGCGGTCCCGGCCAGAACTGCTCCATGAGCGTGTTGGCATGGTCGGGAACCTGCGCGGCGAGCCCGTGAGCGGTGCGAGCGGTCGGGATCAACACCGGCGGCGGCATGTCACGGCCGCGGCCCTTGGCGGCGAGCACCGCGGCGACAGCGTCGGCATCGAAGGCGTCGCACCCGACGCCGTAGACGGTGTCCGTCGGCAGAACGATGATCTGGCCTCGACGGATCGCGGCGCCGGCCGCGGCCATTCCCTCCGCCCGGCCCGTGGGATCGGTGCAGTCGTAGCGCTCACTCACCCAGCAGAGACTACTGGCCGTGCGGTGGGCAAAGTTGCGGCCCGACACTGCCTCCACCTCCGGAGCGGAGGCCAGGGAGACAGTCACGGGAGCGTCTGGCAGACGCCGCCTGAGCAGGCGGCGACGTCAGCGGCGGCGGGCTGACGTCACGCGCGGACGGTCCGCGAGATCCCGGTGGTCCTCGACGTCCTCCCACCGACCCGCGCGTCCCAGCGCCGCGGGCAGGGACTCCCCCTGTGAGTCCGCGTGCTCCATGAGCAGCAGGCCACCTGGCCGGAGCAGGCCGGCCGCCGTCCTTGCGACGGCCACCGGGGTCGCCAGCCCGTCCGCACTGCCGCCGTAGAGCGCCAGCTCGGGGTCGTGGTCCCGCACCTCAGGATCCAACGGCATCGCCCCGACCGGGATGTAGGGCGGGTTGACCGTGACGATGTCGACCGTTCCCTGCCAGTCGGGGAAGGCTGGCTCCGTCGCATCTCCGTGCACGACCTCGACGTCGAGGCCGAGCCGCACGCGGTTGGCCGCCGCCCATGCGACGGCGTGCTCCGACAGCTCGAGCGAGCGCACCGACACGTGTGGCCGCTCCTGCTTGATCGCGAACGCGATCGCTCCCGACCCAGCGCACAGGTCAACGAGCCGTATGCCGCTGGGCCCGGTTCCAGAGGCCCGGTCGACCTCCGCGAGGGCCAGGTCAACGAGCACCTCGGTCTCTGGGCGCGGCACGAAGACCCCGGGCCCGACGTCGAGGGTCAGCGTGCGGAAGTGGGCCCGTCCGGTGAGGTGCTGGAGCGGGACGCGGCGGGCGCGCTCGGCGAGCACAGCGGCATACGCCGGCTCAAAGGTGGCTGGGAGGACACCCCCCACGATCATCAGCCGACGGATGTCGGCGGCGGGTGTGCCGAGCACGTGCGCGGCGAGCTCCACCGCGTCGACCTCAGGTGAGGGGATGCCGGCCTCGCGAAGATGCGCCGTACCGCTGCGGACCGCCGCGCGGAGGTGGGTCACGGTCCCGCCAGCGCGGCGAGCTTGGCCGCCTCGTCAGCGTCGAGGGCGGACTGGACGACCGGGTCGAGGTCGCCGTCGAGCACCGCGTCGAGGTTGTAGGCCTTGAAGCCGGTGCGGTGGTCCGAGATCCGGTTCTCCGGAAAGTTGTAGGTGCGAATCCGTTCGCTGCGGTCCACCGTGCGAACCTGGCTGCGTCGAGCGGCGGATGCCTCGGCGTCGGCCTCGTCCTTGGCGATCTGGTGGAGGCGGGCCCGGAGGACGCGGAGCGCCGCCTCCTTGTTCTGCAGCTGCGACTTCTCGTTCTGGCACGAGACGACGAGGCCGGTCGGCACATGGGTGATGCGCACGGCGGAGTCGGTCGTGTTGACACTCTGGCCGCCGGGGCCTGAGCTGCGGTAGACGTCGATGCGCAGGTCGTTGGGGTCGATCGTCACCTCGACCTCCTCGGCCTCCGGCATGACCAGGACCCCCGCTGCGCTCGTGTGGATGCGGCCCTGCGACTCGGTGACCGGGACGCGTTGAACGCGGTGCACGCCGCCCTCGTACTTCAGGCGCGCCCACGGCCCCTCGTCCTGGCCGACCCGACCGCGGGCCCTGATGGAGACGCGGACGTCCTTGTACCCACCGAGGTCGGACTCGGTCGCATCCTCGATCTGGGTGCGCCACCCACGGCGCTCGGCGTAGCGCAGGTACATCCGGAGCAGGTCACCGGCGAAGAGGGCCGACTCGTCGCCGCCCTCGCCCGCCTTGACCTCGAGGAGGACGTCGCGGTCGTCGTCCGGGTCCCTGGGGATGAGCTGGCGGCGCAGCTGTTCCTCGGTCTCGGCGAGGGAGTGCTCGAGGGCGGGGATCTCGTCCGCGAACGCTGGGTCCTCGGTGGCGAGCTCGCGGGCGGCTCCCAGGTCGTCACGGGCCGCCTGCCAGGCGCGAGCGGCCGCGACGGTGGGCGCCAGTGCGGCGTAGCGCTTGTTCAGCGTCCGGACGAGGTCCTGGTCGGTGTGGATGTCCGGGTTGGCGAGGCGCGCCTCGAGGTCGGCGTACTCGTCGAGGATCGCCTGGACTGACTCACGCACGGTGCCTCCACCCTTGCCTCCGGACATTGCCGTGAAGAACGCCGGCCCCCGACGACCGAGGTCGTGGGAGCCGGCGAGCGGGAGACCTACTTGGCGGCCTTCTTGCCGTAACGAGCCTCGAACCGGGCGACGCGGCCACCGGTGTCGAGGATCTTCTGCTTGCCCGTGTAGAACGGGTGGCACTGCGAGCAGACATCGGCGTGGATGACGCCGTTCTTCGCCGTGCTGCGGGTCGTGAACGTGTTGCCACAGGTGCAGGTCACCTGGGTCTCCACGTAGGTGGGGTGAAGGTCCTTCTTCAACGTGATCTCCTCGAGATGAGTGGCCGGGTCGGCTGCAGACGCGCAGTCGTGCCAGTGATGCCGTGAACCGGTCCAAAGGAAGAGTGTGCCAGAGGTGGCGCACGAGTCCCAAAACGCTGGGCGACGCCCCGGCATTCCCGGTCCTCGGGCCCGAGTGTGCCAAGCGCGCGAAGTGTCGCGCCTCTGGCACTCAGGCTGCGGCTGTCTGGGCCTGCTGGTGCGCCCGCACCACTTGGTCCATGAAGGCCCTCGGCTGCAGACGCAGTCCGAGGACCGGGATCCGAAGCACCCGATCGCCGGAGAGAACGACGTCGTTCTGCCTCAGGGCGTCGTCGATGGGGTTCAGTGCCAAGGCATGGTGACCGCCGTCGATCTCGACAACGAGAGCGAAGTCATCCCAGCCGGTGTCGAGGTAGACCCGACCGCTGGGAAGGCGACGGACCTCCTGCCGGCTCGGCTCGGGCAGGCCTCGCTCCCGGCACATGCCAGCGAAGTCGAGCTCACCCAAGGAGTGCGCTCCATCGCACACATCACGCACGAGGACCTCGAGCAGCTCGTGCCTGGGGCCGTGGGACGAGGCGTGCCAGGCCTGCAGGACTCTTTCCGGCAGCACCAGGCGCTGCTGCACCGGCAGGCACAGGAGCAGGGCCGCCTGCCGGTCGGACGCTGCCCACTGCGCCGCGTGGATGGTCGCCCACTCCGGCCTGACCCGCGGGATGCCCACGGCAAGCGCAGGCGGCATCGTCGATCGCAGATGGCGCACGACACCGGGGACCGCGTGCCTGCGGTTGTTGCGGGGCAGCGAGACGTCGATCCGGGTCGGCGTGAAGCCCGAGAGCCCGGACGCGACGAGCGCCGCGGCCCCGTCCAGCACCGCCCCCGAGCCGCTCTCCCAGACGGCCTGCCAGTGACGCGCCGCTGCGGTGAGCGTGCCGGACCCGATCACCACCGTGTGCTTCCCCGCCGTCGTCCACCTGCCGGCACCGATCTCGGTGCGCACGTCGGCCCTGGTCACACCGACCGTACGGAGGTCGGCTCGACGGGCAACACCGTCGTGCAGCTCGGCGACTGTTAGCGCCGCACGAGTGCGCTCCGCCCGCGACAGACGCCGACGCGGTTTCCTCCTGCGGGGCAGAGGTTGGGACTCCACCCCATGATCCTGACGGCGTTCACCCGTCGCGCGCCGGCGTCCTGTGGACAGCTCTGGCCCTGCGTGCCAGGCGCGCGATATTCCGCGCTCCTGGCACGCAGGTTCGGGCCTCAGTCCTCGTCGAGCCGCGCGCTGCTCGTCTGCTGGACCTTGGTGAGGAACTCGTAGTTCGTCTTGGTCTTCCGGAGCCGGTCGAGGAGCAGCTCGATGGCCTGCTGGGTGTCGAGCCCACCGAGGACGCGACGCAGCTTCCACACGATCTTGAGCTCCTCGCTGGCGAGCAGGAGCTCCTCGCGGCGGGTGCCGGACGCGTTGATGTCCACGGACGGGAAGATGCGCCGGTTCGCGAGCTGGCGGTCGAGCTTGAGCTCCATGTTCCCGGTGCCCTTGAACTCCTCGAAGATCACCTCGTCCATCTTCGAGCCCGTCTCCACGAGCGCGGTCGCGAGGATGGTCAGGGAGCCGCCGTTCTCGATGTTGCGCGCCGCCCCGAAGAACTTCTTCGGCGGGTAGAGCGCGGCCGAGTCGACACCACCGGACAGGATCCGCCCGCTTGCCGGCGCCGACAGGTTGTAGGCGCGCCCGAGCTTGGTGATCGAGTCGAGGAGGACGACGACGTCGTGCCCGAGCTCGACCAGGCGCTTGGCGCGCTCGATGGCGAGCTCGGCGACGGTGGTGTGGTCGTCCGCCGGCCGGTCGAACGTGGAGGCGATGACCTCCCCCTTGACCGCGCGCTGCATCTCGGTGACCTCTTCGGGCCGCTCGTCCACCAGGACGACCATGAGGTGGCATTCCGGGTTGTTCGTCGTGATGGCGTTGGCGAGCGCCTGCATGACCATCGTCTTGCCGGCCTTGGCGGGGGCGACGATGAGACCGCGCTGGCCCTTGCCGATCGGAGCCACGAGGTCGATGACCCGCGTCGTCAGCTGGCCCGCCTCGGTCTCGAGGCGCAGGCGCTGCTGCGGATAGAGCGGCGTCAGCTTGCCGAACTCCACCCGCTTTGGCGCGTCATCCGGCCCCTGCCCGTTGACGGTGTCGAGCCGAACGAGTGCGTTGTACTTCTGTCGGCCGACGTTGCCGGTGGGCTGCTCTCCCTCGCGGAGCGCCTTGACGGCCCCGGTGACGGCGTCGCCCTTGCGCAGACCGTGCTTCTTGACCATGCCGAGCGGGACGTACACGTCGCTCGGGCCCGGCAGGTAGCCGGACGTGCGGACGAACGCATAGTTCTCCAGCACGTCCAGGATCCCGGCCACGGGGACGAGGACGTCGTCGTCGCCGATCTGCGGCTCGGCGTCGCTCCAGTCGGTCGCCGACCCGCTGCGGCCACGCTTGCGGTCCCGGCTGCGCTGGCGGTTGCGGCTGCGGCGGTTGCCGCGGTCGTCGTCGTCGTACCGGCCACCGGGCTGACCTTCCCGGTTGTCCCGGCTGTCGCGGTGGTCCTCCCGATCCTGCTGAGCGTCGCGCTCCTGCTGGCGGTCCGGCCGGTCCTGCTGCCGGTCCTGCTGCCGGTCCTGCTGCCGGTCCTGGTCCTGGCTCGCCTCCGCCTGCTGCCGCTCGGACTGGGTCGGCCCGCCGGCCTGCTCGACC
>NZ_DATEEY010000117.1:0-8708 GCF_035280925.1 Intrasporangium sp. | reverse complement strand
CGAGCGTGCACCGCGGTCGGGGCTCCCCCCCGTCGCGGGGGACGAGCGTCGATTGCGAGTCCTGCACGTCGTGACGAACGCGTTGCCCGAGGTCCAAGCGGGGTACACGATCCGGACCCAGGGCATCGCCGAGTCGCAACGAGGTGCGGGGATCGATGCCCACGTCGTCACGCGTCTGGGGTTCCCGGTGGACAGCGGCGCTTTCGCGGCCGGCCGGGACTTCGTCCACCAGGGGATTCCGACGCACCGCCTCATACCGTTCCGCGGCCTGCCCGTGCTGGCCCACGAGCGCATCCGCGTCGGGGCGGATGCGCTGACACGTCTGGCCGGGCGCCTTGACGTCAACGTCCTCCACGCGCACAGCAAGCACGAGAACGGTCAGGTCGCGCTGCTCACCGGCGACCGGCTCGGCCTGCCGGTGGTCTACGAGGCCCGCGGCTTCCTCGAGGAGACATGGCGCAGCCGCGGGGGCGACCCGGCCTCGGACCAGTACCTGCTGTCGCGGGAGGCGGAGACGGCCTGCATGCGCGCCGCAGACGCGGTGGTCGCCGTCTCACAGGCCATGGTCGACGAGATCGTGGCCCGTGGCATCCCAGCCGCAAAGGTCAACCTCGTCGGCAATGCCGTCTCGGCCGAGTTCCTCGAGCCGGCGCCGGACGCGACCCGTCTTCGCGCCCGCCTCGGCATCGCCCCCGATGCGGTGGCGGTCGGCATGGTCAGCACGCTCAACGACTACGAGGGGATCGACGTCCTCATCGATGCCGTTGCGGCCGTCGACGACCCGCGCCTCGTGCTCCTCGTCGTGGGCGACGGTCCGGCCCTCGCGGAGCTCCAGCGCACGGCGCACGATCGCCTCGGGCCGGATCGTGCCACCTTCACCGGGCGCGTGCCCCATCACGAGGCCCACGTTCACCACGCAGCGCTCGACGTCTTCTGCGTACCTCGCCTCCGCACACCCGTGACGGAGCTCGTGCCACCGCTCAAGCCCCTTGAGGCGATGGCGACCGCCCGCCCCGTCCTCGTGAGCAACCTCGCGCCCCTGCTCGAGCTGGTCGGTGACGGCCTCGATCCCGAGCCACGTGGCCTCGCGGCCGCAGCCGGTGACGCCGATTCGTGGTCGGAGGCCCTCGGGAGGCTGCTGTATGATTCCACGCTCAGGGCCGACCTGGGCGCCGCGGGGCGCAACTGGGTGGCCGAGCAGCGCACCTGGAAGGCTGCCGCCGCGACGTACGCAGGGATCTATCGCGACATCAGCCGGTCGCGGGTTCCCACCAGAGAGGCAGCTAGGGAGTAACGAGTGGTAGACGCCGCCGTCATCGGCCTTGGGTATGTGGGCATGCCCCTCGCCCAGGCCGCGAGCCGGGCGGGGCTCTCAGTCGTCGGCTTCGACATCGACGCGAGTGTCGTTGCTGATCTCAACGCCGGGATCTCTCATGTCGACGACCTGGCGGACCGTGACGTCGCCGAGATGCTGACGCAGGGCTTCAGCGCCACGAGCGACCCAAGCCGGCTCAGCGACGCCGCCGCGATCATCATCTGTGTGCCCACGCCTCTCGCAGACGATGGTGGGCCGGATCTGCGCCATGTGGAGGCCGCGGTCGCGACCGTCGCCGGTCAGTTACAGCCCGGCATGGTGGTGGTTCTCGAGTCGACGACGTACCCGGGGACCACCGACGAGGTCGTGCGACCGGTGCTCGAGGCCGGTGGGCTCGTCGCGGGACGTGACTTCCACCTCGCCTTCTCACCCGAGCGGATCGATCCGGGCAACCGGGAGTACGGCGCGAAGAACACTCCCAAGGTCGTCGGTGGCCACACAGCGGCGTGCACCGAAGCGGCCGGGGCCTTCTACGGCCGATTCGTCGACACGGTCGTCCCGACCCGGGGGACCCGCGAGGCCGAGACCGCGAAACTGCTGGAGAACACCTACCGCCACATCAACATCGCCCTGGTCAATGAGATGGCGCGCTTCTGCCACGACCTGGGCATCGACCTCTGGGACGTCATTGCGGCCGCCCGGACCAAGCCGTTCGGGTTCCAGGCCTTCTACCCCGGCCCCGGGGTGGGCGGGCACTGCATCCCGATCGACCCCAACTACCTCTCGCACAGCGTCCGGGCCCGACTCGGTTACCCGTTCCGCTTCGTCGAGCTCGCCCAGGAGATCAACTCGACGATGCCCAGCTATGTCGTCCGCCGGGCCCAGGACGCGCTCAATGACGATGCGAAGGCGCTCAACGGTTCGACCGTGCTGCTGCTCGGCGTCACCTACAAGCCCGACATCGCAGACGAGCGTGAGAGCCCAGCGGTGCCGCTTGCCCGCCAGCTCGTGGCCCTCGGGGCGACGGTGCTCTACCACGACCCCTTCGTCGAGGACTGGCGCGCCCTGGGGGGCGACGTCAAGCGGGTGGATGACCCCCTCGCGGCGACCGAGGACGCGGACCTGACCATCCTGGTGCAGAATCACAGCGGTTACGACGTCGCCGCCCTCGCCGACGCCGCCCGGCGGCTCCTCGACACCCGAGGGGTCACCCCAGTGAACGAAAGGGTGCAGCGACTGTGACGGATTCGGATCTGCGGGCCGCCACGCCGGCACCGCTGCCGCCGGCCCTCACACCCGAGGAAGCCGAGAAGCTCGCCCGGGAGGCCGGCCTCAACGAGCTCGGCAGCGTGCCGCCCTTCGGCAAGTACCTCCGGGACCTGTGGGCCAACCGGCACCTCATCTGGGCCCTCTCGTCGTCCCAGGCCTACTCGGCCAACCAGAACAACTACCTCGGTCAGCTCTGGGCGGTCATCAACCCGATCCTGCTCGTCGCGTCGTACTACTTCATCTTCGGCTTCCTCGTGCCCACCCGAGGCGGCACGGACAACTACCTTGGCTTCCTGACGATCGGCATCTTCGTCTTCGGGTACGCCGCAACCTCAATGACGCAGGGTGCCAAGGCCGTCACCGGGAACATCGGTCTGGTTCGGGCCCTGCAGTTCCCGCGCGCTCTGCTGCCGATCTCCGTGACCCTGACGCAGCTGCTGAGCAACTTGCCATCCTTTGCCGTGCTCATGCTCGCGATGCCGCTCACGGGCGAGCCCGTCACGGTGTGGTGGCTGCTCTTCCCCGTGGCCCTGCTGTTCCAGACGATGATCAACCTCGGCTTCGCCTTCATCCTGGCCCGCATCGTCGACGCCTCGCGCGACATCGCGAACCTCGTCCCGGTCGTCGTGCGACTGGCGCGGTATGTCTCGGGTGTCTTCTTCAGCATCGCTCACTACGCCGCTGGTCACGCGGTGCTCGGCGCCGTTCTCCTGTACCAGCCGCTCGCCGCCCCGATCAACGCCGTCCGCGAGAGCCTCATGGCGGAGTACGAGCCGCAGCTGATGACATGGCTCGCATGCGCCTTCTGGGCCGTGGCCCTGGCTGGCGCCGGGCTCGTCTTCTTCTGGCGAGGGGAGGGCCGCTATGGCGCAAAGTGACACCACGCCAAGAGGGACGCAACCGAGCGTTGTCGCGTCGGAGCTCGACATCGTCTATACGGTGTTCGGCGCGAAGAAGCGCGGCACCTCCACCGACGTCGAGCAGCCTTGGCTCGAGCGGATCCTCGACAAACGGTCCCATGTCGGCGGGGTGCGCAAGGTCCACGCCGTCAAGAAGGTGTCGTTCGTCGTGCACAACGGCGAGTCGGTCGGCATCATCGGCCGCAACGGTTCCGGCAAGAGCACCCTCTTACGGGCCATCGCGGGGCTGATCCCGCCGAGCGGCGGGCGCGTCTGGTCCGCTGGTCGGCCGTCCCTGCTCGGCGTCAATGCCGTTCTGCTCAGCAGCCTCACCGGCGAGCGCAACGTCATGATCGGCGGTCTGGCCCTCGGTCTGACCCCCGCTCAGGTGCGTGAGCGCTACGAGGAGATCGTCGAGTTCTCGGGCATCGGCGAGTTCATCAACCTGCCGATGAGCTCCTACTCCTCTGGCATGGGGGCCCGGCTCCGCTTCGCGATCTCGACCGCCGCGGCACCCGACATCCTCATGATCGACGAGGCGCTGGCCACTGGTGACGCCGACTTCCAGGCGCGCAGCAGGGACCGCATCGCGGAGATCCGCCAGGACGCGAGCACGGTCTTCCTCGTCAGCCACTCCAACGCGGCGATCCGTGAGACGTGCGACCGGGTGCTGTGGATGGACCAGGGCCGGCTCGTCATGGACGGACCGACCGAGGAGGTCGTGTCCGCCTATGAGGCCACCGTCAGGAGGCCCGCTGCCAAGCCGCCCGCTCCCTCGCCCCCGGCCGGCCAGACCCAGCCAGCCGGCCAGACCCAGCCAGCCGGCCAGACCGAGCCAGCGACGGCGCCGCCGGTTCGGCCGTGACCTCCGACGAAACCCTCCACATGAGCTCGACGAAGCCGGTCCTCGTCGTGACGGTGGTGCATCACCCCGAGGACGCCCGCATCCGTCATCGCGAGATCGCGGCCCTGCTCGACGCCGGCATCCCCGTGACCTATGCCGCATCCTTCAGCGCCCATGGCGTCTCCCCCGACACGTCGCCTGGGCTCACGACGATCGACCTGCCGCGCGCGGTCGGGCGTCGACGCCTCCGTGCCGCGCGAGCCGCCAGGGCGGTGGTTCGCCGACTCGCTTCCCAGCACGGTGCGGTGATCGTCCACGACCCCGAACTGCTCGTGGCCCTCGCCGGCCTGCGCGTCCCACACCTGATCTGGGACGTCCACGAGGACACCGCCGCAGCCATCGAGGTCAAGGGCTGGCTACCGTCTGCGCTGCGGCGCCCGGCCGCAGCGGGCGTGCGTCTGCTCGAGCGGGCCGCGGAGCGCTCCCGCCACCTGATCCTCGCCGAACCCGGCTACGCGGAGCGGTTCAGCAGGCAGCACGTCGTCGTGCCGAACACGACATCCGTTCCGGCGAGCGTTCCCCTGCCCCACTCGAACCGGGTCGTGTATCTGGGCTCCGTGACGGTGGCTCGGGGCGCCAGGGTGATGGTCGAGCTGGGTCGGCTTCTGCACGAGCGCACGGATGGCTCCCTCACCGTCGAGATCATCGGCCCACCCCGGGACGAGGAGACGAGGGGGATCCTCGACGACGCGGCGGCTCGCGGCCATGTGCGCCTCCACGGCTTCGTTCCCAACGCGACGGCACTCAACCTCGTCGAGGGGTCGCTCGTCGGCCTCTCTCTGCTCCGAGACCTGCCCAACTACCGGCACTCGACGCCGACCAAGATCTACGAGTACCTCGCTCGCGGAGTCCCCGTCGTCACGACCCCTCTCCCAGTCGCCGAGCAGCTCGTCGAGGCCTCAGGTGCCGGCTGCGTCGTCCCGTTCGACGATGCCGCCGCTGCGGCGGAGGCAGTCCTCCGTCTCCACGAGGACCGCGAGCTGGCCCGCGACCTCGGTCGCCGCGGCCACGCCTACGCGCAGGCCCATCACGACTGGTCGACGCAGAGCGGCGCCTTCGTCGCCGCAGTCTGTGCCGTCATGGACGGCAGAATCATCAGGCCTCCACAGGCCGCATCCCTTCCACCCGGAGAACCACCGCATGTTTAGAAACGGAATCGCTGTCATCGGCCTGGGCTACATCGGCCTGCCCACGTGTGCCGCACTGACCCAACAGGGCCTGACGGTCCACGGCGTCGACGTCAACGAGCGGACCGTGTCCGAGATCAACGCCGGCCGCGTGCCGATCGTCGAGCCGGACCTCGACGAGGCGATCGAGGAGGCGGTGACCTCCGGGCGCCTGCAGGCCAGCACCAGAGTGCCGGCGGCGTCCTACTACCTCATCGCCGTGCCGACCCCGTTCAAGGGCGACCACGAGCCGGATCTGTCCTACATCCGTTCCGCGACCGAGGCGATCGCTCCCCGGCTGCGCGGCGGAGAGGTCGTCATCCTCGAGTCGACATCCCCGCCCGGGACCACCCGCAAGATCAGCGAGTGGCTTGCGGAGCTCCGACCGGACCTGCGCCTCCCCCACCAGTCCGAGCGTCCCGACGTCCACCTCGCGCACTGCCCCGAGCGGGTCCTGCCGGGGCGCATCATGGTCGAGATCTTCTCCAACGACCGGGTCGTAGGCGGCCTGACCCCGGCCTGCGCCGAGCGCGCGGCAGCGCTCTACCGCACGTTCGTCACCGGCGAGATCCTGCTCACCGACGCGACCTCGGCCGAGATGGCCAAGCTGACGGAGAACTCCTTCCGCGACGTCAACATCGCCTTTGCCAACGAGCTCGCCGAGATCTGCGAAGAGCTGGGCCTCGACGTGTGGGAGGTCATCCGCCTGGCCAACCGCCATCCCCGGGTCAACATCCTCAACCCTGGTCCCGGCGTCGGTGGCCACTGCATCGCCGTCGACCCGTGGTTCATCGTCGCGTCGGCCCCAGAGCGCGCCCGCTTGATCCGAACCGCCCGGGAGACCAACGACGCCCGACCGCACACCATCGTCAGCAAGGTCAAGGGTGCGCTCTCCGAGCTTGGAGCCGGCCCGGACGGCGAGAACGCGACGATCGCCTGCCTCGGGCTGGCGTTCAAGGCCGACATCGATGACCTGCGCGAGTCCCCGGCTCTCGGGATCACCGAGCAGCTCGCCAATGACCTACCCGGCGCGACCATCCTCGCCGTCGAGCCGCACGTCACCGCGCTGCCGAAGTCTCTCCACGGCCGCGCCAACGTGTTCGCGGCCGAGGTGTCCTATGCCGTGCACGAAGCCGACGTCGTCCTGCTCCTCGTGGACCATCACGCGTTCAAGCACCTGACGCTGGGCGACCTGGAGGGCAAGAAGGTCATCGACACCCGCGGACTCTGGCGATGACGTCCCGCCCGGATCCCTCGGCCATGAAGCCCCCGCCCTGAAGCCCCGCCCTGAAGCCCTGGCCCTGAATCGCTCATCGTGAGGCGAGGCGCGCAAGCAGCTGGGCGGCCGCGCTCGTGTGCTCGACCGGCGTGCGGAAGTCGAGTGCCTGCTCGTCAAGGGCGCTGTCTTCCTCGACGATCCCCCACACCGGGGTGACGCTGCCCTTGTAGTCGCTCCACTTGGACGGCAGGAAGGGGTTCGTCCCACCGGGCGGTGACACCGCATCGGTGACGAGGAGCAGGTCCATGCGATCACACAGGGTGAGGAACTCCAGGAACCCTACGAAGGGACCAACCCTGACGACCCCGTCGAGGCCCGCGTCGTCAACCGTCTCCTGGACCTCCTCCGTCTGGGCCGTGAAGATGTGCAGCCGCAGCCGGTCGCGAACGTTCTCGCCCAACAGGCCCAGTGCGTCGACGACGCGGCCGATCCCCCTGTTCGCATAGAAGTTGCCGAAATAGCCGATGTGGAATCGGCCTTCCTCGAGCGACAGGTCCGTGTGACCCATCGAGTAGAACTGCCGCGGCAGGGTCGGGTGAGGCGAAACGGTCGCAATGCCCTCCACTCGCGCAGCGAGGGCAGGGTCAGCGCAGTGCTCGAGCATGAAGTCGCGTTGGTACGGGTTGGTGAAGGTGATGGAGTCGGCAAAGGCGAACGCCACGACCTCGCACCACTCGAGTGCGTTCACACCGCTCGGCGGCCTGAAGCCCGCGCCCTCGATGGCCCGGCGGAGTAGCTCCAACAGCTCGTCGTCCTCGGCCGGCGCGGACCGTTCCTTGCCCAGGACGTCGTGCGACAGAGGATCGGAGAACTCCGCGTCCCACGTGAGCTGTGGACGCGATAGTTTGACGCGTGCGGCGAGGAAGTGAGAGGCCGCAAATTGTGCACGGCTGTAGACGGATTCGTAGGGTCGACCCTGCTCCCGCTCCCACTGAGACACGACCTCCAGGCCCATCCGCTGGAACTCGAAGATTGAGGTCCAGCTGCTGAACGCGGTCTTCGACGGCAGTGCAACCCGCCGGTGCACGAGATCACCGGCGATCTCCGTCAGCTCCTCATCCGATGAACGGATGCTGTCCATGGCGTTCTGGACGACGTCGACCGGCTCGTTGCGCTCGCGGACCCGCTTGGCGGCGACGACTGCGGAGACGTCGCTGTAGGGCGGGAAGCAGTACGACGCGACGAGACGGCGGGCCGGCGGGCGGTGGCGTTCCTCTGTCAAGGTGCGTCCTCAGGGTCGGGTCGGGTCGGGGGAGCCGAAGTCGGGCTCCCGCTCCCCGACACCGAGCAGGGCCGCGATCGCAGCGACGCAGCGCTTGGCGGCCCTGCCGTCCCCATAGGGGTTGACGGCGTTGGCCATCGCCTCGTAGGCGCGCTCGTCGTCGAAGAGCGTCTGCACGGAGGTGCGGATCGTTTCCGCGTCGGTGCCGACGAGCCGGACCGTCCCCGCCGAGACCGCCTCGGGGCGCTCGGTCGTGTCGCGCATGACGAGCACCGGCTTGCCGAGGCTCGGCGCCTCCTCCTGCACTCCACCGGAGTCGGTGAGCACGACGTTGGAGGCCGCGAGGACGTGCGCGAACTGGTGGTACTCGAGCGGCTCGGTCAGCGTGACGTTCTCGAGGGGCCCGAGCATCGGCTCGATCACATCGCGGACGATGGGGTTGCGGTGCATCGGCAGCAGGACGAGCACGTCGGGGTTGGCCACGGCGAGGTCTCGGATCGCGCCCATCGACTGGGTCATCCGGTCGCCCCACGACTCGCGCCGGTGCGAGGTGACGAGCAGCAGCCTGCTCCCCGCCTTGGCGGCATCGACGATCTGCCCGACCCGCGGGTCGCTGAACTCGACCGGCTGGGTCGTCGTCCACTCCAGGGCATC
>NZ_DATEEY010000116.1:0-29431 GCF_035280925.1 Intrasporangium sp. | reverse complement strand
GCTGGTACCTGCTGCTGCTCGCCCTGGCGCTCGTCGGCATCGTCGCCCAAACCCGCCAAAGGATGACCATGCGCCGCACCGTCCGCGATGCGTGGTACGCCGAGAGCTCGGTGCCGACCTGACCCCGGGTCCCCGGCGACTCTGCTCAAGCCGGCGAGGGCAAGCCAAGTCGTGCCCAAGCTGGAGCGTCCGCTGTGAGCCGGCGATCGGCCTACAGCCGAGGTTGCCGGCTTGGGAGGTGGCGGACGAGCAGGTGCTGATCCGGGAGAGGTGATTCGGGCAGGAGCTCCTCCCTTCGTAACCCCGAAGGCTGCCGCAGCGGTTCGGGGTCGCCGCGCCAGTGTGAGAGACCCTCCCCAGGCGCTCACATGAGGACACGCGCGTCTCCCATCCGCGTCTATCCCGACACGGCCAGCGCCACGCCGCCCAGACGGTGTCCGGGACCATGGACATGCCGTTCTGTCAGACGCGAGCGGTCTCCGACAGGGCAGTCATCCCCTGGCCGGCCGAAATCTGCCACAGCAGCATCCAACCGCTGGCGTAGAGCATCAGGTACATCACTGCCTCCGCCTGCCCAATGAAGGCTGCGGTCCCTGTTGGTCGCCGACCCAACGCGGGCTGTCCGACGCTGCTTCTCCGCGATGCCGCCGTCGCCCGTCTGGTCCCGGGGATCATCGGGAAGAACACTCGCGGGCCGAGCCCTCGCGACCAGAGAGTCCACGCCGCCGCTGAAGAGCGAGCGTACGACGACGAAGGAAACGCCCCGGCCTCAGCCCGGGCACAAGCGAACGATGGTCTCGGCGGAAGGCTGTGCCCCCGGACGCCCGATCGGGTGGCATCCCTTGACCGGGAGGAACCTCACGCTGCGCCTCATGCCGGGTGGATGCGGCGGACTAGGCCTCGCCACCCTCGTCAGGGTCGTCATCCTCGTCGTGACGCTCGTCCTCGAACTCGTTCACGAGCTGCTGCGCGCGCTCGTCGCGGCCCTCGCTGTCCTCGTCATCCAAGCCATCCATCGCCTGCCCCCTTGCCCAGTCGGGAAGGGGGGCGCTCGGGTCGGCTCTGGAGTCCTCTGACACGTCTCACGCTCCGCTGCGCGGATGGGGGCCCCGCAGTGCCTCCATTGTGCGCCTCCCGCCGCGACTGGGCTACCGATACGCGGCGTCACGGCTTCGGTGCCACGCCGGCGGGCCGCCAGGCGACCCGGCTGGCACACGCGGTCACGCACGACGAGCGCTCAGACGTAGTAGCCCCAATAGGCCCCGGACTCATCCTTGCGCAGGTCGATGCCATCGGGTTGGTCCAGGCGGAAGCCAAGGCTGGCCAGCACCTCCTCGTACAGGTCGGCATCCCCTGCGGCGACGGTATGGACCGTCGGCCGGTCTCTACCGGCGGTGCTGTACCACACTTGACACAGGAACGAGGGACCGCCATGGTCTTCATCGCGCAGAATCTGGTGGCCGTCCGGCGGATCACCCAGGACACGCGCGCTTCCGGGCTGGATCATGAGCCAGCCCCCCGCGGCCGCCGGCTCAACGTGCCCCACCATGTCCGAGGCATCCCGCCACGCCGGACCAGAGAAGAGCTCCATGACGATGACCCGGCGCATCACCATCACATGCTAGTGGTCCGTCACTTCATTGACTGACGACTTCCTCGAGCTTGCGGCGCGCGCGTGGCCGTGGCGAGAATCGACTCGGCGGTCGCGGTCCATACGAACTGGGTGCGGTCGGCGTTGCTGGCCGACAGGTAGTCCTCGATCGCGACGATCAGGTCAGGCACCGAAAGGAAGCTGCCACGGCGTATCCGTGATCCGTTGGACACAGCGCACGGGGGCCTCGACTCAGCCCGAAGTCCGCGACCTGTGGCGGGTCTCTGGGGGTCGACCCCGCGCGATGAGGCGCGTGCGAGATGACCAGCGCTGCGTCGACGAGCCGGCACCGATGGCACGGTAGATCTAGCGGCACACGTGAGCGATTCACCCCGGTGAACCTGCTCTGACGACGACAGGCCTCCGAGGACGGCAGGTTCCCCAAGGAGCGCCTGTCCGACATGGTGCGACCCATCCTGCGCTCGATGTTCGCGGTCGGTCTCGACGTGTGGGATGACGAGCCCGACGTCCACCGGGATGCCCACAGCGAGATCTCGCTGGAGACCGCGCGGCAGGGGATCGTGCTAGTCCGGCGTCTCGCCGGCGTCGTGCAGGAAGCGCGCGACTTGGCTCGCCGATGGTGCTGTCCTCACGTGGTCCGTCGACGATGCCGACCCGGGCCCCGCCAGGGTCGCGGTCACGGTCACGGTCACGGACACGGACTCTGCACCGGATTTGAGGAGTCGTGGCGGCTCGGGCAGATCCACACCCAGAGCCACACGGCGCACAGCCGCTAGGATCCAGCTGCATTGTCATCCCGTTTGACCTGACTCGGGACAGTTCCGCAGGAGGGTGGCCGACGTGAAGCCGTGGCTGCAGACGGGTGAAGGTTCGGTGGACGGTGCCTCGCCTGTCGCACTCGAGCGTGGGCGACGACGTGCGCTCGTGGTGGCTGTGGCGCTCACGGGCCTGGCATTTGTGCAGCAGGCCGCGTACGCATTGGGGCTGGTGCACGGCTCGCCGATATCGACATTGCAGGGCTCGCCGCTCCCGCTGCTGCTCATTGCGGCGCCCGCCTTGGCCTTGGCAGCGCGCGGGGTCACGCCGCCAGCGCGCTTGCGGCAGGCGGTTGCCGTCCTGGGACGTGTCCCGCTGTGGCTTGGCCTGCTCGCGGTGTTGTCCGGAACCGTCGCACTGTGGGCGGCACTGCAGGGCGCGTTGCCGTACCTCGGCCATGACGAAGCGGTGTACGCAACGCAGGCCCGCTCGTGGGCGGGCGGTGCGCCGGCCAGTGGGTGGGCGCCGTACCGACCCTTCGGTTTGCCGGTGCTGGGCTGGATGGCACTGTCCTTCCAGAGCGACGTCGGCGCGCTCCGATTGGTGGGGCTCGGGCTGGCGTTGATCAGCCTGGCCATCGCCTACGCGGTCGCCGCTCGGCTGACGACACCGCGGCGCGCGGTGGTCGCGATCGCGGTCTTTGTCAGCGGATGGGCTTTCCTCAAGCGGTTGCCGGAGTTCCTCAACGATGTCGCCGCGGCCGGTCTTCTCCTGCTGGTGGCGTACCTGATCGTCCGGTCTCGCCAGCGGGCCGGGTCATACGATCTCGCTGTCGCCTCGGCGGTGGCGGTCGTCGTCTTCTACCTGCGCTACGGCGCCATCTCTGGCCTTGTGGCGCTTGCCGTCGCGGCGCTGCTGACCTGGGGACCGCGCGTGTGGATCAGGTCATGGCGGGAGGTGGCCATTGCCGCCGGCGTCTTCGCTGGTGGGCTGCTGCCACATCTGCTGTACAGCGAGCGCGCCGCCGGCTCTCCGCTTGCGGCCATGCTCTCCGCTGGCGACGTCGCGGGCGGGGAGTACGTCGGCGAGGGGTTGGTGTACTACGCGCTGGCATTCCCGTTCCGGTTGGCCGGCGACCTCGGCGGCGTCGTCATGACCGCGGGCTTGATCGCCGCAGCTGTCTCAGCCCTTCGCATCAGGCGCGGTGAGCTGGAGGGTCGCGGTGACCGTGTCCGCGTCTTCTTCGGCCTGACCGCCGTCCTCCACGTGGTGGTGCTCGGGCTGACGGCGCACGGCGAGGAGCGCTACGTCTTCTTCCCGGTCCTGCTGCTCATCATCCTGGGCGTGGATGCAATCGCGGAGTTCGCGGGCGCATCGTCGCGTGTCGTTCTCGCTGCGCTGACATCGTTCGCTGTGGTGGCCGCCGCTGCGAACTACGGCGTGGTCCGGGACGGCCATGTGGCGGACGTGACGGCCGAACGCACCTCCCTCGTGCAGGTGGGGGACCTGCTGGCACGCCAGTCATCGGCAAGCCGCACGTGTGTTGTCGCCACGGCTTACCAACCCCAGCTTGGCTGGTACTCCGGCTGCGCGACGATTGGGCTGACCCAGGTGGCAGGGACTCGGCCCGTCGCGGGCCAACTGATCTACGTCGTGCTCTTCGACGAAGGGCGTGGTCAGCGGAGCGAACGGGGGCTCAGCCGGTTCATGGCGGGGAGAGTTGCCGGAAGCCAGGTGCTTGACACGAGAGGCTCGCTCGGCGCCGCACGCGTGATCACGCTCCGTTAGCGGCCACCCGCTTGCCGGTCGCGGCCTCATCGTGCATCGCGCATCTCGCGCAGCAGCAGCAGTTCACGCCGCATACAGCGGGCGCGCGTCGGCAAGAATCTGCTCGCGAAGGTACTTGTTGATCGATCTGCGCGCGACGAGATCGACCGGACGGCCGAGCAGTGCGGACAGCTCGTCTTCCAGGTCGAACCGCCGAAAGCCGAGACGAGTGCCCGGCTCGAGGACATAGAGCAGGTCCACATCGCTGTCGAGCCGATCCTCGCCCCGAGCGAGCGACCCAAAACCTCCAAGGACGCAACGCCGTATCGCTCGCACACATCGCGCAAGCGTTCCCGGTCGACCTCCACGCCCAGCACAGGCAAAGACCAACGGAGGAAAGGCGGTACGAGGCTGCCCCGGTGCCGTCGAGGCGCCCACTCCCACGCGACAGGGCCACGTTGCTATCACGGCCGATGGGTCAGCTGGGGCGCGTCGTCGCGCCGAAGCCGCGAGCCGCCCCGCCTCCTCAGGCTGCAGCGCCCGGCCCAGCCAGCACTTCGATGTCCTTGGCGTGCATCGGCTCCCCGCAGTGGCCGCAGCGCAGGTCCACGTGGCTTACCTCGCCGCAGGCGTGGTGGCGGTACAGCACCGGAGGGCCCGCCTTGCCAGCGAGCCACTTGTCGCCCCAGCCGACCATCACCATGAGCACATCGAAGAGCTCAGTTCCCCGCACCGTCAGGTGGTACTCGTACCGGGGTCGGCTGTCGTACGGGCGCCGCTCGAGAACGCCGTGCTCGACGAGGTGATTCAGCCGCTCGGTCAGCACCTTGCGGGAGATGCCGAGATCCTGCTGGATCTGCTCGAAGCGGTTCATCCCGACGAAGACGTCGCGGATCACCAGCGGCGTCCAGGGTTCCCCCATCACGTCGAGCGTCCGGGCGATCGAGCACGCCATGTCGCCAAAGTTCGTGCGCTGCATGGAACCAGCCTAACCGTCTGGGTTCCCTGAAGGAACTTATGATGTTACGGTCGCTGAGTCTCTTCAAGGAACTCCCGGAAGGACCGACGATGACCAATCGCGCCGCCCTCGAAAACGACCTCGCCGCCCTACTCGACGGCACGCCCATCGCCCACCTGGCGACCGTCCTGCCCGACGGCGCACCGCACTCCGTGCCCGTTTGGGTCGGAACCCACGCGAACCATGTCGTGTTCTTGACCGGGCCCGGCTCGCAGAAGGCTCGCAACCTCCGCCGCGACCCACGCGTCGCGATCTCCCTGACACCGGCGGACAACCCGTTCTTCCCGGTTGTCCTGCGCGGACGGGTCGTCACCTGGCTCTCCGGCGAGGAGGGGTGGGCGGTCGTGGACGCGATCGCCGACAAATACATCCACGCGCCGTACGACCGCGACCAGGAACGAGTCGTCGCCATGATCGGGGTCGACTACTACCGGATGGGAATGTGAGTGCCATGAACGCCGTCACCGACGAGCACGTCCAGGAGCTGGCCGCGACCGGCATGCCCCACAGCCTGGTTCAGCTGAGCTGGGCACGGGCCGGCACCAGCCGGGCGCCGACGCGATCGAGCGCGCACACCAACGTCGGATGGTGTCGCTGCGTGCCGCCGGCACGATCGCGGTTCTGTGCCCGGTCCTGTCCGACGGACTTTGCGGCGTCGCGGTCATGACCCAAACCGTGGAGCAGGCTCGCGAGACCACGGCCGCCGACCCCTGCGTGCAGGCCGGTATGATGACGGTCGAGGTGCTCGCCTGTGTCGGATTCCCCGGCGACTCACTGCCCGGCTGACTTCATCCGACGGAGTGCGCGATCAGCCTGAGCGCCCGCCCATGCTTGATTCCTGTGCGTCGCCGACCTGCGTCCCACCGCCGCAGTCGACTGGCTCCGCTTCGGCCGTGCGCACATGCCCGGGCCGAGCGTCGGTCAGCCTACCGAGTGCGGTGTGAACGGCGTCAGGCAGAACGGATGGCCCGCCGGATCGAGTAGCACTCGCCAACGCGGGTCCGGCTGCTCGGGTGACTTGGCGCCCAGCGCGACCGCCCGCTCCTCAGCAGCGCCGAGATCGTCGGCGGTGAGATCGAGGTGCACGATCGCCGTCCCCGGCCAGTCCGGTGGGACATAGTCCTCGACGTGTTGCGCAATCAACACAACCCCGGGCACCTCGATCCCGACGCTGGATTCCTTCGCCCACAACTGACGGCCCCCGAGCAGCCCCAGATAGAAGTCGGCAAGCCGTTGCGGGTCAGGGCAGTCCAGCGAGATGCCCACTAGCCTCGCTTGGCCGTATGCGGTCACAGCGGCACCCTATGCGCTGTATCGCGCCCGCACCGGCCCTCAACGTCCGAACGCTGGTGCGAGCCACATGCTCGAACGAGAGAGATCGGAGGTGCGTCTATTCACGCCGAGGGGCGGCGGCTGGGAAGGCTGCTGCCGCGTGTCGACCGGCTTGCCTCGCGCGTGTGCGCCGATGACTCCCCACCGTGCCTCGGTGACTCCCTCAGATGTGGCCACCTTCGGCGAGCATCGTCTCGAGACTGGCGCTGGTACCCGCGACATCGGTCAGGGCGGTGTCGATCCGCGGCAGGTCGAGCCATTCCAGCGGATACGCGCGGCTGTAGAAGAGCTGGCCTTCCGCCATCAGGAGCCCCCCGGCAGCACTCCTCCCGCTCCACTCGAGCAGGCCCACCGGATCCAGCGAACCCGTCGTGGCAATCGGCGCGGACACCCGCAGGTACCAGTCGTCGTTGTAGTCCTTGCGGGGCAGCAGAGCGACGAGGCGCTGACCGCGAGAGGTCGCGACCCACACCGACAGACCGTCCCATTCAGGGTTCTCGAATCGCTCGCGCTCATCCACACCGACGTGGTAACTCCTCGCGACGTGGTCCCTCAGCGACCGCCAGTCAGCCATGTCCACCCTCCTGCACGCGGCCTGGTCATGCGCGTCGTGGTCGTCGCGCCAGCCGCAGCAACCAGACCTCTGGAGGCTACTGCCGACGGCAAACGTCTGTGGGCCCAACATCAGAAACCGGAGAGGTCGCGACGTGGCCGACCGCCCCAGCTACGGGCATGCCGTCTATCTCACCCGGCGACGGGGAGGTCCCCTCCGTGGTGGCGTCCTCGGACGCGACGACGACGCAATCCACGGCTGCTTCTCGGGCTGTGAGACCTTGCCGCAAGCCCTGATGTAGGGGTCGTCTGCTCGATCGTCATGGCCACGGGCAACGGGTGCGCGGCACCGCAGTCAGTTCGGACCAACTGGATGCAACGTCACATCGGTCAGGACGAGGACCGGCTCGGTCGCCGTCTCGCCAGGCTGCTTGGTGACAGGAACCCTCTCTGCAGCGCTCACGCCCGCGCTCCCTTCCGGTAGGTCTGGCCTGTCTCAGTCGGCTCGTCCATGTCCGGCGGCGCAGACGAGGTCAGCGGCATACGGGCATGACGCGCGAGCGCCGCCTCGACGCGGTCGAGCCAGCGGACCTCCGCCTCGCCGGAGAAGAGAAGGTTCTCGAGTACGAGCTGCCAGGCGAGGTCAGCACCCTGCGGCTCCGTGGACGCCGAGGCCTTGAGCCGGGTCAGGTCACACAGGTGCTTCAGGGTCGTGGTGCGCTGCGTCTGGACCACCCGGGCCACGTCGACCCCCGGCGACGTGACCGCGAGCGCTAGCTTGATGACCAGCTCGTCGCGGGGGGCCTCGTCGCGCGTGACTGGCGTGCGCCACCACGCCTCCGCCGCTGCCCGACCCTGGGGGTGAGCCGGTAGGTGATCCGACCCTCGTCGTCCGGGTCGCCGGCCGGCTCGACCAGCCCATCCCGCTCAAGCCCGCGCCAGCGTCGTATAGACCTGCCCGATGTTCAGGGGCCAGGTCCCGCCAGTACGCGCCTCGAAGTCGCTGCGCGGGCGCGCGCCGTACGTTGGGCCATCCGCCAGCAACGCGAGCAGTCCCTGCTTGACCGACATGAATGCCTCCCCGACATACTCCGTATTCGTCCAGTGAGGAGACAAATACCGGGTATGCAGCTCGAAGGCGCAAGCGAGGGTCCCGTTCGTCGATTCCACTTTGCGCTGAGGTCGACGTCCGGTAGTGGCGCAGGTCGGGCGACCCGGGCCAGCGCCCACACCGCCCGCAGTCGGCCATCCTGCGTCGGTGGATGGGCTTCCTATTCTTGGGCGTTGACCACCTCGATGGCGCAACGCGGACCACTGGCCCTGGCCAGCCGTCGGTCCCCGGTGACCAGAGTCGCCTGCAGGACTTCCGCCAGGGCGACGTAGGCGGCGTCATAGACCGTGAGGTTCTCCCGGAGTTGCCAGCACCGCTCGAGCAGGGGAGCGTGGTCCACCCGTTGCATGGGCAGGGATTGAAGATCCTCCAAGGCCAGGGCGACGCGGCGGGTATCGAGTTGACCACCTCGCGACAGCCCGCGCCAGACAGATAGCACTTCAAGGTCGATCAGCGCGGGGGCTGCGAGGCTCTCCCCGCGCAGTCGCTGGCGCGTCGTGTCGCCGTCCTGACCGTCATCGAGCAGTGCGACGGCCAGGACGCTTGCGTCAATGACCAGCACGTTCGAACCGCAGTGCGGTCACCGCGTCATCCAGTGACAACGAGCCTCCGGCCCGCCCCCCGGCTCGCTCGAGCACCTCGTCGACCGTCGGCTTGGCGGCTTCGGCGATCAGCTTGGAACGCAGGTACTCCTGCAGCGATTGGTGGGCAGCCGCCGCTCGCTGTCGCAACACGGCATGCGTCTCTTCTGGGACGTCCTTGATCTGGATGTTCGTCATGGCTCCAGTGTGAATGCCTTGGAGCCATGATGGAATCCCTGCGGGACTGAAGAGTTGTACTCCCACTGGCCGCGCTTGCGGGCGCGGGCGCAATGAGTGGTCCGGTGGGCGGGCTCTGGCCCTGGGTCGACGATGTCCACCACGGATGCGCTTCGTCGGTGACTCCATAGAGCTGAACGAGGTCCAGCTGCTGTACTTCTGCTGCTGTACACGCGGTCGCTGCTGTACTTCGGGCGCGAGCAAAACTGAGTGCGCAACCCGCTGACCTGCAGGTTTACATGGTCGGGGTGACAGGATTTGAACCTGCGACCTCTTCGTCCCGAACGAAGCGCGCTACCAAGCTGCGCCACACCCCGTCTTGCATCAGCCCCGGTCAGGGGCAGCAAGGTGAGACTTTAGCGCAGGACCCCGTCCATCTCCGAATCGGTCCAGCAGCGCCCGCCGGACCGATCTGAAGCCGCTTCGACACCCGCGGGGGTCCCGGCACGACTCAACCCAGAGACCCTGCTAGACACAGGGGACGAGCGTGAGCAGCACCGCCTCGGGACGGCACGCCAGCCGCACCGGAGCCGTCGGCGACGTCCCCAGACCGGCACACACCTCGAGCCAGGCGGCATCCGCAGGAGCCTCGGACGAGGGTCGATGCCCCGCTCCCGGCCACCACCGGGACACACCCTTGACCCGGCTGGTGTCGAGGTCGCAGTTGGTCACGAGCGCGCCATATCCGGGCACGCAGACCTGACCGCCGTGCGTGTGTCCGGCGATGACCAGACTCGCTCCATCCTCCACAAAGGTGTCGAGCACCCGCTGGTAGGGCGCGTGCGTCACCCCGATCTTCAGCTCGGCCGACGGCTGCGCGGGGCGCCGCACGAGGTCGAGCCGGTCATACCCGAGATGCGGGTCGTCCACCCCCACCACGTCGATCCGCCGCCCCCGGATGACGAGCTTGTCGTGCCGGTTGGTCAGGTCGATCCAGCCGCGCGAGGTGAAGCCGTGGACGAGATCGGCGGTGGGCAGCCGGTCCGTCTCGCCGGCTCCCTTGGCATGGTGGCGCGTGAGGTAGCGCAGCGGGTTCTTGAGCTTCGGCGCGAAGTAGTCGTTCGACCCGAGGGCGAAGACCCCCGGCCGGTCGAGGAGCGGCCCGAAGGCGTCGAGCAAGGCGGGCACGGCATCATGCGCCGCGATGTTGTCGCCGGTGTTGACGATGAAGTCGGGATCGAGCGACTCCAACCGACGCAGCCACTCCGCCTTGCGCTTCTGCCGCGGCAGCAGGTGGATGTCGGACAGGTGCAGCACCCGCAACGGCTCGGCCCCGGGCGGCAGCACCGGCACCTCGAAGCGCCTGAGCACGAAGGCGTTGCGTTCGATGAGCGACGCCCAACCGAGGACGCCGACGCCGGCGACTCCGAGGCCGACGACGGTCTTGGTCAGGGCGCGCATGTCGCACATCCTCGCACCCAGCGCGGCGCGCAGGGCAATTCGGGCACGCGCGTCGCCGACTGAGAGACTGAGCCGCATGAGCACCCTCAAGGAGCAGCTGCAGGCCGACCTCACCGCGGCGATGCGCGAGCGGGACCAGGTCCGCGCCGGCACGATCCGCATGGCCCTGACCGCCGTCACGAACGAAGAGGTCGCCGGCAAGGAGCAGCGGGAGCTCACCGACGACGACGTGCTCAAGGTGCTGGCCAAGGAGGCCAAGAAGCGCCGCGAGGCTGCCGAGGCCTACACGTCCGCGGGCCGCGCGGAGCTGGCAGACGTCGAGCAGGCCGAGCTCGCCGTCCTCGAGGCCTACCTGCCGAAGCAGCTCGACGACGCCGAGCTGGAGCGGATCGTCCGCGAGGCCGTCGCCACCTCGGGCGCGACGGGCATGCAGCAGATGGGCGTGGCCATGAAGGCGGCCAACGCCGCCGTGGCCGGTCGCGCCGAGGGTGGCCGGGTCGCCGCCGTCGTGCGCACCGTGCTCGCCGGCTGACCCCGGCCCAGTGCGACCAAGGCCCCGACTCGCTCGAGTCGGGCCTTGGTCATGAGGCCGTATGCCGCTGAGCCGGCTTCCCCTCAATCGCAGCGCGACTGCGTGGTTGCGACCGGATCAGCTGGCTGGCGAGGTCAGCGGGGACCTGGCGGCTTCGGGGTCTTCGTGGGCTTGCCGGGTCCGTCATTGCCGCCATCGTCCGGTGGCGGCACGATCGTGAACGTCGGCCCCGGCCTGCCGCCGCCACCCCGGTCGGACGAGCCCGGCCCGTTCGAGGGGTAGATCGTGATGAGGCTGCCCTTGGGGGCCTTGCCGGAGGGCGACGTGCCAGCGACCAGGCCTCTGCGGACGTTCGAGTCCATCGAGTCGCCCACGTCGACGGTGAAGCCCGCGCGCTCGAGGACCCTCGTCGCGTCGCTCACTGACCGACCGGTGACGCTCGGGATGGCGACCTCGTTGCCCTTGGTGACCTTGTCCGACGGCTCCTTGAACTTCTTGACGGGCAGGCCCTCATGGGCCCGGCTCATGATGCCCTTCCAGATCGGCGCGGCTATCGAGGCACCGTGCATCACCGGGTAGGACTCCCCGCCGACGCGGACGTTGAACATCCGCCGCTTGTTGCCGTCGTCGGGCGTGCCGACCCAGACTGCGGTGACAAGGTTCGGGGTGTAGCCGACGAACCAGGACTCGTTGTTCTTGTCCGCCGTGCCGGTCTTGCCAGCTGACTGGCGCCCGTCGAGCTGGTTGCGGATTCCGGACCCGTTCGTCATGTTGTACTCGAGGAACTTGTGCGTGCCCCGCACGAAGTCCGCCTTGGCGACCACCTCGCACTTCGTCTTCGGGGCCGCGAGGGTCTTCGAGCCCTGGCTCACCTTGGTGACGACGAGCATCGAGCAGCGCTTGCCGTCGGCGGCGAGCGTCGCGTAGGCGTTCGCCACGCCCTGCGGCGAGACCTCCGCCGCACCGAGAATGTAGGCCGGAGCGTACTTCGGGAGGGGCTGGCCACTGGCGGTCTTCAGGCCGAGGCGAGCCATCGTGTCCCACACCTTGCAGCCGCCAACCTGCTGGGCGAGCGCGACGAAGGCGGTGTTGGTCGACTTCGCTGTCGCATTCATCAGGTCGATCGAGCCGCCGCCGAAGGCGCTGTCGTTGAGGACCTTCCACTCGCTGCCCGGTCCGCAGCCCTTGCCGAACTCCCGCGGCTGGTAGGTGGCCGGACTGGAGCTGCTGGCTGCCTTCGCCTTGACCCTCGCGGTCGTCGTCATGCCGGACTCCATCGCGGTGAGCAGCGAGAACGCCTTGGCGGTCGAGCCGAACTGGAAGCCACTCGAACCGCCCCACTGCTTGTCGAGTGCCCAGGCGACACCGGTCTTGCCGCGGCTCTGCTTCCCGACCGTGTACTCCGTGTTCTGCGCGAACCCGAGCACCTTGCCCGTTCCGGGCTCGGTGACATAGGCAGCGGCGCCGACGTTCGACTTGTCGCCGATCGGGACCTTCCGGGTCACTTCCTGCTGGACGATCTTCTGGATCTTCGGGTCCAGCGTCGTCTGGACCGTGATGCCGCCCGTGCGCAGCAGGCGCCGGCGCTGCTCCACGGTCTTGCCGAGCTCGGGCATGGCCTCGACGTAGTTGATGACGAACTCGCACCAGTAGGGGTAGGGCGACGCCAGGCAGGTGCTCTTGGCCTCGGACACCTTGAGGTCCTGCTTGATGGTCCGCTTCTTCGCGGCCTGCCAGTTCGCGGGGGTGATGATCTTCAGCTCGTGCATCCGGTCGAGGACGACGTTGCGCCGAGCGAGTGCGCGCTCCGGGTAGTTCACCGGGTCGGTGATGCCCGGGTTCTGGGTCAGACCCGCCAGCAGCGCCGCCTGCGACAGGGTGAGCTTGCTCGCCGGGACGGAGAAGTAGTGCCGAGCCGCTGCCTCGACGCCGTACGCCTGGTCGCCGTAGTAGACCAGGTTGAGGTAGCCCGCGAGGATCTCGTCCTTCGTCATCTGCTTCTCGAGGGTGATGGCGTACTTGACCTCCTTGAGCTTGCGCAGGTAGTCCTTGCGGACCGCGGCCGCCGCCGCCTCCTCGTCACCTTGGTTGAGCGCGGTGTACTGCAGCGAGATCTTGACGTACTGCTGTGTCAGCGACGACGCGCCGGAGGTCGTCTGCCCGGTGCGGACGTTCGCGATCGCGGCCCTGACGACGCCCTGCAGGTCGAAGCCACCGTGCTCGTAGAAGCGGTGGTCCTCGATGGCGACCTGCGCCTCGCGCATGATTGGGGCGACCTTGTCCAGCGGGACGATGATGCGGTTCTGCTCCGCGGGAGTGGCGATGACCTTCCCGTCCGCGGCCAGAATGCGGGACTGCTGCTTGAGCGGGTCCGTCTTGAACTCACCCGGGAGCTCGTTGAAGATGTCGACGCCGCTGCGCGCAAGGGCTCCGGTCGCGCCAACCGCGGGCATGAACAGGCCCGCAGCGAGGAGCCCGAGCACCATCGCGGCAGCGAGGAAAGCGCCGAGGAGGCTGATGACACCGCCGATCGACGTGGTCCGGGAAGACGACATGGCCCAAGGGTAACGGGTGGAACCGACGTATCAGGCGCCGCGATTTGTGCCTCTGAGACACGTATGGCCCGATTCATGCTGGTCAACAGGTGACTAGTCACCTCGAGACCGCAAATGATGCATACGGCCTATGTCCGGTTCGGACCCACGCTCGTAATGTCTCGTTTGGGCCGAAGGGGGCCTGATCGGGACCGGTGGGACGGTCCGGGTCTGACTCGGCGTCGTGGGAGGCGCCGAGCGGGGAGGGGTAGAAGAGAATGAGTGTCGCCACCATTTCGACAAGTTGGGTCGACGAGTGGGCCAGTCAGGCGGCGTGCACCGGGCAGGACCCGGACGCGCTCTTCGTCCGTGGCAAGGCGCAGCACGATGCAAAGGCGGTCTGCAAGACCTGCCCAGTGCTGGCGCAGTGCCTCGCCGAGGCCCTCGACAACAGGACGGAGTTCGGGGTCTGGGGTGGGATGACCGAGCGGGAGCGGCGCGCGCTGCTTCGCAAGCGCCCGGACATCACGTCCTGGAAGTCCGCGCTCCGGACCTCCATGGCGGCTCAGGCCCAGTCCGCGTAACGGGGACGCTGGCTGGGACACAGCAGAACGCTGAGCCCTCGGGGGTAGGCAAGACATCGGAACCACTTGCTGGGTCGTGATGACGGGGATCACGGCCCAGCAAGCGCGTTCCCGATCTCGCGCAGGCTGTCCAGGTCATGGACGTCCCGGTTCAGGGCCGGGACCTGGACGACCGGCACGTCCGGGTGTGCCCGCGAGAACCGCTCGGCGAGCTCGCGCTGCCGCTGGGCAATCGTCACGACCGCCGCATGGAGGCGGAGCAGGCCCGCGGCGTTGGCCGCCGACTTGGGACCCCCACTGTCCTCCAGCGCCTCGGCGAAGGCCAACGCGCGGGAGGGCGTGAGCGCCCCCGCCGAGACGCGACCCATGCGGTTGACGACGAGCCCGCTCAGCGGCATACCGTCCGCTTGAAGGCGATCGACGAAGAAGGACGCCTCACGCAGCGCATCGCGCTCCGGCGCCGCCACGACGAGAAACGACGTCCCCTGGCGCGAGAGCAGCTGGTAGGTCAGGTCGGCCCGCTCGCGGAACCCGCCGAACATCGTGTCGAGCGCCGAGACGAAGGACTGCACGTCGCTGAGGAACTGGCCGCCGAGGATCTTCGACATCGTGCTGCTGATGAGCTGCACACCGAGGCCGAAGACCTTGAGGCCCGCCCGGCCGCTCGCCTTGGCCGGTGCGGTGAGCAGCCGGATGAAGCGGCCGTCGAGGAAGCTGCCGAGCCGGTTGGGTGCGTCGAGGAAGTCGAGCGCCGATCGCGATGGCGGGGTGTCGACGATGATGAGGTCCCAGCCGTTCGGCGTGGAGTCGGCCTTGGCCTTGAGCTGACCGAGCTTCTCCATCGCCATGTACTCCTGCGTCCCGGCGAAGGAGGAGCTGACCGCCTGGTAGAAGGGGTTCTCGAGGATCTGCTCCGCCTTGCCGGGGTCGGCGTGGGCGATGACGACCTCGTCGAAGGTCCGCTTCATGTCGAGCATCATCGCGTCGAGGCTGCCGCCCTTCGACGTGTCGAGGCCGTCCACCGGTCGGGGGGTGTTGTCGAGCTCGCTGAGGCCGAGGGCCTGGGCCAGGCGCTTGGCCGGGTCGATCGTCAGCACGACCACCCTCCGGCCCGCCTCGGCCGCGCGCAGGCCGAGCGCTGCGGCCGTCGTCGTCTTGCCGACCCCTCCAGAGCCGCAGCAGACGACGATCTCGAGGCCCCTGTCGGCGATCATCGCGTCGACGTCGAGCCGGGGGGCCGACTGGGCGGCCCGGGCGTGCGCGGTCGTCTGGACGGGCTGTTCGTCGCGGGCGGTCGTCGCCATCGTCGTCATTCGACCAGACCTTCCTCCGCGAGCGCGTCCCACAGGATGTCGGCCAGCTCGCGGACCGACCCGGAGTCGACCCCCTCGGGCAGCGCCGGCAGGAGCACGAGCGGCAGCCCGGTCTGCTGCAGGATTGCGAGCTGCTCGCTCTCGAGGTCGACGCGGTGCGCGTGGTCGTGGGCCTCCTCGAGCAAGCCGTCGACGAGCGCGGGCGTCACCTTGACACCGGCATCGGTGAGCTGCCCGGTGATCGACGGCTTGTGCAGCCGGCTGTTGCGGGCCTGCTCGAGCGCCACGTCGTCAAGGAGGGGCGGCCGGACCATGTTGACGATGATGACCCCGACATTGAGGTTCTTGGCACGCAGCTCGTCGATCGCTTCGAGGGTCTCCTGCACCGGCATCTCCTCGAGCAGGGTGACGATGTGGACGAGCGTCTGCTCGCTCTCGAGGAGCTCGGTGATCGAGCCCGCCTGGCTGGCGATCGGACCGACCCGGGCGAGGTCCGCAACCTCCGAGTTGACGCTGAGGAAGCGCCCGATGCGCCCCGTCGGCGGGGCGTCCATGACGATGGCGTCGTATGCCGCTGGGCTGGGTCCCCGATGCTTGCCGTCCTTGCGTCGTCGGTTGGCTTCGTAGAGCTTGCCGATGACGAGGACGTCGCGGACTCCCGGGGCGATGGTGGTGGCGAAGTCGATGGCCCCGAACTTCTCGAGGAGCTTGCCCGCGCGACCCAGCTTGTAGAACAGCTGCAGGTACTCGAGGAGGGCGGCCTTGGCGTCGACGGAGAGCCCGACGATCTCGCCGCCCGACCTGGTGCGCGTGATCCGGGTCTCCTCGGTGCCGAGCGGCGGGACATCGAAGGTCTGGCTGATACCCTGGCGGCCCTCGACCTCCGCGAGGAGCACTCTCGTGGAGGGATTGGTCTGGCGTGAGGCCAGCGCGATGGCGAGCGCCGAGGCGGCTGTCGTCTTCCCCGTCCCGCCCTTGCCCGTGACGATGTGCAGCCGGACGCGCTCCCAGGTGCGCGCACCGGCCGCCTCGGGGGCGGTCGCACTCGCAGTCGTCACACCGGCACTCTATTGCCGCATCGCCGGACCCTCACCCACGGCGGGTAGAAGTCACACCGGTAACCCCGGGGCTCTCGCTGAGCCCTGTACTCCGAGTAGAACCCACCTCGGCAACCCCGGGGCTCTCGCTGAACCCTCTACTCCGAGTAGAACCCACCTCGGTAACCCCGGGGGTCTCGCTGAGCCCTCTACTGCGGGTAGAACCCACCTCGGCGACCCCACAGTTACCGAGGTGACGTCAACTTCGGGTCGGTGAAGTTCGGATCGCCCCGCGCCAGGAGCGCAGCGCGGACCTGACCCATGAACCGCGCCTCGTGCAGGCGAAGTCCAAGCTTGTCGAGGCGCAGCACGTTGTCCCCGGCAACGACGAGGTCGTTCTGTCGCAGGTTGTCATCCGTGACCGCCAAGCCCCACCGATGACCCGCACCGTCGATCTCAGCCACGAGGCCACAGGCCCACCGCGCGTCGAGGTAGCGCCGGCCCTCTGCGTCCTGCCTGATCTCCTGACGAACCGGTTCGGGCACTCCATGGCGACGGCACATTCGCGCGAAGTCCAGCTCGCCCAGCGACTGGGCCCCGCCGGCGACGTCTGTGACCACGTCTCGCACGAACCTGCGCCGCCGACGGCCGCCCACTCTCGCAGCCGCGTCGAGCAGCTGGTCGGGGCTGCAGAGCCGCTGTTGAACGGTCATGGCGAGGATGAGCGCCGCCTGCCGGTCCGATACCGCCCAGTGCGCCGCGCGGACGGCTGCGATGGCCGGCCTCACGCGCGGCACGCCCGCTTCGATCACCTCGCCGGCGCAGCGCCTCGGGATCTTGTGCAGTCGCACACCCGACACCGGCACCGAGCGGCGCGTGTGGACGACCGACACGTGGACCACCGCCTCGTCGTAGCCCTTCAGACCGGCAGCCATCAGGGCACTGACTCCATCGAGCGCCGCGGCTGATGGGCTGGCCTCCCAGACGGCGCGCCAATGCAGCTCCGATTGGCTCAGCTCCCGGGTGTGCACCGCCACGGTGCGTCGGCCGTGGAGGCCCCAGCGTCCGCGCGACACCTGCTTGCGGACGTGGTGGCGATATATGCCCACGTCGGCCAGACCGGCCCGGGACACCACACCACCGAAATCGGCTGCGACTCCGTCGCCCTTCTCGATCAGCACCATCTCGTCCACCGGTCCACACTCGATCGCACGAGCACGACGGAACACGGTTCAACGACGCTCGGTGGACAACCTTCGGGTGCCGACCCGGCTGTGGACAGCGAGTGAGGTCACACCGGCAACCCCACCTCCGCAGTGGAATCTACTGCGAGTAGAGGCCGGAGCGAGATACCCGGTGCCGGCGCGGTGGAGTCAACCCGGGGGAGCAAGATCATCGAGGACCGTGAGGACGCGGGGCCAGGCCGGGCCGTCGGGGTCGATCACGGAGAAGTGGCCCGCCTCCGCGACCACCTCGAGCCCGACGTCGCCGCCCAGCCGTCGGGCCTCGCGGACATAGGCGTCGGTGACCGCGACCGGGACCTCGCGGTCGAGCTGCCCATGCACGAGCCGGACCGGGACCTGCGGTGGGAGTCCACCCATCGGGTCCGCCTCGCGCCAGGCGCGAACCTCGACGGCAGGGTCGCCGAGGAAGTCCCGAGCCGCATCCGCCCCGAGGTGCAGCCGGTCCGTCGCCTGCAGGTCGACGCAGCCGGCCAGGACGACCACGGCGGCGAGGCGGTCGGACCAGGACTGGTTCGCGGCCCAGGCGACGAGGTGCCCGCCGGCGGAGTGGCCCATGAGGACGAGCGGCCCGGGTAGCTCCGGATCGGTGTCGACGGCGGCCACCAGGTCAGTGATGTCCTCGAACGTCCCGGGCCACCCGCCGCCCGGCATCCCCGCACGGCGGTACTCACCGACCGCGACGTGCCAGCCGGCCTCGGCCAACCCGGCTGCCTGGGCCGCCGCGTGCGCCCGGTCATGGGACGCCCGCCAGAACCCGCCGTGCACCACCAGCACCGTGCCCCGTGGGACGGCGGCACCACTCGAGGCGCGGGAAGAACGGGAGGACGGGAACCGCACGTCGTAGACCTGGGCGGCCTCAGCGGCATACGGCCTCGTGGCGTCCGGCGGGGGAGCGGGCCTCGTGAGGACGTCGTCCGCGTGCGGGTCCATGCCGTCATCGTGCCAGCGGGGCGCCGAAGTAGGGTGAGGGCCATGACCACGTGGGAGTACCTCACCGCCCCTCTGCTCATCCACAACACGAAGCAGATCCTCGACAACTTCGGTGCTGACGGCTGGGAGCTCGTCCAGATCGTGCCCGGGCCCGATGGCACGAGCCTCGTCGCGTACTTCAAGCGACCCAAGGGGGCCTGAGCCATGTCGACCGTCGAAGAACGCCTCTCCGAGCTCGGCCTGACCGTCCCTGAGGTCGCCGCACCGGTTGCGGCCTACGTGCCGGCGCTGCGCAACGGCAACCTCGTCTTCACGTCCGGCCAGCTGCCGATGCGCGACGGCAACCTCGAGGCGACCGGCAAGGTCGGCGATGGCCACGGGCTCGTCCCGGCGGCCGATGCCAAGGACCTCGCTGCGCTCTGCGCCCTCAACGCGATCGCCGCGATCAAGTCCGTCGTCGGCGACCTCGAGAAGGTCACCCAGGTCGTCAAGGTCGTCGGGTTCGTGGCGAGCGACCCGGGCTTCACCGGCCAGCCGGCCGTCATCAACGGGGCGAGCGAGCTGCTCGGCACGGCGTTCGGCGACAAGGGGACGCACGCTCGCAGCGCGGTCGGTGTCGCAGCCCTGCCGCTCGACGCCCCGGTGGAGGTCGAGGTCACCGTCTCCGTCGCGGATTGAGCAGCGTCATGACGTCCTCCTCCGAGAGCCGCTCGGCGCGCTACTTCCCGATCACCCGGTTGAGCGGGGTCAGCGAGCTGGCGCTCCGGTGGCTCGGGGGCGAGCGGTGGGCGGAGGCCAAACCGCGTCAGGCGAGCACGGTCATGCTCGTCCGGGACGGTGAGCGCGGGCCCGAGGTGTTCATGCTCAAGCGTGTGTCGGGGATGGCGTTCGCACCGAGCATGCACGTCTTCCCGGGTGGCGGGGTCGACGCGCGCGACGGCGAGGCCGGGCTCCCGTGGGCCGGCCCGTCACCGGAGGAGTGGGCGGAGCGGCTCGGGTGCACGCCCGCTGAGGCGCAGATGTACGTGGCCGCCGCGGTCCGCGAGGTCTTCGAGGAGGTCGGCGTCCTGCTGGCCAGCCGGTCCACCGCCGGGCCGCTCGTCGACCCGCACGACGAGACGTGGGCCGGAGTCCGCGAGCGGCTCGTCACCCGGGAGCTGTCCCTCGCCGAGGTCCTCGTCGAGCGTGACCTCGTCCTGCGCTCGGATCTCATCGTGGCCAAGGCGCACTGGCTCACTCCGGTGTTCGAGCCGAGGCGTTTCGACACGTGGTTCTTCGCCGCCGTGATGCCCGAGCACCAGGTCGCGGACGGCAACACGAGTGAGGCGGAGATCGCTGAGTGGGTCGTCCCCGAGGACCTTCTCAAGGAGTATGCCGCTGAGCTCGCTTCCCTGCTCCCGCCGACTCTCGTGTGGGTTGAGCAGGTTGGCGCCGCGGCGAGTGCGGACGAGTTCGTGGCGCACAACGAGGACCTCGCGCTCGTCATGCCCGACATCGTGCAGACCCCCGAGGGCCCGGCCATGCGCATCGACGCCTGAGACCTGGAGGTGACGGGGTGAGGGGTGCAGAGGCGGACCCGACCTGGGTCGGTGGGTCGATGTCGGAGCGGGCCACGTGCGTGCTCTGCCCGAACCCGTCGCCGATGACCCTGGATGGCACGAACACCTGGATCGTCGCCGAGCCCGGCTCGACGGACGCGGTGGTCATCGACCCGGGCCCCCTCGATGAGGCCCATCTGGCCCGCGTCATCGCGCAGGTCGAGCGGACCGGCCGGCGAGTCGCGCTGACGCTCCTCACGCACGGGCACCTGGACCACGCCGAGTCGGCCGAGCGCTTCCACGCGCTGACCGGGGCGCCGGTGCGGGCTTTCGGGCGCGGGCACGACGACGTCGAGCCGGGAGAGGTCATCCGCGTCGGCGGCCTCGAGCTCGTCGCCATCGCGACGCCGGGGCACTCGAGTGACTCCTACTCCTACCTCGTGCCGGCCGACACGATGCTGCTCACGGGGGACACGATCCTTGGTCGCGGGACGACCGTGGTCGCGTGGCCGGACGGTCACCTGGAGTCCTACCTCGAGTCGCTGCAACGGATCGAGGCCATGACGCAGACCGGGCAGGTGGCCGGCATCCTGCCGGGGCACGGGCCGTTCGTCGAGGACGCGGCCGGGACCGCGACGTTCTACCTCAGCCACCGCGCCGAGCGGCTCGACCAGGTCCGCGCGGCGCTCGCCGCCGGTGACTCGACCGCCCGCGAGGTGGTCGAGCGCGTCTATGCCGACGTGCCGCGCACCGTCTGGGGTGCCGCCGAGATGTCGGTGCAGGCACAGCTCGAGTACCTGCGCGAGCAGCCGAGCATCGACGACTGATCGGGCCGGGCGGCTGGTCCTCGGCCTCGTCCATCTAGGCCCCGGCATCGTTACCGCTGCGCGGCACCGGGTACGGCGGTGGCAGACCAGCGAATCAGGGAGCCGGGCCTTGTGACACACCAGCACCAGCATGTCGGGATCGTCCGGGCGTACGCCGGTGACGAGGATCGGCCGCTTCCCGGTTACCTTGCGCTGATGTCGACCTACGCGCTCGCCGCCAGTGGTCTCGTAGCCGCGGCCCGCAAACGCGATGCGAGCGGTGCGGACCTGCCGGACTGGTCAGACCTGGCTCGTGGGGGGATTGCGACGTATCGGCTCAGCCGCCTCCTCACCAAGGCCTCGATCACGAGCGCCCTGCGTGCGCCTCTCGTGCGCTACCAGGGCAAGGGTCGGCCGGGCGAGGTGATCGAGGAGGTGGCACCCGAGGCCAAGGAGCACACCACCACCCATGCCCTGGCGGAGCTCATCACCTGCCCGTTCTGCCTCGGCCAGTGGATCGGGACGGTCATCGTGACCGGACACCTCATCGCGCCGCGCGTCACTCGCGTCGCGACGGGCATCCTCGTTGTCGCGGCCGCGTCAGACGCATTGCAGCTTGCCCATGCAGCTCTCGAGCGTGCCGCGAAAGGCGGCGAACGGCAGGACGTTCCGGGGAATCGCAGCTCCCAGCGTGGGTAAGGAGTGGTGCACCCGATCAACCGGAACGAAGGAGACCGCAGATGACGACGAAGGTCGAGAAGTCCGTCGAAGTGGACGTGCCAGTCCGCACCGCCTACAACCAGTGGACGCAGTTCGAGGAGTTCCCGCAGTTCATGGGCGGCGTCGAATCCGTCACGCAGGTCGACGACACCAACCTGCACTGGGTCGCGGAGATCGCTGGAGTGCGTCGCGAGTGGGACGCCGAGATCCTCGAGCAGGTCCCGGACCAGAAGGTGGCCTGGGCCGCTGTTGGCGGGGCGACCAATGCGGGAGCGGTGCACTTCATCCCCAACGGGCCTGAGCGGACCTTGGTCACGCTCCATCTGGAGTTCGAGCCAGAAGGAATGGTGGAGAAGGTCGGCGACGCCCTCAACCTGGTCAGTCGGCAGGCGGAGTCGGACCTGGCGAAGTTCAAGTCGTTCATGGAATCTCGGGGTCACGAGACCGGTGGGTGGCGCGGCGGGGTCAACGAGGACCTGCCCATGGGCACACCCGGTGTGGAGGACGCTGCACTGTCCCGGGGCGACAGCGGCAAGGCGGGCGTCTCCGGAAAGGCCATGGCGGCTGGAGCCGCGGCAGTCGCCGGTGCGGCGGTTGCCGCGAAGGCGATGTCCGGCAGCTCGGAGGAGCGCCCGGCGTCGGACGGGACCGGTGAGGACGTGATCGATGTCCTCACGGCCGACCACCGAGAGGTTGCTGCGCTCATCGGGGAGATCTGGACCACGGGTGACCCGGTTCTACGCCGGGATCTCGCAGACACGGCCACAGCCGAGCTGGTTCGGCACGCTGTCGCTGAGGAGATGTACGTCTACCCCGCCATGAGGAAGCACCTGCCGAACGGCAAGGAGGCAGTCGACCACGACCTGGAGGAGCACCGGCAGCTCGAGGAGACACTGAAGGAGCTCGAGGGCGTGGACGGGTCCGACCCGCGGTTCAGCGAGCTGCTCCGCACCCTGGACGCGGTGCTCGAGGATCACATCACCGACGAGGAGACGAAGCACTTCCCGCAGTTGCGGGCCGCGCTCCCGCCCGCCGAGCTGGTGGAGCTCGCAGGCAAGGTGGAGACGGCGAAGAAGATGGCGCCGACGCGTCCGCACCCGTCCACCCCGAACAGCCAGCTGTTCCACAAGCTCGCCGGCCCGGGCGTGGGCATGGTCGACCGGCTCCGCGACCGGCTCGCAGGACGCTCGACGAGCTGAGGCGCCCAGTCGAAAGAGCAGTTCGCGAGTGTGAGCGTCGCGAGCTGCTCTTTCGATGCGGCTACTTGGCGCGGCGCTTCAGGCGCTCGACGTCCTGGAGCAGCACCGCTCGTGCCTCGAGCCGCAGCCAGCCGCGGGACTGGAAGTCGGCCAAGGCCTTGTTGACCGTCTCACGGGACGCGCCGACGAGCTGGGCGAGCTCTTCCTGGGTCAGGTCGTGCGCGACCATGATGCCGCCCTCGACGTGCCGGCCGAATCTCTCGGACAGGTCGATGAGCGCCTTGGCCACGCGACCAGGGACGTCGGTGAAGACCAGGTCGGCGAGGTGCGCGTTGGTGCGACGGAGGCGTTGGGCGAGCGCCGCCAGGAGCGCCTTGGCGACCTCGGGGCGGCCGGCGAGCAGGCCCGTCAGGGAGTCGTTGCCAAGGCCGAGCAGCTGGGTCTCGGCGATTGCTGTGGCGGTCATCGTGCGGGGCCCGGGGTCGAAGAGGCTGAGCTCGCCGAACATCTCGCCCGGGCCGAGGATGGCAACGAGGTTCTCTCGACCGTCGGCGCTGGTGCGCCCGAGCTTGATCTTGCCCTCCGCGATGACGTAGAGCGTGTCGCCGCGGTCGCCCTCGTGGAAGAGCACGTCGCTCCGCTCGAGCCGAGAGAGACTCATCTTTGCCTGCAGGGCCGAGGCAGCCTCGTCGTCGAGTGCCATGAACAGCGGAGCACGCCTCACCACGTCTGGGTCCACGGGGTCAGTCTGCCAGAACGGTGTGCGTGTGGCCCGCTCCGCGCCGAACGCGCCCTGAGCCGCCAGGCATGGTCCCGACCCACCGGACTGACATCCTGCTCCGCCAACCGGAGCAGGATACGAGTCCGCGCGGGGGTGGGCGTTTTGCGAAATGCGTGGGGGTCCCGGCGACTCGCATCCTGCTCCGGGAAGCGGAGCAGGATGCGATGCGGGGGGATGTCAGGAGTGGGTGTCAGGGGTGGTTGTCAGGGTCGAGCCACGCGATCTTCCGGAGAAGGGGGACAGGTGGCCTTCGATGTCGGCGGCTACGTCAGGCGAGCCAGACGCCTTGCAGACCTGAGCCAGCGGGACCTGGCCGACATCCTCGGGTTGTCGCGGGCCGCCGTGGGTCGGCTCGAGTCGACCCCCGGCCGGGTCGACCTGCCCACCATGGAGGCGATTCTGGCGCTGGCCGACCTCCGTCTGGCCGTGGTCGACAGTGCCGGCCGCCCCGTCGAGGCGGTACCTGCCGACACGCTGCGAGACCACAGGGAGCGGCGCTTCCCGGCGCATCTCGACGCGACGCCTCCGGACATCGGCATTCCGAACGAGCGAGGAGTCCAGCCACGCAAGCGCCAGCCACCGGCGCGCGGCTGGTACCGGCAGCGCGAGGAGCGCAACCGCCTGCGCGAGCGCGGACGGGCACCCGTCGATCACCCGACAGTCCGTTCCGAGCGGGAGCGCGCGGCACGCGAGCGCCAACGGCGGCGGGACCTGGCCCTCGCCACGCTGCGGGCCTCGCCCCCGCAGGAGTGCACCTGCCTCGACGACTGCTTCGAGCTCGCCTGTCTGCCCGACTGTCCCTGCCAGTGCGAGCCCCCTCACGCTGACGCCGGAAGGGCACGGCCGTGGTAGTGAGCCCTTTGTGTGGGTGCCAGCTCAGCGGCATACAGTGACGTCTGTGTCTGCTCGTGCCGTCGTGACTGCCGACGAGAGTCCCGTCGCGCGGACGAGGCGTGCCCGGAAGATGTACCGGGCACTGCACGACCGCTATCCGTATGCGCACTGCGAGCTCGACTTCACCAACCCGCTCGAGCTGCTCGTGGCGACCATCCTGTCCGCGCAGACCACCGACGTCGGCGTCAACAAGGTGACGCCGATCGTCTTCGCCAAGTACCGCAGCGCCGCGGACTACGCGTCCGCCGACCGCACCGAGCTCGAGACGATCATCCAGCCGACCGGCTTCTTCCGGGCGAAGGCCGACGCCCTCATCAAGCTCGGCCAGGCGCTCGTCGAGCGCTTCGACGGCGAGGTGCCCGGGCGGATGAAGGACCTTGTCACGCTGCCCGGCGTGGGCCGCAAGACCGCCAATGTCGTCCTCGGGAACGCCTTCAACGTCCCGGGCATCACCGTCGACACGCACTTCGGGCGGCTCGTCCGGCGCTTCGGGTGGACCGACGAGACGGACCCCGTCAAGGTCGAGCACGCCGTCGGTGCGCTCTTCATGCGGCGGGACTGGACGATGCTCAGCCACGTCCTCATCTTCCATGGACGCCGTACCTGCCACGCCAAGAAGCCTGCCTGCGGAGCATGCCCGGTCGCCCGCTGGTGCCCCAGCTATGGGATCGGCGAGACCGACCCGGACCGAGCCGCCAAGCTGCTGAAGTTCGAGCTGGCTCCCAAATGACGAGCCGCAGGACCTCCTCGCCCACCCCTGAACCGAGGAGTGCGCGGGTCATCCACTCCGGTGGGACCGGCTCGATCCCGCCCGGGCCGCCAGGGATCCCGCGCCCGGCATGGCTCGACCGGGTCGCTGACCTCGTGCCCGCGGTCGACGCGCACTGGTTCTCGCGGTTCCAGCCCCCGGAGGAGGGAGGCCGGGAGTCGGCCGTCCTCATGCTCTTCGGCCCGCCGCCCGGCGGTGCGGATTCCGGGAGCGAGCACATCGTCCTCATCGAGCGCTCGCACACGATGCGCACGCAGCCGGCCCAGATCGCCTTCCCCGGCGGGTCGCGTGACCCCGGGGACGAGGACAGCGTCGCCACCGCGCTCCGCGAGGCCGAGGAGGAGACCGGCATCGACCCCAGCGGCGTCGACGTGGTCGACGTGCTGCCGAGCCTCTACCTCCCGCCGGCCAACTTCGTCGTCGCGCCGGTGCTCGGCTGGTGGTCGCACCCGAGCCCGCTGAGCGTGCGCGACGCCGCCGAGGTGCACGAGGTGCTCTCCGTGCCGATCTCGCACCTCGTGGACCCCGAGACCCGGTTCACCGTGACTCACCCGAGCGGGTTCGTCGGGCCCGCCTTCCAGCTCGACCACCTGCTGCTCTGGGGCTTCACGGCCGGGCTCGTCAGCCGAGTCCTCGACCTGGCCGGGCTCACGGTCGAGTGGGATGAGGCGCGCCGCCGGCCGCTGCCCGAGATCTACCTGAGGGAGCGCCGATGACCGGGGGCCTCCTGCTCGACCTCGCGCTCGTCCTCATCCTCGTCGCCTACGGCATCTCCGGCTACCGCCACGGGCTCGTCTCGAGCATCTTCTCCCTGCTCGGCTTCTTCGTCGGGGCGCTCGTCGGCATCTGGGTCCTGCCGTCCGTGCTCGCCGACCTCGAGGCCGTGACGAACGACCCGCGCATGCGCGTTCTCGTCCTCATCGTCGGCGTCGTCCTCCTGGGCTGGATCGGCCAGGTCCTCGGGAGCCTCCTCGGCGCCCAGATCAGGCGACAGATGGGCCAGCACACCGTGCGGCGCACCGACTCCGTCCTCGGCGCGATCGTGGTCGTTCTCGCCGCCTCCCTGATGATCTGGTTCCTCGGTGGTTCCCTCCGCACCGCCGGCAACACGGCGGTGGCCAAGGCGATGGCGGACTCAAGGGTGCTGCGCGCCGTCGACACCGTCGTGCCGGAAGGGGCCGGCCCGGTCTTCGCCGGTTTCCGCGGTTTCCTCTCGAACCAGGGCTTTCCCCAGGTGTTCGGCGATCTGGTCCCCGAGCCGATCGCCCCGGTCGAGGCGCCCGACCCCGCCATCGGCGACGCGGGGGCGATCGCCCGAGCCGCCGCCTCGGTGGTCAAGGTGACAACCGCCTCGAACGCCTGCGCGCGCGGGCAGGAGGGGACGGGCTGGGTCCTCAGCCCCGGGCGGGTGGTCACCAACGCCCATGTCGTGGCGGGCGCCGAACGGGTCCGGATCCGCAGCCAGGACGAGACGGTCTCCGGTCACGTCGTCATCTTCGACCCCGACCGGGACCTCGCCGTGATCAGCGCGGACGACCTCGATGCGCCGGGGCTCGAGCTCGGGTCGAACCTGCCGCGTGGCACCGCTGCCGCCATCCCGGGCTTCCCGCTCGACGGGCCCTACACCGTCGTCCCCGCCAGAGTCCGCCAGGAACTCGACGCCCGGGGGCGTGACATCTATGGCGAGGACCCGGTGGTGCGCGAGATCTACTCGCTGTACACGCGCGTCCGGCCGGGCAACTCCGGCGGACCACTCCTCGATGCCAGCGGCCGGGTCGCCGGCGTGGTCTTCGCCAAGTCGCTCGAGGACGACAACACCGGCTACGCCCTGACGCTCGATGAGGCGATGCCGGTCCTCGACGCCGCGCGCAGCGCCGACCGTGAGGTCGACACCGGAGCCTGCCTCCCCGGTTGACGTACTGACTGCCTCAGTGCCGCAACCTGACCGTCGCCGCCGACGTCAGCAGCTCGACGAGCTCTCGCGACGGCGGGATGTGCAGCTCGGCGTCGAGGCGCGCGCGGTAGCGCTGGAACGCCTGGACCGCCGCGGACTGGTTGCCGACGTCGAGGTGGGCCTGCACCTCGAGGGCGACCGAGCTCTCGAGCAGCGGCTCGAGCGCCACGGCCTCCTCGGCGTAGCTGATCGCCATGCTCGGGTCGTGTCGCCGCAGCAGCAGGCCAGCGACCTTCTCCAGGGCTCGGATTCTCCTGTGGTTCAGTCGCTCCCGCTCGTACAGCACCCAGTCGTCGTACCAGCCGGGCAGCAGGTCGGGGCCGGCCAGCGTCGCCAGGGCGGCGTGGAGGTCGAGGCCGTCGAGCGACTGGAGCCGCTCGACCTGGTCGAGACGGTCGAGCAGGTGCCAGACGTCGACGAGGACCTGCGGACCGAGCGCCACACTGGCGCGGGCGGACTCGACGAGCCCGGCGTTGAGGCTGCGGAGGCGAAGGAGGGAGGTGCGCAGGTTGGCGCGCGCCCGGACGTCCGTGCTGTCGGGCCAGAGCGTGCCTGCGACGGCGGCTCTCGGTTGGGTGCCCCGCAGCCCGAGCAGCGCTGTGACGCGCTGCTCGCGACTGCCGACCTGAGCGCGTCGGCCCTCCAGGTCCAGACGCCAGTGACCCAACAACCTGATCCGGCAAGCCTGTGTAGACATCGATCCCCCAGTTGATCGACAGCTGTCAAACAGTGGTCCTCACGGCCGTCGTCCCCCTGACGACGGGCTCGCTCGGCGTCATCCGTCCAGTATTCACCCGGATACGAACAGTTGTCCTGAAAAGAGGCCGGGTCATTTTTGCTGATACCTGGCCGTATACCGCTGGGCGTGTTTCCGTTTCGCCCCGGGACTCCCGCTCAGGCTGGGTCGCCGGAAGTCACGGGGCCGTCAGGATGTCGTCCAGCCACTCGTCGAGAGCCTCATGGATCTGCTTGCGGGAGGACAGCGTCCGGATCCTCGTCTCGTCGCCGATGCTCATCGTGGCCCTGGCCAGCAGATCGCCGGCCACGCCCTGGGTCCAGCAGCTGAGCACCATGACCGCGTCGCCCGATCGCGGATCGTTCTCCGGTGCTGCGGGGATTGACATCGAAGTCCTTCCGGTCGGCCCGACGTGGGCGTTACTGCGTCGCGCGGTCCCCAGGTGCGAGCGTCCTGACGATTCTGGCTCACCGCACAGGCACACGGAAAGCAAACACCTGAGCGGGTCACGGTCCGGTCACGCTGCGGTCACGGAGTGTGCGCTCCACTGGCGCCCATCAACTGATCTCGGGGAGGAGGTGAACCACATGGAGAACCTGACCTTTGCTGAGCTCGACACGGAGATGGTGTCCCTGCTCCCGTCCAAGGAGACCCTGTACTGGGGCAGCAACTACAACTGGGCGAACATCTACGCCAGCAACTCGTCGGTCGCTCTCAACGCCGTTACGGCGTTCTCGCAGGCGAACAGCGCTGCGCTGCAGACGATCGCCGTTAGCCAGGGCTGATCCCCTTGTGGCGGGGCTCCCGTGAACGTCACGGGAGCCTGCGCCGGGGTCATCGTGCTCACACGAGACTGAAGGGAGACGACCCGTATGCACGAGGCAGCATCGATCGACTACGGAGAGCTCGATCGAGAGATCGTTGCTCTCCTGCCGACACGCGACACCTTGGGGTGCCAGTTCGCGTGCATCAACGTCAACACGGTCGTCGGGGTCAACCTGGCCTTCGCCATCAACGCGGCGTCGAGCAACGTCACCGCCAACGCAGTGGCCGGCCAGTACCTGGCGATCTTCGGATAACAGCGAGACGGCGGGCGCGACCACCCCAGAACGCGCCCGCCGTCCCGTTCGTCCCCGGCCAGCACGTCCAGGAGAGGGAAGGACGGATCAGTGACCGCAACCGCTCGACCCACCGTGTCGACGTGGCGACTGGCCAAGGGGCTGCAGCGGCTCGGGCAGGTGGAGGACTCGGGACTCAGTGAGGCGACCTACCTGGTCCGACGCGCCGACGGGCAGATGATCCAGATCTCCGAGCTGCTCCATCTGGTCCTGAGCAGCATCGTGGACGGACGCTCGACCGAAGGCGTCGCCGCCATGGTCAGCCGCTCCTACGGCCGGAAGCTCAGCACCGAGGGTCTCGCATACCTCATCGAGACCCGGCTCAAGCCCCTCGGCCTGGTCGTTGGCGGCCCGGATGCCCTTGGCCCACAAGCT
>NZ_DATEEY010000115.1:0-2467 GCF_035280925.1 Intrasporangium sp. | reverse complement strand
GCAGTGGGCCGACTACTACTCCAAGGTGCCCAACGCGGTCGCCTCCGGCGCCGGTCCGGACGTGGGCATCATGCACATCGACCAGCTGGCGACGAACGCGGCCCGGCGGGTCATCGTGCCGCTCGACGAGATCGCCTCCGGCCTGGAGCTTGAGGAGGGGGACTTCGCCCCCGTCGTCTGGAACGCCGGCGTCTACCAGGACAAGCGCTACGGCATCCCGCTGGACATCCACCCGCTGGGCTTCTACGGGAACACCGCCCACCTGGAGAAGGCCGGCATCTCCGAGCTGCCCGAGGACCGCGAAGGGTTCGAGGCCGCCGTGAAGGAGCTGCAGGCCAAGAGTGCGGTCCAGACGCCGTTCTGGGTCACCGCGACCTGGCCCGCGCACCTGATGTTCAACTCGCTCATCGCCCAGTTCGGCGGCAGCATCTACGACGAGGAGGGCGCCAAGGCGACCTTCAACTCGGAGGCCGGTGTCGAGGCGCTGGAGTGGCTCAGGAGCTTCGTCGACAGCGGTGCCAGCCCGAAGAACGTCTCCAACGACGCGCAGGCGGTGGCCTTCCGCCAGCAGCGCAACTCCCTGACGTGGGACGTCATCTGGATGATGAACGAGTGGGAGAAGGTCAAGGATCTGCAGTGGGCTGCGGCCCCCGTGCCCACCATCGGCGACGAGCCGGCCGTGTGGGCGAGCTCGCACAACTTCGTCGTCACCACCCAGGCGACGAAGGACCAGAACAAGCTCGCCGCGTCCCGAGCCTTCATCTCCTACATCTCCGAGCGCTCGATCGAGTGGGCCAAGTCCGGTCAGGTCCCGGCCCGCAACAGCGTGCGCGAGTCGCAGGAGTTCAAGGACCTCACGGTGCAGTCGACGCTGGCCGACCAGCTGGACCACGTCGTGTTCCCGCCCGCGGTGCCGGGCATCGGAGACGTCACCCAACCCACCTGGGAGACCGCCGTCAACGAGGCCATCCTCGGCAAGAAGCCGACCAAGGCGGCCCTCGACGCCGGGGCCAAGAAGGCCGACGCGATGCTCAAGGCCAACCAGGCGAAGTACCAGGCCTGACCATGGCCACCATCACGCCCGTCTCCGCCACCGCCCCGGCGCAGGAGGTGCGTCGGGGCGGTGGCCGGGCGCCGAACGCGGACCCGGCCGTCATGCGGGCCGGTTTCGGGACCGCGCTGCTCTTCGTCGGCCCCTACCTCGTGCTGTTCTGCACCTTCGTCCTGGCGCCCATCGTCTACGGCCTGTGGATCAGCCTGCACCAGTGGGACTTCCTCCTCCCCGGGAAGCCGTTCGTCGGACTGCAGAACTACGTCGACCTCTTCACCGGCGGGTCGACCACCTCCGAGACCTTCTGGAACTCGATGCGGGCGACGGCGGTCTTCACCGTGCTCAGCGTCCCGCTGCTCATGGTCCTGCCGCTCGCGCTCGCGGTGGCTCTGAACAAGAAGTTCCCTGGCCGCAACGCCGTGCGGGCGGTGTTCTTCGCACCGTTCGTCCTCGGTGTCGCCGTCATCGGCCTGCTGTGGCGCTACCTGCTCGACCCCAACGTCGGTGTCATCAACTACTACCTCGACCTCCTGGGCTTCGAGCGGATCCCCTTCACCACCGCCACGCCATGGGTCTGGCTTGCCCTGGTGGTGCCCACTCTCTGGTGGACGGCCGGCTACAACATGGTCATCTTCCTGGCCGGCCTGCAGGACATCTCGGCAGAGCTCTACGAGGCGGCCGAGCTCGACGGCGCCAACTCGTGGCAGCGGTTCCGCCACGTCACCCTCCCGGGGTTGCGCCCGGTGACGATCTTCGTCCTGACGATCACGATCCTCGCGTCGGCCAACGTCTTCGGCCAGCCCTACCTCATCACCCAGGGGCAGCCGGGAGGCGAGACGCGCAGTGTGATCATGCAGATCGGTGAGGAGGGTCTGCGCAGGTTCAACATGGGCAGCGCCTCCGCCATGAGCACGGTTCTCACGCTGGCGCTGCTCATCGTCAGCGCCATCTGCCTGTCGTTCCTCCGGGAGCGCACTCCGAAGGAGCAGAAGCGATGAGCACCGCCACCACGGCTCCCCCGGCGAGGACCGAGCCGGCCCTTCAGGAGCCCGGCAGCCGGTCGCGCATCCCCTGGCGGATGATCTTCCTCGGTCTTCTCGCGCTGCTCTTCCTGACCCCGCTGCTGTGGATGGCGTCGACGTCGTTGAAGTCCACGGCCGAGGTCTCGCAGGCCGATCTCAGCATGCTGCCGCAGGACCCGACGACGGAGGGGTACGAGAAGATCCTCGGCGCGCCCCAGACGCCGGTCGAGCAGTGGTTCCTCAACTCGATGATCGCCGCCACGGGGCAGACGATCCTCGTCCTCGTCGTGGCCACGATGGCGGCCTACGCCCTCGCGCGGCTGTCCTTCCCGGGCAAGCGCATCATCACCGCACTGGTCCTGGCGACGCTCTTCGTCCCGCCGATCTCCCTGCT
>NZ_DATEEY010000114.1:0-52011 GCF_035280925.1 Intrasporangium sp. | reverse complement strand
GTCGTCGAGACCGGATGTCGGCCAGTTCGAGCATCCGCCTGCTGAAGAACCGGGGCTCGCACTCGTCCAGCGTCAGCGCCTCTCTGGGGACGCTCAGCAGTCCCGCGATGCGCAGGACGAGCTCCCGGCGAGCGTCGGTTGAGTGGACGTCCTCCTTCCAGACCAGGACGACCTCCCAGTCGTCATCGCGGAACCCGGAGTGTCGCGCGTCGTCCCGTTCCCGGTCCTTCTGCTCCGTGTGAAACGCTTCGCCCTGGTACTCGATGAGCACCCTGTGATCGCGCCACATCAGGTCGGGCCGCCCCAGCCAGATCCGTTCGGAGGTGATGATCGGTTGGTTCAGCACTGGTTCGGGCAGCCCGGACCGAACGAGGACGAGTCGGGTCCGCGTCTCGCCCGGTGACTGCGCGCCGTATCGGATCCACTCGAGCGCCTCGATCAGGGTGAGCTTGCCCCGGGGTCGTACGCGCTTCTCGAGCGCAGCTCGCAGCGGCTGCACGGAACCGAGACGGAGTGCGATGGCGTCACCGAGAATGATCAGGTCGTCGAGCCCGACCGACTTGCCCGGGCCGATCAGCTCGCCCATGTCGACCCAGGTGTCAGCAAGGCCGGTCACCGGGACTCCTTTGACCTGGCACACTCCCCGGGCCTCGAGGCCTCGGTGCCCAGCGACGCCGGGGCGGCGCGTGCTGCCGTCGAGAGTGTCTCGAACCACGTGGAGTCGCTGATCGTCTTCCATGCCACGGGAGATCGGCAGGTTGTAGAGGCGCGCTGCGGTCAGGTGCGAGAAGGCGAAGCGGTCTTGCAGGGCGGTTGCCAGCGCCAGACACCTGTCGCTGAGCGAGGTCGGCTCCTTCGCACTCCGAACCCCCCACGCAGGCGTGACCAACGCTGTCGACCGAAGCTGATCCGGGGAGAGGCCAAGGGCGACAGCTTCTGCAACGGTGAACGGCCTACCTCGAAGAGCGGCTGACAACGCATCAGGCAGCGGGATCTCTGACATGTGCCGAGGGTCGAGCGCGCTGGCCAGTGGTGAAAGGGTGTCCACACCGCCTGTGGAAAGCCGCGGGACACCGTGAACGGATGTGGACGACACGCCCGAAACATGTTCACTCGATCGGCAGCGCGCCCGAAAGCTGTTCACTCGATCGGGAGGGCGCCCCGAAAGGTGTTCACTCGATCGGGAGGGCGCCCCGAAAGGTGTTCACTCGATCGGGTGCCTGCCCCGAAAGGTGTTCACTCGATCGGGAGGGCGCCCCGAAAGGTGTTCACTCGATCGGGAGCGCGCCCCCGAAAGGTGTTCACTCGATCGGGAGCGCGGCCCCGAAAGGTGTTCACTCGATCAGGATGTGGGGCGGCGGGCGACGAGTGCCCGGCTGACACTGCGGGTCATCGCGATGAAGACGAGCAGCCAGGCAGTGACGGCGACCCAGAGCCAGCTCGACCCGATGGCCTCGACGATCGGCAGCCGGTCGGCCCGTCCCAGGTAGATGCCCGCCACGGCGTACATGCCCAGCGGGAAGATGATGCTCCAGAGCGTCGGGACGTAGACCAGCGGCACCTTGCGGACGTAGTGACGCCACACTCCCGCGGCGACGAGCACCGGGATGAGCCAGGTCGCGAAGGCCCAGAACACCACCGACAGCCCCGCCACCAGCCCCTGCGTCGCGTCCGCCATCGGCGCGGACTCCATCTCGACAATGCGCGCGCCGGCGACCACGGTGATGGCCACGGCCCCCATCGCCACCCAGTACGGCGGGTCGAAGTCCTTCGGGTCGAGCTCGTAGAGCATGATCCGCAGGGCCACGATGATCGCGGAGGCCGCATAGAGGAAGACGCCGACCGACCACGAGAGCACCGCCAGGATGGCCAGCCAGGCCCGGGCATCCTCCATGACCACCTCGAGCGTCGCGGCCGACACCGCGACCGACTGGCTCGCGACGACCCAGATGAACCATGTCCCGTTGGCGAGCGCCACGGCGGGCCGCTGCGCTCGACTGAGCACGGCGCTCCAGGGGATCACGTAGCCGAGAACCAGCCAGACGCTGAACGAGACGACGAGCAACCAGGCAGTCAGCGAGTACCAGCCCTCGGCGGCTGCTCGCGCACCGAGGACGTTGGTGCCTGCCACGAACGTGAAGAATCCGAACGCCCGCTTCGGGTCCTTGAAGTCCTCGACCATGGCGTGCCGGAACGACGCGAACCGCCACAGGTTGAGACCGAGCAGCACGACGTACGCGACGATGCAGACCGCGAAGAGCAGGACGGAGAGAAGGCGGAAGCCGGTGAGTCCCAGTCCGATCGAGATGATGCCGCTGGCCATGACCAGCGCGAAGTAGCCCGGGGTGAGCTTCTCGACCAAGCCACCCACACGACCCGGCGACGTCTGCGGGAGCGAGCCCAGCGGCATACGGCTCATCGCTCTGGCTCAGCCCACCGCGTCCCGGGCGGCGGCGAACGCGTCGACGCACGCGCGGACGTCGTCCTCCGAATGGGCCGCCGAGAGCTGGACCCGGATCCGAGCCTTCCCGCGCGGCACCACGGGGTAGCTGAACGCGATGACGTAGACGCCGTTGCCGAGCATGTGGTCGGCGATCTCGGTCGCGCGGCGAGCGCCGTCCTCCCCGGGGAACATGACGGGACGGATCGGGTGCGTCCCGGGCAGCAGCTCGAAGCCGGCCTCGGTCATGAGCTGGTGGAACAGCTCGGTGTTGCGGCGCAGGACCTCGCGCTTCTCTCCCGAGGACTCGATGAGCTCGAGCGCCCGCATCGAGCCGGCCACGACGGGCGGGGCGACCGAGTTGGAGAAGAGGTAGGGCCGGGAGCGCTGCCGCAGCAGGTCGACGACCTCCTGGTGACTGGCCACGTAACCCCCCGACGCGCCGCCGAGGGCCTTGCCCAGGGTGCCGGTGATGATGTCGACGCGGTCCATCACCCCGAAGAGCTCCGGCGTGCCGCGCCCACCGGTCCCGATGAAGCCGACTGCGTGCGAGTCATCCACGAAGACCAGGGCGGCGAACTCGTCCGCAAGATCGCAGATCCCCTCGAGCGGTGCGTACGACCCGTCCATCGAGAAGACGCCGTCGGTGACGATGACCTTCCGCTTGGCCCCGGCGGCCACGGCGGCATCCAGCTGCGCGCGAAGGTCGCCGAGGTCGGCGTTCTTGTAGCGGTAGCGCATCGCCTTCGACAGCCGGATGCCGTCGATGATGGACGCGTGGTTGAGCTCGTCGCTGATGATCGCGTCCTCCGCGCCGAAGAGGACCTCGAAGACGCCCCCGTTGGCGTCGAAGCACGACGAGTAGAGGATCGCCGCCTCCATCCCGAGGAAGTCCGCGATCCGGCGCTCGAGGTCGGTGTGCTGTCGCTGGGTGCCGCAGATGAACCGCACGGACGCCATCCCGAAGCCCCACTCGTCGAGCGCCCGCTTGGACGACTCGATGATCGACGGGTCGTCGGCCAGCCCGAGGTAGTTGTTGGCACAGAAGTTGATCGCCTCGGCCTTGAGCGTCGTCACGTGCGCCGACTGCGGCGAGGTCAGCTCGCGCTCGTTCTTGTAGAGACCGGCGTCCTCGATCTCCTGCAGGGCCGCGGTGAGCTCGTCCTTGACGGTTCCGTACATCGCTGTCCTTCGCGGGTGGGTCGGGTGACAGAGGTCAGCGTATGCCGCTGAGCTCGCTTCGCGTCAGAGTCCGGTACCAGCGTGGCGGCCTGCCAGACGCGTGGGATCGACCACGACGATGCGTCCTCGGGAGAGCTGCACGAATCCCTGCGCCGCCAGGGCGCGCAGGACCCGGTTCACCGTGGGACGGGTGGCACCCGCGAGTTCCGCGAGGTCGGTCTGCGTCAGTGGGATCAGGACCTGCCCCGATCCGTCGTTCCCGTACTGCTCACACAGGTCGAGCAGCCGACGGACAACACGCTGGTCGCTCGGCACGAACAGTGCCTCCAGCAGGTGGTTCGACAGGCGCTTGACCCGCGCCGCGAGCAGGGTCGCGAGGAGGAGCTGGACACCCGGGTGCTCGGCACAGAGCGCCCGGAACTCGGCGAAGCTGAGGACCAGTGTGGTGGTCGGCTCGAGCGCCACGATCGTCGACGAGCGCCTCGGGTCGGCAGAGACCACGGCGACGTCCCCCAGCACCCGACCCGGCCCGATGACCCGGAACGCCACCGAGTCGCCCGACGCCGTCGTTCGTCGCGCCATGACGCGGCCCTCGGCAACGAAGTGGACCGTGTCAGCGGGGTCGCCCTCGTGGAAGAGGATCTCGCCACGAGCGAACAGCTGTCGCCGGGCCCTTGAGAGGACGGCCCGACGCTCCTCGTCGGTGAGCTCCTGGAGCAGCTGCCACCTCATGGCCCACCGCACCACGCCGGCGTCAGTGTCACGGCGGACACACAGCCACCGTGCCCGGGAGAACAGACCGGAGCGCTCAATTCCCGGATCGTCGAAGCCGGGACGGTTCCGGGATGTTCCGGCTCCGCACGACATGAGGAGGGGCTCATGGACGGCAGGCACAGGCGACGTGACATCGCGCATCACCACCCACAAGTGAGGAAGCACGGCAGCGAGTGGACGTGGACGTGCGACTGTGGGTCGACGTCCTTGCTGTACACGCAGGCTCGCCGCACCTGGCGCCGGGCCATCGTCGAGGCACTCGGGCACTCGACCCAGATCGCCGCGTGAGCCGGAGGGACAGGACCTGGCTCACGCGCGCTCAATCCCGGAGGGCACGCGGGGAGGCCGCCGAGCGGGCCTCCGCAAGGAGGACCCGCTCGGCGCGAGCATAGACGTCGTGTGCTCCCGCGCGCGTGTCACCGACGGCGGTCAGACCGATCCGGCCCGCCTCCGTCACCGAGCTGATCATGTGCAGGACGACACCGGTCTGGGCTGCCGGATCGAAGTACAGGCCCGTCCTCGCGATGACGTCGAAGAGGTCGCTGACCCGCAGTCCACGAAGCGCCGGATCCTCGAGGTGGTCGGTGGCGACGAGATGCTTCTCCCGACCGGCCGGTGTGGCGAAGATCGCCACATCCGCCTGGTACCGGCCGTTGGTCAGGAACTGGAGCGTGAGGAACGGGTGCGTCGTGCCGCCTTTCCGGAGGTTGATCTCGATGGCGTGAGCGCTCCATTCGCCACCGCGCCGAGTCACGACGAAGTCGACCGCGAACCTTCCGAGCACACCCAGCTCGGCGAGGCGGGAGCCGATGGCCTCCGCCTGCCGAGTGATGAGACGCGAGTAGGCGGCAGCCGCTGGGAACACACAGCCGAGGTAGGACTGGCCGGACGGACCGCCGAGGATCTGGTCGTGGGTGGACAGCACCTCGACGGCGCCCAGCGGCGTCACTCGCAGCTGCACGCTGGGGCTGAGCACCTCCTCGCCGAGGAGCCGCTCCTCCACGATGCCGCCATGCTCTGCATACTTTGCGAAGAAGAGCTCATGAGTGACGGCCTCACCCTCGAGCGCCATCGCCTGCACCCGCGCCGCGACCGCTGGACGCTCCCCCGCCGACCCGGGACCCGGCAGGCCGCGCAGGTCGACGACGGCGTTCCCGGCACCGGAGACGCCCTCGTTGAGCTTGACCATGGCTTCCGCGACGTCCCGAGCTCGGCGAAGGCGGAGGAGCGCCTCGACGATGTCGTCGAAGCTGCGCAGGTTCTCCTCGCCGGCAGGGTGGTCCACGCCAGCCTCATCGAAGATGCGGCGGCAACCCGACTTCGTGCCCAGCGCGAGGTGACGCGGGTCCGCGCCGAACATCGGGACGCCGAGCTCGATCGCGAGGTCACGTTCCAGCGTCGTCGTCGTGTAGGGAATGAGGTGACAGCGGGCGCGGTTCGGGATCAAGCCCGCGATCTCGGACAGGAGCCGGGGCCGCTCGAGCAGCTTCTCGGTCAGCGGGCGTGGAGTGCTGTCCCCCACGGAGACCATGAACAGACGGGCCTTGGCATGGCTGGGCACCACCCCGGGCAGGAGCGCCAGGTAGTACTCGACGATGGACGGGTCCACGGGCCCTGATGTCACATAGATCATCCGCAGCCGTGGTTGTCGGAGCAGGAGCAGGAGGAACAGGTAGCGCTCCTCCAGGGCCTGGTTCATCGCCCCGGCCTTCGTGACGAGGCGGTCGAGCGACACGGACGGAACGACGACGACCGACTCGTCGGGCTCGTTCAGCCGCATCGCGCGCCATGCGTCCGGCAGCCGGCCCTGCAGGCGGTCGAACTCCGCGTCCCGCTGCCCCTCGCTCAGGTCGCTGAGGAAGACAGGCGAACGGTTCGGGTCGGCTGCGGCGCCCGCGGTCAACAACGTCATGGCACGCTCCGCGCCGCGTCGAGGCCCAGAACCTCGACCACCTCGATCCTCCGGCTCATGCCACGAAGCTCCAACGGACCGAGCGACCGGGTGACCGCAACGTCGGCGGCTCCGGACTCGACCCGCTGCGTGATGAGGATCTGCCCCGGTTCCGCGTACGCGCACAGGCGGGCACTGAGATTCGTCACGGTGCCGATCGCGCCATAGTCATATCTGCCCTCGAACCCGATCCGGCCCAAGGTGGCGTAGCCCTGGGCGATTCCCACGCCGAAGCTGAGATCGTGTCCGCGGCGACGCCATCCCTCCGCCAGCTCCGCCACCCGGCTGCGCATCGCCACGGCCATGCGCACCGCACGCTCCGGAGCGTCGGGGCACGGGATGGGGTCGTTGAAGAAGACGAGCAGGCCGTCTCCTGCGAAGTGCTCCAGTGTGCCCTCATACCTGAAGACGAGGTCGCCGAGCGCCTCGTGGTAGGCGCGCAGGACCGCCATGACCTCCTCCGGCTCCGCGGTCTCGGCGAAGGCCGTGAAGCCGCGCATGTCGCAGAAGACCGTCGTGATCTCCGCACGGTGGCTCCCAAGGAACGAGTCGTCGCCGCTCTCCATGACGAGCCGCGCGATCTGGGGCGAGAGAAATCGGCGGAGCCGCCCCACCCGTTCCAGCTCGTCAACCTGGGCGGCAACCTTGTTCTCCAGCTGCAGGTTCCAGTCTGCCAGCTCGGCCGCCTGCCGCTCGACCGTGTCGTGGTAGCGCTTGATCCGGACCAGCGACCGGACCCGGGCGAGCAGCTCGGCCTGGTCGAAGGGCTTCTGCACGAAGTCGTCGGCGCCCGCCTCGATCGCACGGAGCTTCTGCTCATTGCCGCTCGCGGTGACCATGACGACGGGAAGGAAGCGGGTCCGGTCTGCCGCGCGAATCCTGCGGCAGGTCTCGTAGCCGTCGATGCCCGGCATCTGGATGTCAAGCAGGACGAGATCGGGGACTCGCTGGTCGAGCCAGACCAGTGCGGAGTCGCCGGAATCGGCGGTGTGCACCTCGAAGCCGCGGGGGGTGAGGATGGCCTCCATCAGCTTGAGGTTGGCCGCGAGGTCGTCCACCACGAGGAGGACCGGAGCTGTCTCAACTGCCTGCTGCTGATCCATCATCACTCCGTCCGAAGGTGTGCCCTGACCTGGTGGGGAAACTGCCGCACGTCGATCGGCTTGACGAGATAGCCCTCGAAGCCGGCGCCGCTCGCGCGTTCCCTGTCCTGCTGCATGGCAAACGCCGTCAACGCGACCACCGGGATCGTCGCGGTCGCGTCATCGCCGCGGAGCCGACGGAGCACCTCGAAGCCGTCCATGCCCGGCAGCTGGAGGTCCATGAGGACGAGATCGGGAAGGGCCTCCCGCGCGCGCAGCACGGCCTCCTCACCCGTCATCGCCACCAGGACGCGGAAGCCGGCGAACTCGAGGACGTCTCGTGCCAGCTTGAGGTTCTTGTCGTTGTCCTCCACGAGCAGGACCACTGCGTCCCTCATGGCCGTCCCTCCGTCCGGCCCGCCGGGGGCCTTGCGATCTCGGCCAGCCTTCCGGCGAGCAGCTTGAGCTCGACGGCATGCTTCGACGTGACGAACTCGATGCGCCCCTCGAGCAACGCCCTGTCGTCGGCGGTCAGGGTCCTGGCGGTGATGACGACGATGGGCACGTCAGCGGTCTGTTCGTCGGCCCGCAGCCGGTCGATCACCTCGAACCCGTCCATCTCCGGCATGAGTAGGTCGACGAGCACGACGGCAGGCTGCGTCTCCCGGACGAGATGAAAGACCTCCTCCGCCCGCTGGCACGCGTGGACCGTCCACCCCGCAGGCTCGAGGGCCAGACGCGCGAGCTCCAGGGCCGCGGGGTCGTCGTCCACCATGACCGCCACCCGGTGGGCCGCCCGGGTGCCGGGCAGGGGCAGGAGGCGTCCAAGGGCCGCCAGCAGCTCCTGTCGCGCCACCGGCTTCACGAGGTACTCCGAGGCTCCGAGCGCCATGCCGCGCCGGCGATCCGGCAGCACGGACACGACCATCACCGGTGTCGCGGCGGTCGCCGGGTCTGCCTTGATCTCGGTCAGCACCTCCCAACCGTCCATCCCGGGCAACCGGATGTCGAGGACCACGGCGTCGGGGGAGACATCCCGGACGGCTTGAAGGCCCTCAGGACCGGAGGTGCAGGTGATGGTCTGCAGACCTGCTGCGCCCAAGTGCAGCGTCAGGAGCTCGGCGGAGCTCGGGTCATCTTCGATGATCACGACCGTGGGCCGCTCGTCGTCCCCAATCCCGGCCCGGAGGCCATCGCGACCGGCCTGAGCGCGGTCCCCGCCGTCGAACGGGATGGTGAATCCGAACGTGCTGCCGTGACCCACCTCGCTGCGGACCCACACCTGTCCGCCGTGCAGCTCCACTATCCGTCTCGTCAGGGTGAGGCCAAGACCGGTGCCCTCAGCCTTCCGCGTGGTGCGCGTGCCCTGCTGGAACGACTCGAAGATGCGCTCCTGGTCCGACGGTGAGATCCCCACCCCCGTGTCGGTGACAGTCACCTCGAGGTCGTCGTCGACGACGCGGGCCGCGACGACGACGGACCCGCCGTCCGGGGTGAACTTCACGGCGTTGCTGAGCAGGTTGAGCAGCACCTGTTTGAAGCGCAGCTCGTCGGCCTGGACGAGGCTCACGTCCGGAGCGATCGTCGTGCGGATCGCGATCCGATGGTTGAGCGCCCGCTCACGGACCATGGCCAACGCGTAGGTGACCGCCTCCTCAACCGAGAAGCTGGTGCGATCGAGCTCCATCTGGCCCGCCTCGACCTTGCTCAGGTCGAGGATGTCGCTGAGCAACGCAAGGAGGTGCCGCCCCGAGCTGAGGATGTCGTTGAGGTAGTCCTCCTGTCGCTCGTTCAGCTCCCCGAACATCCGCTCGAGGAGGACTTCGGAAAAGCCGATCACGGCATTGAGGGGCGTCCTCAGCTCGTGCGACATGCTCGCCAGGAACTCGGACTTGTGGTGGCTCGCCTCGGCCAGCTGAGCACGCTGTGCCTCCAGCTGCTGGTAGAGCCGGGCGTTGGACAGGGCGATCGCCGACTGACTGGCGAAGGCCTCGAGCACCGTACTCGTGACGTCACTGAAGATTCCGCGCCTCCTGCGCTGCACGACGAGGGCACCGATGATGACTCCGGAACGGACCATCGGGACGGCCGCAACGGAGCGCCAGCCGCCATCGCGGAGGATCTCGAGGTGCGGGTCCAGAGGGACGTTCTCCAGGTCACGGACAAGAAGGGTCCGGCGTTGCCGGCAGGCGCGCCCCACCAGCGACTCGTCGATGTGGATACGGCTGCCGCGGAGCTGGTCGAGCAGCTCCGGACTCGTTCCCGTCGCCATCCTGACGCTGAACAACCCGGTCTCTTCGTCGAAGTCGAGCAGGGACCCACCATCAGCACCCGAGAGCTGGACGGCGAAGGCCACGATGGTGCGCAGGACCTCGTCGACGTCGAGACTCGAGTTGAGCGCCTCACCGACCTCCGCCAGAGCCTCGAGCTGGTCCACTCGGCGGGCGAGCTCGGCGGACCGAGCCTCGAGCGATCGCATCAGCTCGACGTTGCGCACTGCGAGTGCTCCCTGTGCCGCGAAGGTGGTCAGGAGGTCGCAGGTTCGTAGGTCGAACGGGGACACGGTGGTGCGCCACACGGACAACACCCCGACCACCTCGTCCCCCACCAGCATGGGGGCGCCGAGGATCGTGCGATATCCCGCCAACCGCTGGATGTCAGGGCGGTGGTACTCGGGGTCCGCCGTCACGTCCACGATCTGCTGGGTCCGCCGCTCGAGCCACACGCGGCCGACGAGGGTGGTCCGGTCCCTGTCGACGGGGCTCTCCTCCTGCAGGTCCACCAGGGCATCGCTCAGCCCCACTCCACTGGTGAGCCGGAAGGCCCCGTCGCGATGGAGATGGACCTGCGCGGCATCCGCATGGCAGAGCACTCTGGCGTGCTCGACAATCGCAGCGAAGACATCCTCTGGTGCGGAGGAGGCTGCCAGGATGGCGAGGATCTCGGAGGTGGCGGCAAGCTCGTCCTGAGTTGCGCGCAGCCGTGTCTCCAGCGCGGAGGTTGACTGTCCCCTCGCTGCTGCGCTCTCGTTCGACGTCTCCACCGAGGCCTCCGCCCGTGGCCCATACCGCGATCAGCTGCGCTGGTGTCTCTCCTGCGAGTGTCCACCGAAGCACCGCACACCTCAGCCGAACGGAGAAATCCGATGGCGGCTGGGTGACTGGCGTCTGTCGCTTGTGGGTGCTGTGAAGGTCCAATCGGTGGGTCGGGATGATCGACTTCGAGACCCGCGATCCGAGCGCCATCGAGCGCGCCACTTTGAGGCAGCCGCAGCCGGCGGGTGACGTCGGCGGGTCTCTCGGTCCGGTCGGGCTCAGCCCCTGTGAGCCGCGTGGAGCCGGGCGAGGGCGGGTGTGGCGTCGACTCCGGCGGTCTCGGCCACGAGGGCGACGAGGGACTCTGCCTCCTCGGCGCAGGCTGGGCACGCGCTCAGGTGGACGAACATCGGGCCCATCGCCTCCGTCCGCGGATCGGCCAGCACGAGCTCGGCGAACTCGTCCGAGAGCGCGAAGCAGTCCTCGCAGGAGAGCCAAGGTTCTGTCGACAGGGTGAGGGCGCGGACGGCCTCGTCGCTGAGATGGCTTCGGTTGGTGCTCATGACACGCCTCGAGAGGTGGGATTCGGCTGTAGGTGGCCGCTCGCGATGAGATGCGCCCGGATCCGGGACCGGGCCACGTGCAGCGTCTTGTAGAGCGCGCCGCGGGTGGTGCCGAGACGGTCCGCCAGGACGTCGATCGGCACCTCGTCGACGAGCAGGGCGATCGCAATCCGGCGCTGGTAGCCGGTCAGGGCGACGTGCATGGCCAAGCGCACGGCCTGCGCCAGATCCGTCGCCTCGGCGATCGCCTCTGGTCCGGCACCCCTCGAGTCTGGGGCGTCGTCGCGCAGCTCCACCTCGCGGACTGACCACGCTTGGCGTCGGACTTCGTTGGCGGCTTGAAGGATGGCGAACTTGTAGGCCCACGTCGTGAAGCGGCTCCGACCCTGGAACGTGCCGACCTTGCCCAGCAGGATCGTCAGCGCATCATCCGCCGCGCAGTTGGCAAGGTCCTCCAAGGACTCCGGGCCGAGCGCAGGCAGCAGGCCGCGCATGCGCCACACCTGGTGCCGTGCCGCCCCCAGGAGGAGGCGGTGCAGGTCCCGCAGGGCAACGTCGCGGTCCCGCCCGGTCGAGGCAAGCGTAGTGAGCCAGTCCCGCTCGACAGGGGCACTGGTCTCGTCGGGTGCGAGCGTGATCGGGTCGCCGTCGGGGACCTTGGCCGGGATCATGACGCAGTCACAGGGGCGCCAGGATCCGGACGGCCAGCTCTGGGGGACAGCCGCGATCGACGAGGTCGAGCAGGGCGTGGACGTCCATCGCCGGGTCCGCGGCAACTCGTCGCGCCAGCTCCTCGTCGAAGCCGGCCTCCACGAGCCGGCATCGCCTCCACTCGATGACGTCCACCGGCGGTCCGAATCCTCGACAGGGACGGGTCGCGCCCACTGGCTGCTTGGGGTGCGCGATGTTCGTGGTCATACCGAGTTCGTGTACGTCGCACCCCACCGTCTTACCGCATGTGGCCTCCCGCTGTCCGCTGTGCTTCCAGGTGACCGGTAAGGAGCGCCGCCCCACCCGACACGAACCCGGCGTCAGGGACGACCGGAAGGACCAACCATGGAAGCCACCCCGACCCGAGGGCCCGTCACACGGACCGTGACGCTCGTGCTCGTCGCGCTCCTCAGCGCCTTCTTCGCGTGGACCCTGCCGAGAGCCGATGCCCAGCCCGTCGTCTCGGCGGCATCCCATGCGCATGCCGGAGCGCAGGCAGCACCCGGCCCCCGGACGGTCGCACAGCAGGCCTTCCACGACGAGATGCGCAAGCTCTGGGAGGACCACGTGACCTGGACGCGCCTGGCCATCGTCACCTTCGCGGCCGAAGGGCAACCCGGCTTCGGGCCCACCGCAGCCCGACTGCTCGAGAACCAGGTCGACATCGGTGATGCCATCAAGCCGTTCTACGGCGAGGCTGCCGGGAACGCCCTGACGGCTCTGCTGACCGACCACATCACCATCGCCGTCGAGCTGCTCCAAGCCGCCAAGGAAGGCGACACGTCAGCCTTCGCCGACGCACAGGAGCGCTGGTACGCCAACTCCGACGACATCGCGGACTTCCTCGCGGAGGCCAACCCGCGGTTCTGGCCCCAGTCCGAGATGCGCGCGGGGATGCGGATGCACCTCGACCAGACCTTGGCCGAGGCGGCACACGAGCTCGGGGGCGACTACGCGGCCAGCGTCGCCGACTACGACGAGATCCACGAGCACATCCTCGACATGGCTGACCTCCTGAGCAACGGGCTCATCGGCGCCTTCCCCAAGCTCATCCGGTAGGGCGCCGGGCCTGCGGGTTTGCCGTTAGCGTGGCCCGGTGGACTCCGAGCTGCGGCCGCGCTTCGAGGCCGCCCGGGTGGCCCGGCTCGGCACCGTCGCCCCGGACGGCGGGCCGCACCTCGTCCCGGTCGTGTTCGTCCTGGCGCCGGACCGCGACGTCGTGTGGACCGCCGTCGACGCCAAGCCCAAGTCGACGCGGAGCCTGAGGCGCCTGGCCAACATCGCAGCGAACCCACGCGTGAGCATCCTCGTGGACCATTACGACGAGGACTGGACACGGCTCTGGTGGATCCGGGCTGATGGCCACGCGAGGACCATGGTCCACAGCGATCCGGAGGCTTCGGCCGCGCTCGACGCGCTCGCTGCGAAGTACCCGCAGTACTACGACGACCGACCGGGCGGGCCGGTCATCCGCATCGAGATCCACACCTGGCGGGCCTGGGCGTCCGCCTCCCACCCGATCGAGTGAACAGGAATCGGGCAGCCCCCCACCCGATTTGCGTTCACTCGATCAGGGGGAGGGGGTGCCTCACCGGGCGAACGGGCCGACGTACATGAGGATGAGGTTCAGCACGACCACGGCCCCGAACAGAACCGCCCAGATCAGGGGCAGGATGGTGAAGCCTGCCGCGACGGCAGCACCCAGCACGACGACCTTGACGAGGAACGTGAGCCACGGAACCCGGAACCGCGCCCGCGGCGCCGCGAACAGCCCCCAGGCAACCGACGCGACGAGGACCAGGCCGATGGCGAGGGCGACCTCGGCCCAGAGCGGCCCGCCGGCGCGGTAGCCCCACAGCCCGATGAGGGCCAGCGCCACCAGCTCGACCAGGAAGGCCACGACGTCGTTCGCATTGACGTCCAGCTGCCCGGTGCCGTCGGGGTTCATCGAGCGGCTCAGGTCTCGCTGTCGAGGAAGGCCCGCGTCAGCTCGGCCAGCTCGCGTGGGCGGTCGACATTGAGGAGCGGGCCTGCGCCGTCGATCGTCTCCAGGCGAGAGCCGCCCACGTCCTCGACGACCTGCCGCGCCGCGACGAGGCCGGCCCGGTCACGACCGCCGACGACGACGAGCGTCGGTGCCGCGATCCGGGCCAGCGCATCCCGTCCGTCGAACGTGCGCAGGGCGTCGAAGACGGCGAGCATCCGCGGCCGCGAGACGCCCATGTCCAGCAGCTTGCTCTCCGGCACGAGCCGCAGGGCCAGCTTCTGCATCCGCAGTGCACCCGCGGAGGGCCGCACGATCGGTCCGGCGAGCACGAGCCCCCCGACGAGATCGGGCCGCTCGACCGCCAGCCGCATCGCCACCGAGGCCCCCACCGACACACCGAGCACGTCGGCTCGCCGAATCCCTTGTAGCTCAAGCTCTTCCCAGAGCCCGGCAGCCGCGGCTCCCAGGTCGAAGCCCACCGGGTCCTTCGGCCGCAGTCCAACCATCCACGGGGCGTGCATCGGCCGCCCCGCGCCAAGGGCCGACACGAAGTCCTGCCAGACGATCGGGCCCTGGCCCAGGCCGTGCAACAGCACGAGCGGCCGGGGGCGCGCCTCCGGCGGACCCGACCCGGCACTCAACGGCAGCTCGGCACCTCGCGAGCTCAGCGGCATACGGTCAACTCCAATCGAGGACGACCTTGCCGCACTGGCCGGAGCGTGCGGTCTCGAAGGCCTCCTCCCACTTCGCGGCGGGGAACCGGTGGGTGATCACCTGGGTCACGGCTGTCCGGAAGCGCTCCGACGTGGCGATCATCTGGGACATGGCATACCAGGTGTCGAACATCTCCCGGCCGTAGATGCCCTTGAGGGTGAGCATGTGCGTGATGACCTTGCCCCAGTCGAGGTCATAGGCCTCGTGCGGCAGGCCGAGGAGCGCGATGCGGCCGCCGTGGTTCATGTTCGTGATGAGGTCGCTCACCGCCGGTGCGGCGCCCGACATCTCGAGCGCGATGTCGAAGCCCTCCTTCATGCCGAGCCGGCGCTGCGCGTCGGCGAGGCTCTCCCGCGTCACGTTGACCGTCAGGTCGGCACCGGCCGCCTCCGCGAGGCGAAGTCGGTAGTCGCTCGTGTCCGACACGACGACGTAGCGGGCCCCCGCGTGGCGGGCGATGGCCGCCGCCATGACCCCGATGGGCCCGGCTCCGGTGATGACGACGTCCTCGCCGACCATCGGCCACTGGAGCGCCGTGTGCGTCGCGTTGCCGAGTGGGTCGAAGACCGCGCCCAGGTCCGGGTCGAGGTCGCGCGGCTGGACCCAGACGTTGCTCCCCGGGATGACGACGTAGTCGGCGAAGGCGCCGTCCCGGTTGACCCCGATGCCCTGCGTGCGGTTGCACAGGTGGCGCCGGCCCGCGCGACAGTTGCGGCACACGCCGCAGACGATGTGACCTTCGCCGGACGAGCGGTCACCGACCCGGACATGCTCGACGTCCTCACCGATCTCGACGACCTCGCCGTAGAACTCGTGCCCGATCACGAGCGGCGGCCGGACCGTGGCGGCAGCCCAGTCGTCCCAGTCCTGCAGGTGCAGGTCGGTCCCGCAGAGGCCGGCGCGCAGGACGCGGATCTTCACGTCGGCCGGGCCACACTGCGGCTCAGGACGGTCGACGAGCTCGAGGCCGGGACCGGCGGTCAGCTTGGTGAGAGCACGCACGTCCGCAGTCTGCCACCCCTCGGGCTCCCGGCTCGCCTGGACCGAGCCGCCCTCCCGTGGCATCGAGCAGTTTTCGAGAAGCCTCCGAGCTGGTCGGCTTCCTACGATCGAGTCATCCCACTCGGAACGACGCAGGAGGAAGCTGTGATCACCAGGCTGGATGTCGCCTCGATCTACGTGCTCGACAAGGATGAGGCGCTCGATTTCTACGTCAACAAGCTGGGGCTCGAGAAGGGCAACGACGTCCGGCAGGGCGACTATCGCTGGCTGACCGTTCGGGTTCCCGGCGAGCAGCCCACGGAGATCTCACTGGAACAGCCGGGTCCGCCGCTGCACGACGAAGCGACGGCCGAGAGCATCCGCGAGCTCGTCAGCAAAGGCGCTCTCGGCGGCCTCGTCTTCATCACCGACGACGCCCATGCCTTCCATGACGAGCTCCGGGAGCGTGGCGTCACTGACTTCACACAGGAGCCCACCGAGCACTTCTACGGCATCGACATGGGGATTCGCGACCCCTTCGGGAACCCCATCCGGGTCCTGCAGCAGGGAACCGGCGCCGGATAATGGCCGGGTGAACGCGCACACGGACACCGACCGGGTCGAGGCCACCTTGGCCCGCCTTCGCGAGCTCGGCGAACGGATCACCCCCGCCCGGCAGGCCGTCCTCCGCGTCATCGATGCCGCCGACCGGGCGGACGAGCACCTTTCCGCGGAGCACATCGGCGAACGCGTCTCGACCCTGGAGCCGTCGGTCCACCGGGCGACCGTCTATCGCACGCTCACCGCCCTCACCGGCGCCGGCGTGCTCACGCACGTACACCTCGGCAGCACCGGCACGGTCTACCACCTCGCCACCCCCGGGAGCGAGGCTGCGCTGGAAGCGAGCCCAGCGGCATACGGCAAAGAAGTTCGCCAGCCACACGGCCACGGCCACGCTCACGTGCAGTGTGTCGTGTGCGGGCGAGTGCAGGACGCGCCGTCCGGAGTCCTGGACGAGGCGGCCGGCGCGCTGCGCGAGGCTCTCGGGTTCGAGCTCGACACGAGCCATGCCGCGCTGCTCGGGAGGTGCGCCGACTGTGCCGGTCCCGCCTAGGTTCGCCGCCGCCGTCGCTCTCCTCAACGTGAAGCCAGGCGACACCGTGCTCGAAGTGGGCGGGGGGACCGGGATCTCCGCGGCCCTCATCTGCTCGAGGCTGGACGGTGGCCGGCTGGACGGTGGCCGGCTGATCGCCCTCGACCGATCGGCCACCGCGACCGCACGCACCGTGGACCGGAACCGCGACCACGTCGCCGATGACCGCCTCGAGGCCCTGACAGCAGCCCTCCGCGACCTCGACGGCCACGACGACACGGTCGACCGGGCGCTGGCGCTCAACGTCAACGCGTTCTGGACCGGCCCGGCGGATGCAGAGCTCGAGGTGCTGCGCCGGGTGCTCCGGCCCGGGGGGTTCGTCGTCCTCGCCTGGACCAGGAACGGTCCACAGCCAGGGTCGCGGATCGTGGAGGCGGCGAGGGACGGGCTGGCACGGCACCGGTTCACGGACATCGAGGCGATCGCCGACCCACACCTCATCGGCGTGACCGCCCGCAACGGCTGACCGTCAATCGGCCCACGCGAGAGCGCCGACTGGCTAGGGTGCGCCCATGACCGGGGCGGCGACTCGAGCAGGCGGGCTCGACCCCTCGGTGCGCCGCGGCTACGGCGTCGGCTCCGTGGCGACGGGGGCGTTCGGCACGGTGCCCGGCCTGCTGTTGCTGCCCTACCTGACCGACCACATCGGCATCGCCGCCGGGATCGCCGGCGTCATCGTCTTCGCCCCCAAGGCGTGGGACGTGGTCCTCAACCCGATCGCCGGACGGGTCAGCGACCGCTCGCAGCACCCGGACGGCAAGCGTCGCCCGTTCCTCATCCGGGCCGGGCTGCTGCTGGCGGCGTGCTTCGTCCTCCTCTTCGCCGGGCCGACGTCCCCGGTCTGGGCGGGTGCCGCGTGGGTCGCCGTGGCGTACCTCGCGTGCGCCACGGCGTACTCCTTCTTCCAGGTGCCCTACGTCGCCATGCCGGCGGAGATGACCGACGACTACGACGAGCGAACCCGACTGATGACGTGGCGCGTCGCCATCCTCGCGCTCGCCATCCTCGTCAGCGGCGGCGCGTCACCGGCGATCCGGGACGCGCTGGGCCCCGAGTGGGGCTATCGCGCCGTCGGCCTCTTCGTCGGCGGGCTCATCGCCCTCGGCGCGTGGGGCGCTTGGCGCGGCACCCGGTCTGCGCCGGCCCTGCACGAGGCGCCGGCCGAGGTCTCCTTCGCCGACCAGCTGCGGGTGGTCAGATCGGACCGGCCGTTCCGGCTGCTGCTCACCACTTTCGTCGCCCAGGCCCTCGCCACGGGGGCCATGCTCGCTGGGGTCGACTACGTCTCCCGCTGGATCCTCGGCACTCCGTTGTCCGCCACGCTGCTCTTCGTGTGCTTCGTCGCGCCGGCACTGCTCGTCACGCCACTGTGGCAGCGCTACGGCGTGCGGTTCGGCAAGAAGCGCGGCTACCTCATCGCCTCGCTGTTCCTGGGCGCCGGGGCCCTCGCCCTCGTCCTCACCAGGTCGCTGCCACACGGCGTCGTGTACGCGTGCGTCGCCTTCGTGGGCGTCGGCTACGCCGGGGCGCAGATGTTTCCCATGGCGCTGCTGCCGGACGTGGCGAGCCGCAGCGCCGATGCGCGGACGCGCATCGGCCTCTACACGGGAGTGTGGACAGCTGGAGAGACGCTCGGGCTGGCTCTCGGACCTGGGCTGTATGCCGCTGTGCTCGCTCTCGGAGGCTACGTGTCCTCGACCGCGGGGTCGGCTGTCGTACAGAGCGACTCGGCGCTGAGGGCCATCGTCGTCGGGTTCTCGGCGGTGCCGGCCGTGCTCGTCGCGCTGTCCTGGCTCTCCCTGCGCCGCTTCCCCGACTGGAAGGAGAACGCGCGATGAGCGCGATGGACCTCGATGAGATCAGGGCTCGGGTCGATGCCCTGCGCGGGCAGGACCTGCCGACGCACGGGGGTCGGACGCTCGCCTATGTCTACGACTCGGGTGTGGCGTCCGCCGATGTGATCGGGCGCGAGGTCCTCGCGGCGTTCTCGTCGACCAACGGCCTGGATCCCACGGCCTTTCCCTCGCTGCTGCAGATGGAGAACGACCTCGTCGCGATGGCCGGCCGGCTCGTCGATGCGCCCCCGGGCTTTGCCGGCGTTGCGACGTCAGGGGGGACGGAGTCCATCCTGTTGGCGGTGCTCGCCGCTCGAGACGCCCGTCCCGGGATCCGGTCACCGCGCATGGTCCTGCCGACGACGACGCACGCCGCGTTCCACAAGGCCGCGCACTACTTCGGTGTCGAGCCGGTCGTCGTCGACGTGGACCCGGAGACCAAGCGTGCGGACCCTGGGGCCATGAGCGCGGCGATCGACGAGGACACCGTGCTGGTTGTCGCCTCCGCGCCCTCCTACGCCCACGGCGTCATCGACCCCGTCGGTCCGATCGCCGCCGCAGCGGCCGCGGCGGGGGCCCGCTGCCACGTCGACGCGTGCATCGGCGGCTGGGTGCTGCCCCACCTGCGAAGCGACGAACCGGACCAGGAGCCATGGACCTTCGCCGTCGAGGGCGTCACGAGCGTGTCCCTCGACCTGCACAAGTACGCCTACACGCCGAAGGGCATCTCGATCCTGCTCCACCGCTCGGCGGCCCTGCGCCGGTCGCACCTCTTCGCGTCCGCCCGGTGGCCGGGGTACACGATGCTCAACACGACGATGCAGTCGACGAAGTCCGGCGGCCCGGTTGCGGCTGCATGGGCGGTCGTCAACCACATCGGCGAGGAGGGCTACGCGTCGCTGGCCCGACGTGCCCGCTCAGCGACGCTGGAGGTCGCCAACGCGGTGGCGGAGATCGAGCACCTTTCCCTTGCCGCCCAGCCGGACTCGACGCTCCTCGCGGTCACGGCGGACGAGAGGTGCGACGTCTTCACCATCTCCGACGAACTGTTCGCACGCGGTTGGTACGCGCAGCCGCAGATGTCGTTCGGCGACCTCCCGGCGACGCTCCATCTCACGTTGAGCGCCGCCACGGCCGACTCGGTCGGTCACCTGGTCACGGATCTTGCCGACGCCACGGCGGCCGCCGTCGAGGTCGGCCCGACGGCGCCGCCCGAGGAGCTCGTCGTCGCGGCCAGCTCAGTGGATCCAGAGAACCTCGACGAGGAGACCTTCACCGGGCTGCTCGCCGTGGCAGGCCTGTCCGACGACTCGGGTCAGCTGGCCCTTCCGGTGCAGATGGCCCCGATCAACGCGCTGCTCGATGCCTTGCCTCCGGGGCTCCGTGAGGCGCTGCTCCTCGGCGTCATCGACCGCCTGACCCGGCCGGCCTGACACTCCTCTGCGGGAGAGCCGACGGGGACAGGTCGAGGCGGTAGACGAGCAGGTCGATCCCGGGCATCGGCTGCCAGTCCCGCTCTGGCGCGCGGACGAAACCGAGCCGCTCATAGACCCGGTGGGCCGCCCGCATCGACGGCTGCGTCGACAGGGCGAGGCCCGCCAGCCCGAGGGCACGCGAGCGCTCGATGCAGCGGACCATGAGGGCCTCGCCGATCCCGCGTCCCTGCGCCGACGGATCGACCGCGAGCATCCGCACGTCGCCCTCCTCCGCCATGGCGATCTCGTGGAAGGCGGTGCCGGGCGGCGCGAACGTCACCGTCCCGAGCACCTTGCCGTCGTCGTCCGCGGCCACCCACAGCTGTGCGCCCTCGGCACGACCACGGGCGTCTGCCAGCGTCTGGACATAGGTGGAATCCTCCGCCAGATGCCCGCCGTCCAGGTACGCCCGCACCGTGATCTCGCCGACAGCCTCGAAGTCGTCCGGCCCGGCCGGCCTGATCGTGAGCGCCATGGGCTCGATTGTCACCCAGCCGGCGCCCTCAGTGCACTCGCGTCCACGAGCGGGCCCAGCGGCATACGGCCAACGCCTTCGGGCTCGCCGACGTGAAGGCCGGCTCCTACTCGGCGTCGTACTTGAACGAGACCCGCAGCTTGGTCCGGTACAGGAACGAGCCGTCCTCGTCGATCGCGATGTCCTGCTCGACGACTTCCGCGACCCTGAGGTCCCGGAGGGTCTGCTGGGCCTGCGTGAGCGCAATGCCCGCCGCGTCCTCCCACGACTGCGAGCTGGTGCCGATGAGTTCGGTGACCCGGTAGACGCTCATGAATCCTCCTCGACCGACGGGACTGAGTGCCAGCCATGATTCTCCCGCTCCCCACGGGGCGCAAGGGTCGCCCGTGAGTGCCAGACGCGCGGCATGACGCGCCTGGCACTCACGGGTCATCCAGCGGTCACTCCGCGGTCAGGTGCCGGGGCGTCACGCCGAAATGATGAGCCCCTTGGTGGCTCGGGCCCGCTCGAGGCGCTGGGCGACGTCCTGCCAGTTGACGATGTTCCACCACGCCGTGACGTAGTCGGCCTTGACGTTCTCGTACTGCAGGTAGAACGCGTGCTCCCACATGTCGAGCTGGAGCAGCGGGATCTGGCCGACGGGGATGTTGCCCTGCTGGTCGAACAGCTGCATGATGTGCGGCCGCTCGGCGAGGGTGTCCCACGACCAGATCGACCAGCCGGAGCCCTGGATCGCGTTGGCGTTGGCGTTGAAGTGGGCCTGGAACTTCTCGAAGCCGCCGAAGTACTCGTCGATCGCCGCCTTGACCTCGCCATCGGGCTGGCCGCCGCCGTCCGGGCTCATGTTCTTCCAGAAGACGGAGTGGTTGGTGTGGCCACCGAGGTGGAAGGCGAGGTTCTTCTCGACGCCGTTGACCGCGGCGTAGTCGCCGGAGTCGCGCAGCTCCTCGAGCTTGGCCACCGCGGCGTTGGCGCCGTCGACGTAGGCCTTGTGGTGCTTGCTGTGGTGCAGCTCCATGATGCGAGCGCTGATGTGCGGCTCGAGAGCCGCGTAGTCGTAGTCCAGCTCGGGAAGCGTGTAAGCCACTGTCATTCCTTTCGTCGAAGACCTGCCGGCTCCAACCACTCTATGCCGCGCCTGAACAGGCCAAACAGGGTGTCCGCGCGGGGTCACGTACCCGCTGACCGCATCCTTGGTCCTCAAGCCGGCTTGAGGTCAAACCGATCTGCCGTATGCCGCTGAGCCCGGTGATCGGGTCACCGCGACGTGGGTGGTCGGTTAGGTTGTGCCGTGAACTTTTGTTCACCCCAAGCTCCAGGAGTGGCCGTGACCAGCACGACGACCGCGCGGCCCGACCAGCGCGAGCGGGCCAGCCTGCCGACGGGCCTGGTCATCACCGTCCTCGCGTTGTGCGGGACGCTCGTCTCGCTGCAGCAGACCCTCGTCCTGCCGCTCCTGCCCGAGTTCCCCGAGATCCTGGGCACGACGAGCGAGAACGCCTCGTGGCTCGTCACGATCACCCTGCTGACGGGTGCGGTCGGGACGCCGATCGTCTCCCGGCTCGCCGACATGTTCGGCAAGCGCCTCATGCTCATCGTCTGCCTCGGGGCGGTCATCGTCGGGTCCGCCGTGGCGGCGATGAGTACGTCGCTCGCGCTCGTCGTCACGGGCCGCGGCCTCGCCGGCATCGGCACGGCCCTGGTCCCCGTCGGGATCAGCATCATGCGCGACCACCTGCCGGCCGACAAGGTGGGCTCGGGCGTCGCACTGATGAGCGCGACCCTCGGGATCGGCGGCGCGGTCGGCGTGCCGCTCGCGGGCGTCATCTCGTCGAACCTCGACTGGCACGCTCTCTTCCTCGTCTCGGGCGGCTTCGCCGTCGTGATGCTCGTCGCTGTGCTCCTCGTCGTGCCGGAGTCCACGGTCCGGGCCGGCGGCCGCTTCGACTACCTCGGTGCGGCACTGCTGTCGCTGGCCCTGACCTGTTTCCTGCTCGCCGTGTCGAAGGCGGGCGCCTGGGGCTGGGCCGACCGGAGGACGCTCGTCCTGCTCGTCGTCGCCGCGCTCACCGTGGCCGCCTGGGTGCCGATCGAGCTGCGATCGGGGCAGCCCCTCGTCGACATCCGGACCTCGCTCCGGCGCACCGTCCTGCTCACCAACGTGGCGTCGATCCTCGTCGGCTTCGCCATGTTCGCCAACTTCCTCAGCGCCACGCAGCAGGTCCAGATGCCCGTCGAGTCCGGCTACGGCTTCGGCCTGTCCGTCGTCGAGACCGGCCTCGTCCTGCTGCCCAACGGGATCCTCATGGTCCTGCTGTCGCCGGTCGCCGCGGCCCTGATCCAGCGGTTCGGGCCGCGGGCGATCCTCATCGCGGGCGCGATCGTCATGGCGGCCGGCTTCGTCATGCGCAGCTTCCTGCACGCCACGCTCCTCGAGGTGGTCGTGGCCGCGGGCGTCTCGTCCGTCGGGATGGTCCTCGCGTTCGCGGCGATGCCGACCCTGATCATGCGGTCCGTGCCGATCACCGAGACCGCCTCGGCCAATGGACTCAACACGCTGCTCCGGGCGATCGGCACCTCCAGTGCCAGCGCAGTCCTGGCGGCGATCTTCTCGGCCTTGACCATGGAGGTCGGCGGCGCTCCGATCCCGACCTTCGGCGCCTACCAGCTCGTCTTCTGGCTCGGCGCCGCCGCAGCCCTCATGGGTGCTGCGGTGGCCGGCTTCATCGTCCGGCCCACGGTCGTCGAGGAGGGGCCCGGGCAGGTCGAGGCAGAGCCGGGCATCGTCGCGGCGGGCGAGCGCGGCGCCGTCAAGCCGGTGGACACCCGGCACGAGATGCTGGTCCGCGGCCTGGTCAGGAGCCGGTCCGGCAAGCCGATCCGACAGGCTGTCGTCACGGTGCTGCACCCGGACGGGCGGCACGTCGACTGGGGCCGCACCGACAACGAGGGCAGGTACGCCCTGGCGCTGCCGTCCGTGGGCCGGTACCTCGTCGTCGCCTCCGCGGACGGCTGGGCGCCGCAGTCCGGCCTGGTCGAGATCGGCCAGGGCGACCTGGAGACGATCACCATGACGCGCCGGCTGCTGCTCAGTGGGCGGGTCACGGACCACGCCACGCCACTGGGGGGTGTCATGCTGTCGCTCATCCGGCACTCAGGGGAGTACGTCGCGACGGCCCACGCGGGCCCCGACGGGACGTACGAGATCGGGCTCCCTCCGCCGGGCCGCTACGTCCTGACGGTCGTCGACCACGGTACGGGTCGGACCCGGTCGCGCGCGGTCCAGATCGGCAGCACGTCGGCGACGCTCGACGTGGACATCGTGACCGGGGTCCCGCAGGCCGTGGAGCGGGCGTCATGACGGCTCTCGGCCATCGGCGCCGGCCGGGCAGTGCGGCGGCCGGCAGCGGGTCGTCCCGCGAGGCCATCCTCCACGCCGCGCGACGGCTGTTCGGCGAGCGCGGCTATGCCGCCACGACGATCCGCGAGGTCGCGGCAGAGGCCGGCGTCAGCCCGGCCCTGGTGATGAAGACCTGCGGGAGCAAGGAGCGCCTCTACGCCGACGCGACGCCGCTCGAGCCGACCCCGATCGACGCAGACCAGTCCCTCGACGGGCTGGGCGAGCTCCTCGTCCGACGGATGCTCGAGCGGCGCACCGACGACGTGGCCGAGCCCTGGCTGCGGGGGCTCTACCTGATCTCCGGGGCGCCGGATCCCGCCGAGGCCCGGGCGGAGTTCCGCGAGCGGATGCTCCGGCGGTTCCCCGTCACGGACGCCGCGGCGCGTCGGCGCGTCGACCAGCTGGCGTGCCTGCTCATCGGCCTCGCTGCCGGGTCCCGGGTGGTTCGCCTCCTCGATCCGGCGGAGACGGAGCTGGGCGAGGTGGTGCGCGAGTACGGCGCGTTGGCCCAGCAGCTCATCGACCGCATCGCGACCAGCGACGGTGGCTGACCTCCTCAACACTGCGCCGGCTGACGGCAGCCGCTACCTCGCGGGTCGCATCCTGCTCCGCCTACCGCAGCAGGATGCGATGCCAGTCCGGCTCGAGGCCGCGACCTGTCGGAGTTGCGGTCGAGCGCCGGTCGAGGGGTCGCGGGGGCCAAGGCGCCAGGGTCGTCATCACACCTGGTCAGCTCGGCAGGTCGAGCAGGTCCTTGACGTCGTCTGCCGTGATGGCGCCCGAGAGGGCACCGCCCTCGTCGACGACACGCTGGAACAGGTCACGCTTGCGCTCCTGGAGGGCGACGACCTTCTCCTCGATCGTCCCCGCCGACACGAGCCGGTAGACGGTGACCGGTCTGCGCTGCCCGATGCGGTGCGCCCGGTCGATCGCCTGCGCCTCGGCGGCAGGGTTCCACCACGGGTCGAGGACGAAGACGTAGTCCGCCTCGGTCAGCGTCAGCCCGAAGCCGCCTGCCTTGAGGCTGATGAGGAACGCCGTTGCCTCCCCGTCCCGGAAGCCCCGGATGACCGACTGCCGGTCCTGCGTCGACCCGTCGAGGTACGACGTCCGCAGGCCCGCTGCCGCGAGGGCCCGCTCGACGATCCGGAGGAAGCCGGTGAACTGGCTGAAGACGAGCGCCCGGTGGCCCTCGGCCTCGAGCTCCTTGAGCTGGTCGACCAGGAAGTCGACCTTCGCCGCAGTGGCCTTGCCCTGGTATGCGTCGTCGACGAGCGACGGGTCGAGCGCGAGCTGGCGCAACCGGGTCAGCGAGGCGAGGATCGCGACGCGGTTCGCCTCCGGGTCACCCAGCAGGCCCAGGACGCGCTGCCGCTCGCGCTGCAGGTGCTGGTCGTAGATGTGCCCATGGACCGGGTGCGGGTCGAGCGGCAGCACCTGCACCTGCTTGGGCGGCAGGTCGAGCGCGACCTGCTCCTTGGTCCGCCGCAGCATGAGGGGACGGATGCGGCGGCGCAGGTGGTCGAGCAGCTCGGGCCGCGCACCGGACTCGATCGGCTTGCGATAGTTCTTGGTGAACACGTCCGGCCGGGGATGGAGGCCGGGCGCGGTGAGCGACAGCAGCGCCCAGAGGTCCATGAGGGAGTTCTCGAGCGGCGTGCCGGTCACGGCGAGGGTGAAGGGGGCCCCGAGGCGCCGCACGGCCAGATGTGTCTTGGCCTGGCGGTTCTTGACGAACTGCGCCTCGTCGAGGACGACGCCACCCCACTCGACCTCGCGGAACGACGAGTCGTCGAGGCGCAGCACGGCATAGGACGTCACGACGACCTGGGCATCCGCGATCGCGTCGGTGACGGGCGTCCCGCGCTTGCGGCTCGTCGCGGTCACCGCCGCGACCTGCAGGTGCGGCGCAAAGGTCTCGAGCTCCCCGAGCCACGTCCCGACCACGCTCGTCGGGGCCACGACGAGGACCGGTCCGCGCCCCTGTGCTGCGGGGACCGACACCCTGCTGCCGAGCTCGCCACGGTCGTGGGCGCGGGCGAGCACGGCGATGACCTGGAGCGTCTTACCGAGGCCCATGTCGTCGGCGAGGATGCCGCCGATCCGCGCGTCCCACAGCCGGGAGAGCCAGTGGTAGCCCTCGACCTGGTAGGGCCGCAGCGTGGCGCGCAGGTCCCTCGGCACCGGCGGCGGCGCGGCGGCCACCTCGGCGCCAAGGGCCCGGACGTTCGCCGCCCAGCGCGCGCTCTGATGGTCGACGACGCCGAGGGCGACGAGCTCCTCCCACAGGTCGACGTGGTGCGGGGACAGGCGCAGCCCAGTCGATGACGGGTCGGCGATCTCGCGCGCCTCCTCGATCAGCTCCTTGAGCCGGCGCAGCTCCGGACGGTCGAGACGGAACCAGGACCCGGAGTCGAGGAGCATGACCTCCTGACCGGCGGCCAGCGCCGCGAAGAGCGGCTCGAACGGAACCTCCTCCCCGTCGACCTCGACCGAGATCCGCAGGTCGAACCAGTCGGTCGGCCCATCCTCGACCGACCGCGACCCATCGCCGTCGCCCCTTCGGTCGTCCGCACCGACCCGGATGACCGGAGCGCTCGTCACCTCCTCGTAGGCCGGCAGCTCCCCCTCGACGGCGACGACGACGTGCTCGTCGGCCTCGAGCTGGCCGAGCTGCTCGGAGACGAACCGCGCGGCGTCGACTCCCTTGAGCTCCAACCGAGTCGCCAGGTGCAGGTAGCCGGTCGAGTCGCGCCACGTGGCTCCTCGAACGGTGTGCAGAGAGGCCGCGGCCTCGAGAGCGGCGCGCTCTGCGGCCCGGTCCCTGACGGTGCCGCCGAACCGCTCCGTCGTGAAGGCTCGGACCCGGCCGTCATAGGCGAAGCCCAGATCGAGCCGCAGCTCCCCCGGCACGTCACCGACCACGTGGACGTGCACCTGAACCCGTTCCGTGACCACCTCGGACTCTCCCTCGGCGGCAGGGAGGGGGATGTCGGACCGGACCCTGACGTGGTCACGGAGGCCGGGTACTGCCGTGGCGAGGAACCGGGACCGCTCCTCGGCCGGCACCCGCAGACCGGCCAGGGCCTGGATGACCGCGGTGCGATCGAGGCCGAGATCCTGTTGGAGGGGCACCAGCGTCAGCGCGCCGTCGTCGCCCTCGATGACGAGGCCGTGCACCGGGTCACCGATGTGGAGGATCTCTCCGACGAGGCCCTCCGGCAGGCCGTCGGTCGTGACCCGGAGGACGAGGTCGCCGGAGCTGTCGTCGGCCCGCAGGACGTGCAGGACCAGCTCGGCGGGCTCGTCGACGAGGTGCACTGGCCCCACGACGCCCTCGCCGGGCAGCAGGGCGACCCCGGCGTCCCGCGCCTCGCGGAGCAGCGGCCACACCTCCGCACTCGCGTCGAGGTTGAGCGGGGCCGCCGCGGTGAAGTACGTCGTGTTGCCGGACCCCCTGCGCGCCTCGTCCCGCAACCTCGTCATGATCCGCTCGTGCTCGGGCAGGTAGCGGATGCCGGACCGCCACTGCGGGAGTGCGTCGTGCCACGTCAGGCTCTGGTGCCAGGTGCCCGTGCGGGTCCGGCGCGTGGCCCGTAGCCCGTAGCCGATCTCCGGCTGCCGCTGCCAGCCGCCGCTCCGATAGATCGCGTCGACGAAGAGCCCGGCCGGCATGAGGTCCCCGCGTGGCTCCGGAGCCGCTGGCACCTCCCGACCCCGCCCTCGCGGTCGGACGTGGCCGAGCACGTCCGCCCAATGCGCCTCCCTGCGTCCAGACGGAGCCGTCAGCGCCCCGCCGCCGAGCATCGCCTCCGCGGCGGCAGAGGACGGACCGGCGTCACTGACCCGGTCCGGGGGCTCCTTGCCGTTGGCGACGTCCCGGGCCAGCAGGAGGAGCGCGACGACGTGCTTGCAGTCCGAGCCGACGGGGCAGCTGCACCGGCCGGACCACAACGGCGCCCGCCCCTTCGGGTGGGGCCTCGCCTCGATGATGGTCTGGTAGGTCTCCGAGCCGGAGCCCTCGACGGTGCCGAGCAGCATCATCCCCTCGGGACGCGCCGCCAGCGACCGGACGCGGTGCTGGGCCGCATAGAGCACCCCCCGGTCGAAGGTGCGCGAGCCGACCTGCTGGGCGATCTCGGGGTCAGTGAGCTCACCGACCCACGTCGCCCGACCCACGCTCCACGCCATGCGACCGACTCTAGGCGGGCCACCCGACACTCTCGATGGCCATCCACGGGCTCAGCGCCAGCCGAGCTCCGGGGCGACGTGCGTCAGTACACTCTCGATGACGTGGGCGTTGTAGTCGACGCCGAGCTGGTTCGGGACGGTCAGGAGCAGCGTGTCCGCGGCCGCGATGGCCTCGTCCTCGGAGAGGGCGGCGACGAGCCGCTCCGGCTCGTCGGCGTAGGTCTTGCCGAACCGCGCGAGGCCGCCCTCGAGCTGGCCGACCTGGTCCTGGCTGCCGGACTCGCGGAAGAAGTACTGCCGATCCAGCTCATTGATGATGGGGAAGATGCTCCGGCTCACAGAGACTCGCGGCTCGCGCTCGTGACCCGCGGCCTTCCACGCGTCCCGGAACCGCTGGATCTGCTCCGCCTGGAGCTGGTGGAACGGCACGCCCGTGTCCTCGGTCAGCAGCGTGCTGCTCATGAGGTTCATGCCCAGCTCGGCCGTCCACTCCGCCGTGGCTCGCGTGCCGGCCCCCCACCAGATGCGGTCGCGCAGCCCGGGCGAGTGCGGCTCGATGCGCAGCAGGCCGGGCGGGTTGGGGAACATCGGCCGCGGGTTCGGCTCTGCGAAGCCCTCTCCCTTGAGGAGCTCGAGGAAGACCTGGGCGTGCTCGCGCGCCATGGAGGCCGCGTCCGAGCCCTCGGCCGGCACGTGCCCGAAGTAGCGGAAGCCGTCGATGACCTGCTCGGGCGATCCCCGGCTGATCCCCAGCTGCAGTCGCCCACCGGAGATGACGTCCGCAGCACCGGCGTCCTCGGCCATGTGGAGCGGGTTCTCGTAGCGCATGTCGATGACGCCGGTGCCGATCTCGATCCGGTTCGTCCGTGCTCCGACGGCAGCGAGCAGCGGGAACGGCGAGGCGAGCTGGCGCGCGAAGTGGTGGACCCGGAAGTACGCGCCATCGGCACCGAGCTCCTCGGCCGCAACAGCCAGCTCGATGGACTGCAGGTGCGCATCGGCGGCCGAGCGCGTCTGCGAATGGGGCGAGGGCGTCCAGTGCCCGAACGACAGGAAACCGATCTTCTTCATCAGACCTCCACGTGCATGGTGATCAGCCCCACTTCTCGGCGAGAGCGGTGATGACCTTGAGATTGCGATTCGTGGCCGGCCCGAGGATCTTCTCAATGGCGGCGTTGGACACCTTTGCTGTGCCGTAGGGAACATCGAGGAGCAGGTGAACCGCCCTGCCGCGCACGTAGATTCGCTCGCCATCGCGCGAAAGTGCCTCAACCCGCTTGACATCCGCTGCAGCGGGAGTGGCCTTGACGAGGCTCACGTACTGGCCGTATGCCGCTGGGCTCGCTTCCGCGAGGACCGTGGCGTCGGCTGCCACCCGGGTCAGCTCTGCGGGGGTGAGCGCGACGGTCGCGACCGAGAACCCGCGATCGGCCTCGAAGAGGGCCTCGAGGGCACTCTCGATCTTGGCTCGGGACCGGACCGGACTGGTCAAACGGACGTTCCCCGTCTGGATGTGCGTCTCGACGTCGCCGTACCCCGCTTGGGTGAGCACGGCGCGCAGCTCCGCCATCGGATACGCACGTCCACCGACGTTGACGGCCCGGAGGAAGACGATCCAGGTGGACATGAATGCAGGTTACGCGGCCAAACGGGCCCGTCGTCGGGCAGGATGGTCAGGTGGTCGATCCGCGCTCTCTGACTCTCTCAGACTTCCCGGTTCACCGTCCCGTGACCACTCGATGGTCGGACAACGACATGTACGGGCACCTCAACAACGCGGTGTACTACGAGCTGTTCGACTCCGCGATCAACGGGTGGCAGGTCGAGCACGTCACCATCGACCCGCTGACGGACCCGACCCAGGGTGTCGTCGCGGAGTCGAGCTGCACGTTCTACGCGGAGGTCGCCTTCCCCACGCCTCTCGTCGTCGGCCTGCGCATCACGCGGCTGGGCACGAGCAGCGTCACGTACCAGCTGGGACTGTTCGTCGACCCGGAGGCGGCCGAGGTCGGCGACGGCCCACCCAAGGCGTTGGGCCACTGGGTCCACGTCGAGATCGACGCCGACACCCGCCGACCCACGCCGATCCCTGAGCACCTGCGCCGGTTGCTCGAGACGGCGGTCGTGGATGTGCGCGCGCTCGACCCGACCTGACCGCCGCAGTGGACAGCACGGACCCGACTGATGAGAGGTGGGAGGCGTGGAGCGCCCGTGTCGCAAGGGAACTCGAGCAGCTCGGTCCGGGCGACTGGCTGACCTTCGTCGTCCACGTCGACTCGGCGGCGGTGGTCGCAGAGGAGAGGCGTGAGGCACGCAGAGGCTGGCGCCGGGCCTTCGCACCCCCACCGCCGCCCCCGCCCGTGCCCGACGTCTTCCTCCAGGCCCGGCCGATCGAGGGCCTGCTCGCCCTCGAGTGCATCGCTGACGCGGAGTTCGAGGGAGTCACCGACCTCACAGCACGCCAGCTGGAGACCCTGTCCGCGCTGGGCTGGGAGCCCGACCGCGACGACCCTGTTCTCTCCGCGACCTTCGACGTGTCGGACGCAGCCGACGCCGCTGACCTGATCGCCGCGAGCCTTCGCGGCGTGCTCGGCGCCGAGTCACCCGGCCGGGTCGACCTCCGTCGGAGCTCCTGATCCGGCGCTCGCGGCGATCCGGGCACCGGCCCTGCGCATCGCCCACCCCTCCATCGAGTGAACAACATCTGTGCCCAAGAGCTGTTCACTCGATCGTGTGGGACGTCGAGGCGATCCGGGCACCGGCTCTGCGCATCGCCCACCGATAGAGTGGCCGGGCGAACCTCTTGGCGCGCCATGCGATTCGGCCATCCCAGTCGGTGAGAATGATGTCCCGGCGGGCGTCGATCCCCCTGAGGACGATGGCGGCGACCTCCTCAGCGGAGCGCCCGGACCGCTCGAGCAGGCGCTTGCCCGCCGCCTCCATCTCGACATCCGCACCGGCGAACGAGGCGCCCAGACTGGTGCGGAAGAACGCCGGGCACACGACTGACACGGCGATCCCGTGCGGCGCCAGCTCGTGGTCGAGCGTCTCACTGATCGCGACCACGCCCGCCTTGACCGCGTTGTACGACCCCATGCCGGGGGCATGCACGAGACCGGCCAGCGAGGCGACGTTGACGATCTGACCACTGCCCTGCTCCTTGAGGAGCGGCGTGAAGGTCTGACAGCCCCGGACGACGCCGAGCAGGTTGATGTCCACGATCCGGTGCCACTCGTCCATCGTGGCCACGTCGATGCGACCGCCCGTGGCGACACCCGCGTTGTTGATGAGCACGTCCAAGCCGCCCCATGAGTCTCGCACGTGCGCAAGGGCGCTCGACCAGTCAGCGTCCAACCGCACATCCAGGGGCAGGTAGTCGACGACGGCGGGAACGGAGTGCGGGCGGGCTCTCCCGACGTCGGTGGCCAACACGCGGTCGCCACGCTCGGCGAGCGCGCGAGCCAGCGCCAGCCCGAGGCCGGAGGCGGCGCCGGTGACGAGGACGCGCCGCGAGGATGCAGGGGCTGGGAGCGAGCTGAGCGGCATACGGCAGAATGTACGGCCCCCGAGCGCCCAGCTCAGCGGACGCGCAACGTGACCTTGCCGAGGGCACGGCGCTCGTCGATCTCGGCCAGGGCCGCCGCAACGTCCTCGAGCGGATGGGTGCTGCCGATCGGCGGGTCGACCGCGCCGCTCTCCAGCAGGGGCACGAGGGCGCGCCACTGGGTGCGAAGGTAGCCCGGCTCGCTGAGCCACATGGCCCCCCAGGCGACTCCGACGACGCTGATGTTGTTCAGGAGCAGCCGGTTCACCTTCACCTCGGGGATCGCCCCGGCGGTGAAGCCGATGACGAGCACCCGGCCCTCTGGCGCGAGGCTGCGCAGGCTGTCCGTGAACCGGTCTCCCCCGACTGGGTCGACCACGATGTCCACACCACGGCCACCGGTGAGCTCCTTTGCCGAAGCGAGGAACCCGCCAGCATGGACGACGTGGTGGGCCCCCGACCTCTCCGCGACGGTCCGCTTCTCGTCCGAGGACACGACGGCGATGACGCGCGCGCCCATCGCCCTGGCCACCTGGATCGCGGCGGTGCCGATGCCGCCGGCCGCGCCGTGGACGAGCACGGTCTCGCCACGCTCGATCTGACCGCGGCGGACGAGGGCGAAGTGGACGGTGAGGTAGTTCATGAGCAACGCGGCGCCTGCGGTGAAGGAGACGCTGTCCGGCAGCGGGAAGACCATGGCCTCCGGCACCGCGACGGTCTCCGCGAAGGCCCCGAGCATCGGGAAGGCCGCGACCCGGTCGCCCGGCTGGAAGGTGCTGTCGGCACCCCCCGCCCGGCGCACGACACCGGCGCACTCGGCACCGGGGATGAAGGGCAGGTCCGGCCTCATCTGGTAGAGGCCCTTGCTCTGCAGCACGTCGGGGAAGCTGACCCCCGCCTCGTGGACGTCGATGAGGACCTGACCCGGCTCGAGAGTGGGCTCCTCGACCTCCTCGACGGTGACGGCACCGGGCCCTTCGAGGACGGTGACTCTGGCTGCTCGCATGTACGGGACAGTAGCCGGGATCGACGGGCGGCGGGCTGTGACCTCGGCTGACCTCGGCACGTCCCTGCGCCCTACGCTGGCCCGGTGATCGAACCGCTGACGCGCCTGCCAGACGGGACCATCAAGCAGGTCAATCCCTTCACCGGCACCAAGGTGTGGACCTTGCCCGGTCGAGGGCGTCGGCCCTTCAACCGCACGCTTCGTGCCCCGCTGCCCATCGACCCCGTGGACAGCGACCGGGTCTGCTCGTTCTGCCCGGAGCGAGCGCTCGAGACGACTCCCGAGATCGCGCGTCTCGTCCGTGACTCCGAGGGGCCGGGGGGTTGGCGCGAGGTGTCCGGCCTGACCGCCGAGGAGGTCTCCGCGAGTCCTGCGGAGTTCCGGCTGGTGCCGAACCTCTTCGAGATCCTCTCCTTCGACTACTGGCACCTGGTCCATGGCTGGCAGCCGACCCACGCCATGCAGGCCCACCAGCGTGCCTACCTCGCCACGCCGGGCGGGCGCGCGCACGTGGCGCGGTTGGCTCGGACCCGGATGGCCGCACGGGCAGCAGACCGCGGGCTCGACGCGTCGGTGGACGAGCCACTTGGAGGCGAGGAAGTCGAGCGCGAGGCGGTGGGGCTCTTCGCCGGCAACCACCTGCTCGTCGTCGCTCGCCACCACTTCGAGCCCGGGGCGCTGGACGACACCCTGCTACGTGGCTCGGGACGGCTGACGCCCGAGGAGCACTGGGGGTACGTCCAGTTCGCGATCACTGCAATGCAGGGTCTCTACCGTGACAACGAGCACGCCCGCTACGTCAGCGTGTTCCAGAACTGGCTCCAGCCGGCGGGCGCCTCGTTCGACCACCTCCACAAGCAGGTCGTCGCCATCGACGAGCTCGGCGCCCAGCTGGAGCGCGAGGCGGAGCAGGTGGCCCTCGAGCGGGACCTCTATGGGCGATGGGGACACGAGTATGCCGCCACGCAAGGGCTGGTCGTCGCCCGGACAGCGACCGCGGTGGCCTTCGTCGGCATCGGCCACCGCTACCCCTCGCTCGAGGTGCACTCCCTCGTCACGGACCGGTGTCCCTGGGAGCTGTCCATCGACGAGGTCAGGGACTTCTCGGACCTGCTGCACGCCTGCCATGCGGCGACCGGCGTCGAGGTGCCGAGCAACGAGGAGTGGCACCACCGGCCGCCGTCCCTCGACCTGCCCATGCCGTTGCGCGCCGTCCTCAAGTGGCGGATCTCGACGCTCGCGGGCTTCGAGGGCGGGACGAAGATCTTCGTCAACACGGTCAGCCCGTGGTCGGTCCACGAGCGCGCGATGGGACGCCTCGCGGCCCTCGCTGCCGCCGGGGAGCTGTCCGACCGGCTGCGCCTCGCGGATGCCGGGGTCAGCGGAACGCCATCGACGCCGTGACGTCGCCACGGAGCAGCTCGCGGCGATCGGGCAGGTAGCTCTGGCGCATCAGCCACGGCGCCCGGTCCCCCTGGTGAGGAAGGCTGCCCTCCGCACGCCGGATGTATCCGGACCGCAACGGCAGCAGCGGCCGCCGGTCCATCCCCTGAGGCGGCTGTGGAACCGCGACGCGCAACCCGTGCTTGTCGAGGTGGGCAAGGAGGCGGCAGACGTAGCGCGCGGCGAGGTCGGCTCGCAGCGTCCAGGACGCGTTGACGTACCCGAGGCTGAAGGCGAGGTTGGGGACACCGCCGAGCATGAGTCCCCGGTAGACGAGAAGGTCCGACTGCGGACATCGCTCGCCGTCCAGGGAGATGTCGATGCCACCCGTGACGAGCAGCCTCAGGCCGGTCGCCGTGACGATGACGTCTGCGGCCAGCTCGCGGCCCGAGGTGAGCCGGATACCTGGTGGCGTGAACCTCTCGATCGTGTCCGTGACGACCTCGACCCGCCCATCCCGGATCGTCTGGAACAGGTCGCCGTCCGGCACGATGCAGAGGCGTTGGTCCCAGGGGTCGTAGCGCGGCGTGAAGTGTTGCTCGACGAGAGCCGGATCACCGAGGGCCCGCACCGTCCCTCGGGTGATCAGGCGGCTCGCCAGTCGGGGCGCGCGCCGACACAGCTCGTAGAACCCGAACGTCAGCAGGGCGTTCTTGTGGCGGACGGCGTCCGCCGCCAGACGGGGTGGCAGCACCCGGCGGCATGCTGCAGCCATGGGGTCACGTCGAGGCCGCGTCATCACCCAGGACGGCGAACGCTGGAGGATCGTGGTGCGCGCCCCGAGCTGGGCGAGCGCCGGAGCGAGCGTGACTGCAGTGGCACCGGATCCGATGATGACGACGCGGCGGTTGGCGACGTCCAGCGCCTCGGGCCAGAACTGGGGGTGGACGATCGAACCGGCGAACTCGGCCTCGCCGGGGAACTCGGGGCGATGGCCCTGTGCGTAGTCGTAGTAGCCGCTGCACAGGAGCAGGAACCCGCAGGTGAGCTGGCGCACCCCGTCCCCGTGCCTGATCGTCAGGGTCCACCGCTCCTCGCTGCTCGACCAGTCGGCGGCGACCACGCGGTGGCCGTGGCGGACCTGCCGGTCGATACCGTGCCTGGCCGCACTGTGTCTGATGTAGGCGAGGATCCGGTCACCGTCGGCGATGGACTCTGCATCGGTCCAGGGCTCGAACGGGAAGCTGAGCGTCCCCATGTCCGAGTCGGACCGCACGCCCGGGTAGCGGAAGAGGTCCCAGGTGCCGCCCATCGCATCGCGTGCCTCGAGGATGGCGAAGCGCTTGGCCGGCAGCTCCGTCTGCAACCGGTAGGCCGCATCGATCCCCGAGATGCCGGCGCCGACGATGACCACGTCGATGTGCTCGAGAGGTGTCAGCGCAGTCACGAACGTCATTGTGACGTATGCCGCTGGGCTTGCTACCCGACAGTAGGTGGCCGATACGCTCGGCCGGGTGAGCGCCTTTCCCCATCTCCTCGAGCCCGTCGACCTCGGCTTCACGACGCTGCGCAACCGCGTCGTCATGGGCTCGATGCACACGGGGCTCGAGGACCGCAGCACGGACTTCGACCGGCTCGCGGCGTACTTCGCCGAACGCGCCCGCGGCGGCGTCGGCCTCATGGTCACCGGCGGGTTCGCGCCCAACCTCGAGGGCACGCTCTATCCGGGGGGCTCGGTGCTCATGACGAGTCGCCAGGCACGGCGCCATCGGCGGATCACGGACGCGGTCCACCGCGAGGGCGGCAAGATCGCGTTGCAGATCCTCCACGCCGGCCGCTACGCGTATCACCCGTTGGCGGTCACGGCGACGACGGGCAAGGCACCCATCTCACGCTTCACCGCGCGAGGGCTGTCCGAGCGGGGTGTCCGCCGGCAGGTGGACGCCTACGCAAGGTGTGCCCGGCTGGCGCGTGAGGCCGGCTACGACGGCGTGGAGATCATGGGGTCCGAGGGCTACTTCCTCAACCAGTTCCTCGCGCCTCGGACCAACCACCGTCGCGATGCGTACGGCGGCACGCCGGAGAAGCGACGCCGCCTCCCGGTCGACGTCGTGCGGGAGGTGCGTGAGGCTGTGGGACCGGACTTCATCATCATCTACCGCCTGTCCATGCTCGACCTCGTCCCCGAGGGCCAGACCTGGGACGAGATCGTGGCGCTTGCCAAGGAGGTCGAGGCCGCCGGGGCGACGGTGATCAACACCGGTATCGGCTGGCACGAGGCCCGCGTGCCGACCATCGTCACGTCCGTTCCGCGGGGCGCCTTCGTCGAGGTGACGGCGCAGCTGCGGCCGGAGGTCGGCATCCCGGTCATTGCCTCGAACCGGATCTCGATGCCCGACCTCGCCGAGCGCATCGTCGTGGACGGCAAGGCGGACCTCGTCTCGATGGCTCGGCCGTTCCTCGCCGACCCGGACTGGGTGCGCAAGGCAGCCGAGGGCCGCGCGGAGGAGATCAACACGTGCATCGCCTGCAACCAAGCCTGTCTGGACCACACCTTCGCGAAGCAGACCGCGACGTGCCTCGTCAACCCGCGCGCAGCCCACGAGACGCTGCTCGTCCTGGCACCGACCCGCACCGTCAAGCGAGTGGCCGTCGTCGGCGCCGGGCCGGCGGGGCTTGCGACGGCCGTGGCGGCAGCCGAACGGGGCCACGACGTCGAGCTCTTCGAGGCAGCGGACGACATCGGCGGCCAGTTCGCCATAGCGATGCGGATCCCGGGCAAGGAGGACTTCGCCGAGACGATCCGCTACTACCGCCAGCGCCTCGGCCTCGAGGGCGTCAAGGTCCATCTCGGGCGGCGGGCGGAGGTCGAGGACCTCATGGACTTCGACGAGGTGGTTGTCGCCACCGGCGTCGAGCCACGCATCCCGGACATTCCCGGGGTGGACCACCCCAAGGTGCTGACCTATGCGCAGGTGGTGCTCGAGGGCGCGCCCGTGGGTCGGACCGTCGCGGTCATGGGTGCCGGCGGCATCGGCGTCGACGTGTCCGAGTTCCTCACGCACCCACCTCACTCCCTCGCGTCGCCGCTCAGCGTCGAGGAGTGGATGGCCGAGTGGGGTGTCGGCGCACCCGACGCCTCGCGCGGCGGGCTCATCGAGGCTGCGCCAGCACCTTCACCACGTGAGGTACACCTGCTGCAGCGGAAGTCGTCCTCGATCGGCAAGGGGCTGGGTAAGACGACCGGATGGGTGCACCGAGCGTCCTTGAAGGCAAAGGGCGTCCACCAGCATGTCGGGGTCAACTACGAGCGCATTGACGACGCCGGACTGCACGTCAGCTTCGGCGAGGATCGACGGGACCCGACAGTGCTCGACGTCGAGACCATCGTGGTGTGCACCGGCCAGGAGTCGGTCGACACGCTCAGTGACGCCCTGGCCGAGCTCGGAGTGAGCGCCCATGTCATTGGCGGCGCCGACGTCGCCGCCGAGCTCGACGCGAAGCGCGCCATCAAGCAGGGCACCGAGCTCGCCGCCCGCCTGTAAGGGCCGCCCACCCCGTCGAGTGTGCACTCCGCGGCGCACCCTTCTCGTCGAGTGTGCACTCCGCGCCCGCACCCCCGGGCGTTTACTGCACACTCGACCAAAAGGGGGTCCGCGAGCAGCCCTCTCGTCGAGTGCGCACTCCGCGCCGCACCCCCGGGCGTTTACTGCACACTCGACCAAAGAGGGGGGCCGCGACCACCCGCCCGTCGAGTGTGCACTCCGCGCCCGCACCCCGGGCGTTTACTGCACACTCGACCACAAGGGGGTCCCGGGCACCCGGTCGAGTCAGCGCTGGGCGCGGTGCGAGCCCAGCGGCATACGGACTGACGGCCTGGGTGGTCACCTCACTCGGGCTGGTTCCCGGCGGCACCGTTGATCACGAAGGGCGTCGTGACGCCGTCGTACATGACGTGGGCGACGAGCCCCTCGACGGCGTGCGGAAGCGTGTGGCAGTGGTCGGTCCAGATACCCGGGTTGTCGGCGACGAAGGCCACCTCGTAGCGCTCGCCGGGATGGACGTCGAGGGAGTCGACCCACCACGGACTCCCTTGGGCGGCAACGTCATCGCGCGACAGCACGACGATGTGATGGCCGTGCAGGTGCATCGGGTGGACCTCGCCCGACTCGTTGGCGAGGCGCATGAGGACGACGTCGCCCTCGCGCACGTGGAACATCGGCACGTCCGGGAACATGCGCCCGTTGATCGTCCAGAACAGGCCCGGCCGGCCGTCGATGAGACCGGGCCGACGACCGATGACATAGTCGTAGGTGCGATCCGGGCGCTCGGGGTCGAAGCCGAGGGGCAGCGGCGAGCCATAGCTGAGCAGGTCGAGGTCCTGCTGGGGATGGCGCACCTTCGCGGCCTCGGCTCCCGGGGGCCCAACCACGACGCTCCGCGCACCGCCCACGTGCACGCGGGCGGCCCCCTCAGCCGGCGCGACGATCTCGACGTCGACGCGGCCACCGGCGGGCACGAGCACGCGTCGTCCGGTGACGTCGCTCGGCTCGTTGACGTCACGACCATCCACCGCGACGACGCGGAACCCCTGAGATGCCCAGACGGCTGCGGTCCCCTGGTCCGTGTTGATGACCCGGACCCTGACCCGCTCCCCCCGCCTTGCCTCGACGTGCTCGTCCTCGACCCGCCCGTTGAGCGTGTGCTGGCCCTCGTAGACGTGCAGGAGGGCGACCGCATCCGCGGCCGTGGGGGTCGCTGGCGTGGCGGGCTCGATGACGACGGCTCCGAGGAGGCCCCGTTCGACCTGCTCGTGCGACAGCTGGTGCGCGTGGTACCAGTACGTCCCCGCGTCGTCGGCCCCGAACCGGTACACGTACCGCCCGCCGACCGGGACCGCGTCCTGGGTGACCCCGGCCACCCCGTCGGCCGCGTTGGGGACGTCCATGCCGTGCCAGTGGAGCGTCGTCCCGCCGGTCACCGACTCGTTGACGAGCGTCACCTCCACGAGATCCCCCTGCCGCGCGCGGATCGTGGGACCGGGCGAGCTCCCGTTGATGGTGAACCCCTCGACGGTGCGGCCACCCGGGAGCTGGATGGGCCCGCTCCCCGCGACGAGCTCGACCCGGACGTCGGCCGGCGCACTCGGGTCAGCGGTCAGCGCCGTCACACTGACTCCGCTCCCGCGCGCATGGCCCACGTGTGCTGCGTCGACGCCCATGGCCAGGACCGAGTACTCGCCCAGCCGGCTCGAGGACCACGCCAGGACCGCGAGCGCCAGCGCCGCGGCGAGCCCCAGACCAGCGAGGAGCCGACGGCTCAGGCCAGCCCCTCGGGCAGCTCGCGCAACGTCAGACCGAGGCACTGGCCGTGACGGTGGAGTCGGTGGGCCGGGCCTGGGCCCGGGCCGCCAGCCGCGCCGCGTAGACGGAGCTGAGCAGGATGGCGAGCGCATTGGCACCGTGGAGCAGGCCCAGGTAGGGCAGGTCCTTGATCGAGTAGCCGGCCATGGCCTGCACGATGACGAGCCCCAGGACGACGGCTGCCCACCTCCGAGCACCGGGCACCTTGACGAGGAACGAGACCGCGACGAGCGCGAGGGCGGCGAACGGGATGACCATCCCGCCGACGATCCCGTGGATGGGGAAGCCGAGCTCCCCGGTGAAGTTGTCGGCGGTGCGGCTCTCGACGAGCGCCTTGTCGACGACGCCGCCCCCCTGGACGTAGCCAGCCATCCCGCCGAAGCCGAACGCGATCGCGGCTGCCTGGACGAAGACCCCGCCCGCGATGATCCACGCGAGCACGCTGTAGGTCTTGCGCATGATGTCCCTCCCTGTGTCCTGCCACCCACCCGGGTGCCACATCCACGGTCCCGGAAAGGCTCGGGGGCCCGGAACGGGGCACTCCCCCGTCCGGATGGAGGCCAGCCCCGGGGGAGACCATGGGGGAAACCCGCTCCCCCGAAGGCACTCCGATGGCGGATCATGAGGTGTGCTCGCACGACGCGCGTGGCTCGTGGTACTCGGTGCGGTCGGCACCGGGTCGATCGGCTATGTGCTGCTCGTCCGCGGGATCATGACTCCGGGGTCGCACCCGGGTGAGGGCCTGGGCTGGTTGCTCTTCGGCGTCCTGCCGCTCTATGCCTTCGGCCTGTGGCTGCTCACCGCCACTTCGTCGCGGCTTGCGGTCTACGTTGCCCTCGGTGCCACCGGGTCGGCTGTCGGTTCCGCGTACGAGACCTTCGTCTGGACGCACCTGGACGTGCTGGAGTCACCGACGTTCGCGCTGTTCAACCAGATCGGCCTGACCGCCGACGGACTGTCCGCCACCGGTTTCCTCCTCATGATCGCGTCGTTCCCGGACGGCATCCTCGAACGGCGGTGGCAGCGGGCGGCGCTGCGGCTCGTGTGGCTGGGCGTCCTTGTCGGGCCGGCCACTCTGCTGACCTACGACCACGTCGTGCTGCCCCAGTACATCGGTCTGGACGTCACACCCATCCCCAATCCCTACGTGGTTCCCGCGCTCGAGCCCCTCCAGCCCCTCGTCGACAACGTGCTGCTCGAGTGGTGGGTGATCCCGCTCCTCGCACTGGTCGTCTTCTACTGGCGCGGCCTCTTCAGCGGTGCCGCCCGGCGCGGCCAGATGCGACTCATGGTCATCGCCGTCACGAGCACCCTGGTCATGTACATGCTGTGGGAGACGTCGACCATCATGGGCATCGACGGGACACCATTCGGCACCGCGGTGACCGTTCTCGTCGCAACGTGCATGGCCGCGTTGCCCGTCGCCGGCATCCACGGGATCCTGCGTTACGGCGCCTACGACATCGCCGTCGCAGACCGCGGCCGCGTGGTCATGCGGTCGTCGACCACCCTCATCACGATCATCTACGCCTGGGCGGTCGCCGCGCCCGGCGTGATGCTCTCGCGGGCACTACCCAGCGCAACCGTCGTCCTGATCACGGCCTGCATCGCCGTGCTCCTGCTGCCGGTGCGTGGCTGGCTCTCGCGCTGGATCCGACGCGCGGTCTTCGGCGACCACCACGAGCAGCTCGGGCTCCTCGGCGACCTCGGCACCCGGCTCGAGCAGGCCGTCGACGTCGACGAGGTGCTGAGCCGGCTGGCAGGGGGAGTCCGTGACGGGCTGGGTGCCAGCTGGGTGCGCATCCGTCTCGCCGCGCCCGACGGCCGCACCGTCGACACCCCGGACGCCGTCGCCGGGACGGTGTCGGGTGAGCCGGCGATCGGGCTGGACCTGACACGCGGCGAGATCGTCATCGGCCGCATCGACCTGGGCCCGGCCCGCAGCGGTGCGTACGGCCTGCCCGAGGTGAGCCTGCTCGAGACCGTGGCGCGCCAGGCGACCACCGCCGTCGCGAACGTCAGGCTCACCGCCGAGCTCGCCGACCAGCTCAGGGAGCTGACCGCGTCCCGCACCCGGCTCATCACCGCCCAGGACGAGGAGAGACGCCGGATCGAGCGCAACCTCCATGACGGCATCCAGCAGAGCGTCGTCGCCTTGATCGCAGGACTACGGCTTGCCCGCAACCGCCTCGGCCGCGGCCAGCTGAGCCAGACGGAGCTCGCGGAGCTCCAGGACCAGGCGAGAGAGACGCTGAGCGACCTGCGCGAGCTTGCCCAGGGCATCCACCCCCAGGTGCTCACGGACAACGGGCTCATCCCGGCGATCGAGTCTCGGACGGGGCGTTACCCGATCCCGCTCACCATCGTCGCGAGTGACGAGGTGCGGCATGGGCGATGGAGCGCGGACATCGAAGCAATCGCCTTCTACACCGTGCGAGAGGCGCTGGCCAACGTCGCCAAGCACTCAGGAGCCACTCACGCCAGCGTCGCGGTGTCAACGACGCCCAACAGCCTGCGGGTCGAGGTCTCCGACGACGGGACAGGATTCGACCTCGCTTCCCGCAACGGCTCGCCCGGCGGTCTGGCCAACATCCGTGACCGGGTGGGTGTCGTCGGGGGGCGCGTGAGCGTCACGAGCACTCCGGGGCACGGCACCCGGCTCACCGTCGACCTGCCCATTGACCTGCCCGTCGAGCGGCCACAGGAGGCCGCCCGTGTCTGAACCGTTGCGGATCGTCATCGCCGAGGACAACTACCTCGTCCGCGAGGGGCTGCGCCGGCTCCTCGAGGACTCCGGCCAGATCACGGTGCTGGCCTGCGTCGGCACGGCGACCGAGCTGCTCGACGCCGTGCGGCGCCTCTCTCCCGACGCCGTGCTCACCGACATCCGGATGCCCCCCACGCACCGGATGGAGGGCATCGAGGCCGCTCACGCCATCCGCGCCACCCACCCTGACATCGGCGTCGTCGTCCTGTCCCAGCACACCGACGAGAGCTATGCCCTCGCGCTCTTCGAGAACGGATCGGCGGGTCTGGGCTACCTCCTCAAGGACCGCGTCGGGGACCTCGAGGACCTCGTCCACGCCCTGACGGAGGTCCGGGGCGGCGGATCGGTCATCGATCCCGCGATCGTCGACACCCTCGTGCGCCGGCGCAGCCGAGGCAGCACGAGCCCCATCGCAGCCCTCTCTCCCCGCGAGCTCGACGTGCTCCGCGAGATGGCCCTCGGCAAGACCAACAGCGGGATCGAGCAGGCTCTCCACCTGTCCTCGTCCACGGTCGAGAAGCACGTGAACTCGATCTTCACCAAGCTGTCCCTGCCGGACACGGGCGTTCATCGCCGCGTGGCGGCGGTCCTGGCCTTCCTCCAGAGTGCCCCCGGCTGAGTTCACACCCCTTCAGGCCGTATGCCGCTGAGCTGGCTTCGCGAGAGCGGCGCGGATCGCGGCCATGGCCTTCCCCACGCCGTCCTCCGCGCGGACTTCCTCTCCGAGGGCGGTGGCCGCCCGCTGCACCTCCGGGCGCGAGGCGGCCCTGATGGCGGCCGCCAGCCGGTCGGCGGAGAGGTGCTTGCGATGGATCGGCGCGGCGCCGACGCCGAGCTCGTGGACGCGACGGCCCCAGTAGGGCTGGTCCGCGATGTGGGGCACGACCACCTGCGGGATCCCTGCCCGCAGTGCGGCCGCCGTCGTCCCGGCGCCGCCATGGTGGATGACGACGGACATCTGCGGGAACAGCACGTCGTGCGGGGCCCCGTCGATGGGTAGGACCGTCTCGGGCAGGTCCTCGGCGTGCAGGCGGCCCCAGCCGGCGTCGAGCACACCGCGCAGGCCGAGCCGCTCGAGCGCCGTGGTGAAGGCCCGCACCACCTCGCCGGGGTCGGCCGTCGCCATCGAGCCGAGCCCGAGATGGACCGGTGGCGACCCGTGGGAGAGGAAGCGGGCCAGGTCGGGTGGCGCCTCCCACGGTGTCGCGCTGTCGACGAACCAGAACCCGGTCGTCGTGAGGTTCGCCCCCCACTCCGGAGCGGGTGGCACGATCCGCGGGCTCACCGCGAGCAGGGTCGGCACCGTCCTGGCTGCGCCCACGTACTCACGGAACGACGCACGCGCCAGGCCGAGCCGGCGCCGGACCACGCCGCCGGTGGAGCGGACGACGTCCCACGCCGCGAAGGCCGCCCCCCAGCCCCAGAGCCGGTTGAGCATCGAGGTCGACCGGGGACGCAATGCGAAGGCGGCCGAGGCCCCAAGGGCTGTGGGCCAGGTCGGCTGGAACATGGCGAAGACGTGGTGCTTGCCGGCCCGGCTCGCGAGGACCTCCATCGCCTCGAAGGTCAGCGGTCCCGAGACGAAGGCATCGGCTCGATCGGCCAGCCGGAGGAGGTCGTCGGCCAGCGGCTCCGCGAGGTGACGGACCGCCTTGCGCATGAGGTATGCCTCGCGTTGCTGGCTGGTGCTGGTGCCGCCGAGCCACTTCTGGCCGAGCTCGCTCCGGACTCCGTCCATGATGCCGAACGAGAAGGGCTCGAAGTCGAGACCGTGCTCCGCGACCAACGGTCCGAAGTCCGCAGCAGCGGCGACCACCACGGTCAGACCCTCGCGGCGCAGGCGTTGCCCGAGCGCCAGCATCGGCTGGACGTCTCCTCGTGAGCCCATCGCGAGGAGCAGGATCCTCACCCGAGCAGCTCGCGGACCCGCGGAGCCACCTCCGTGGCGTAGAGGCGGATGCTCTCCATGCGCTGGTCGTGCGGGAGTGTGCCCACGGAGTACTTGAGCTGGAAGCGCGTCGCCCCGAGCACGCGCATCGTGTCTGCGATCTTCTGTGCCACCGTCTCAGGCGAGCCGCAGTACATCGCACCCTCCGGCCCGAGCTGCTGCCTGGCCTGCTCGATCGTCATCGGAGCCCAGCGACGCTCCCGCCCGAGCTTGTTCATGTACGCCACCGAGTGCGGCAGGAACTCCTCCTGCGCCTGCTCGTCGGTGGCCGCGACGTAGCCGGGCGAGTGGACCCCCAGCGGCCGGGACTCCTTGCCCAGCTCGGCGAGGGCGCGGCGGTAGAGGTCGGCGAGTGGGGCGAACTGCCGGGCCGAGCCACCGATGATGGCGATGACGACGGGGAAGCCGTAGTGCGCGGCACGGACGACCGACTGCGGCGTGCCCCCGACCCCCACCCAGACGGGCAGATGGCCGGACACCGTTGCGGGCTGGACGAACTCGACGTCGACGGGCGGTCGAATCGTCCCCTCCCACCTGACCGGCTGCTCGGCGACGACGGCCGCGAGCAGGCTCAGCTTCTCGTCGAAGAGGGTCTCGTAGTCGGCCAGGTCGAGGCCGAAGAGCGGGAACGACTCGATGAACGAGCCGCGCCCCACCGTGATCTCCGCGCGGCCGAGCGAGATCGCGTCCACCGTCGAGAACCGCTGGAAGACGCGGATGGGGTCGTCCGACGACAGGACCGTGACGGAGGTGCCGAGCCGGATCCGCTCCGTCCGGGTAGCGAGCCCGGCGAGGACCGTGTCCGGCGCAGCGATGGCGTAGTCCCGGCGGTGGTGCTCGCCGACCCCGAAGAAGTCGAGGCCCAACCGGTCGGCGAGCTCGCCCTCGGCCAGCACCTCCCGGATGACGACCGCCGGATGGAGCGGCTGCCCGTCCGGGCCGTTGGCGATGTCGCCGAAGGTGTCGAGGCCGAGTTCGACGTTCATGGACCCATCCTAGGTTTGCGCCGTGGGCCGGGCTCGGAGTCGAGCTTGGACAGCAACGACGCGAGCGTATGCCGCTGGGCTGGCGTGAGTGCCCCGAAGAACTCCGCGGCCCCCTCCTTGCGGAGCGAGTCCGTCTTGGCGAGCACGTCCGTCCCCCGCTCGGTGAGGGCGACCGTCATGGCGCGGCGGTCGGAGGGATCCGGAGCCCGCTCCACGAGGCCACGGGACTCCAGCCGGTCGACGACATCGGTGGCCGACCGCGCGGCGATGCGCAGGTGCTCCGCGACGACACCGAGCCGGGTGGGACCGTGGTGCCCGATGGTCCGCAGCGCCCTCGCCTCGTGCGGCGAGAGCTCGAGCCCGGCGATGTCAGCGAGTCCGGCGGACCAGCGTCGGCGAAGGGCTCGCGCCGCGCCCATGAGCAGCTCGTCGAGCCCCGGCTCGTCGTCTCCGCCACGCTGGGACCTCATGGCGGTGAGCGTAACCAAGCCCAGCGGCATACGGTCAATTTGGAGGGAGACGCTTAATGAGGTAACCTCAGCATCTGAAGGTACGGAGGTGACCACATGACTCAGCTCGAGCACCGCGGCGGCCGCGGCGGCCGCACCCCCGAGAAGGTCGACCCGCAGGACAAGGCACAGCTCGCCGAGTCCCCGGTGTCGCTTCGCCGCGTGGCCGCGCTGTTCCGCCCACACCGGACCCCGGTCGCCATCGTGACGCTCATCATCGTCGCGATCTCGATCATCTCGATGGCGCAGCCCTTCCTGCTGCGTGCCGTCATCGACGAGGCCCTGCCCCAGCAGGACGTGAGCCTGCTCCTCTGGGCCGTCGGCGCCATGCTCGCCGTCACCGTCGTGACGCAGCTGCTCGGCGTCGTCCAGACGTGGATGACGACCTCTGTCGGCCAGCGCGTCATGCACGGACTGCGCACCGACGTCTTCCGCCACCTCCAGCGCCAGTCCGTCGCCTTCTTCACCCGCACGCGCAGCGGGGAGGTCCAGTCCCGTCTGACCCACGACATCTCCGGCATGCAGACGGTCATCACCTCCACCGCGACCTCCATCGCGAGCAACGTGACGACGGCGATCGCCACCACCGTGGCCATGGTGGCCCTGAGCCCGCGGCTGTCCCTGCTCTCGCTCATCGTCATCCCACCGGCGATCTGGACGACCCGTCGGGTTGCCCTGCTCCGCCGGGACATCACGACCCGGCGCCAGCGTCGCCTCGCCGACCTGCACAGCCAGGTCGAGGAGGGCCTCACGGTCAGCGGCGCGACGCTCATCAAGACCCTCGGTGCGTCGGAGCGCGCGGCGGACCGCTTCACCGCGACGTCGACCGACCTCGTCGACCTCGAGCTCCGCTCACAGCTCGCCGGGCGCTACCGGATGGCGACGATGCAGATCATCTTCGCGGCGATCCCCGCCCTCATCTACCTCGCCGCCGGCTTCCCCGCGACGTCGGGCGGCATGACGATCGGCACGCTGATCGCCTTCACCGGACTGCAGGCCGGGATCTTCCGTCCCCTCATGGGCCTGCTCGACGTCGGCGCCTCGTGGATCACCTCGATGGCCCTCTTCAGCAGGATCTTCGGCTACCTCGACCTGCCCGTCGACGTCGCTCCGCCACGGCATCCCGTTGCCCTCGACCTTGCGTCGCTCCGTGGTGAGGTGACCTTCGAGGACGTGAGCCACACGTACGACGGCAAGACGTATGCGGCTGACGACGTCACGCTCGCCGTGCCCGCGGGAACGACGCTGGCTCTCGTCGGCGAGACCGGCTCGGGCAAGTCGACGCTGGCCGGTCTCGTGTCGCGGCTGGCCGACCCGAGCCGCGGTCGGGTCACCATCGACGGGGTCGACCTTCGAGACCTGGCGCCCGAGGACCTGGCCCGGATCGTCGGTGTGGTCACCCAGGAGACCTACCTGGTCCACGCCTCCATCCGCGAGAACCTCCTGCTCGCCGCGCCCGAGGCTACGGATGAACAGCTGTGGCGAGCCCTCGAGACAGCCCAGGTCGCGCTCCTCGTCGCGGGGCTGCCGGCCGGCCTCGACACGGTCGTCGGGGCACGGGGCCACCGCTTCAGCGGGGGCGAGAAGCAGCGGCTCGCCATCGCCCGGACCCTGCTGCGCAACCCGCGCGTCCTGGTGCTCGACGAGGCGACCAGTGCTCTCGACAACGAGACCGAGCGGGAGCTCCAGACGGCTCTGGACCGGCTGATCGCCGGTCGGACGACGATCACCGTCGCCCACCGCCTGTCAACCATCCGCGACGCCGAGCAGATCGCCGTCCTCGACCGCGGCCGGGTCGTCGAGCTCGGGAGCCATGCTGCGCTGCTGGCCCTGGGTGGCCGCTACTCCCGGCTCACGCAGTCCCGGGCCGAGTCCGTGAGCCCGGCGGTCGAGCCTGCCGCCGCCTGATTCGCGACGCGGCCGACCCGACCCGCACCGGGTCAGGCCGGGCCGTAGCCCAGGTGGACGACGCCGTTGTCGTAGACGTCCGTCGCCTTGAGCCGCAGCTTCGTCGGGTCGACACCGTCACGGAAGAGGCGCTCCCCCGTGCCACGCGCGACGGGATAGACGAACAGGTGCAGGTCGTCGACCAGCCCGTCCGCGAGGAGCCCGCGGACCAGCGTGCCGCTTCCGGAGATGTAGATCGTGCCGTCGGTCTCGTCCTTGAGCCGGCGGATCGCATCGGCGTCGTAGGCGCCGAGACGCGTCGAGGGGCCCCAGTCGACGTTGGGCTCGGTCGCGCCCACGACGTACTTGTGGGTGTCGTTGAAGAAGGGGGCGCCCGGGTCGTCCTCGACCGTGCGGGTCGACCAGGCCGGGGCGAACATCTCGTAGGTCCTTCGCCCGAGGAGGATCGCCTTCGCCGAGCCGGTGATCTCGCCAAGGGTCTCGCCCATCCTCGGGTCGAAGCCGTACTCGAACGTCCAGCTCGGGTCCTGATAGACGCCGTCCAGCGCGATGAACTCGTGAACTGCGATGGTGCCCATGCTCGTCCATTCCCTCGTGCTTCTCGACAGTAGCCTCACCCTCGCGAGGTGCGGACTGCCACGTCAACCGTATTTCTCCCATGGCATCGGACGCCTTGGCCTACACATGCTAATGTATGTGCATGTCACTGATGGAGCGCCGACTGCAGGTGCTTCTCGACCAGGACCGGTACGCAAAGGTCGAGGCCGAAGCCCGCGCGAGCGGGCGAAGCGTGGCCGCGGTCATCCGCGATGCGATCGACCTCCTCTTCGACTCCCGGGGAGAGGCCGCCAGGCGCATGGAGTCCGCGCGCCGGCTCCTCGACCTCGCTGACCTCACCGGCAACGAGCCGCCAGCCGGCGACTGGGCCGAGACGAAGCGAGCCATGGACGACGAGCTGGCCGGGAGGCTCGAGAGGTGACGCAGCGGCACGTCTTCATCGACACGACGGTCCTGGCGCACGCGTTCGGTGGGCCGTCGCCGGAACGCACCGTTTCACAGGACATCGTCAGGCGCGCAGCCGCCGACACACTGGTCCTCCACGCCAGCGTCGAGGCGGTCCAGGAGTTCCTTTTCCACCGTCTCCGCCGTTCAGACCGAGGCCCGGCCACTCAAGCAGCGAGGGCGGTGATGGGCCTCTGCGTCCTCCACGACTTCGACGGCGCCGTCCTCGACCGGGCCGTGGATCTGGTGAGCTCTACTCGCCTGGGCGGCCGTGATGCCGTCCACGTGGCCACCGCGCTCCAGCATGGGTTCGACTCGATCGTCTCGTCGGACCGGGACTTCGACGACGTTCCGGGGCTGCGCCGGATCGGGCCGACCGAGGTGTGAAACGGTGGGCCCGTGCAGCTACGTGAGCCCGCGAACCTCGTGTCGCCCAGAGCGATCCGCATGTGGACCGTCCAAGGTGTCATCGTGTCGCTCGTCGTCGGCCTGGCGCAGGTGTTCTGGTGGTTCGTCGACGACGCACCTGAGCGGACGCCACACTACGTCGTGGCGGCGACCTGGCTCGTTCTCGGGATCGCCTACGTGCTCGCCATGCCGCGCTGGCGGTACCGGGTGCACCGCTGGGAGGCCACGCCGCACGCGATCTACACCCAGACCGGCTGGTTCAACCAGGAGCGCCGGATCGCGCCGCTATCGCGGGTGCAGACCGTTGACCTCAAACGTGGACCCGTCGCCCAGCTGTTCCGGCTGGCGAGCGTGACGGTGACGACGGCGTCGGCCGCCGGACCGCTCGAGATCGTCGGCCTCGACCTCGAGGTCGCCCGGCAGCTCGTCGAGAGCCTGACGACCGCTGCCGTGGCCGAGAAGGGCGATGCCACGTGACCGAGCCGACGGCGGGCACGCCGGGCACGCCAGGCAGGGAGGGCAGGGCAGGCACCGAGCAGGAGGCCGAGTGGCAGCGGCTCGACAAGCGCATGCTGCTGATCCATCCGATCCAGACCTTCGTGCGGGCGCTCCCCGCCCTCCTGGCGATCTTCGTCGTCCAGCTCGGCTCCGACGACTCGGACCGCTGGGAGCTCATCGTGCTGCCCGTCATCGTCGCGTTCGGGCTCCTCCGATGGGTCACCACGCGCTACCGGATCAGCGCCGACCAGATCGAGCTCCGGCGCGGGCTGCTCAACAAGCAGACGACGACGGCGCGGCTGGACAAGGTGCGCTCCGTCGACCTCACGGCGGAGGTGCACCACCGCCTCCTCGGCCTCGCCAGGGTCGAGGTCTCGACCGGCTCCGCCGCACGCGAGCGGCTCGTCCTCGACTCGCTCGGCGTGGAGGAGGGACGCCGACTCCGCGCTGAGCTGCTGCACCGCGTCGACCCCGACGTGATCACCCTGCCCCCGCCGACAGGCCAGCCGGCAGGGCTCGAGCCGCCCCGCTCCGCGCCGGGTCCCGCGGGAGGCGACGAGGAGCTGCTGCGGCTCGAGCCGTCCTGGGTCCGTTTCGCGCCCTTCACGATGACCGGTATCGGTTCCGCGGCAGCGATCTTCGGCTTCGCCAGCCAAGGCCTCGGGCGGTTCTCCGAGGAGGGCTACGTCCTCGAGGCCGGGGCCGACTGGGTGCGCAGGCTGGCGTGGTGGGTCGACGTCCTCGGCATCCTCGTCCTCGTCTCCGCGCTGGCCATCGCTGCGTATCTCCTGTCCTTCTGGGGATTCCGCCTGACCCGGAACCGCACGGGCAGCCTGCACACCCGTCGGGGGCTGCTCACGAGTCGCGAGGTCGGCATCGACCACACTCGGGTGCGCGGTGTCGAGCTGGGCGAGCCGCTCGGGCTGCGCCTCGCGGGGGCCCGGCGCCTCAAGGCCGTCAGCACCGGCCTCCAGGGCGAGACGGGCGGAGGCTCCGACTGGCTGGCCCCACCAGCCCCGAGGGCAGTGGTCCTGCCGGTCGCGACGGCCGTCACCGGAGACGCCGAGGCAGTCTCCGGGCCACTGGTACCGCATGGTCCGGCCGCACGGCGCCGGCGCCTGACGCGCGCGATGCTCCTCCCCGTCGTCGTCGCCCTCGCCCTCGGCACAGGCCTGCCGCTGTGGGACTGGCCGGGGTGGCTGCTGTGGGTCGTCCTGCCGCTCGGGGTTGCTGGCTGGTTCCTCGGGTTGGATCGCTATGCCGGCCTGGGCCACGCGGTGACGCCTGCGCACCTGGTCTCCCGCAGCGGATCACTCGACCGGAACCGCGTGGTCCTCACGCGCAACGGCGTGATCGGGTGGAAGGTTCGGCAGTCCTTCTTCCAGCGCCGGGCCGGCGTGGTCACCCTCGTCGCGACGACGGCGGCCGGCCAGCAGCACTACGACCTTCTCGACCTGACCACTGACCGAGCCTACGAGCTCGTCGACGAGCTCAGCCCCGAGCTGTTTGCCCAGTTTCCTGATGCCTGCGCCACGGCTTGACGCCGCTTGGGAATCTGGCGCAAAGTTGAGTCGTTATCACTCAAGAAAGGTGCGCCTGCGCGGCTCCCGGCCGCGCGGCTGTTCGATTCAACTGAGGAGTGACTGTCACATGGCAACGACCTTCGACCCGTTCCGGGAGATGGACCGGCTCTTCGGCCAGGGCTACCGCACAGCGGGACCCGGCCCGATGCCGATGGACCTGTACAAGCGCGGCGAGACGTTCATCGCCGAGATCGACCTCCCGGGCGTCGACCCGACCTCGATCGACATCGACGTGGAGGACCGGACGCTCACGGTTCGCGCGGAGCGCGTTCGGGAGAACCTCGACGACGTCCGCTGGCTCTCGCATGAGCGCCCGACCGGGACGTTCGCCCGCCAGCTCTCGCTCGGTGGCGGGCTGGCCCTCGACCACATCGAGGCGAAGTACCACAACGGCGTCCTCACGCTGACGATCCCCGTCGCCGAGGAGGCCAAGCCCCGCAAGATCACGGTGTCGCACGGCGACGACACGACGGCCATCCAGGGCAGGGCCGAGGCGAGCTGATCGCGATGGAGCCGGAGCCCCGATCTCCACACGGAGGTCGGGGCTCTCGCTATGGTGAGCAACTCCCCGAGCAGGAGGCACAATGGTCGATCGCGCTCGGCGCTGGCACGTCACGCGGAGTCCCAGGTACCTCCGGCTCGCCATTCCCGGTCTCGTGCTCGTCCTGCTCTCAGGTGACTTCTGGGGACAGGGCTGGTGGCCATACCTCGCGCTCCTGCTCGGTCTGGCACTCATCCGATTGCCCCTCCCGACCACGCCGAAGAAGCGGGACATTCCTACGGAGCCGCCGCAGCCGCCGCCCGGCAACTGGACGGGCACTCGCTAGCGCGCCCCCTGCAGGATCCGCACGATCGCGTCGAACCCTCGCGAGCGCGCGTGCTCGATCGGCATGACGCCATCCCTGTCGCCGATCGCCGGGTCCGCATCGGCATCGAGGAGGATCCGCACGATCTCCTGGTGCCGCCGGCCGCCGTCGCCGAGGACCACGGCCTCCAGCATGGCTGTCCACCCCAGGTCGTTGACGTGGTTGACATCGATCCCGGTCCGGACGACGCGCCGCACGTAGTCGACGGGGCCCCGCTCGCTCGCGGGAATGACGGACACTCCACCGAACCGGTTCCGGATCGTCAGGTCCGGGTTCGCCGGGGGCAGCGCC
>NZ_DATEEY010000113.1:0-12163 GCF_035280925.1 Intrasporangium sp. | reverse complement strand
CCATCGGGAACGAGGGCGGCTTCCTGGCCGCACCGGTCAACCTCACGGCGGACAACCGCAACCAACTCCTCATGGGGCTCGCGGAGCGGGCGGACCTCATCGTCGACTTCACCGATGTCCCCGTGGGCAGCCATGTCCTGGGCAACCTCGGACCCGACGAGCCCTTCGGCGGGGGCGAACCGGACGACGACTTCGACGCGGCCGACCCGGCGACGACCGGGCAGGTCCTCCAGTTCCGGGTCGTTCCCGCCGTGGCGCCGGACCCGACGACACCGGCGCAGTTCCTCGTTCTTCCGCCCCTCACGCCTCTCCCCGCCGAGACGCGTACCCGCCCGCTGGCCCTCATCGAGATGATGTCGGGGTTCTGGGACGGTCCGGCCGAGGCGATGCTGGGCCACCTGGAGGGGGGCATGCCGGTCGACGAGATGTGGGACGGTCCGGTCAGCGACAACCCGGACGTCGGCGACACGGAGGTCTGGGAGTTCCACAACTTCACGGCCGACGCGCACCCGATGCACGTCCATGAGGTGACCTTCGAGGTGGTGAACCGGCAGGCGCTCGTGACGAACGAGGACGGTGAGACCGAGCCGCCGGCCCGTCTCGTGGGCGATCCCCGCCCGCCGGAGACCTGGGAGAGCGGGTTCAAGGACACCGTCATCGCGTATCCGGGCGAGGTGACCCGCATCAGGGCGAAGTTCAGCAACCCGGGCCAGTTCGTGTGGCACTGCCACATCGTCGAGCACGAGGACAACGAGATGATGCGCCCCTATCGCATCGGCCCGGTCCAGGACGGCCAGCCGGAGTAGGTGAGCGACGCCGAGACCGGGGAGAAACCTGAGGCGACCTCACAGACCTCGGGCTTAGGTTGGCGTCATGCCCTCCACGTCGCCCTCCTCCCGCGCCTGGCCGGCGCGGTGGTGGCACCTGTCGGGCACCGGTCTCTTCTTCGCCGCGGCGCTCTTCCTCATCTCGATGTCGCCCAGCCTCCTGCCCCGGACGTGGTACTACCAGGGCGTCATCAGCGGGTTGTCCGCGGCTGCGGGCTACGGCCTCGGCGTGGTCCTCGCGTGGATCGTCCGCGGCCTCTCGCGGCTGATCGACCTGCGCATCTCGGTCAGCCTGGAGGCGGGCCGGTTCCTCCGCATCGCGCTGCCGGCCCTCAGCGTCGTCGCCGTCATCGGCCTCACCGTCTCGAACGTCCGGTCCCAGGGGCGCACCGCCGAGTTCCTCAGGCTGAGTCCCCTGCGCCCGGTCGACTGGGTCGGCGCCATAGCCGTCGCCGTCGCCCTGTTCGCGCTGATCCTCGCGATCGCGCGCGGTCTTCGCCTCGCCACCCACCGGCTCGCGGAGGCCGCCGGCCAGGTGCTCCCGCGGACCATCGCATCGATCGTCGCGGTGGTCGTCGTCGCGACGGCGACCCTCTGGATCTCCGACAGCGTGCTCTTCCACCGGAGCATGCAGGCGATGGCAGCCATCGCAGCCCAGGTCGACGCCGAGCAACCCGAGGGCAGGTCGGCCCCCACCTCGCCCTTGGTCTCGGGCGGACCCGGTTCGTTCGAGAGCTACCAGAGCCTCGGCTACCAGGGCCAGCTGTTCGTCACGAGCGCCCCGACGGCCGAGGAGATCGGCGCGGCAACCGGGCGCACTGCTGCCCGCCCGATCCGGGTCTACGCAGGGCGGGGCGACGGGCGCACGGTCGAGGAGGTCGCTGATGCGGTCCTCGCCGAGCTCGAGCGGACTGGCGCGTTCGAGCGCAAGGTCCTCGCCGTCCTGACGACCACCGGCACGGGGTGGGTCGATGACTGGTCGGCCCAGGCGATCGAGTACCTCAGCGACGGCGACAGCGCTGTTGCGGCGATGCAGTACAGCTACCTGCCGAGTGCGGTGGCCCTGCTCAGCGACCGTGGGACGGTCCGCGAGGCCGGCAAGGTGCTCTTCGACAAGATCCACGCGGTGTGGTCCAAGCTCGCCGAGGCCGACCGGCCCCAGCTCGTCGTGGGTGGCGAGTCGCTCGGTTCCTACGGCGGGCAGGCGGCGTTCAAGGACAGCGACGACATGCTGCGGAAGGCCGAGGGCGGGGTCTGGGTCGGCACGCCCAGCTTCACCGAGATCCACGCGGAGCTCACGGCCGCGCGCACCCCGGGCAGTCCGGAGATCGCGCCAGTCATCGACGACGGCAAGCACTTTCGCTTCGCCACCAGCGCTGACGAGCTGACGCGTGACTACTACGGGCGGGACTACGGCGACTGGGCCTTCCCCCGTTATGTCTACGCCCAACATCCGTCCGACCCGGTCGTCTGGTGGAACCCAGCCAACCTCGGCGCCGAGCCGGACTGGCTGCGCGAGCCGCTCGCCCGCGACGTCAACCCGGACGTGACCTGGATCCCGTTCGTGACCTTCTGGCAGCTGACCACCGACATGGCGGTGGGCCACGACCCGGCGGACGGCTTCGGCCACCGCTACGGGGCGGAGCTCATTCCGGAGTGGGGTGCCGTGCTCGGCGGGGTGCCCGGTCAGGACTATTCGCGGATCGTCGCGGGCGTCGAGAAGACGGTGCACCGGGCCAAGTGAGATCAATCCGTATGCCGCTGAGCGCGCCCCCAGCCCCAAGCCGGCTCCCAGCCTCCCGTCCTCGCGTCGAGTGTGCACAACGCGCCGCGCCCGCCCACCCTGCAGGAGGACCAGTGACCGCTTTCCGATCCGATGAGGCCACACTCGCCCTGCACGGCGTGCGGGTGCTGGGCTACTGCTCGGCGACCAAGGTCGCCGAGCTGTACGACCTCGCGCCGGACGCGACCACCGAGCACCTCCTTGATGCAGAGGCGCGCGGCTGGGTCCGGCGCATGAGCTTCGGCGGGGGCGATGGGTGGTCGCTGACCGACAGCGGCCGTGAACAGGGGGAGCGTCTGCTCGCCGAGGAGCTCGATCGGGCCGGCTCCCGAGGCGATGTCCGCGACGCACACGCCGCGTTCAGGCCCCTGAACCGCGAGCTGGGCGAGCTCATGACGAGCTGGCAGGTCCGCCCCAGCCGAGAGGACGCGCTGGCCGCCAACGACCATCGCGATGCCGGCCATGACGACGCCGTCGTCCGACGCCTGGCTCGACTGGTCGACCGGACACGTCCGATCACGGACGAGCTGGCGCAGGGGCTGGACCGTCTCGGCGTTCACCAGCCCCGGATCGACCACGCGCTCAGGCGCATCGAGAACCTCGAGAACGCGTGGGTGGACTCGCCCACATTGCCCTCCCTCAACATCGTGTGGATCCAGCTGCACGAGGACCTGTTGGCCACGCTCAACATTCCCCGGGGGAGCGACTCAGTCTGACCCGGCGTAGCCGAAGCGGGCCAGGTAGTGCCACACCCGCTTGAGCGCCTGCTCGTCGTACTGGCCCGTCCGGCTCGCGTCCCCGACGATGCGTGGGTTGAGGAGTCCGTCCTCGGCCAGCTGTGCGCCCAGCTCGACGAACTCGGCGCCCCGATAGGCGGGATGGGCCCGGAGGGTGTCGACGTCGAGGACATGGCCGGCGTGCCACTCGACGGCCACGCCGAGGCCGTGCGCGTCCTGCTCGACGGGACCGCCGCGGAAGCAGGGATCGAGGACGATCGCCTCGACGTCGGCCACGAGGTCGATGACGCCATGGACGTGCGCCTCGACGTAGTCGTCGAGCGGGTCGTGCTCCTCGGCTCCGGGGAAGAGCGCGGGGTGCGCGTCGGCGACACCGGACAGGGCGTACCGGTCGGCGACGCCGAAGTGCTCTGGCTCGAAGACGCTGTCCGGATAGCAGAAGGTGGTCCGCGTGAGCGTGTGCTGGGCCAGCCGCAGGTGAGCCGACCCGAACCGGGGAGCGGCGCCGTAGGGGGCGTGGGAGCGGTTCAGCGCGCCGTACTTCGGTCGGAGGGCCGGCTCGGCAGCGTCATACGCTCCACCGAAGATCCGGCTCTCCCACGTCCACCGGTCGGCTCCGCGGTGGGCTGTCAGGCCTCCATTGCTCGTCCGGGTCTCGAACTGGGAGCGGTAGGTGCCGTCCCGCGCCATGGCCCGGAGAATCGGCACGCCACCATGGAGGCGGTCCGGGTGGAAGTTGAGCGTCACGCGGGTGCCGCCCTCCACGTCCTCCAGCGGTCCGCCGAGGGAGCGGGAGCGCACGTGGGCCAGCGCGAGGACGACGGGATCCGGCTGCAGGTCGGACACGCCATCACCGTATCGACGCGAGCTCCCTGGCGCGGTGGGGGTCGCCAGCCGCTCGGGCGGCGCGGAGCGCGTCGTCGAGGTCGGCGATGAGGTCGGCTGGGTGCTCGAGCCCCACGGAGAGGCGCAGCAGCCCGGCGTGGGGTCGCGCCTCGGGTGCGACCGGCCGATGGGTCAAGGCGGCGGCATGCTGGACGAGGGTGTCGACACCACCGAGCGACACCGCGTGCGTGACGAGGCGACAGCCCTCGGCGAAGGCAGTAGCCGCCGAGTAGCCGCCCTCGAGCACGATTGCGAGGACGGAGCCGGGGCCGGCCATCTGGGTCCCGACGAGCCCCTGCGGGTCCCCACCGGGGAGGCCGGGGTAGGCCACGCGTGCGACGCCATGCTGGCGCTCGAGCCACGCGGCCAGGACCTGTGCGGTCTCCTGCTGGGCGCGCACCCGCATCGGCAGGGTCTGCAACCCGCGGTGCAGCTGGTAGGCCGACATCGGGGCGAGCAGACCTCCGGTGAGGGCGCGCACCTGGCGCAGCCGCACCGCCCATTCGTCGTTCGTCGCCACGACGCCGCCGAGGAGGTCGCCGTGCCCGCCGAGGAACTTGGTCGCGGAGTGGACGCTGAGTGCGGCCCCGAGGGCCAACGGCTGCTGGAGGACGGGCGTGGCGAAGGTGTTGTCCACGAGCACCGGGACGTCGCCGGACGCAGCGACGACGGCCGCGATGTCGACGAGATCGAGGGAGGGGTTCGCCGGGGTCTCGACGACGACCAAACCGGTGTCCGGTCGGATCGCCGCGCCGACCTGAGCTGCGGTCGCCCACGTCACCGTGGTGCCGAGGAGACCGGTGGCGAGCAGGTGGTCGGTACCGCCGTAGAGCGGTCGGACCGCCACGACATGGGGCCGCCCGGCCGCGACGGTGGCGAGGAGGCAGGCGGTGATCGCGGCCATGCCCGACGCGAAGGCGACGGCCGCCTCGGCGCCCTCCAAGCGGGCCACGGCTCGCTCGAAGCGGTCGACGTTGGGATTCCAGAGCCGCTGGTAGACGAGCGAGTCGCCGTCCAGGGCACGTCCACCGGTCGCCATCCGCTCATAGGCGGCGCCACCGAGCTCCACGGACGGCAACGGGTACGTGCTCGACTGGTCGAGGGGCGGGACGTGGACGCCGAGCGCGGTGAGGTCCTCACGGCCGGCGTGAACGGCGATCGTGTCTGGGTTCATGCGGTCATCCTCGTCGGTTTCGCGAACCACAGACAACAAGACCGCGGAATCCTCGACGAGTAGCCGCGCTGCGGGCCATTCTTCAGGTGTGCCCACCCAACGCCGCACCGACTCGAAGAATCCGCGGGTTCCCTACCCGGTCCCACCCCCACGTCCGATCGACGCGACGGACCGTGCCCTCGTGCAGGCCCTCCTCGAGGACGGCCGTCTCTCGAACGCCGAGCTGGCGCGCCGTGTGGGGCTGCCGGAGTCGACGTGCTCCGGCCGCGTGCGCGCGCTGCGGGAGTCGGGGGTGATCCGCGGCATCCATGCGGATGTGAACCATGCGGCGCTGGGGCGACCGATGGAGGCGATCATCGCGCTCCGCTTCGCCGGTCACACGAGGACGTCGATGGACTCGTTCCGGGAGCGGATCGCTGCGGTCCCCGGTGTCATCGCGGCCTTCCACGTGGCGGGCGCCGACGACTTCCTCGTCCACGTCACCGCGCCCTCCAGCGACGACCTGCGCGACCTGGTCCTCGACCACCTCACGTCGGTCGAGGGTGTCGCCCACGCCCAGACGAGCCTGGTCTTCGAGCGGATCCCGGGAGTCCGGCAGCTCGGCTGACCCGGTCCTCCGGCACGCCCGACCCGAACAGAAGTGCGCACTCGTGGCAGGCGAACCGGTTCGCTGCAGAGGTGCGTGCTGCCCACTCGACTGAACGACGGACCCGTGGTCAGGGTTGAACGGGCTCCAGCTCGAAGAGCCGAACGGCGTTGTCGTGCAGGACGGCCCGGTTCCACTCGTCGCCGAGCCCGAGGACCAGCACCGAGCGGACCGCCTCCACGTAGCTGTGCGGGATGTTGGGGAAGTCGCTGCCGAAGAGGATCCGATCCCCGAAGTCGGGCAGGCGGGTTATCGTCTCCGGCGCCATCGGCATCATCTCGTCGATGAACGGGGTGAAGGACATCGTCGTGTCGAGGTGCACGCGGTCATGCCTCGACGCGAGCCCGAGGAAGTCGTCGTACTCCGGCATGCCCATGTGGGCGATGATGAGGGGCAGCCGCGGATGGCGGGCGAGGACCCGACGGATCGGCTCGGGGCCGGTGAAGCGCCCGGGCGCGGGGCCGGAACCGCAGTGGATCACGGTCGGGACGCCGGCCTCGGACAACATGCCCCAGACCGGGTCGAGCAGCGCGTCGGTCGGGTCGTAGTCGCCCACCTGGACGTGCGCCTTGAAGACCCGCGCGCCACGATCGAGCGCAGCCCCGACATCGTCAGCGGCGCCGTCCTCGGGGTAGAACGTCGCGGTGTGGAGGCACTCGGGCGTCCGTGCCGCGAAGTCGGCCGCCCACGCGTTGAGCCACGCGGCCATACCCGGCTTGTGCGGGTAGAGCATCGAGGTGAAGGCGAGGACCCCGAGGTCGCGCAGTCGCTGGACGCGCTCCTCCTCCGCGTGTCGGTACCGGATCGGCCAGTGCCGCCCCACGAGCGGGCCGGCCGAGTCGAAGTAGGACCACACCTTCTCGAGGACGTTGCGCGGCATGAAGTGCGTGTGGACGTCGACGATCCCCGGCAGACCGAGCGAACTGGCCACGGCTCGCACCGCCGTGGCCTCCGCCGCGTGGTCCATCAGCTGGAGAAGAAGAGCCCGGACAGTCCCCGCTTGCGGTAGTGGTGCCCGCCGCGGCTGCCCCACTGCGGGCCGCCGTACTGCGCCGGCGGCGGGTGGGCGATGAACTGGCTCTCGAGCTGGTTCAGGTGCTCGAACTCGCCGAAGTCGAGGAAGAGGCCCTTGCAGGTGCCGCACTGCTCGACGTGCACGCCGTTGCGGTCATAGGTGCGCATGGTGCCCTGGCACTTGGGGCAGACGAACGTCTGCGGCTGGTGCGCAGCGGCACCGGTGCGGTCCTGACCCGGGAAGGGCGGTGGCTGTTGGCTCATGCCCTCATCCTCACATCCGCCGGCACGCCGCCAACAGGGCGTCGGCCGTGAGGTCGCTGTGGACGGGGCGGCTCAGCACGCGCACGGCCGCGATCTGGACGGCGCACCTCGCGGCCAGGTCGAGCGGTGGCCAGGGGTCCCCGGTCGCCGGAACCGCGGGCCCCCCGGCGCCGCGGTAGCCGTCGAGGAGCTCGGCCCACTCCCGGTCGCCGAGCAGGCCCGCGGCCCAGAACCCCGCGGGGCGCGCCAGGTCCCACGCCGGGTCGCCGACCCCGACATCGTCAAGGTCGAGGAGGCGCCAACCGCCCTCCCAGCTGCCCACCTGGCCGAGGTGGAAGTCGCCGTGCACGACCGAGCTCACCCGTGTTCCAGCCAATTCGGCCGTATGCCGCTGAGCGCGCTCGGTCCTGCCCGCGACCTTGCGCACCTCCCGAAGCAGGCGCTCGCCCAGCCGCACGAGCAGGTCACGGTCGGCCTCGTCGGGAAGGGCGCGGGCTCGCTCGACCGCCCGCCCCAGCCGGTCGGACGCAACATGGGCCGGCAGGGTGGCGGGGACGGGCAGGCGGTGCAGCCGCGCGAGCAGCTTCCCGACGTCGGGCCAGGGAATCGCGTCGGCGACGCCGAGGACCCCGACCTCCGGCCAGGCGGTGACCAGCGACCCGTCCGGCGCCGGCACGACCTCCGGCGTCAGGGGAGGCACGAAGACGCTTGCAAGGGACGACTCGCACGCGGCCGTGACCCGAGCGGTGAGCGCAGTGCGTTCGGTGCGCTCGTGGTGCAGCTTGAGGACGGCGCCGCCGACGAACGCCAGCCGGGCACCCGCGGGCGTCGTGACCCAGCGGACCGGAGGAGCCGGCGTGGCCGCGGAGGCGAGCTCAGCGGCATACCTCCTGACCCACTCGTCCACAACAAGGACGGTACGGCGTTCGCGCGGTGGCACCATGATTCGCAATGCCGACCAACGCCGTCTACCTCGTCGTCGGGCTCGCCATGCTCGTGGCGGCCGTGCTGCCCAGCGTCCTGGCCCGCTACGCCATCTCCGCGCCCATGGTGCTGCTGGCGCTGGGGATGGCCATCGGGCTGGCCCCGCTGCCCAGCGGTCTGTCCATCGACCCGGTGGACGTTCGTCCGACGGTTCAGCGGTTGACCGAGATCACCGTCCTCGTCGCCCTCATGGGCGTCGGACTCGCGCTGGACCGCCCGTTCTCCTTCAGGAACCGGGAGTCATGGGGAGCGTGGTCCGCCACCTGGCGCCTGCTCGTCATCGCCATGCCGCTGACCATCGCGGGGATCGCGCTCCTCGGTTGGGCGCTGGGCCTCGCACCGGCGGCCGCACTGCTGCTCGGCGCCCTGCTGTCGCCCACCGATCCGGTGCTCGCCGGCGACGTGCAGGTCGCCGGCCCACGGGTGGTCGACGACAAGCGAGAGGACGCGGAGGGGGGAGAGAGCAAGGACAGCGAGAGCGCTGAGAGCGCCGAGACGGCTGAGAGCGCTGGGAGCGCGGAGAGCGCCGAGGAGATCGACGAGAAGGACGAGGTGCGCTTCGCCCTGACGTCCGAGGCGGGGCTCAACGACGGGTTGGCTTTCCCGTTCGTCTACGCGGCGATCTTCCTCGCGGTCGAGGGCCCGGCCTCGGGCTGGTTCCTGCGGTGGGTCGGGTGGGAGCTCGTCGGAAAGGTCGTCCTCGGCGTGGCGGTCGGCATCCTCGTTGGGTGGGGACTGGCCCGGGTGGCCTTCCGCGCGCCGCGGCGGGCATTGCGGCTCGCCGAGCAGGGCGAACCGCTCCTCGTGCTCGCTGCCCTCGTCCTGACCTACGGCGTGAGCGAGCTCGTGGGCGGCTACGGGTTCCTCGCCGTCTTCGCCTGCGGCATGGCGCTGCGGGCGGCGGAGCGCGGCCACGAGTACCACCGCAGCATGCACGAGCTCGTTGCGAACCTCGAGCGGCTCCTCGTCCTCGTCGTCCTGCTCCTGCTCGGCACGGCCATGACCAAGGGCCTGCTCGCGCCGCTCGACTGGCGCGGAGTCCTCGTCGCGCTCGTACTCGTCTTCGTCCTGCGACCGCTCGCGGGATTCCTCAGCCTCGGCCTGTGGCGGCATCGCTCCGCGTATCCGGGCGGGATGACGCGGTGGGAGGCGTTGGCCACGGCCTTCTTCGGCGTGCGGGGCGTCGGCTCGCTCTACTACCTTGCGTACGCCGCGGGGTTGTACGCCTTCCCCGAGGAACGCTGGCTGTGGGCGGTCACTGCGGTGGCCATCACCGTGTCGGTCTTCGTGCACGGGACCCTGGCCACTCCCGTGATGCGGCACCTCGAGGTCAGACGGGAGCGGCTCACAGCGTGAATCGGCCCCGCACCGCCCCGTATGCGGGTATGTCTGGTCCATGGACGTTGCGACGAGCCTGGTGCTTGGGCCGATGCTCCGCTATGCGGACGAGACGAGCGCGACGGTGTGGGTGGAGACCGCGAGCAGCTCAACGGTGACCGTCACCTGCGACGGGCGCAGCTGGGAGGCGCCGACGTTCCGGGTCGAGGGCCACCACTACGCCCTCGTCATCGTCCAGGGCCTCGAGCCCGCCTCGACCCACGAGTACACCGTCTCGCTGGAGGGCGAGATGGTGTGGCCCCCGGCCGACAGTCCCTATCCGGCGCCACACATCCGCACCATCGACCGGACGCAGCCGACGCGTCTGGCATACGGCTCGTGTCGCACGGCAGTGCCGCACGACGAGGAGGGCAACCGGACCAACGGCGTGGACGCGCTGCGTGCCCTCGCCCTCGCCATAGCCGCGGGGAGGGCTGAGCAGCCCGACCTCATCGCCTTCCTGGGGGACCAGGTGTACGCCGACATGACCTCAGACGCGATGCGCGAGTACATCAGCGAACGCCGAAGTCTCGACGAACCGCCGGGGGAGGAGATCAAGGACTACGAGGAGTACACGCACCTCTACAGGCTCGCGTGGACCGATCCCGCGAACCGATGGCTGCTGTCCACGGTGCCCAGCTGCATGATCTTCGACGACCACGACATCCGCGATGACTGGAACACCTCGTGGACGTGGCACGAGGAGATGAACCGGACGTCGTGGTGGAACGGACGCCTCATCGGTGGTCTCGCCTCCTACTGGGTCTACCAGCACATCGGCAACCTGTCTCCCGCGCAGCTGCGCGCCGACGAGGTCTATGCGCGCGTGATGGCGCACGTGGCCGACGGTGAGCTGGACCTGACGGAGGTCGTGTACGAGCTGGCTCGGCGGGTGGACCGCCATCCCGAGGAGTACCGCTGGAGCTACGTCCGCGACTTCGGGGACAGCCGCCTCGTCGTTGTCGACTCACGGGCCGCCCGCGTCCTCGAGCCGAAGCGGCGCTCGATGCTCGACCCCGACGAGCTGGCCTGGCTCGAGGACCAGCTGACCGGCGACGTCGACCACCTCCTCATCGGCACGTCGCTGCCGTTCCTCCTGCCCCCGGGGTTGCACGACCTCGAGGCGATCGACGAGGTGCTCGCGAGCGGGGCGTTCTCGTCGGAGGCCCTGTCGCGACCCGTCTCCTACCTGGCGGAGCGGCTGCGGCAGAAGGTCGACCTCGAGCACTGGGCGGCGTTCAACGAGGGCTTCGCCGAGGTCTTCGAGCTCGTCATGGCGGTGGCCCGTGGCGAGCGCGGCAGACCGCCGTCGACGATCACGTTCCTGTCCGGCGACGTCCACAACTCGTATGTCGCGCAGGTCGAGGACGCGGCGCGACACGGCGCCCGGTCGCTCATCGTGCAGGTGGTCTGCTCGCCCATCCGCAACCCCATGCCGAGGGGACTGCGCATCATGATGTCGGCCTTCGCCAAGCGCCTCGTCCGGCCGATGCGCTGGATCGCCACCCGCTCTGACCGCATCCCCGATCCCGTCTACCCGTGGCGGGTCACCGACGGCCCGTGGTTCGACAACTGCATCGGCGAGCTTCGCGTCGGCGGACCGGATCTCGAGCTCACCTGGCGCAGGGGTGAGGTGCGGTCGGGCGATGAGGATCCGGTCCTGACGAACGTCGCCACCGTCCAGATCGCCGGGTACCCGGCCCGGGAGGCGACCCCCGCCTGAAGCGGGCTCACTCCTGCTCGCCGGTGTGACGCAGCTGGGACCGGTAGACGACGGGGGTCAGGTACGGCTGCTTCCGGCGACGCCGCTTGGCGTTCGGCTCCGGCTGGCTGCCGTCCCAGTCCACGCCGACCGTGGCAGCCGGGCGGCCGGTGAGGCGGTGGATGAGTCGTTCGAGGGGATTGCGGTTGTCGTCCCCGTGGACGACCGTGCCGAGCGCGCCGTGCACCCTCATCATCCGGGCGTGTGACTCGTGGACCTTCGGAGGAGCCCCCTCGTCGGGCGGCTCGGCCAGGGCGGAGACATCGAGCATGACACGGTCTCCCCGGTTGAACCGGACGAAGTCCGGCACGGTGTCCGAAGGTTCCTGCGACTCCATGCCCAGAGTCTCGCAGGCCATGATCCGGCGCGTCGTGCACCGTGGGGTGAGAGGCTGGGGACACGACGGACGGGAGGTCAGCAGGGATGGCGCGCTACGGCATCTCTCGACGGGTCGGTGGTGCGCTCGCGCTCGGGGCGGCCGGGTGGGGACTGTGGACGGCGCGGTACTCCCTGCTCCACTGGGGTGCGACGCACGCCGAGCTGCAGGAGGTGCTCCCAGGGGACGAGCTGATCTCCGACGCGCGACGCGTCGCGACGCGGGCCATCACCATCGACGCTCCGCCAGACGCCGTCTGGCCGTGGGTCGCCCAGCTGGGACAGGGACGCGGTGGCCTGTACAGCCATGACTGGCTCGAGAACCTCGCCGGATG
>NZ_DATEEY010000112.1:0-5393 GCF_035280925.1 Intrasporangium sp. | reverse complement strand
ACCATTCCCGCTCGGGCAATGGCGTGCGGCGGCTTTCCGGTGATGTCCGCGCCCTCGAGGAACGTCCGGCCGGAGTCGGCCGAGATCGCCCCCGCGATGAGGTTGAACACCGTGGTCTTGCCAGCGCCGTTGGGCCCGATGATGCCGAGGATGCTCCCCTCCTCGACCTCGAAGCTCACGTCGTCGACCGCCGTCACGCCGCTGAACCGCTTGGTGAGGCCCTCGACCCGAAGGATGCTCATGAGCGGAACCACCTGTCCCGGATGGCGCTGTAGAGACCCTGCGGCAGGACCAGGATGATGACGATGAGGAGCAGGCCGTAGATCATGACGTCGAGTCCCGCCCGACCTGCGAGGAAGGCCAGGAACTCCGGAGGGTTGCGCAGGATGGTCGCGGTGAAGTCGGTCAGGGGCCCGAGGATGACGGCTCCGATGACCGGTCCCCAGATCGTTCCGACACCCCCGATGACGGCAGGGAGGATCGCCTGGATCGACACCGCTGATCCGAAGGCGAGGTCAGGGTCGATGAACAGGTAGTACTGGACGTAGAAGCCCCCGGCCACTGCAGTGATCGCGGCAGACAGGGCCATCGTCGTGAGCCGGTAGCGGATCACGTGGATGCCGAGGGAGGCGGCGGCATCCTGGTCGTCGCGCACGGCCAAGGCGAACTGGCCCGTCCGGGAGCGGAGGAACAGGACGCTGACGACGAGCGCGACCGTGAGGAACCCCAGCCCGATCCAGAAGTAGTTCGGTGAGTCCGGGGCGAACTGCATCCACCACCACGACTCCTCGACCTGGAGCGGGACGTGGTAGCCCTCGGCCCGGTTGACGAAGTCGCTGTTGGTGGCGAGCAGACGGAACATCTCCGCGAAGGCGAACGTCGCCAGCGCGAAGTACGCCCCCTTGAGTCGATAGCGCAGGGCGAGGAACCCGGACACCACGGCGAAGACCGCGGCGACGATCACGCCCACGCCCAGCCCGATCCACGGGGAGACCTCCCGTTCGACCAGCAACCAGGCCGTCGCGTAGGCGCCGAGCCCGAAGTAGGCGGCGTGGCCGAAGGAGAACAGGCCCCCGAACCCGCTCATGATGTTCCAGCCCACCGACATCAGGGCCAGGATCAGGACCCGGATGGCGATCGCCTGCTGCGAAGGCGGCAGGACCAGCGGCACCGGGATCATCAGGACGGTGAGGACCGCGATGGCCATCAGGTGCCGGTTCCACGGCTTGCGCGGGAGCGGCTTCGACTCGACCCGGTCGGTCGTCGCGGTCTGCGTCATGACGACCTCCCGAGAAGTCCCTGCGGCCGGAGGAACAGCACGAGGACGAAGACGATGAAGACGGACAGCAGGGGGCTCTGACCCGGCAGGAAGATGGTGCCCAGCTGCTCGGTGAGCCCGATGATGAGTCCTCCGATGAGGGCGCCGACGACATTGCCCATACCGCCGATCACGACGACGACGAAGGCGATGATGTTGAACAGGGCTCCGGTGCTCGGCTCGATCGTGACGAGGGGCGCCACGAGCGTCCCGGCGGCGCCTGCGCAGGCCGTGCCGATGGCGAAGGTCAGGGCATGGATGCGTCGCGTGTCGATGCCGACGAGCTGGGCGCCCTTGGCGTTGGCAGCCACTGCTCGGATCGCCGTGCCGAGCCGGGTTCGCTGCAGGACCAGGAACAGCAGCCCGGCCAGCAGGAGAGCGCCGACGAACGCGATGATCCTCGAGAGATCCGCTACGGCGCCCAGGATCCCGATCGCGCGATCCCCGGGCAGCGAGACGGACTTGGGGTTGGCACCGAAGATGAGCAGCAGGGCGTTCTCCAGCACGAGTGCGATGCCCAAGGTGATCAGCAGCTGGTTCTCCAGGGGTTTGCCCATCGCGCCGGACAGGATGCCTCGCTGGACGGCATACCCGAGGGCGAACATCACCGGTGCGGTGACGAGCATCGTGACGTAGGGGTGCAGGCCGGAGTTGCTGACGAGCCACCAGGTCACGAAGAGGGCGACGGCAAGAAACGCGCCGTGGGCGAAGTTGACGATGTCGAGGACACCGAAGATCAGGGTCAGCCCCATGGCGACCAAGCCGTACACGCCACCGATGAGCAGGCCGGTCACGATCGCCTGCGTGGCGATGACCGGGCTGTCGGCTCGGACATAGGCCAGCACGACGGCCGCCGCGATGACGACCGCGAGGACGACCCTGCTGCGAGTGATCGTGACTGCTGCTCGCCGCCCGTGGCCGGCACTCGCGGTCGAGGCGGCGGAGGTGTCCTCCTCAAGGTCCGTCCTTGAGGAGGACGCTCCGGGCTGGGGCTCCGACATGGGAGTCGTCAGCCGGCGGTCGCCGGGTACGTCGGCTCGGCCTGGGCGAGCTCCTTGGGCCACACCTGGTTGACCACGCCGTCCTGCACCTGCATGAGGATGGGGATGGCGCCCTTGTTCTCGCCCTTCTCGTCGAAGGCGATCGGGCCGCTCTGCGCCATGAGGGACTCGAGGCTCGTCTGGGCGACCGCGTCACGGATCTGGGCGGGCTCGGTGCTCTTGGCCCGCTCGATGGCGTCCGCCAGCACTCGGACCGAGTCGTACGACAGGACGGCGCCGGTGCGGACGTCGTCGTTGTACCGCTCCTTGTAGAGCTCCGCGAACGCCTTCGTCGTGTCCTTCGTGAAGTCCGGGTGGTAGTTCGCGTCGAAGTAGCCCTCAGCGGCAGCGCCCGCCTCCTTCGGGAACTGGGGAAGGTCGAAGGCGCCGTTGGCGACGCCGTAGACGGCGTTGATCGGAGGCTTGACCGCGTTCACCGCCTTGGCGACCAGCACACCGTCCCGGTAGTAGCCGGCGACCGCGAGAACGTCCGCGCCCGACGCCTTGACCTGGGTCACGGCCGTCGTGAGGTCCGCGACACTCGCCGCGTCGTAGCTGATCGCAGGGCTGACCTCGAAGCCGAGCTCTGTCGCGCGACGGGTGAACGCGTCTCGCACACCGGAACCGAACGGGCCCTGCTCATGGAGGAAGGCGACCTTCTTGACGGGCTTGCCGGCCGCCGTCGACATGTCGAAGAGGTACTGCGCACCCTCCTCGCCGATGACGGTCGCGCTGGGCTGCACCCGGAAGGTGAACTTGAAACCCTGGTTGAGGATCGAGTCGGCCACCGAGATGTCGATGATGAACGGCACCTTGTTCCGCTCTGCCACCGTGGCAACGTTCGCGCTGACGGCGCTCTGGTAGGTCCCGACGATGCCGACCGCTCCCTCCTGGATCAGTCGCTGGGCCTCGCTCTGGCCCACCTCGGGCTTGCCCTGCGAGTCCGCGGAGACGAGCTCGAGCTTCGCGCCGCCGAGCGACTTGATGCCGCCGGCGGAATTGATCGCCTCGACGGCAAGCTTGGCCCCGTTGTCCATCTGCTGCCCGTCGGCAGCCGAAGCGCCACTCAGGGGGTGCAACGACGCGATCTTGATGGCTTCTACGGCAGCGCCCCCGGTCGAGCCGGGATCCCCGTCCGTGCCCGCGCCGCCGCAGGCGCTGAGCGCGAGGGGGATCACCATCGACACCCCGATGAACCAGGCCTTCTTCATGGGTCACTCCTGAGTCCGAGGACGTTCCGTTAGTCGGAACAGTCGCCTTGTCTGGAAAGAGTGACAGCCCGCCGAAGCCACGGTCAAGGGTTCGTTACAGATTCGCGACAGCGCCCATTGATCAGCCCTCTTCGTCGCCGCACATGCCCTTGCGAGCGCCAGAACCGCCCTGACATACTCTGTTCCACTCACAGGAACGCAGAGCTGCCTGCAAGCCGAGAACTGACCGGATGGTCCGCCACCGGCGCCGTGTCCGACGGAGGAGCCCCACATCGTGGCGACGGAGCGCAAGGGAACCGAGACGGCGACGAGGGTCGCGGACGTCCTCATGCTCTTCACGGATGGCCCCGACTCGCTTGGCGTCACGGCGATTGCGCGTGCACTGGGCCTGTCGAAGACGGTGGTCCACCGGACCCTGTCCAGCTTGGTGGACCGTGGGTTCCTCGTGAGCGAGCCCCGAACGCGGGAGTACGCACTCGGCCCCTCGCTTGCCTCACTGGGCGCGCGGGCCCTGCGCGAGTCGAGCCTTCGGTCCGCCGCGCTACCGGTCATGCGAGCGCTCCAGGCGGCCACCGGGGAGACGGTGACCATCTCGGCGCGAGTGCCCGGTGGACGCGTCTACCTGGACCAGATCGAGAGCACGCGGGCGATCAAGATGACCGTCGAGCTCGGCCGGCGCTTCCCCCTCCACGCCGGCTCCTCGAGCAGGTCCATCCTCGCGTTCCTGCCGGCCACCGAACGCCGTGAGTTCCTCGCCCACCACGAGCTGGATGCCCTCACCACGAGGACCATCACGGATCGGAGTGACCTGGCCGCCCGGCTCGAAGACGTCCGGGCCACCGGGGCTGCACAGTCGGACGGAGAACGGCAGCACGGTGCCGGCAGCGTCGCGTCGCCGATCTTCGGGTTCGACGGCCAGGTCGTCGGTGCCATCTCCGTGTGCGGACCGGCGGACCGGATGTCCGCCGACGTCCGATGCTCCACCGTCCCACTCGTGCGAGAGGCGGCCGACCAGATCTCGCGGGCCCTCGGGTGGCGAGGGGGCCTTCCCGTCGACGAGACCAGGGATGCGCAGTGAACGACCTCGTCCGAACGTGGCTCTACGTTCCGGCCCATCACCCGGACCGCGCGCAGAAGGCGCTCGTCTCAGGGGCGGATGCGGTCGTCCTCGACCTCGAGGACTCGGTCCCGGCCGAGCGCAAGGACGAGGCACGGGAGGCGGCGCTCGCGCTTCTGCGCGAGCTGCCCATCGAGCGACCACGGGTATGGGTGCGCATGAACCCGCTGGGCTCGCCCTGGGGCGGCGCAGACCTGGCTGCACTCGCAGGCGTGGACGTCGACGGTGTCCGACTGCCGCGCGCTCAGGACCAGGATGAGGTCAGGCAGGTGGCCGACGCGGTCGGCTGCCCGGTCCAGCTGCTCCTCGAGACGGCGCGCGGCCTCATGGCGGCGCGGGACCTCGCGGTCGCCCATCCCTCGGTGGTGGGGATCTCGCTCGGCGAGGCCGACCTGGCCGCGGACCTACGGGTGGCTCCGACTGGTCTGGACTGGGCCAGGGGGTGGGTGGTCGCGGTCGCGCGTGCGGCCGGCCTCCCGTCGCCCGTCCAGAGCGTCTACACCCACGTCAGCGACCTGGCCGGCCTCAGGACCACCACTGCCGACGGCCGGAGCCACGGGTTCTTCGGTCGTTCCGTCGTCCACCCCAAGCAGATCGAGCCCGTCCACGAGGTGTACCGGCCGACCGAGGACGAGCTGAGCCGTGCGCAGGAAGTCGTCAACGCCTACGACCGAGCACGGGACCGTGGCGAGGCAGCAGCCTTGGCC
>NZ_DATEEY010000111.1:0-3152 GCF_035280925.1 Intrasporangium sp. | reverse complement strand
CGCGGTCTTCGCGTGCCTGGCGGACGACAGCCGACGGGACGTGCTCGACGTCCTCGTCCGGGACGGCAGGGCGAGTGCGAGCGCCGTCGCCCGCGACGTGCAGATCTCGCGGCAGGCCGTGGCGAAGCACCTGGGCCTGCTCGCCGAGGCCGGACTCGTCACCTCCGAGAGGGCGGGCCGCGAGGTGCTCTACACGGTCCAACCCCAGCCGTTGCAGGACGCAGCCCGCTGGCTCGATCGGTCAGCGGCCTCGTGGGATCGTCGCCTCGCCGCCCTCAAGTCGGCTGCGGAGGGCCCCGAGGGCGATCAGACTGCGACGAGGTAGTCGGCCAGCTCGGCCGGTCGGGAGAGCGCGATGAGATGACCGCCGGGGAGGACGTCCGGCTCGATCCCGAGTCGCTTGCGCGCGACGCACTGCTGGAACGCCACCGGGAAGAAACGGTCGTCCCGGCCGGTGACGACACGGATGGTGATCGGGGGCCACTCCGTGAAGGCGCACGGTGCGGCGAAGACTGCGTCGACCTCATCCCGTTGGTGGTCGGCCCCCGATGCGAGGACCTCGGGTGGGACGTCATGGAGGAAATGGGCGTCCGGGTCAAGATCCACTGGCCAGCCGCCGGCCTCGGCGGCCGACCGCACGGCCGCCTCGTGGTCGACGTGGTCCCACCAGTCGCCGGCGGTCTCACCCGGCTCGGGGATCATCGCGTTGACGAAGACCAGCCCGCGCAGACCAGTGTGCTCGCCCGACGCCGCCGCCTGGGTTGCGGAGAACCCGCCGAGGGACTGGGCCACGATGACGACGTCGGGCCGTGATCCGACGGCAAGGGACACGGCACGCGCATACTCGGGCAGGCCGCTCGCCGGGTCGTCAGCCGGCAGGTCGAGGGCAACGGCCTCGTGGCCGGCCGCAGTGAGGAGGGGGACGACGCGGTGCCAGTACCAGGCTGCACCGCCGGCACCCGGCACGAGAACAAATGTGGTCACTGTCAACATGCTAGGCGGGTCGTGACCCAGCCGCGAGGGCATATCGACGGGCTGGCCGTCAGCCGAGGGGTTCGACGGTCAGCCCGTGTCCGTAGTCGAAGAGCGGGTCGTCGAAGCCGGGCACGTCCTCCGCGTGCTGGCGCACCTGCTCCATCGACCGCGGGAGGTCGAACGGCAGGCGCCCCTCGGGCGGGATGGCGCCGGTGATCGCGTCAACGAGTGCCTCGTCGCTGGATCCGTAGGTGCCCACGATGACGGACGCGATCGGCAGGAGCGGAGTCAGCACGGCGGGGCGGTCCAGCACGACGTCCAGCACGAGCGGGCAGTGGTCGGCGATCCGCTGCATCCGGACGACGAGACCCGGCGGGAAGTCGAGGGAACCCTGGTGGAACCACGACTCGAGGAACAGGTCGGAGCGCGCGTCGAAGGGCGCCATGAGCCGCACGACCGCCAGCTCGGCCTCATCGGGCCGCTCGACGACCGTGCCCAGGCGGGCCGCCGCCTCGGTCGAGACGTTCTCCACGTACACCCTGCGTCCGGCAGCGATCGGGAGGCGCAGGGCCTCGTCCGCCCGGTCAGGGCCACCACCTCCCTCGGGTCGCCCGTTCTGCAGGACCGTGACCGACCGGGCCTGCGCCTCGTGACCGGCCGCTCGGAAGTCCTGGCGGCCCACGGTCTGCGCCGCGGCATCCTCGTCAACGAAGGGGTTGTCGAAGAGCCCGAGCCGGAACTTGGTCGCCAGCAGGCGACGGACCGACTCATCGATGCGCGATGCGGAGACCCGACCCTGGGCAAAGAGATCGAGCAGCACCTCGACACACTCCTCCCCGCCGAACTGGTCGACACCGGCATCGAGGAGACGCTCCATGCGGCCATGGGCGTCGAGGTGCTCGACGCCCCACGCCCGCGCGGGCAGGACCTGGTCGCCCACGTGGTTGTCCATGATGAGCTCCCAGTCCGACACGACGACGCCGTCGAAGCCGAGCCGCTCGCGGAGCAGCCCCGTGGTGATCTGCTTGCTGTAGGCGAAGCCGACCTGTTCGATCGCCTCGCCGTCGACCACCAGCCCGACCGGCATGCCGTAGTAGGGCATGATCGCCGCGGTTCCGGCCTCGATGATCTCGGGGAAGGGCTTGAGGTGGTCCGCGAACCGCCCTCCGGTGTAGACCTGCTCGCGGCCATAAGGAAAATGCGCGTCCTCGCCGTCCTTCTGGGGACCGCCACCGGGGAAGTGCTTGCTCGTGCATGCGACGCTGTCGGGGCCGAGTGCCTCGCCCTGGAACCCGCGCAGATAGGCGACTCCGAGCTCGCTCACGAGGTCCGGATCCGATCCGAACGTGCCTGCCTGCCGGGCCCAGCGCGGCTCCGTCGCGAGGTCGAGCGTCGGATGCAGCGCCGCGCGGATCCCCACGGCGACGTACTCCTGACGCGCTGTGTCCGCGAAGCGCCGCACGACCTCCACGTCCCGCAGCGCCGCCAGCCCCAGTGGCTCCGGCCACTGCGAGAACGCCTTGGCGGTGAAGCTGACGCCGGCGTTCTCGATGAAGGCATGCCGCGGGTCGGTGGAGATCGTGACCGGGATCCCGTGCGGCGTCTGCTCCGCGACCGCCTGGAGGCTGTTGTACCAGCGGGCCGCCATCCGGGCGTCCTCGAGCGCATGGACGTTGAAGTGGTTCAGGTACTTGTCGAGGCAGACGATGCTCGTCGGCGACTTGCTGATCTTGCCTGGCATTTCGAGCACCGAGCCGTCCTCGCCCGCCTCGATGACGGTCTGGAACATCAGCCCGACCTTCTCCTCGAGCGACAGGCGCCCGATGAGGTCCGCGACCCGCTCCTCGACCGTCAGCCGTTGATCCTCGTACGGGTCAAGCTCTCCGTTGCCGTTGAGGTCCCGGAACTCGACCCCGTCCTCGGACACCAGCCGCTCCGGCTGCATGAGCACCTCCTTGCTCGATCGGGGTCGATCAGACCGGGCTCGCGCCGAACTCCTCGATCCCGATCACCGGCCGCAGCACCTGTTCGACCGCCGGCGTGGAGAAGTAGCGGCGAATGACGTTGTTGGCCAGGACGTTGCCGACCGCCCCCATGATCATCGCCTGGTCGAGGGAGAGGTACCGTCGCGCCACCGTTCCCGATCCCACGGCGATCGCGTCGAAGAAGCCGCCCGC
>NZ_DATEEY010000110.1:0-20500 GCF_035280925.1 Intrasporangium sp. | reverse complement strand
GTACTCGGAGGTCTACCCCCATGTCGGCGACGACGAGGCGGGCATCCGGGAGCTGTTCCGGCAGTTCTCCTCGCCGGGCGGGGTGCCGAGCCACGTCAGCGTGCAGACGCCGGGAAGCATCCACGAGGGCGGCGAGCTGGGCTACGCGCTCGCCCATGCTGCCGGAGCGGCGTTCGACCACCCGGACCTCTTCGTCGCGTGCATCGTCGGTGACGGCGAGGCCGAGACGGGCCCGCTGGCCGGCTCCTGGCGACTGCCCCACTTCGCCAACCCCCGCCGCGACGGGGCGGTCCTGCCCATCGTCCACCTCAACGGCTACAAGATCGCCGGCCCGACCGTCTTCGGGCGCAGCAGCGACGAGGACGTCGCCGGCTACCTCGCGAGCCAGGGCTGGGACCCGGCCGTGGTCAGCGGTGACGACCCCGAGGCCGTCTTCCGTGACCTGTGGCGCGCGCTCGTGACCTCCTACGGCGCCATCCTGCGGCTCCGCGAGACGACGCGAACGGATGGCCCCAGCGAACCGGTGACCCACAGGTGGCCGGCGATCATCCTGCGCACTCCCAAGGGATGGACCGGCCCCTCGGTCGTCGACGGGGTGCAGGTCGAGGGGACGAACCGCAGCCACCAGGTCCCGCTCTCGGGACTGCGGGATGACCCGAGCCACCTCACCATGCTCGAGGAGTGGATGCGCAGCTACCGCCCGGAGGATCAGTTCGGTGCCGACGGCCGCCTCGTCGACGAGCTGGTCGCGCTCGCCCCTGACGGCGACAAGCGGCTGGCGGCGACGCCCTACGCCAATGGCGGCCGGCTGCGCGCCGAGCTGCCGCTGCCGGACCTGCGCCGCTTCGCGCTCGACGTGCAGCGGCCCGGCCAGCTGTCGCACGAGAGCACCAAGCCGCTCGGCGAGCTGATGCGCGACATCCATGCCGCGGACACCCGCCCGGACGGTGGCGGCAGCTTCCGGCTGTTCTGCCCGGACGAGACCGCGAGCAACCGGCTCCAGGCCGTCTTCGAGGCGACCGACCGCTGCCTGCAGGCACCTGCCGCGGAGACCGACACGGAGATCTCCCCCGACGGCCGGGTCATGGAGGTCCTGTCCGAGCACCTCTGCTCCGGCTGGCTCGAGGGCTACGTGCTGACGGGCCGGCACGGGCTCTTCGCGACCTACGAGGCCTTCGCGATGGTCTCGACGTCGATGACGGTCCAGCACGTCAAGTGGCTGCAGCACGCGCAGGAGCTGGCGTGGCGGGCGCCCATCTCCTCGCTCAACCTGCTCCTGACGAGCACCTGCTGGCGCAACGACCACAACGGCTTCTCCCACCAGGGACCGGGGCTCATCGACTCGCTGCTGCCGCTCGCCCCGGGCGTGGTGCGGGTCTGGCTGCCACCCGACGCCAACAGCGGGCTGTCGATCATGGACCACTGCCTGCGCAGCACCGACCACGTCAACCTCATCGTGCTCGACAAGCAGCCCCATCTGCAGTACCTCACCCTCGACGAGGCCAACGCACACTGCGCCGCCGGCGCCGGGATCTGGGAGTGGGCCTCGAACGTCCCCGCCTCGGAGAAGCCGGACATCGTCCTCGCCTGTGCCGGAGACGTCGCCACGCAGGAGACGCTCGGCGCGGCCGAGCTGCTGCGCGAGCACACGCCGGACCTCAAGGTCCGGGTCGTCAACATCGTCGACCTCATGGCCCTGCTCCCCGAGAACGACCACCCCCACGGCTTCCCGGACTCGGTCTTCGATGGCCTGTTCACGAGCGACGTCGACGTCATCTTCGCCTTCCACGGCTACCCTCGGGCGGTCCACCAGCTCATCCACGGCCGGTCCGATCCCGGGCGCTTCCACGTCCGCGGCTTCAGCGAGCAGGGCACGACGACGACACCGTTCGACATGGTGGTGCTCAACCGCACGTCCCGGTACCACCTCGCCCAGGAGGCGCTGCGTCGCACGCTGCGCCGCCCGCCGGGTTGGCGGGCCCTGGCGGACTACTGCACCGCGCAGCTGTCGCGACACCACGGCTACATCCGGGAGCACCTGGAGGACATGCCGGAGGTCCGCGACTGGGTCTGGCCCGGCTGATCCGACACCACCGTCAACCGGCCGATAGCCTGCCGTCGTGGCAACCAGTGTCTATCTCGCGTCCTCGGAGGGCCTGTCGGGCAAGTCCGCCGTTGCGCTCGGAATCCTCGACCAGCTGAGCCGACGCGTCGAGCGAGTCGGCGTCTTCCGCCCGATCGTGCGCTCCGAGAGCGCCGAGAGTGACCACGTGCTCGACCTGCTGCTCTCGCGTCTCGACACCGGGCTCACAGCGGCGGAGGCGTCCGCCGTCGGCTACGAGGACGTCCACACCGACCCCGAGGCCGCGATGGCGACGATCGTCGACCGCTTCCACACCGTGTCCGAGCGGTACGACGCGATGCTCGTCATCGGCTCGGACTACACGGACGTCACGTCCCCGACCGAGTTCTCCTACAACGCCCGGATCGCCGCCAACCTCGACGCGCCGATGGTCCTCGTCATCTCGAGCAAGGGGCGCACTCCGGAGCAGGTGCGGGTCGCCGCCGAGATCGCCTCGGAGGAGGCGAGGACGCACCACGCACGCGTGCTCGCCGTCGTGTCGAACCGGGCCGTGCCCGAAGCCGTCCCGGCCACGCGGGCGGCGCTGGTGGAGGCACTCGGGGACACAGCGGCATACGTCATCCCCAGCGCACCAGTCCTGGAGTCGCCGACGGTGCGCGACCTCCTGACGGCCGTCGACGGCACCCACGTCTACGGCGACGCCGACCTGCTCGACCGCGAGTCCCTCGGCCTCGTCGTCGCTGCGATGACCCTGCCCAACGTCCTCGACCGGCTCTTCGAGGGCTGCGTCGTCGTCACCCCGCCCGACCGCGGTGACGTGCTCCTGGGACTGCTGCTCGCCCACCGGTCCCAGACCCTGCCGACCCCATCGGGCATCGTGCTCAACGGCGGCTTCGACCTGCCGGCACCGATCGCGACGCTCGTCGCGGGCCTCGAGGTGCACGTGCCGGTGATCAGCTGCGCCACCGGCACGATGCAGACCGCGGCGACGCTCTCGGCCGTGGTACCGCGGCTGACCCGGTCGGCGTCGCGCAAGATCGAGACCGCCCTCAGCCTCTTCGACGAGCACGTCGACGGCGCAGAGCTGCTCGATCGTCTCAAGGTCTTGCCCAGCCACGTCGTCACGCCGCTCATGTTCGAGCACCAGCTGCTCGACCGGGCGCGTGCCGCGGACAAGCACGTCGTGCTGCCGGAGGGCGAGGAGGACCGGATCCTGCGGGCCGCGGACCAGCTCCTGAGGCGACGCGTCGTGCGGCTCACGCTCCTGGGCGAGCCCGCCGCCATCCGCCGGCGTGCCACCCAGCTCGGCCTCGACGTCGAGGCTGCCACCCTGATCGACCCACGCGACGAAACCCTCCGGAGCCGGTTCGCGGAGCAGTACGCAACCATGCGCGCGCACAAGGGGATCACGATGGAGCAGGCGCGCGACGTCGTTGTCGACCCGAGCTACTTCGGCACCATGATGGTGGTCGACGGGCTGGCGGACGGCATGGTCTCCGGTGCCATCCACACGACCGCGCACACGATCCGGCCGGCCCTCGAGCTCGTCAAGACGACACCCGACGTCAACACCGTCTCGTCGGTGTTCCTCATGTCGCTGGCCGACCGCGTCCTCGTCTACGGCGACTGCGCCGTCATTCCCGACCCCACGGCGGAGCAGCTCGCCGACATCGCCATCTCGTCGGCCGCGACCGCGCAGCAGTTCGGCATCGAGCCGCGTGTGGCCATGCTGTCGTACTCCACCGGGGGGTCGGGCACCGGTGCGGACGTCGACAAGGTGCGCACCGCCACCGAGCTGGTGAGGTCGCGGGCCCCGCAGCTGTCGGTCGAGGGGCCGATCCAGTACGACGCGGCCGTCGATGCCGCGGTGGCCGCCGCCAAGCTCAAGGACAGCCCGGTTGCCGGACGGGCCACGGTCTTCATCTTCCCCGACCTCAACACCGGCAACAACACGTACAAGGCCGTGCAACGGACCTCTGGGGCGGTCGCCATCGGGCCAGTCCTGCAAGGCCTCAAGAAGCCGGTCAACGACCTCTCCCGAGGAGCTCTCGTGCGGGACATCGTCAACACGATTGCCATCACCGCCATCCAGGCGGAGGCCAGCTCGTGAGGGGCCTGGTCCTCGTCATCAACGCCGGCTCGTCGTCACTCAAGTACGACCTCATCGACGTCGGCTCGGGCGAGTCCCTCGCCAGCGGTCTGGTCGAGCGGATCGGCGAGCAGACCTCTCTCGCAAGACATTCCGTGGGAGGCAAGAATCACCGGCAGCAGCGGCACCTCGCCGACCACGGCGAGGCGTTCGAGCTCGTGCTCGGCGCGTTCGGCGAGCACGGGCCCGACCTCGCCGGGGTCGAGCTGACCGCCGTCGGCCACCGCGTCGTCCACGGAGGTGCCCAGTTCAGCGAGCCGACCCGCATCGACGACGCGGTCGAGGCCACCATCGAGCGACTCATCCCGCTCGCTCCGCTGCACAACCCGGCCAACCTCGAGGGCATCCGCGTCGCCCGCGCCCGGTTCCCCGACGTGCCGCAGGTCGCGGTCTTCGACACCGCCTTCCACCAGACCCTGCCGGCGCACGCCTACACCTACGCCGTCAAACGGGCCTGGCGCGAGGACCACCGGATTCGCCGCTACGGCTTCCACGGGATGTCCCACGCGTACGTGTCACGGCGCGCGGCGGAGCTGCTGGCTCTTGCCGTCGAGGAGACCAACGTCATCGTCCTGCACCTCGGCAACGGCGCGAGCGCGACCGCGGTCGCGGGGGGGCGCAGCGTCGACACGTCGATGGGCCTCTCGCCTCTCGAGGGCCTCGTCATGGGCACCCGTCCCGGCGACCTCGACCCGTCCCTGCCGGCGCACCTGTCGCGGGCCGGCATCTCGCTCGAGGAGTACGACCACGCGCTCAACAAGGAGAGCGGCCTCAAGGGTCTCGCGGGGACGAACGACTTCCGTGAGATCCAGGAGCGCGCTGCCGCCGGAGACGCAGACGCCCGCCTCGCGCTCGACGTGGTGACCCACCGCTTGCGCAAGTACATCGGGGCGTATGCCGCTGTGCTCGGTCGCGTCGATGCCGTGGCCTTCACGGCGGGGATCGGTGAACACAGTCCCCAGGTCCGAGCGGCGGCCCTCGAGGGCCTGACGGAGCTGTTGGGCATCGAGCTCGACGCGGCGGCCAACGAGGCGGCGACGTCGGGCGAGCACCGCATCTCGACGGCCTCGAGCCGGGTCGCCGTGCTCGTCGTGCCGACGGAGGAGGAGCTCGAGATCGCACGCGAGGCGGCGGAGGTCGCCACGAGCTAGGCGCCACCCCAACAGATCCGTCCGGGCTGGATTGTCCGGGCTGGATTGTCCGGGCTGGATTGTCCGGGCTGGATTGTCCGGGCCTGGATTGTCCGGGCCCACTGGCCGGCGGAGCATGATGGGGTCATGAGCGAGCACCAGGCGACGCAGTTCCGGACCGAACACGACTCGATGGGCGAGGTGCAGGTCCCTGCGGACGCCCTCTACGGGGCGCAGACCGCCCGGGCGATCGAGAACTTCCCCATCAGCGGTCGGCCCGTGCCCGCGGGGGTCATCCACGCGCTCGCCCGGCTCAAGGCGGCCGCAGCCGCCGTCAACGCCGAGCTCGGGGTGCTCGACGGGGAGCGTGCCCGGGCCATCGTGGACGCTGCCCGAGAGGTGGCCGAGGGTCGTCACGACGGGCACTTTCCCATCGACGTCTTCCAGACCGGGTCTGGCACCTCGACGAACATGAACGTCAACGAGGTGGTCGCGCGCCTCGCCAGCTCGTCGAGCGGCCTGGACGTCCACCCGAACGACCACGTCAACTACGGTCAGTCGAGCAACGACACGTTCCCGAGCGCCCTGCGCATGGCGGCGACGATCGCCGCCGGGGAGGACCTGGTGCCGGCGCTGCGCCACCTCGCGGCGGCGCTGGGCCGCAAGGAGGCGGAGTTCGCCGACGTCGTCAAGGCCGGGCGAACCCACCTCATGGACGCGGTGCCGGTGACGCTCGGCCAGGAGTTCGGCGGCTACCGCCGGCAGGTCGAGCTCGGCGCGAACCGGGTCCGGCATGCGGCCGACGCCACCGCCGAGCTTCCGCTCGGCGGAACTGCGGCCGGCACCGGACTGAACGCCGCACCGGGGTTCGCACGGGCCGTCATCGAACGGGTCTCGGAGGCCACCGGCCAGCCCTTCCGCGAGGCGGAGAACCACTTCGAGGCGCAGTCCGCCCAGGACGCCGTCGTCGAGCTGTCCGGAGCCCTCAAGGTGGTCGCCGCCAGCCTGACGAAGGTCTGCAACGACCTGCGCTGGATGTCCTCCGGACCACGCACCGGCCTCGGCGAGATCCACCTGCCCGACCTGCAGCCCGGCTCGAGCATCATGCCGGGCAAGGTCAACCCGGTCCTCCCCGAGGCCACCCTGATGGCGTGCGCCCAGGTCATCGGCAACGACGTGGCGATCACGACGGCTGGCGCGGCCGGGAACTTCGAGCTCAACGTCATGCTGCCGGTCCTGGCCAAGAACGTCCTCGAGTCGATCCAGCTGCTCGCTGCCACCTGCCGCCTCCTCGCCGACCGGTGTGTCGACGGCATCACGGCTGACGCAGAGCATGCGCGCACCCTCGCCGAGAGCTCGCCCTCGATCGTCACGCCGCTCAACCGGTACATCGGCTACGAGGCCGCGGCCGCGGTCGTCAAGCGAGCGGTGAAGGAGCGCAAGACGATTCGCGAGGTCGTCATCGAGGACGGTCACGTCTCCGACGGCCGGCTCACCGAGGCGCAGCTCGACGAAGCGCTCGACGTGCTGGCCATGACCCGGCCCCCCACCGCCTGAGCCCCCGAGCGGAGGCGAGCTCAGCGGCATACGGCCAATTCCGTATGCCGCTGAGCCGGGTCCGCGCCCAACGCAGGGCTTCGCTCGACGACGTGAGGCTGGACGAGGTCGATGCGTTCGCGACGACGCTTCCGGGCCTGCGACGCAGGGCCACCCGGGCCGTGCGGCGTGGTACGTAGACTGCCGGCTCGTCGGGCGCGCTCACCTGCCGGGCACCCTGCTCGTGCGGGTATCCACGGCGGAGCACGAGGACCTGCTCGAGCGACGCCGACGCGATCCGGGAGGCGATCCGGCGCGCGTGGGCGATGCAACGTCGCTGCATGGGCGCCGCTGCGGGGTCAGCTGCCGAGGACTCGCTCCAGGTAGGGATTGCCGAAGAGCCGGTCCGGGTCGACGCGGTCGCGGACGGCCCGGAAGTCGTCGAAGCGCGGGTAGACCGCGCGGAGGTAGTCGGCGTCACGAGTGTGCAGCTTGCCCCAGTGGGGGCGTCCGCCATGGCTCATCGCGATCTGCTCGACGGCGTCGAAGTACGCTCCCTCGGCGCGACGATGGTAGTGGTGCACGGCGACGTAGGCGGACTCGCGCTCGTAGGCCGTGGACAGCCACACGTCGTCCGGGGCTGCCACGCGGCACTCGACCGGGTAGGAGATCGTCTCGTCGTGGCTGTCCACCCACGCCTTGACCTCGAGGAGCACGTCCCCCAGCGCCGCCCGCGGGACGGCCCACTCCGACTCGCGGAACCGCACCTCCCGCGGGGTGGCGAACACCGTGTACGAGGTGTCCGTGTAGGTACGCGCGGTCTGGGCCCGGACAGCGACGTTCATGAGCGGCTTCGTCGACCGGGGCACCCGCGTGGCGAACCGGCAGGCCGCCTCCCACACCCGGTTGGTGAGGATGTCGTCGTCGAGGGTCCGCCGCCACCGGGGCAGTGGGTCCGCCTCGGCGCCCGGCCCGACCCGAGTGTTGCGCTTGACCTGCGTGCGCTCGGTGTGGGGGTACCAGTAGAACTCGAAGTGGTCATGTGACTCGATGTCGTCGTCGAGCGCGTCGAGGACGGCCCCGAGAGGCTCAGGGCGCTCGTCCGCCTGGAGCAGGAACGCCGGAACGACCTCCACGGTGACCTCGGTGATGACGCCGAGCGCGCCGAGGCCGAGGCGCGCGGCCTGGAAGAGGTCGGGTTCCTGGGTTGGGGAGCAGTCCACGACCGAACCCTCGGCGAGCACGATGCGCAGGGCGCGGACGCCGCCGGCGAGGCCGGTGAACCGCAGCCCGGTGCCATGGGTGCCGGTGGCGATCGCGCCGGCGAGGCTCTGCCGGTCGATGTCGCCGAGGTTGGGCAGCGCGAAGCCGAGCTGGGCGAGCTCCTCGTTGAGCACGTGCAGGGGCGTGCCGGCACGGACCGTCGCCTCGCCACGAGTCGCGTCGATGGTCGTGACGCCGGTCAGGCCCCCCAGTCGCAGCTGGAGGCCGTCGGTGACCGCCACACCCGTGAAGGAGTGACCCGCGCCGATCGCCTTGACTCGCAGGCCGCGACGCCGAGCCTTGAGGATCTCCTCGATGAGCTCCTCCTCGGAACGGGGCGTCGCGACCCGGGCCAGCGTGGTCGACTCGGTACCCGCCCAGTTCGACCACTCGATGCCCCGGGCGACCTTCCGCTGTGTGTCAGCCAAAGCACTGCCCTTCCCCGCGATACGTCGCCGCCTCCCCGACAACCGCGACACCGTCGATGAGCGCCAGATGGGTGAAACGCTCCGCGAGCTCACCCGCCTTGGCGTGCCGGAACCATATCCGATCGCCCAGGCTCTTGCGCGCGGCTGCCGCACCCTTGAGGGGGGTCTGCACCTCTCCGGTCCCCTCGGTGCGCAGGAGGCGCAGCCCCTGCTCCTCGAGCGGCTGCGGGACGCGAGACCAACCCGGCGGCCCGGACGCGAGGTAGCCCCCGGAGTAGACCGTGACGACATCGTGGGCGGGGCGCCGCACCACCGGGCAGCCGAAGAAGGCGGCCGGCTCGAGGGCCAGCCCGTCGTAGCCGTCGAACAGCATGGGGGCGTAGAGCCCGGATCCGGCGGCGAGCTCGGTGAGGGCCGGGTCGAGCCCGGTGACGTGCAGGCTGCCCGTGCCGCCCCCGTTGACGAGCTCGAGGTCGGTCAGGCTCCGGATGGCGGAAACCACCTCGGCGCGCCGGGTCCGCAGCTGGGCGTCCGAGCGGGACTTCACCTGTCGGACCGCTGGCGACGTGTCGGGGAGACCGGCGATCTGGGCGTCGTAGAACATCAGCCCGACCACCGCGAGGCCGTGCTCGAGGGCGCGCCTGACGACGGCTTCGACGTCTTCCGGCTCACGCAGGGGGGAGCGGCGGACGCCCAGGTGGGCGGGCCCGAGCCGAAGCGACGCGTCCACGTCCACGGCGACCCGCAGGCCCCGGTGGTCGGGCACGTCGCGGGCGATGAGATCGACGAGCTCGACGCTGTCGACCATGACGCACACGGCGGCGAGCAGGGCCGGGTCGGCGGCGAGCTCGATCAGTGCGGGGACGTCCACGCTCGGGTAGGCGACGAGGACGTTGGTGTGGCCCGCGCGTGCCCACCAGATCGCTTCGCGCAGGGAGTAGCACATGAGGCCCTCGAGGCCGTCCCGGGCGAGGGCGCGCTCGATGAGGGTCCGGCAGCGGAGCGACTTGGTGGCGATGCGGATCGGCTTGCCGTGGGCGTGCCCGACGAGGGTATCGGCGTTGCGGTCGAACGCGGGGAGGTCGACGACGGCGAGCGGGGCAGGCAGCTGTGCCGTCGCGCGGGAGAGCCGCTCCGCCACCGGGCTCGGCTGCGGGCGACGGCTCATGCCCGCACCCTACCCGCGCACCCTCCCTCTCATCGAGTGAACAAGAAGCGGGCACACCGTCCCCCTCACTCCAATCGAGTGAACGAGATCCGGGCCGTGACCGGCCCGGATCTTGTTCACTCGATTGGTGTGGGTGGGGGCGTCAGCCGACGCGCTCGACGACGGAGCGGGCGAGCGCCTGGAGGGCGGTCCTCGCAGGAGTGGCCGGCAGCGGGTCGAGCAGGTCCTGCGCCTCGCGAGCCACGTCGTAGGTCTCGCTCCGGGCCGCCTCGAGAGCCGGGTGCGCCCTGAGCAGCACCAACGCCTCGGCGACGCCCGCCTCGTCGTGGGACAGGTCGGAGCCGAGCAGCTCGAGCAGGCGCGCGTCCCCTGGGTCCGTGGAGGCCTTGGCCCGCAGCACCGCCAAGGTGTCGACCCCTTCGCGGAGGTCGGTCCCCGGCGTCTTGCCACTCGCGTCCGAGTCGGAGGCGATGTCGATGAGGTCGTCGGCGAGCTGGAAGGCCATGCCGACCTTCTCCCCATAGGCCCCCAACATCTCGACGACCTCGGGCCGCCCCCCGCTGAACATCGCTCCGTAGCGGCAGGCGGTCGCCGTGAGGGCGCCGGTCTTGTCGGCGAGCACGCCCAGGTAGTAGTCGACCGGGTCGACGTCCGGCGGGCAGGGTCGATCGTCCCGGATCTGCCCCGAGCACAGCCGCACGAAGGTCTGCGCCTGGATGAGTACGGCCTCCGCGCCGAGGGCCGCGATGAGCTCCGAGGCCTTGCCGAAGAGCAGGTCCCCGACGAGGATCGCCGTCGAGTTGTCGTAGGCGGCATTGGCGGACGGAACCCCGCGGCGCACCTCCGCCTCGTCCATGACGTCGTCGTGGTACAGCGACGCGAGGTGGGTCAGCTCGACCCCCGCGGCGGCGCGGACCACGTCCTCGTTGATGCCGTCACCGAGCTCCGCGGCCAGGAAGGTCAGGAGCGGTCGGAACCGCTTGCCACCTGCCTGTGCGAGGTGCGCAGAGGCCGCCGCGATGAACGGGTCCTCGTGGTCGACGACCTCGCGCAGGAGAGCGTCGACCCGGGCAAGCCCGTCCTGCAGGTGTGCCGCCAGCTCCGGCGATGCGCCGGGGATGCTGAGGAGCGGCGGGGTGGCGTGCGTCGTCATGGAGTTCCTGGGGCTTGAGCCGCTGACCTCGGGCGGTCAACGGACGAACTGCGAGGCCCGGTCGGCGAGGTCGAGCAACGCCGACGGAAGGACCCCGAGGGCGAGCGTGATCATGGTCCCGACCGCGATGGAGAAGGTCGTCCCGACCGACGGGACGACGACCACCACGGTGTCGCTGGGCGGCTCGCTGAAGAACATCAGCACGATGACCCTGGCGTAGACGAAGACCGTGATGGCGGAGCAGATGACACCGACGATGGCGAGGACGGTGCCGGTGGCGCCTCCCGTCCCGATGGCCGCGGAGAACACCGCGAACTTGGAGACGAAGCCAGACGTGAGCGGGATGCCGGCGAAGGCGAGCATGAGGAAGGCGAAGGCCCCCGCAACGACCGGGTAGCGCTTGCCCAGGCCCGCCCACTGCGACAGGTGCGTCGCCTCTGTCCCGTTCTGGCGCACCAGGTTGACGATGGCGAACGCGGCGATCGTGGCGAAGCCGTAGGCCACCAGGTAGAACAGCACGGCACTGATGGCCTTGCGGTCGAAGGCGAGGACGCCGACGAGGATGAAGCCCGCGTGCGCGATCGATGAGTAGGCGAGCAGTCGCTTCATGTCCGTCTGCGTCACGGAGAGCACGGACCCGACGACCATGGTGAGCAGGGCGACGACGACCAGCGCGTTGGTCCACTCCCACCGGGCAGTGTCGAGACCGACGTAGGCAAGCCGCAGGATGGCTCCGAAGGCGGCCGCCTTCGTAGCGGCGGCCATGAAGCCGGTGACGGGCGTCGGGGCGCCCTGGTAGACGTCCGGAGTCCATGCGTGGAACGGCACGGCACCGACCTTGAACAGCAGCCCCACGAAGACGAGGAAGGCGCCCGGGACGAGCAGGCCGTTCATCGCCAGGGGACCGGTCGCGATCGCGGCGCTCAGATCGGCGAAGTACACAGAGCCCGCGTAGCCGTAGAGCAGGGCAGTGCCGAAGAGGAAGAACGCCGAGCTGAACGAGCCGAGCAGGAAGTACTTGAGCGACGCCTCCTGTGAGAGCAGGCGGCGGCGGCGGGCGAGGCCAGTGAGGACGTAGAGCGGCAGCGAGAGCACCTCGAGGGCGACGAACATGCCGATGAGGTCGTTCGTGGTCGGGAAGAGCATCATTCCGGCGATCGAGAACAGCGCGAGCGGGAAGACCTCCGAGGTGAGCGCACCCGCGCGGGTGGCGGCCGCCTCGAGTGCCGACCCGGGCGTCGAGGCGCCACTCGGTGTGAACGCGTCCGGACCGACTCCACCGAGCCGTTCGGCCATGGTGAGGATGCCGAGCACCCCCATGAGGACGATCGTGCCCTGCATGAACAGGGCGGGCCCGTCGACGGTCAGGGCGAACAGCTTGCGTCCGGACGCCTCGTCCGTGATCCCCATCGTGTAGCCCTGGTGGTCGACCGCGACGATGATCGCGACGAAGGCGCCCAGCAGCGCGAGCACGGCCAAGGTGGTCTGCGTGACGAAGCGGCGCTCACGCGGGGCGAACGCCTCGATGACGACCCCGATCACCGCCGCGCCCAGGACGATGAGGAACGGCATGATGGCGACGTAGTCCACCTCCGCCATCTGGAAGGCCGTGGGCAGTGCGAGCGGAGCGGCGGCGGTCACTTCGAGCTCCCTTCGGCCGCGGCGTCCGCCGCGGGAGGTGACGTGTCAGCGGTCGAGACGTGCGACAGCGACGTGTCGACGGCCGGGTTGATGACATCCAGGGCCAGGTTCGGATAGAACCCGAGCACGAGGAACGCCGCGATCAGCGGTGCGGCCACGAGCTTCTCCCGCAGCGACAGGTCCGCGATCACCGTCCCACCGGAGGACTTGCGCCACCTCTCGTCGACCATGCCGGGCTCGAGCGCCAAGGACTCCGGCTTCGGCCCGGTCATGACGCGCTTGTACATCAGCAGCATGTAGAGCGCGGCCAGGATGATGCCGCTGGTGGCGAGGACCGCTGCCACGGGTTGCGTCGGGTACGTCCCGACGTAGACGAGGAACTCCGACACGAAGCTCGCCAACCCGGGCAGCGCCAGGCCGGACATGCTGGCGACGAGGAAGATGCCGGCCAGGCCCGGGGTGACACGCTGCCATCCGCCGTAGTCCGGGATCCGCTTGCTGCCGCGCCGGTGGACGAGCATGGCGGCGAAGAGGAACAGGGCCGCCGTCGAGAACCCGTGGTTGAGCATGTAGAGCGACGAGCCGGCACCACCGACGTTGGTGAAGGCGAAGATCCCCAGCACGATGAAGCCGAAGTGGCTCACGGACGTGTAGGCGATCAGGCGCATCATGTCGGTCTGGCCGATGGCGAGCAGGGCGCCGTAGAGCACGGAGATGACGGCGAGGGCGATCACGAACGGCGTGGCCCACTCGCTCGCGCCCGGGAAGAGCTGGAGGCAGAAGCGGATCATGCCAAAGGTGCCGACCTTGTCGAGCACGCCGACCAGCAGGGTGGCCGTCGCAGGCGTCGCCTCTGTCGCGGCATCCGGCAGCCACGTGTGCACCGGAACCATCGGGGCCTTGACCGCGAAGGCGAGGAAGAAGCCGGCGAAGAGCAGGCGCTCCGTCGTCGGGTCGAGGTCGAGGCCGGTCAGCCTGGACACGAGGAAGCCGTCCGCTCCGCCCGGCCCCTGCAGGTAGACCGCGATCACGGCCACGAGCATGATGAGCCCGCCCGCGAGCGAGAACAGCAGGAACTTCATCGCGGCGTACTGGCGTCGGGCTCCACCGAAGCGACCGATGAGGAAGTACACCGGGATGAGCATCGCCTCGAAGAAGACGTAGAACAGGAAGACGTCGGTCGCGGCGAAGACCCCGACCATGAACGTCTCGAGCGAGAGCAGCAGCGCGAAGTAGGCCTTCGCGCGCCTCGCGCTGACGGCATCCCCCTCGTCCGGAACGTCGTGCCACGCGGCCAGCAGGCAGACGGGGGTGAGGACCAGCGCCATGAGGACCAGCACCAGCGCGATCCCGTCGACCCCCATGGCGTAGCTGACGCCGAACTGCGGGATCCACTCGGCGTACTCACCGAGCTGGAACTGCGCCGAGGACGCGGTGTCGAACTGCAGCGCGGCGACGATGCCGATGGCAAGGGTGACGATCGACGTGCCGAGCGCGATGCGCTTGGCGTTCTCGACGGTTCCCGGCGCGAACGCCACGACGAGCGATCCGAGCAGCGGCAGCGCGGCCAGGATCGTGAGCCACGGGATCGTGGACATCGCGGTGGTCGAGTCGTTCATCAGGAGATCACCCACAGTGCACCGAGGATGGCGACGACACCGGCGAGCATCGTCAGGGCATAGGAGCGCGCGAACCCGTTCTGGATCCGGCGCAACCGGGATGAGGTCCCACCGACCAGGGCCGCGAGGCCGCCGGCACCTCCGTCGACGCCCTTGCCGTCGAGGAAGACGAGGGAGCGGGTCAGGTGGATGCCGGGCCGCATGAGCAGGGCCTCGTTGACCTGGTCCTGGTAGAGGTCGTTGCGGGCGGCCTGCGTCACCAGCGACCCGGCTGGGGCCACCACCGGCACGTCGTCGCGCCAGTAGCGCAGCCAGGCATAGGCGACGCCGCCGACCACGAGGACCAGGGTCAGCGCCATGATGACCGGCACCGAGAGGACCGGGTGCTCTTCTCCCGGCGCGCCGGTCACCGGCTCGAGCCAGGAGGTGAACAGGCCCGTCGGGCCGATGATGAGGCCCAGGAGGGCCGAGCCGACCGCGAGCACGATCATCGGCACCGTCATGAGACTGCCTGCCTCGTGCGGATGCACGTCATCGGTCCAGCGCTTCTTCCCGTGGAAGGTCATGAAGAACAGGCGCGACATGTAGAAGGCCGTGATCCCGGCACCGATGAGTGCGGCCCCGCCGAAGACCCAGGGACGCCAGCCCTCCCCGATGAAGGCGGCCTCGATGACCTTGTCCTTCGACCAGAAGCCGGAGAACGGTGGGACGCCGATGATCGCGAGCCAGCCGAGGGCGAAGGTGGCCCAGGTGATCTTCATGACCCCGGACAGCCCGCCGAAGCGACGCATGTCGACCTGGTCGTTCATGCCATGCATGACCGATCCGGCTCCGAGGAACATCCCGGCCTTGAAGAACCCGTGGGTGAGCAGGTGGAAGATCGCGAAGACATAGCCGACCGGCCCGAGCCCGGCAGCGAGCATCATGTAGCCGATCTGCGACATCGTGGAGGCAGCCAGGGCCTTCTTGATGTCGTCCTTGGCGCACCCGACGATCGCACCGAACAGCAGGGTGATCGCGCCGACGATGACGACGGCGAGCTGCGCGTTGGGCGAGGCCTCGAAAATGGGTCCGGAGCGCACGACGAGGTACACGCCCGCCGTGACCATCGTCGCGGCGTGGATCAGGGCGGACACCGGCGTCGGGCCGGCCATCGCGTCACCGAGCCAGCTCTGGAGCGGGAACTGTGCGGACTTGCCGCAGGCTCCGAGCAGGAGCAGCAGGCCGATCGCCGTCATGAAGCCCTGGTTCGCCTCGTTCCCGGCCGCGCCGAGGACGGTCTCGAAGTCCACCGCACCGAAGTGGAAGAACATGACCATGATGGCGACCGAGAGTCCGAAGTCGCCGACCCGGTTGGCCACGAACGCCTTGTTCGCCGCAGCCGCGTAGGCCGAGTTCCAGTTCCAGAAGCCGATGAGCAGGTACGACGCGAGACCGACGCCTTCCCACCCGACGTAGAGGAGCAGGTAGTTGTCGGCGAGCACGAGCAGCAACATGGCTGCGACGAAGAGGTTGAGGTAGCCGAAGAAGCGCCGCTTGTCGGGGTCACCGTCCATGTACCCGAGGGAGTACACGTGAATGAGCGAACCGACGAAGGTGATGAGCAGCGTGAAGGAGATCGACAGCTGGTCCACGAGCAGGGACGCATCCGCGGAGAACGACCCGGCGGTGACGAAGTTGAACAGGTGCACCGACGAGTGCCGGTCCTCGGCGTCCTGGCCGAGCATCTGGATGAAGATGAGCGCGCCGACGACGAAGGAGCCCCACGACAGCAGCGTGGCGAGAACTGGCCCGAAGCCGTTGGTGCGACGCCCGCCGAAGAGCAGCAGCGCGGCGCCGAGCATGGGCAGCGCGATGAGCAGCCAGGCGAACGACGTGATCCCGCTGGCAGCGTGGGCTTCGCCGGTGTGCGTGGCCAGCCCAGCGGCATACGTGCTGGACGTCTCGAAGAGGTTTCCCATGCCTGTTGACATCGAGTGAGGGCTCCCTTACAGCTTCAGCAGGTTGGCGTCGTCGACCGAGGCCGACCGTCGGGCACGGAAGATGGCCATGATGATGGCCAGGCCGACGACGACCTCGGCGGCGGCGACGACCATGACGAACAGCGCCATGACCTGGCCGTCCAGCCCGCCGTGGACCCGCGAGAACGTCACGAGCGCAAGGTTCGTGGCATTGAGCATCAGCTCGACGCCCATGAAGACGATGATCGCGTTGCGCCGCAGCAGCACGGTTGCGGTACCGATGGAGAACAGCACGATCGAGAGGTAGATGTAGTTGAGCGGGCTCACTGGTCCGTACCCTCCTCTGGGTGGGCGGAGCTGCCGTCCGAGCCGTCGATCTCGCTGCCCCGGTCACCCCGGTCGCTGGCCAGGCTGCGGGCCCGGGTGCCGCCCCGGGCAGCGTCACGCTCGGCCTGCGCGGCTCCGAGGATGTGGCGCTCGACGTCGAGGAACTCGTCCGGGCGGGCGACCTGCTCACGGGCGACGAGGACCCGGGAGACGGAGTCCTTGCTCGGCGTGCCGTCCGGCAACAGGGCCGGTGTGTCGACCGCGTTGTGACGGGCGTAGACGCCCGGCGCCGGCAGGCCGGCGACGAACTTGTTGTCGCGGACCCGCTTCGCGGCCCACTCGGCCTGCGTCAGCCTCGGAACCAGTCGCTCCCGGTGTGCGAGGACCATCGCGGCCACGGCCGCCGTGATGAGCACCGCCGAGAGCACCTCGAAGATCCAGACATACTGTCCGAAGATGAGGTTCGCCATGCCGGTGATGTTGCCGGTCGTGGCATTGCTCGACTCGAGGCGTTCCATCCCGGCCTGCACGGTGGCCTCGTCGAAGGTGGCCGAACCGATCGTCGAGACGAGCAGCCCGATGAGGCCGATCGCCACGAGCATCGAGATCCACCGGTGTCCCCTGATCGTCTCCACGAGCGAGTCGGAGGAGTCCACGCCGACGAGCATGATGACGAAGAGGAAGAGCATCATGACGGCGCCGGTGTAGACGAACACCTGGATGACGCCGAGGAAGTCAGCCTTCTGCATGAGGTAGAAGACGCCGAGAGACGTCATGGTGATGGCCATCCCGATGGCGGCGTGAACCGCCTTGCGGGCGAAGACCAGTCCGAGCGCGGCGAGGACCGAGAGGGGCGCGAGCACCCAGAAGAACGCGGCTTCAGCCGAGGAGGTCACGGGTTCGCCCCTTTCCGGGTCTGCGCGGCCGTGGGCGCCGTGGTGTGGACCACGTCGTGCTCACCCGGCGCGCTCGCTGCCACGTTGCCCGGCTCGTCGTGGGCCCGGGGGCTCTCGTCGACGACGACTCCGGCCGCGCGCGCGTTGACGTAGTCCCGCTGGGGGTTCGTCGGCCCGGTGACCTTGCCCTGGTAGTAGTCGCGCTCCTCCATGCCGTCGGCCATCGGGAAGGGTGGCTCGAGCATGCCCTCCTGGAGTGGTGCGAGCAGCTGGTCCTTGGTGAAGATCAGGTCGCCGCGGTTGTTGTCGGCCAGCTCGTAGAAGTTGGTCATGGTCAGGGCGCGCGTCGGGCAGGCCTCGATGCACAGGCCGCAGAAGATGCAGCGCAGGTAGTTGATCTGGTAGACGCGGCCGTAACGCTCGCCCGGGCTGAACCGGCCCTTGCCGCCCTGCTCGAGCGGCGTGTCGTCGTTGTCCGCTCCCTCGACGAGGATCGCGTCCGCCGGGCAGGCCCAGGCACACAGCTCGCAGCCCACGCACTTCTCGAGACCGTCCGGGTGGCGGTTGAGCTGGTGGCGGCCGTGGAACCGTGGCTGGGTCGGGCGAGGCTTCTCGGGGTACTCCTCGGTCGCGACCTTGCGGAACATCGTCGAGAAGGACACGCCGAAGCCGGCGACGGGGGCGAAGAAGTCTGCGAAGGCTCCCTTGCCCTTCCTCTCGTTGTCCTTGCTGACGTTCTCGTCAGCCATGGGTCTCCTCCTTGCCGGGGGTGCCGTCGGGGGTGCCGTCGGCGGTGCCGTCGGGGGTGCCATCCAGGGCGCCGTCCGGGGTGCCGTCCGCGTCATCGGCTGGGCCAACGGTCGAGCCGACCATCGTGGACGACGCGGTGCCGCGCACGGTGCTGCCCCGCCCCCCGCGGCCAGCGAGCATGCGGTCCGCCGGAGCGGGCTCGCGCAGCCGCTGACCCGGCATCGGCGGGACGGGGTAGCCCTCCGCGAACGGGTCGATCTCGTCGGGCGGCGCCGTCTCGGCGGCGGCCCGCCGCGCATCGACCCGGTCGCCCCAGACCCAGGTGATGACGAGGGCGAGGACCGCGACGACGCTGATCAGGATGAGCGTTGCACGGTTGAAGGCGAGACCGACGATGGTCACCGTGTCGTCACCGAGGAAGCCGAGCTGCGCGCCACGGATGAAGGCGACCGCGACGATCCAGGCGAGCGTGACGGGGATGAGGAACTTCCAGCCGAACCGCATGAACTGGTCGTACCGGGTTCGGGGCAGTGACCCGCGCAGCCAGACGAAGACCCACATGAAGCCCCACATCTTCAGCGTGAACCAGAGCAGCCCCCACCAGCCGCCGGTGAACGTGCCGTCGCCGATGGCCGAGATGAGCGGCGGCGCCGCGGGCCCGCCGAGGAACATCGTCGTGGCCAGCGCCGACACGGTGAACATGTTGACGTACTCGCCGAGGTAGAACATCGCGAAGGTCATGCCGGAGTACTCGGTGTGGAAGCCGCCGACGATCTCGCCCTCGCCCTCGGCGAGGTCGACAGGCAGTCGGTTGGTCTCGCCGACCATCGTGATGACGTAGACGACGAAGCTGAAGAACGCCGGCAGGATGTACCAGAGCGAGCTCTGCGCGTCGACGATCTGCGACGTCGACATCGACCCGCTGTAGAGGAAGACCGCGACGAGCGCGAGACCCATGGCGATCTCGTAGGAGATGACCTGGGCCGTCGAGCGCAGCCCGCCGAGGAGCGGGTAGGTCGATCCGGAGCTCCAGCCGGCGAGGACGATGCCGTAGACCCCGACCGATGCCACGGCGAGCACGAGGAGCACCGCAACGGGCACGTCGGTCAGCTGCAGCGGCGTCTCGTGGCCGAACAGCGACACGGTTCCGCCGAGCGGGATGATCGCGAACGCCACGAACGCCATCGTCGCGGTGATGAGGGCCGCGGCCCGGTAGATGACGTGGTCGGCATTCGCCGGCGCGATGTCCTCCTTGAGCATCGACTTCATGCCGTCGGCGAGCGTCTGGAGCAGGCCGAACGGGCCGTTGCGGTTCGGGCCGGGACGCTGCTGCATCCGCCCGATGATGCGCCGCTCGAACCAGATGACGATCAGGGTCGAGAGCAGGAGGTACACGAAGATGAGGACTGCCTTGATCAGCGAGAGCCAGAGCGGCGTGTCACTGAAGTCTGCGGACGGGTTCTCCGTCGCCGGCAGCGCAGTGACGAGGCCGTATGCCGCTGAGCTGAGTGTCATCCGAGACCACCCTTCGTGAGGTCGGCTGGGTTGGTCACCGGGGTGACGGCGACCCGGTGCCCGGCCTCCGAGCCGAGCCCGGACCGCACCGAGACGTCCTCGGAGTTCGTCGGCAGCCACACGACGCCGTCGACCATGCCCTCGATGACGGCCACGGGGACGGTGACGCTCCCGCGCGGACCGGTCACCGTGACCGCGCCGCCGTCGCCCGCTCCGAGCCGCTCGGCGGACCCCGGCGAGAGGTGCGCCGTCGCCCTCCGGGCGGTGCCGGCGAGGAACGGCTCGCCGTCCTGCATCCGGCCGCGGTCGAGCAGCGTCGGCCACGTGGCGAGGACGTAGTCGCCGAGGCCATCCCCGACAACCGGCGCCGCCTCCGCCTGGGCGGAGGCCGGGACGCCTCTGGCGCCCGACCACGGCCCGAGCGCCTCGAACTGGTCGTGGATCTGGCGCTTGGTCCCGGTCTCGAGGAAGTGGCCGAGCTCGCCGGCGAGCATGTCCAGGACCCGGTGGTCGCTGATCTGGTTGGTCGTCAGGGCCAGCTCGAAGGGACGGATCCGCCCCTCCCAGTTGACATAGGAACCTTCCTTCTCGGCCTGCGCCGCGACCGGGAGCACCACGTCGGCGAAGGGCGTCACTGCGGACTCGCGCAGCTCGAGCGAGACGACGAAGGCCCGCTGGAGGGCGTTCCTCGTGTCGCTGAGGCCGAGGTCGGCAGGGTCCACCCCACCGACGACGAGCGCGTCCAGCTCGCCCGATGCGGCCGCCGCGATGATGCCGGCGGTGTCGCGCGCCGGGGTGTCGGGCAGGGCGCCAACCTCCCACACGGCCGCGACCTCGCCCCGGGCCGCCGCGTCGGTCAGCGGGCGGCCCCCGGGAAGGAG
>NZ_DATEEY010000109.1:0-12389 GCF_035280925.1 Intrasporangium sp. | reverse complement strand
TGGGGTTGGTGAAGAAGGACCCGCACGACCACGTGTCGTGGTCAGCGGCATCCAACACCATGCCGCGCTTGCGCCGCTGATCGAGCACCGCTGCTCGGGTATCGGCGAGCGGCACGCGCGTGCCGAGCGGGACACCGAGGCCGGCGGCGAGCGCCGAGTACGCGATGGGACGGCTCAGGTCGGCCACCTCGAGCTGGTACAGCACGTCGAGGACGACGAAGCGGTCGGTGCCCTTGAACCGCGAGTGCCGGTAGCCGAACCGGCAGTCGGCGTTGAAGAACGTCCTCACCGCCTGCTCCTCACGGTCCCACGTGCGCACCTGCGCGACGGTCTGCGCGACCTCCTGGCCGTAGGCGCCGACGTTCTGGATCGGGGTGGCCCCCGTCAGGCCCGGGATGCCGCTCAGCGCCTCGATCCCCGCCCAGCCCTGCTCCACGGCGCAGGCCACCAGGCCATCCCAGTCCTCTCCGGCCGCGACCCGGACCATGGCCCCGCCGCAGGAGTCGACGGACTCCCGCGTGACACCCGCGGTGGCGATCCGCACCACGGTGCCGGGAAACCCCTGGTCCGCCACGATGAGGTTCGACCCTCCGGAGAGCACGAGGAGCGGCTCCCCCGCGTCGTCGACCTCGCGGACTGCGTCGACGAGCTCGTCCGTCGTCTCGACGGTGACGAGCCTCGACGCCGGACCACCGACCCGCATCGTCGTCAGCGACGACAGGGGGACGCCGTGTTCCTCTCGCACGTGCCGCGCCAGCCGGTCAGTCGAGCTGGACGACGGCCAGGGCGCGCCCCAGCGCCTTCTGGCCGGCCGCCGTCGCGGTCAGCTCCACGGTGACCCGCTTCGTCTCGGGGTCGACTGCCTTGACGACGCCGGACACCTCGATGTCGGCACCACCCTCGTAGGGCACCACGACCATGTTGGTGAACCGCGTGCCGTACTCGACGACCCGGCCCGCGTCGCCCGCCCACTCGCTGACGACCGTCACGGCCGAGCCCATGGTGAACATGCCATGCGCGATGACGTCGGGAAGACCGACCGACGTGGCGAAGCGCTCGTCCCAGTGGATTCGGTTGCGGTCGAGCGACGCCCCGGCGTACTGGACCAGCCGCGCGCGGTCGACGTGGATCGTCCTGCCCGGCACCTCGTCACCGACGGAGACGTCTGCCGCCCGACGCACGGTCGTGGCTGCGGTGGGCTCGCTCATCACTCGCCTCCTCGGATGACGATGGTCGACGTGGCCGTGCAGACCGGCTCGCCCGCCTCGGTCGCGAGCTCCGTGCGCGTCGTCACCATCGCGTGACCGCCCGCCTGACGGACCGTGTCCACGTGGAGCGTGCCGATGACGACATCGCCAGCGGTGAGCGGGCGGTGGTGGACGAACCTCTGCTCGCCGTGGACGACCCGCGAGAAGTCAATGCCTGCCTCCGGATCCCGGATCAGCTGCGCGTCGCACTGCTGGGCGACGAGGACCGCGAAGGTGGGCGGCGCGATGACGTCCGCGTAACCGCGCCCCCGGGCGACCTCCACATCGGTGTGCACGGGGTCGTCGGATCCGACCGCGTCGGCGAACTCACGGATCTTCGCCGCGCCCACGCGATAGGGCTCCGTCGGCGGGTACGTGCGTCCCTGGAAGTCAGCGTTCACCGGCATGGCGGCCAGCCTATCGGCGCGGGCGGGCTGGGAGCGCACGTGCCTCGGGGAGCGAGCTCAGCGGCATACGGCAGAGAAAAGCTCCCCCGGCGACGTGGCCGAGGGAGCTTCGCGAGCGAGAGACGCGATCAGCGCGTCTCGCGGTGCTCGGTGTGCTTGCCGCAGTTCGGGCAGAACTTGTTGAAGGAGAGCCGGTCCGGGTTGTTGCGGCGGTTCTTCTTCGTGATGTAGTTGCGGTGCTTGCAGTCGGCACACGCCATGGTGATCTTGGGACGGACGTCCGTGCTCTTGCTGGCCACAACAACCTGCTCTCGGAAGGGCTTCGGGGTGAATCGGGTCTCGGGGTCGCGCGCTCGCAGAGCGCGCACGCGACGACCAAGAATACGCGAGACCCGGACGTTTCCTGAAATCGCCCGGGTCTCGCCTGTTCATCGTCGTGGTAGCGGGAGCGGGACTCGATCCCGCGACCTCACGATTATGAGTCGTGCGCTCTAACCAGCTGAGCTACCCCGCCATGGGCTGCCGGGAGCCCGCGAGGGCCATGCCGACCGACCAGAGCCCCAATAGGGAATCGAACCCTAGACCTTTTCCTTACCATGGAAACGCTCTGCCGACTGAGCTATTGGGGCACGGCCAGCCCGTGCGCGAGGCGGTGAGCTGACCTGTTGTGCGACGGTGAGACTACACGGTTGACCGGGTGGACACGAAATCGGGAAGCCGTGCGTGCCAGCGGTGCGCGCCCGTCCCGCCGCTGCAAGGATGCGTCCATGAGCGACGAACCGCAGGCCGACCCCCGCCCGGAGGCCGACCCCCGCCCGGAGGCCGACCCCGGCCCGGAGGCCGACCTCGAGCCGGAGGCGGTGGACGACCGCCGCCCTGAGTCCGTGGAGGACCGCCGGTCCCGGACACCCGACAACGCCACCGACGTCCAGATCCACCTCGACCGTTACAGCGTCTGGCGGGCGGCTTGGGTGGTCGTGGCCGTGGTCGGCCTCGTCGCGCTCGCCAGGTTCGTCCTCTCGGACGCCGGTGGGGTGATCTTCTCGCTCATCCTCGCCTTCCTCGCGTCCATCGCCATGGAGCCCGCAGTCGCCAAGCTCAGCACGTCGATGAAGCGCGGGGTCGCGACCGCGATCGTCATGTTCGGCAGCCTCCTCCTGTTCGGTGCGTTTCTCTTCCTCTTCGGCCGGTTGCTGTCCGACCAGATCGGCACCTTCGCGCAGTCGGTGCCCCAGCTCCTCGAGGACCTGACGAAGTGGGCAGCCGAGCGCTTCGGCGTCGAGCTGGACTACCAGCACATGCTCGACCGGCTCGGGGTCGGCACCTCGACGCTGACGACGATCGCGCAGAACCTCGCCGGTGGCGTGCTCGGTTTCGTCGCCTCGGTCGTGGCGGCGGCCTTCAGCACGCTGACCTTCGTCTTCTTCACGTTCTACTTCTCCGCCGACGGGCCACGGCTTCGGCGCTGGCTGGGTCAGCTCGTGCCGCAGCGGCAGCAGGAGGTGTTCGGGCTGATGTGGGAGCTCGCGGTGCGAAAGACCGGCGGCTACGTGACCGCACGCGTCGTGCTGGCGGTGATCTGCGGCAGCCTGTCCGCGCTCTTCATGTTCATCATCGGGATGCCCTACTGGCTCGCGCTGGGCATCTGGACCGGCGTGGTCGCCCAGTTCGTCCCGACCGTCGGCACGTACATCGCCATCGCGCTGCCCGTCATCATCGGGCTCATCGGCGAGAAGCCCTGGCAGGGCCTGGCCGTGCTCGCCTTCGCGATCGTCTACCAGCAGATCGAGAACGTGACGCTCGAGCCGCGGATCTCCGCCTATGCCGTCGACGTGCATCCGGCCGTGTCCTTCGGCGCCGTGCTCTTCGGGGCTGCGCTCTTCGGGATCGGTGGCGCCTTCGTCGCGGTCCCGATTGCGGCCCTGCTCCTCGCGCTGTTCGACGTCTACTCGCACAAGTACGAGCTGGTGCCTCACCTCGCGGAGCTTCAGCCCGGTGAGCGGGAGGTTCGGGACTCACCGGTCAAGGCAGAGGCGAGGGACACCCGCAGCCGCCTCCGTCGCCTTCTCGGGCATCGCTCCTGAGTGCATGCCGTATGCCGCTGAGCCGGCTTCCGCTGTCTCAGGAGTCCGCGTCGTGGTCGGCGAGCGCGCGCTGGGCGGCGGCCTCGGCATTCTCGCGACGGTCTCGCTCAGCCGTGGCCTGCTCGAGGTCGGTGGTGACCTTGGCCAGTCGCTCGTGCGCCGTCGCCAACCTCCGCTCCAGGTCGGCGATGCCCTCGGTGACCTCCTCCTGGCGCGCGGAGAGCACGGCGACCTGGCGGTCGGCCTCTCGGGTCGCGTCCCTCGCGACCTGGAGGGCTCCGGTGAGTCGGTTGCGCTGGGCCTCGCGCTTGGCCCGCCGCCGCTCCTCGAGGTCGACGGTTGACGTGGCCTCCCCGTCGGCTCGACGACCCTCGCCCTCGATGACGGTGAGGGCCGGCTCGTCGTCCTCGATGGCGACGGCGCCCTCGATGTCGACCGACCCGAATCCGGAGTAGCTGAGGGCCTTGACGAGGGCGCCGGTGAGGACCTTCTTCTCCGCCTCCTCGTCACCGATGAGGGCCACGAGGGTCTCGTGCACCTCCGCCAGGGCGCCGGCACCGACGGACTGCCCGGCGTCCTTCGCGGCGGCCGCGATCTCGAGCCCGAGGGCGTCGATGCGCTTGGCGCGCTCGCGGCCAAGGACCCGGAGCTGGTCGGCGTCGAGGGTGCGCTGCGCCTCTCGAAGGAGCTCGGCGAAGCTCCGGAACTCCGCGAGGTCGTCGGGCCGCGTGCGCACGAAGTGGTTCATCGCCCACGCCGCGATGGTCGGTTTGCGGAGCGCGCCGACCTGCTTCGCGAGGTCTGCGTCGCCGGCCTCCTTGGCCTGGGCCACCAGCTCCGCGCGGAGCGGGGTGAACCGGTTCGGGGTGGCGGCGTAGAGCTGCTGCACGGCGGCTCGCAGGTGGAGGATCACGACCTCATTGTGTCGGTCCTCGACGCAGTCCTCACGTCGGCCGAGCCCATCCCCCAGCCGATCGAGAGAACAGCTTCCGGGCCAAAAGCTGTTCACTCGATCGGTTCTGGTCCGGTGCGGACCGGTCCACTGGGCCCGAAATGGACCTGCCTCCCCGCCGTCGGTTGAGCCAAGGTGGACCCATGGTCTGGATCTGTGCGACGTGTGGCGTGGAGACCGCGGACAGCGGGAGCCCGCCCCAGACGTGTGCGATCTGCGAGGACGAGAGGCAGTGGGTACCAGCTGAGGGGCAGCAGTGGACCACCCTTGAAGCCTTGCGGGACAGGGGGACTCGCATCGTCATCACCGAGGTCGAGCCCGACCTCTGGGGACTGCGGGCGGAGCCCGAGGTCGGCATCGGACAACAGATGATGCTCATCCGCACACCGGAGGGGACGCTGCTGTTCGACTGTGTCGGCTATGTGGACGACGCCGCGGTCGAGTCCGTGCTCGGGCTCGGTCCGACGCTCGCCGTCGCCGCGAGCCACCCGCACATGTACGGCGTCCAGACCGAGTGGGCCAAGGCCCTCGGCGCACCCGTGATCCTCGCGGATCGCGACCGCGAGTGGGTTCGGCGGCCCGAGCTCGTCGAGTTCTACGACGAGCACCGAGAGGTGGCTCCCGGCCTGACCCTCCACCGGGTCGGGGGCCACTTCGCGGGCCAGACCGTCGTGGAGTGGGCAACCGGCAACGAGGGCCGCGGTGTGCTGCTCGCCGGCGATGCCATCTTCACCAACCCGGACCGGAAGACGGTCAGCTTCATGCGGAGCTACCCGAACCGCCTGCCCCTGTCGGGCAACGTCGTCCAGCGGATCGCCGCCCAGGTCGAAGGACTGCACTTCGACCGGCTCTACAACAACTTCGGCGCGGTGGTCCCGTCCGATGCGAAGGCCATCATCCGCTACTCGGCCGACCGCCACGCGGCGTGGGTGCGCGGCGACCACGACCACCTGACCTGACCTCGACGCCTGCGACACCCCTACCTCACCCCTTACGCAAATCAAGTGAACAGCTTTCGGGGTCGGACCCGCCGTCGGAGCCGACGACTCCAGCCCGAAAGCCGTTCACTCGATTGGAGGGGTGGGCACCACGTCGGACAGCGCGGCCCTGGCACCGACCATCGCCGGGCCGTACCAGGTGAGCAGCCGTCCGCTGCAGAGAGCGGTCCGGGTGTGCGCGAACGCCTCTGGGCCATCCTCGGCGGTGAAGACGTACGGCTCGTCCGGCAGGAGGACGAGGTCGATGTCCGGTCGGTCGAGGTCCGCGAGCTCAACGTGGGGGTAGCGCTCACGATGACCGGCGAACACGTTGCGCCAGCCGAGCCGAGCCACGAGGTCGCCGGTGAACGTGTTGCTGCCGACGACCATCCACGGGTCCCGCCAGATCGCGATCGCGACGTCGACGGTGGGCTCCGGCACCGGTCCGGACCACTCAGCCCGAGCCGCGGTCAACCAGTCCGGCACTCCGGCCGCGAGCACGCCCCGGAAGAGGCGCTGGAGCGAGTCGAGCGCCCCGGGCACGGTCTCGATGTCCGTCACATAGACCGGCACGCCGCTCTCGCGCAGACGCCGGACGTCGAGCTCACGGTTCTCCTCCTTGTTCGCGACGACGAGGTCGGGCTCGAGCGCCCGGATCGCGTCGAGGTTCGGGTTCTTCGTCCCCCGCACCCGCGCGACGTCGAGGTCGGGCGGATGCGTGCACCAGTCCGTCGCCCCGACCAGCCGGTCCGGGCAGGTCGCCGCGATCGCCTCCGTGATGGAGGGCACGAGCGAGACGACACGTCTGGGGCTGGAAGCGAGCTCAGCGGCATACCCCAGGTCGTCGACCATCACACGGGAACTCAACAGATCGGGCCTCTCGGGGGTGCACGGGGGCGCAGGCCGCTCGCGGCCGTGAGCTCCCGTGGGTTTAGACGTTGCGGCGGTACTGGCCACCGACCTCGAAGAACGCCTCCGTCACCTGCTGGAGCGAGCACACGCGAGCCGCGCGCATGAGGACGTCGAAGACGTTGCCACCCTCGATCGCGACCTTCCGGAGCTCCTCGAGAGCCGACTTCGCCTCGACCTCGTGCTCCTTCTGGAACGCGCGCACCCGGGCGAGCTGGCTCTGCTTCTCCTCCTCGGTGCCGCGGGCCAGCTCGATCGTCTTCGGCTCCTCCTCGTCCGCATGTGGGTGTCGGAAGGTGTTGACGCCGATGATCGGCAGCGAGCCGTCGTGCTTGCGGTGCTCGTAGAGCATCGACTCGTCCTGGATCCGGCCACGCTGGTAGCCGGTCTCCATCGCGCCAAGGACGCCGCCGCGCTCGGTGATCTTGTCGAACTCCCGCAGCACGGCCTCCTCGACGAGGTCCGTCAGCTCGTCGACGATGAACGAGCCCTGGAGCGGGTTCTCGTTGACGGCCAGGCCCCACTCCCGGTTGATGATGAGCTGGATGGCGAGGGCCCGGCGCACCGAGTCGGCGGTCGGCGTCGTCACCGCCTCGTCGAAGGCGTTGGTGTGCAGCGAGTTGGCGTTGTCGTAGATCGCGCAGAGCGCCTGCAGCGTGGTGCGGATGTCGTTGAACTGCATCTCCTGAGCGTGGAGCGAGCGGCCCGACGTCTGGACGTGGTACTTCAGCTTCTGCGAGCGGTCGTTGGCGCCGTACTTCTCCTTCATCGCGACCGCCCAGATCCGACGGGCGACCCGGCCGAGGACGGTGTACTCGGGGTCCATGCCGTTGCTGAAGAAGAACGACAGGTTCGGCGCGAAGTCGTCGACGTTCATGCCCCGCGCGAGATAGCTCTCGACGTAGGTGAAGCCGTTCGCGAGGGTGAACGCGAGCTGGCTGATCGGGTTCGCCCCGGCCTCGGCGATGTGGTACCCGGAGATGGACACCGAGTAGAAGTTGCGCACCTTGTGCTCGATGAACCACTGCTGGATGTCCGCCATCATCTTCAGCGAGAACTCGGTGCTGAAGATGCAGGTGTTCTGGCCCTGGTCCTCCTTGAGGATGTCGGCCTGGACCGTCCCGCGGACGTTGGCGAGCGCGAACTCGCGAATCTCCGCCGCCTCGGCTCCGCTCGGCTCGCGGCCCTCGCGCTCGCGGAACCGGTCGAGCTGCTGGTCGATCGCCGTGTTGAGGAAGAAGGCGAGGATCGTCGGGGCCGGGCCGTTGATCGTCATCGACACCGAGGTCGTGGGCGACACGAGGTCGAAGCCGTCGTAGAGCGCCTTCATGTCGTCGAGCGTCGCGATGGAGACGCCGGACGTGCCGACCTTGCCGTAGACGTCCGGGCGGGGGTCCGGGTCACGCCCGTAGAGGGTCACCGAGTCGAACGCCGTCGAGAGGCGGGTCGCAGGCTGGCCCTCGGAGAGGAGCTTGAACCGGCGGTTGGTCCGGAAGGGGTCGCCCTCCCCCGCGAACATCCGCGCCGGGTCCTCGCCCTCCCGCTTGAAGGGGAAGACGCCCGCCGTGTAGGGGAAGTAGCCGGGCAGGTTCTCCCGGCGCAGGAAGGACACGAGCTCGCCGTGGTCCTGGTAGCGCGGCAGCGCGACGCGTGGGATCTTGTTGCCCGACAAGGACTCACGCGTCAGGACGTTGCGGATCTCCTTGTCGCGAATCGTGACGACCTGCTCGTCGCCGGAGTACGACTCGACGATCGTTGGCCATGCGGCCAGCTGGTCCGCCACCTCGGCGGGCACGTCACGGCGAGCGCCCTCGAGCAGGGCATCGACCCCCGCGGCGTCGGAGCCGGCGTCCGCGAGCTCGCCGCGGACGGCCTCGAGGCGCTGCACGCGGGAGGCCTGGGCCGCATAGTCCCTCGTCCTGGCGTGGTAGTCGCGGACGGTCTCGCTGATCTCGGCGAGGTAGCGCACCCGCGAGGACGGCACCACGGTGGCGATCTTGGTCGACTGCTTCGTCGCGACGGCCGGGAGCGCGCCCTCCTCGACCGGCATGCCCTTCTCGGCGAGCAGGCCACGCAGCTCCTGGTAGAGCGCGGTGACGCCGTCATCGTTGAACGTCGCGGCGCTCGTCCCGTAGACCGGCATGTCGGCCGGACCCTTGCCGAAGGCCTCCCGGTTGCGGACCATCTGCCGCCCGACGTCGCGGAGGGCGTCCTCGGCCCCGCGGCGCTCGAACTTGTTGATCGCGACCACGTCGGCCCGGTCGAGCATGTCGATCTTCTCGAGCTGGCTGCTCGCACCGAACTCCGGCGTCATGACATAGAGGGACACGTCGGCGTAGTCGACGATGGCCGCATCGCCCTGGCCGATTCCCGGCGTCTCGAGGATGACGAGGTCGAACCCGGCGGACTTCGTGATCGCGATGACGTCGTCGAGGTTGGCCGGCACCTGGCTGTGCCCGCGCGTCGCAAGGCTGCGGAAGAACGCTCGGTCGCCGTCCAGCGACGACATCCGGATGCGGTCCCCGAGCAGCGCGCCGCCGCCACGGCTGCGCGTCGGGTCGATGGCGAGGATGGCCACGCGCAGCTTGTCCTGCTGGTCGAGGCGGAGGCGGCGCACCAGCTCGTCGGTGAGGGAGCTCTTGCCGGAGCCGCCGGTGCCGGTGATGCCGAGAATCGGGACCTGGCGCCGGGTGGCGGCCTCGCGGATCGCCTCGAGGGTGGCGGTGTCGAGGTCGCCCTCCTGCGCGCCGGTGATGGCGCGGGCGATGGCGGCGCGCTCGCCGGAGAGCACCGCGTCGACGCTCGCTGCCTTGACGTCCCACGGGTCGAAGTCGCACTCCTTGATGACCGTGTTGATCATCCCGGCGAGCCCCAGGCGCTGGCCGTCCTCGGGGCTGAAGATGGTGACCCCCGAGCTGCGCAGGCGTGCGATCTCCTCGGGCACGATGACGCCGCCACCGCCGCCGACGACCTTGATGTGCCCGGCGCCGTTCTCGTTGAGCAGCTCGACGAGGTACTCGAAGTACTCGACGTGACCGCCCTGGTAGGAGGAGACGGCGACGCCCTGCACGTCCTCCTCGATCGCCGCGTCGACGACCTCCTGCACCGAGCGGTTGTGCCCGAGGTGGATCACCTCGGCACCCTGGCTCTGCATGATGCGCCGCATGATGTTGATCGACGCGTCGTGGCCGTCGAAGAGGCTCGATGCCGTGACGATGCGGACGTGGTGAGTCGGCTGGTGCAGCTCGGACTTCTGGTTGCTCACGAGGGCCTCCGGGCGGGATGCGGCGGTGCGGCGGTTCAGCGCTGACTCCGAAAATACTAGGACTTCCTACTAATGGACGTCAACGCGTCCTGCGCCCTACCATGTGCGCATGACGGTTGACGGCAGGCGCGGTCTGGACTTCGACCCGATCGAGCGCGCGCGTTCGCAGTGGGCCGCGGCCGGCTGGACCGACGCTGCCGACGGCATGGCCGCGATCACCTCGCTCATGCGCGCACACCAGATCGTCCTCGCCCGGGTGGAGGCGTCGCTCCGGCCCCTCGGGCTGACGTTCGCCCGCTACGAGGTGCTCATGCTGCTGTGGTTCAGCAGGCGCGGCTCGCTGCCCATGAAGGTCATCGGCTCGCGCCTCCAGGTGCACCCGACGAGCGTCACCAACGCTGTCGACCGGCTGGAGGACGCCGGGCTGGTCACCCGGTCGACGCATCCCGACGACCGACGGGCCTATCTTGTCGCGCTCACGCCCTCCGGTCACGAGCTCGTCGAGCGGGCGACGAAGGCCCTGAACGCCGAGGTCTTCGAGCAGCCGGTCCTCTCGCCGCGGGACCAGCGCACCCTCGTCGACGTCCTGACCCGACTCCGTCACAGCGCCGGGGACTTCTGAGCAACCGTCACCAGCTTCTTGCCGTATGCCGCTGAGCTCGCTGCCGACGGACCTGCCCTCGGGTGGTGGGTCGGCTCACGCGCTCAGCGCTCGCGCCTCGCAGGGCCGTCCGCACGGACTGGGAACAGCTCAGGCTCGCGGAATCCCTTGGCCGAAAAGGCGTTTGCGACTGCACTGCTGATGTCGTCCACACCCGATGAGGGAACGATGGCGATGGCCGAGCCCCCGAAACCGCCCCCGGTCATTCGGGCCGCGAGCGCCCCGGCGCTGATGGCGGTCTCGACCGCGGTGTCGAGCTCGGCGGACGAGATCTCGAAGTCGTCGCGCATCGACGCGTGCGAGTGCGCGAAGAGCTCCGAGAGCGCTGCGAAGTCGTCCGCCACGAGCGCGGCGACCGTGCGGGTCACGCGGTCGACCTCCGTCACGACGTGGCGAACCCGGCGACGCAACAGGTCGCTGGACAGGCGGCGCAGCGCCAGGTCGAGGTCCGCTGGTGCCACGTCACGCAGGGATCCGAGGCCGAGCTCGCCGACTGCGGCGGCGCACTCCTCGCGCCGGTTGCCGTACTGACCGTCGTCGAGGGAGTGCACCGCGCGCGTGTTCATGACGAGGAGGGAGAGCCCATGCGCGGCCAGGTCGAACGACACGTGACGGGGCGCCACGTCACCGTCGAAGTCGAGCAGGAGCGCGGTGTCGCGGCGGGCCAGCAGCGAGGCGGACTGGTCCATGCCGCCGGTCGGGGCGCCAGCCACGTCGTTCTCGGCGCGGACGCACACCCCGGCCAGGGCACGCCGGCCCTCGTCACCGTGGAATCCGTCGAGGCGGAAGAGATCGACCGCCGCCAGCGCCACGGCGCACTCGAGCGCGGCCGAGCTCGACAGCCCGGATCCGAGGGGCACCCGGCCGTCCACGACGAGGTCGACGCCGCCGATCCGATGACCGGCCTGCTCCAGCGCCCACAGGACCCCGACTGCGTAGGCAGCCCAGCCACCACGGTTGCCCGACAGGAGGCCGTCGAGCGAGATGGTTCGCTCACCCGGCACCTGCAGGGAGAGGATCCGGACGCGCCGGTCCTTGCGGGGGCGGGCGGCGACGTAGGTCCGATGCGGGATTGCCACGGGCAGGCAGAGCCCGCGGTTGTAGTCGGTGTGCTCACCGATGAGGTTGACCCGGCCGGGAGCGGACCAGACACCCGACGGCTCCCCGGCAAAGGCGTCTCGGAAGGCGCCGGCCACGGCGACCGGGATGTTGCGACCCTCCATGGACCACTCCTCCCCATCCCGCTCCGGCTCGCCGAGACACCCTGTTGGGTCACGCCAGGTTCGCGCCGTGACGATGACGACGCCGGCGCCCACTCAGGGGAAGGCACGCTGGCTCGTGTGGCAGGGACGCTTGCGCTCTGCTCCTGACGCTGCTCGCCTTCGCGGCCACGGTACCGGTCGTGGGCAGCCAACTGCCTCCTTGCCGAGACTGAGCGGGCTGCGAGTCCCGACGAGGCGAGGTCAGGCGCGCAGCAGGCGTCGCAGGTCGGTTGACGGGTCCGCCACGGCCTCCGGGTCGACCGGGATGGCGCGGTCGATGAGACGCCTCGCGGCTCGTACGGCCTTTGAGTCGTCAACCGCCACGGCACCCACCACCACACCATCGCGGATCGCAAAGGCCGAGAAGGGCGGCGCGCCAAGGGTCCCGCGCATGACAACCTGCCCGGCCCCGAGGTCTCCGACGACCTCGACGTGGAGGCCATGGCGGTCGGTCCAGAACCAGCTCGCAGTGGGGGTCGGCGTGGGGTTGCCGAGGATGGTGGCCGCGGCCCGCTCGCCGTCGAGCCGAGCCGCCTCCCAGTGCTCGGCACGGGGCTGGACCACGCCGTCGGTCCTCATCTCGGTCGCGTCGCCGATCGCGAGGACCGCCGGGTTGGAGGTCACC
>NZ_DATEEY010000108.1:0-2450 GCF_035280925.1 Intrasporangium sp. | reverse complement strand
GAGCTTCATGCCGTCGTGGTCGATGTCCCACTCGGGGAACCGCTCGAGCAGCTCGTCGAGGGCGACGCGTCCCTCGAGCCGGGCGAGGTTGGCGCCGAGGCAGAAGTGGAGCCCGTAGCCGAACGTGAGGTGTTGGATGTCCTTGCGGTGGATGTCGAAGACGTCCGGATCGCCATAGCGGCGGGGGTCTCGGTTCGCCGAGGCGAGCAGCAGCAGGACGGGGCTGCCGGCCGGGACGGTGGTGCCGTGGTACTCGACGTCCTCCATCACGTAGCGCGCGGTGGCGTGCCCGGTGGGTTCGAAGCGCAGGGCCTCGTCGATGACCCTGGGGACGAGGGAGCGGTCCTCGACCACCTCGCGCCGCTGGTCGGGGTGCTCGGCGAGCAGCTTGGCGAGCCAGCCGATCAGCCGCCCGGTGGTCTCGTTGCCGGCGCCGGCGATGACGGAGGTGTAGGTGAGCACCTCCTGGCGGGTGAGCGTGCGGATCTCGCCGGACTCGTCCTCGAACTCGGCGGTGAGCAGGTGGGTCATCAGGTCATCGGAGGGGTGCTGGGCCCGCCACTCGATGTAGTCGGCGAACATCTCGCCGTTGGCGACGCTCTCCTCCTTGACCTGCATCGGCTGGCCAGGAACGGTGCGCAGGTTGTCATCGGTCTTGTTGCGGACCGCCACCTGGTCCTGCTCGGGGATGCCGAGGAGCATGCCGATCACCCGCATGGGCAGCACCGAGGCGAGCTCTTCGATGATGTCGAACCCGTCGGACCCGACCAGCGGATCGAGCGACCGGGCACAGAACGCCCGCACCTGGTCCTCGAGGGCAGCCATGCGCCGCGGCGTGAACACCCGGGACATCAGCCCGCGGTGCATCGTGTGGACCGGCGGGTCCTCGAACAGGATCACCCCGGGCGGGAGCTCCACGCCGGCCTTGATGATGTCGAGGATGTCGCTGCGGGTGCTGGAGAACGCCTTCCAATTGACCAGCGCCATCTCGACATCGGCGTGGCGCGACAGCGCCCAGAAGTCGTAGCGGTCGTTGTAGTAGGCGGGCGCTTCCTCGCGGAGGCGGGCGTAGGTGGGATAGGGGTCGGCGTTGATGTCGACGTCGTAGGGATCGAAGTAGACGGCGGGCTCGGTCACGGTCGTCATGGCTGTGTGCCTCCGGTCTGCTCGGCCGCGAGCAGGTGCTGCGCCGGTGATGACGGCGACCTTCCCTCGAGCTCTGCCATGCCCGGTGTTGTAGCGTGTTTAGAACGCCTGTTCAAACTTTTCCTCCGACGAGTGACCAGTGGAGGACGCATCGATGGCAGAGGGACGGCGCCCGCGAGCGGCGACGGAAGAGAAGCGGAAGCGGATCCTCGACGCCACCGAGGAGATCATGCTGAAAGAGGGCTACGCCGCCGTCAGCTCGCGCCGCGTCGCCACCGCCGTGGGCATCCAGGCGCCGCTCGTGCACTACTACTTCTCGACCCTCGACGACCTGTTCGTCGCCGTGCTCCGCCGCCGGGCGGGCCGCAACGTCGAGCGGATGGCCGACGCGCTGGCATCACCGGAACCCCTGCGCGCCTGGTGGCGGCTGGCGTCCGATCCACGGGGCACCGCGCTGTTCGTCGAGCTGCTGGCGGCGGCGAACCACCGCCCCGCGCTCAAGGCCGAGGTCGGCCAGATCGCACGCGACGTCCGCCACATGCAGATGGACGCCCTCGACACCCTGCTCGGCGAGTACGACATCGACGCTCTGGAGTTCCCCCCGCCGCTCGTTGCGGCGGCGATCCAGGGTCTCGCCTTCAGCGCGGTCCAGGACCAGGCGGCCGGCTACGACACCGCACCCGACGAGGCGATCGCCGCCATGGACCGGCTGGTCGAACGCCTGGAGGATCGCCGGATGCAGTCACAGCGTTGACGAGCGACCTCCGCATCAACGAAGCACAGAGCTTGTGCATCCACGCCGCTGCCGCCGTGCGGGTTCGCGTGGCCGCATCCGAAGCGGATCAGCTCTGGATGCAGCGATTCCTGGACGCTGAGGTCCGAGCTCAGGCGAGCAGCTTTCGAAGTTCGCCGACGGCGACGATCGCGCTGTCGACGTCGTCGGCGCACGGGATCACGTTGAGACGAGAGCAGCCGGCCTCGATGTAGGGGCTCAGGAACTCTGCGACCTGCTCGGGCGTGCCGTGGGGCGAGTACCGCTCGAACGGCTCGAAGGGCATCTGGTAGAAGTCCTGCATCTGTGCGGCGAGCGGCGTGCGTGCCGCCTCACGCGTCGAGGCGAAGCCGCACCAGACGTTGAGTGCGTGCTCGAACGCGCTCGGGTCTCTGCCGGCCTCGAGAGCCTCGCCGGCGATCTGGTCACAGACACTGCCGAAGCGGCGGGGTGAGACCCAGATCCCGAGCCACCCGTCGCCGAACCTCGCAGCGCGCCGGACCGCCGCGTCCGAGCGTCCGCCGACGATCAG
>NZ_DATEEY010000107.1:0-29351 GCF_035280925.1 Intrasporangium sp. | reverse complement strand
TTTCGGCCAGGTCGTCTGGACCCCGGCCGGGCCGTGGTGTCGGGCGCCTCTCGGGTAGGACTTCCGATGGCGGATCGAGTAGCGGATCGGGCGAGAGGACTCCACCATGGACACCTTCGACATCATCGTCATCGGGATGGGGCCCGGCGGTGAACACGTTGCAGGGACACTCGCCGAGCGCGGCCTGCGGGTGCTCGGTGTGGACCACGGCCTCGTCGGTGGCGAGTGTCCCTACTGGGGCTGCATCCCCTCGAAGATGATGGTCCGCGCCGGCGAGGTGCTCGCCGAGTCTCGACGGGTCGAGGGGCTTGCCGGCGCCGTCGGCGACGTGCGGCCGGACTGGTCGGTCGTCGCGCGCCGGATCAGGGACGAGGCAACGGACGACTGGGACGACCGGGCCGCCGTCGAGCGCTTCACCAGCAAGGGTGGGACGTTCGTCCGTGGGACCGGGCGCATCGTCGGCGCCGGCCGCGTCGACGTCGACGGGAAGCCGTATGCCGCTGGGCTGGGGATCGTCGTCAACGCGGGCTCGCGCGCGTCGATCCCCCCGATCGAGGGTCTCGGCGGGGTGCCCTACTGGACGAACCGTGAGCTCGTCGGGACCAAGGAGCTGCCGTCGTCGCTCGTGGTGCTCGGCGGAGGGACCATCGGCTGCGAGCTCGGTCAGGCGGTCGCGCGATGTGGCGTCGACGTGACGATCGTCGAGTCCGCGCCTCGGCTGCTGTCCGCCGAGGAGCCAGAGGCGTCCGAGAGGCTGGCCACGGTGTTCGAACGGGAGGGCATCGCGGTGCACGCCGGAGTGGCAGCGTCACGCGTGTCCGGTGACGGCGCGGGCGCCGACGTCACCCTGGAGGACGGCACCACGGTCTCCGCCGAGCGCATCCTCGTCGCGACCGGGCGCGACACCGACCCGGGCGCGGTCGGGCTCGGCTCGGCCGGCGTTCCAGAGGATGCCGCGGTCGCTCCGATCGACGAGCGCTGCCGCGTCGCCTCGAACGTGTGGGCCATCGGCGACCTCACCGGGAAGGGCGCGTTCACCCACGTGTCGATGTATCAGGCCGGGATCGTCATCCGTGACGTGCTCGGTGAGAACGGCCCGGCCGCGGACTACTCAGCGGTGCCGCGCGTGACGTTCACGGATCCGGAGATCGGCGCCGTGGGCTTGACCGAGGAGCAGGCGCGGGAGGCCGGGCTCGATGTCACGATCGGTGTGACGCCGCTCGGTGAGACCACTCGGGGCTGGATCCATGGCGGCGGCGGTGACGGCTTCATCAAGCTCGTGGCCGACCCGGCACGCGGCGTCCTCGTCGGCGCGACCGCCATGGGCCCGTACGCAGGAGAGGTCCTGGGCGCATTGGCGGTGGCGGTGCACGCGCAGGTCCCGGTCGGGACGATGCGCTCGATGATCTACGCCTATCCGACCTTTCACCGCGGCATCGAGACGGCTCTGGCGGCGCTGGAACGGCACGCCTGACCGTCGGCGAGTGCGTCGCAGGTCCGCCGCCTCGACCGGAGCGAACGTGCACAACGGGTCGTCCCCGGCGTGGACGAGCAACGGCGGAACTGTCAGCGTCTCGATCGGGACATCGCTCACCGCAGGGCTGGAGAGGCATGCGTCGAAGACCGCTCCCGGCTGCGCATCGGTCGTCAGCCGGTGTGAGCAGGCAGTCGCGGCTTCGCCTCGAGTCCCGCACTCGCATGGTGTGAAGCCTCGGCCAGGCGCTCCGCTCGCAGGAGCAGGTACATCGGGACGTGGATGACGACGACGAAGACCGCCTCGATGGGCCCGAAGATCCAGAGCGCGAGGTAGAAGGCGATGATGCCGAGGTAACCCAGCTGCGTCCGACGCCCGCCGCTGATGACGAGCAGTCCGACGGCCGCCTCGAACACGATGAGCAGGCCGATGAAGAACAGCTGGTTCGGCGCCACCACCGCACGCCACGAGTCGGTCACCCATGGGAAGAGGGCGGGGTTGGCGAACCCGGCGTAGTCCCCTCCTGTCGCGAGGGTGACGACGTGCATCAGCGCACCGCCGATGAGGAAGAGGACGCCTGTTGCGGCACGCCCCACCTGCCGCCACCTGACGCTCCGGCCGGCCAGCAGCGAAGCGACGATCGTCACCAGCCCGCACATCGTCCACAAGATCGGCCAGAGTCCGATGTCCATGGCCGCCTCCTTCGTCCGGGGAACCGTGCTCTTGACCCACGTAACCCGGGGCTGATGAACCAGCACCAGAGTCCAACGTCCCTTCTCCTGCGCGTCCGGAGGCGTTCCGCTCCGTGGAAAGCGCGTGGCGCCGTCTTGTCGATCAGAGGACGCTGTGCTTAGGTAAGCCGAACCTAACCACTCGCGGTGGAGAGTGCTGTCAGTCCGAGAGGGTGCCCAATGATCGTGTGCCAATGCGCCGTCGTGAGCGACCGCGAAGTCACCGCGGCCTACGCCGGAGGCGCCCGCACCCTCGCCCAGGCCTGCATGGCGACCGGCGCCGGCCGGGATTGCGGCTCCTGTGTGTTCTCAGTCAAGCGGCTGGTGTGCGAACATGGCGAGACGCTCGCCCTGTCGTCCACGGAGGTGCACGTTGCAGCCAGTTAGCCCCCGCGTCGTGGAGCTGCTCAACGACGCGCTGACCTTCGAGCTCACGGTCACCAACACGTACTTCCTCCACGCTCGCATGCTCGACAACTGGGGCCTGCCGAAGCTCGGCAAGGCGTTCTACGACCTGTCCATCGACGAGATGAAGGATGCCGACGTCCTGATCAACCGCATCCTCATGTTCGACGGCCACCCGAACGTCCAGCGGCTGAACCCGATCCGGAGCGGCGAGGACGCGAAGGAGATGCTCACCCTCGCGCTCGAGAGCGAGCGGGCAGCCGTCGCCCAGTTCAACGCCGGGGCGCAGGAGTGCCATGAGCTCGGCGATCACGGCACCGCGGCCGTCTTCGAGGACATGGTCCGCGACGAGGAGCGGCACGCGGACTGGTTCGAGAGCCAGCTGCAGGCAATGGAGCTCGTCGGCGTGGAGCAGTACCTCAGCCAACAGGTGGAGACCTCCTCTCCCTGATGGGCAGTACCTCCTCGTGCAGGACTGATGCCAGCACTGTTTACTCATCAACGATCTCCCCGTAGCGTGGAGCGATGAGGACACGACGCGTACTGGTGACATCCGCGCTCGCCGCTGTGTTCGCAGTGGCTCCATTGGGGTCGGCGACGGCCGAACCGTTCCCGGACATCATTCCCATCCCGACCGGCTCGCTCCCCGAGGGGATCGCGACCGGAACTGGAACGTCGATCTACGCCGGCTCGCGCGCTGACGGGTCGGTCTGGCTGGGCGACCTGCGCACCGGCGAGGGCGACATCCTCGTCGAGGGGACCGAGGGCCGCATGGCCGTCGGCATGAAGGTGCGGAACGGGCTGCTCTTCGTCTCGGGCGGCTCCTTCGGCGATGCCTACGTCTACGACGCGACGACCGGGGCGGAAGTTGCGGTGCTCGACCTCACCGACGGCCCGGCCTTCATCAACGACGTCACGGTGACCCGGGACGCCGCGTACTTCACCAACTCCAGCGCCGCCGAGCTCTATGCGGTCGAGCTCTCCGCCGGCGTCCCGACCGGGAGCGTGGAGACGCTTCCGCTCACGGGCGAGTGGCAGCAGGTGGCGGGTTTCAACGCCAACGGCATTGCCGCGACGCCCAACGGCTCGATGCTGCTCGTCATCAACAGCACGACCGGCATCCTCTACAACGTCGACCCGCGAACCGGCGAGGCGGTTGCGGTCGACACGGGTGGCACGAGCCTGACGCAGGGCGACGGCATCCTGTTGCGGGGCAAGACGCTGTACGTCGTGCGCAACCAGTCCAACGTCGTCGTCGAGCTGCGCATGTCGTCCGACTACCTGTCCGCGACCCACGTGGCCGACCTGACCGACCCCGACTTCGACGTGCCGACGACGATCGCGGCCCAGGGATCGCGACTCTACGTCGTCAACGCCCGGTTCACGGCACCTCCCGGTCCGACGACCGAGCACGACATCGTCAAGATCGACGGGGAGTAGCAGGCCCTCGCTGCTCGACACCGATGGTGTGCGCGGGCAGACTGGCTCACAGGTGGGTATGGATCTGGTTGGACGTGTCTGGCCGCCCAGACCCCGAGAGGAGTGCAGTCATGGGAGCAGGTATCACGCTCGCGGTGATCGGTGCGGTCCTCGCCTTCGCCGTGCGGGCCGACCCCGACGGCATCAGCCTGCCGACCGTCGGGGTCATCTTCATGATCGCGGGCATCGTGCTCATCGTGCTCTCCCGCCGCGACCATCGCCGAAAGGTCATCACCAGCGTGGAGCCGGTGGAGGACCCGCGCAACCCGCCGCACGTCTTCACCGAGGGGACGGTGCGCGACATAGACGAGTGACGTGAACCGGTGCGCTGGTCCAGCCGGCGCGCACGCCGGATAGCGTGACCCCATGGCACAGCGGATGCTCGCCCTGGACCTCGATGGCACGACGCTCAACCACATGGGCGAACTCTCGGATGGGGTCCGTGACGCCGTTGCCGCCTTGCCCGACGAGGTCATCGTCGTCGTGGCCACCGGCCGGTCCATCATCGCCACGACCCCGATCCTCACCGCACTCGGCATCCGTGAGGGGCTCGCGGTCTGCGCGAACGGTGCCGTGACCATCGAGATCGATCCGAAGGCTTCCGCTGGCTACGCGATCGCCGAGACGGTGACGTTCGACCCGCGCCCCGTCCTCGACCGGTTGCGCGTCGCCCTGCCCACCGCTCGGGTCGCCGTCGAGGAGCTCGGCGTCGGCTTCAAGGTCAGCGAGCACTTCCCCGAGGGCGAGCTCATGGGAGAGACGCGGGTCGTCGAGTGGGAGGAGCTCGTGGCACACCCGGTCACCCGTGTGACCCTGCGCCAGCCCGAGGCCACGGCCGAGGAGTTCGGGGAGATGGTGGAGCGGGCGGGTCTGCACGGCGTGTCCTACGCCGTCGGCTGGTCGGCCTGGCTCGACATCAACCCGGAGGGCGTGAGCAAGGCATCCGCTCTCGAGCTGGTGCGCCGTCGGATCGGCGTCGAGCCCAGCCACACGGTCGCTGTCGGCGACCAGCGCAACGACCTCGAGATGCTGCACTGGGCGGCTTGGGGCGTCGCGATGGACAACGCCCCCGACGAGGTCAAGGCGATCGCCGACGAGGTCGCGGGCCACGTCGACGACGACGGGCTCGTTCCGATCCTCGAGGCGCTGGGTGAGGCGGCGAAGAATGGGACACCGTTCCGCGATGGAGTGCACTCGCAGGCGACGGCCAGATTCCAGGTCTAGCCAGCCCAGCGGCATACGGCCCGGACGTCCCGAGAGGAGGCAGCGTGCCGATCGTCTACATCCATGGCGTCGCTGTCCGGGACGATGACCAAGTCCTGGCCCGGTCCGCCAAGCGCTTCCGGGAGGTCCCGTGGCCCACGATCCAGTCGCTCCTCTCGGAGCACGTCGCCCCCTCGCTCTCCGACGACCCCGTCGGGGTACCGGTGATGCGGATCTACTGGGGTGACCTCGGCGCCCAGTTCGCCTGGGGTGGGAGGTCACTCGTGTCACGCCCATTGGAGGGTGCTCGCCAGACCCCGGCAGACGCGACCGCAGCGGGCCTGCGGGCCAAGGGAATCCGGAACATCCAGGCGACCGTCTCTGCACTGCGCCGGCCGCTCGAGGACTTCGTGCCCGTGTTCCTCGGTGACGTGCTCACCTATGTGGCTCGACGCGGCAATGCCGATGCGCCCGGTCCGATCCCGCAGCGGGTCCTCGCGGGGCTCGAGACTGCTGCCTTCGCGGCCAGGGCGCGGAACGAGCCCCTCGTGGTCGTGACCCACAGCATGGGCGGCCAGGTGCTCTACGACGTGCTGACGCACTTCCTGCCACGGATGCCCCAGCACCGGCACATCCGCGTCGACTTCTGGTGCGCGACGGCCTCCCAGGTCGGCTTCTTCGAGGAGCTCGGCCTCTTCCTGGAGAGCACCCCCGGCCACGGCGACAGCACCGGGGTCAGGACGCCGCTGCCCTCGTCGGCGCACCTCGGCAGCTGGTGGAACGTCTGGGACCACGCCGACCTGCTCAGCTTCCGGGCCGACGGGATCTTCGAGGGCGTCGACGACGCAGCCTTCTTCACGGGCGGGACCCTGGCGAGCGAGCACAACCGATACCTCGCGAGCGTCACGTTCCACCAGATGCTCGCGGAGAAGATCCGTGGCAGCCTCGATGTCGAAGGCCGCCTGCCCCGTTCGACGTAGGACCGAGGCAGGGCGAGAGACCCTGCGGGAGGAGGACAGCCATGCGTTTCATGATCATCGTCCCCGGTGGACCCGAGACCGAGAGTGCCTCGCCGGGCACGGAAGAGCAGTACGCCGACATGCAGAGCTACCAGGAGGAGATGCTTCGGGCCGGCGTCCACGTCGACGGCCAGGGCCTGCACCCGACGTCCAAGGGCGCCCTCGTCACCTGGGAGAACGACGAGTGGGTTGTCACGGACGGCCCCTTCGCCGAGGCGAAGGAGATCATCGCCGGGTTCTCGATCATCGAGGTCTCCTCACGTGAGGAGGCGATCGAGTGGGTCAAGCGGTGGCCGCGGTCCGCCGCGCCGCACCCTGGCCAGGCGCTGGAGCTGCGCCAGATCATGTCGGCGGAGGACTTCGACGCGTTGCTGAGCCCGGAGCTCCGTCGCCGCGAGGAACAGCTCAGGGAGGCTGCCGCCAAGCAGGCGGCCCAGGGCTGAGCCTGCCGCGCCGATTCGAGGTGATGTTCGGGTCACGACAGGGGGTTCTGGGTCGCGACGAATACCTCGAACCGGGTGGGAGAGGGCGTGGCAGGGTGAGGGCATGACCGACCCCACCCAGGTGCAGCGCACCGTTGAGGCAGTCTGGCGCGTCGAGGCCGCCAAGGTGACAGCGGTCGTGGCCCGGCTCATCGGCGACATCGGCCTCGCCGAGGACCTCGCCCAGGATGCCTTCGTCCAGGCGCTCGAGCAGTGGCCCCGCGATGGCCTGCCCGACAACCCGGGCGCTTGGCTCACCTCGACGGCCCGCCGGCGTGCCATCGACCGGATCAGGCGAGACGTGAACCTCCGGGACAAGCTCCAGCAGGTGGGGCACGCGGAGGAGTACCGCGTGGCCGACCTCGCCGAGGCGGACTTCGAGCAGGCGATGGAGGACATCAACGACGACGTCCTCGGGCTCGTCTTCGCCTCGTGTCACCCGGTCCTCACTGCGCAGGCCCGGATCTCCTTGACCCTGAGGATGATCGGTGGCCTCACGACCCGTGAGATCGCACGGGCCTTCCTCACCACGGAGTCGACGATCGGCCAGCGCATCTCGCGAGCGAAGAAGGCACTGCGCGCCGACGGCGTCACCATCGAGGTGCCCTCGGGCGCCGAGCTCGAACCACGGCTCGCCTCCGTCCTCGAGGTCATCTACCTCGTCTTCAACGAGGGCTATGCCGCGACCTCGGGTCGCGACTGGGTGCGTGGCGACCTCATGGAGGAGGCGATCCGGCTCGGCCGGGTCCTCGCCGCCCTTGCGCCGCGGGAGCCGGAGGTCCACGGGCTCGTCGCGCTCATGGAGATCCAGGCCTCTCGGACCCGCGCGCGCATGGCACCCGACGGCGCCCCGATCCTGCTGCTCGACCAGGACCGGACCAGGTGGGACTGGTCGCTCATCCGCCACGCACTCAGCGCGCTCGACCGCGCGACCGAGCTCAGCGGCATACGTGGCCCGTATGTTCTTCAAGCGGCGATAGCCGCGTGTCACGCGGGCGCCCGCACCGCCGAGGAGACGGACTGGGCGCGCATCGTCGCGCTCTACGACGAGCTGAGACGGGTGCGCCCTTCCCCTGTCATCGACCTCAACATGGCGGTTGCAATGTCGTATGCCGCTGGGCCGGCTCCCGCTCTCGCCGTCGTCGACCGGCTGGTCGAGTCGGGGGCGCTGGCGGACTACCACCTGCTGCCGAGTGTGCGAGGAGACTTGCTGCGCAAGCTTGGTCGGGAGGTCGAGGCACGTGAGGAGTTCCGGCGGGCCGCGGCGATGACGGACAACGAGGCCGAAAGAGACCTGCTCCTGCGGCGAGCCGCTGAGGAAAGACCCGCCGTTCCCTGACGAACCGACCCGAAGATGGCCGTATCAGGATTAGGGTCTGAGCACCCTTCAGGACGAGGGTCAAGGGAGGTCCGTATGGTCGCCGCGCATCGCTCCTGCCCGGGCTACGTCGACGAGCCGTTCGCCTCGCTCGTCGCGGAGTACCCCGGCCCGGAGGCCTATCCGCACGCAGACTTCAGGATCGAGTGGGGGCCGGTCTTCCACCGTGGTCGGCTCGACGGGTCGGCGCGCGTGCTCGTCATCGGCCAGGACCCGGCGACCCACGAGGCGATCAGCCGACGGATCCTCGTCGGCGAGGCCGGTCAACGAGTCCAGGGGCTGCTCGCCCGAGTTGGCATCACCTCGAGCTACGTCATGCTCAACGTCTACCTCTACAGCGTCTTCGGGCAAGCAGCCGGCTACCGCCACATGAAGGATCCGGGGATCGTCGACTACCGCAACCGATGGATCGACGCGGTCCTGCTCGAGTCCGAGGTCACGGCCGTCATTGCCCTCGGGACGCTCGCGAAGCGGTCCTTCGTGCTCTGGAAGGACAGCTCGTCGGAGCGCACGGCCCGCGCTGCTGACCTCCACGTCGCCGCGGTGCGACATCCCACCTACGCCGAGGGATCGGCCAAGGCCAGCGGGCAACCGCTCGAGGACACCACGGCTGCGCAGCTCGCCGACTGGAGTGCGCAGCTGCCGGCACTGAGTGGGGCCGTGACGCCGGAGGTGACGCCGAACCCGAAGCCGTACGGTGACGCCTGGGAGGCGCAGGACCTCGTGGGCATCCCCGAGCAGGACCTCCCTCCCGGCACGCCCGCGTGGTGGCGGGCTGTCGACGCGTGGGCCGTGCGGCAGGGAGCCGACGCGCAGGAGAAGCGCGCGACGATCAAGGTCACCGTCCCGAAGGGAGCACGCGCATGGCCGACCCTGTGACCGCGGCGTCAGGCCGCGAGTCCTTCGACGAGGCGTACCGCCGCGGGATCACCGACGAGCTCCCCCCGCCACCCCGGCGGCAACGGGCGCTGCCTCCAGCGCCCTTCGCTCTCCGGGGCGCGGTCATCACTCCGGAGGGAGCGTGGTCCAACGGCTACGTCACCGTGGCTGACGGGCGCATCGACCGAGTCAGCCGGCGGCGCCCGACGTCGGTGCCGGTCCACGACACGGGAGGGGTGATCCTCCCGGGTCTGCTCGACCTGCACGGCCACCCGGAGTTCAACGTCTTCGCCGCCTGGGAGCCGCCGAAGCTCTATGCCAACCGCTACGCGTGGCGGCGGTCGACCGCCTACAAGCAGCTCGTGCGCGACCCGCAGAACGCGCTCCGTGACGCCGTGCCGCCCCAGACCCAGACGCGCTACGCCGAGGTCCGGGCGCTCGTCGGCGGCGTGACGGGCATCCAGGGGGCGGCCTCGGCGAGCAGCAGCTCCGGTGCCGAGCCGCTCGTGCGCAACCTCGACCGGTGGATCTTCGGGGCGCACCGCGCGCGGTCACTCGTCGACCTGCCGAGCGGCAACTTCGGCAAGGAGTCGTTCGACCGGATCGTCGCGCACATCGCGGCCGGGACCGTCAACGCCTTCTATCTGCACCTCTCCGAGGGACGGCGCGGCGACGACGTCAGCACCGAGGAGTTCCAGCGCTTCCTCGACCTCGGCGCCGCGACGCCGGCGACGAACATCATCCACGGCAGCGCGCTGACGGCGGCCCATCTCAACGATGCCGCCGACGCGGGCTGTCGCCTCGTGTGGTCGCCGCAGTCCAACCTGCGCCTCTACGGCGAGACGACGCTGGCCGCCGAGGCGTTGCGCCGGGGCATGCCGCTCGCCCTCGGAGCCGACTGGCTCCCGTCCGGGTCGACGAGCCTGCTCGCCGAGCTGAAGGTGGCGCGGCGTGAGCTCGCGCGGCAGGAGCACGCGCTGCCAGCCGCCGACCTCGTCGCCATGGTCACCTCGGTCGCCGCTCGAGTGGCCGGGCTCGACGAGCACCTCGGCTCGATCGCGGTCGGCCGGCCGGCCGACCTGCTCGTCCTCGAGCGGCACCACCGCGACCCGTACGAGAACGTCTGCCTGGCCGACCCCTCGTGGGTGGACCTCGTCTGCATCGGGGGCGACATCACCTACGCGCGGGCGGACTGGTTCGACACGCTGTCGGGCGGCGCGTCCGGCGGGGCGATCGAGGACCTCGTGGCGTGGGGCAAGCCGATGCGGCTCGACACCGGCTTCCAGTCGCCGGCCACCGCCCCCAGCCCCTCCCTCACCGAGATCCGGGCCCTGCTCACGTCGGCCTATCCGCCGGTCGGCCCGATCTTCGCGTGAGGTCCCCCGCCGCTGCAAGGAGGGCAGTCAGGCGGTGGTGTTACGTGCGGCCTCTTCGAGCCGGCGAACTCGCCGAGTGAGGATCTTGAGCGCCACGCGGTCGCAGTGGGGGGACAGGTCGAGCAGGCCCTGGAAGGTTGCCGGCGAGAGGATGAAGGTCTTGACGCCCGCTGGCCCGCTCACGACGGTCGCCGAGTGCGGCGCCTTGTCGATGAGGGACATCTCCCCGAAGTAGTCACCGGGGCCCAACGTGGCCACCTGCTTCCCGTTGATCATGACGTCGGCGCTCCCGTCGAGCAGGACGTGCAGGCCCCCGCCCGACTGGTCCTGTCTGACGAGCTCGCGACCAGAGGGCACCTGTTGCTCCGAACCGCGTTCGATGATGGTGTCCAACAGGTCATCGGGCACGTCGCTGAAGAGATCGTCGTCCCGGAGGAATGCGCGCAGTGTCATGACCGTCCCCTTCTGCGAACTGATGCTCCTCCAATAGCACCGGACTTGGCGGCCCGGTGGTAGCGGTTTGGCGCAGAAAGTCGTCCCGTGTCCCGCTCGGACGGCCGGCAGCGCGGCCGGACGAGCCCTCCGGGACGCACAGCCTGCTATAACGGGGAATCGCTGCTATAGCCGCTAGAGTTTGCTCATGGCTCGCTCGACGAACCCGTACCGGCCGGGCTTCAACGCCGCACCGCCTGCGTTCGTCGGCCGGGAGCGGCTCCTCGGCGCCGTCCGCGAAGCGCTCGCGGTGGCCGCGCTCGACGGTCGGACGCCGAGGCCGATCATCATCACCGGCACCCGCGGGGTGGGTAAGACGGTGGCCCTCGGTGAGGCCGCGTCCGTGGCCGCCGTCGAGCATGGCTGGCCGACCGTGCACGTCGAGGTCCGTCCCGGGCGAGACTTCACGCCCCTGCTCACCGAGCGGCTCCACGCCGCACGGCACGTGCTCGAGCACACCACGGTGGACGACCGACGTCACCCAGTCATCACCGGTGGCAAGCTCGGGGCTTCGGCCCTCGGAGTCGGCGCAGAGGTGGAGGTCCATCTCGAGCGACACGGCTCCGGCCCGGTCGATCCCCTCGAGGCAGCGCTCGGTGGCACGATGCGCGTCGCGATGGAGGAGGGCTCCGGCCTCGTCATCACGATCGACGAGGTGCAGTACGCCGCGCGAGCCGAGCTCGCCGGCTTCACCGCCATCCTCCAGGAGCGCATGGCCGAGAACTGGCCGGTCGTCGTCTGCGTCGCAGGACTGCCCTCCATCCGCGAGCCCCGCCGCGTGGTCACCTATCTCGAGCGCGGCGAATGGCACGAGCTGGGGCTGCTCAGCCGCGACGAGACTGAGCAGGCGCTCACCGAACCCGCGGTGGACGCGGGCCGGCCCATGGAGCCCGACGCCGCGCGCGAGCTCGCGACGGCGTCCGGCGGCTATCCCTACGCCGTGCAGCTCTACGGCCACCATGCCTGGCGCGCGTCCAGCGGGGCGGACCGAATCGCCCTCGACCACGCCTTGGCCGCTGGCGAGGCCGCTCGACGCGAGCTCGAGGAGGGCCTCTACGTCGCCCGGTGGAACGACGCCTCCGAACGGGAGCGCGAGTACCTGGTCGCCGTCGCGCGCCTCATCGTTGGCACGGGGCAGGCCACCGGTGGTGCGGTGGCCGCGGAGCTCGGCAAGGCCTCGACCGAGGTGTCCTACCTGCGCGACCGCCTCCTCAAGAAGGGCACGCTCTACAGCGAGGGTTCTCGCCTCTCCTTCATCACCCCTGGCATGGCCGCGTGGGTCGCGGGGCTGTAAGAACCCGGGACCCGGAACGCATCCCCTCCGCAGTCGAGTGAACAGCTTTTGCGCAAAACCTGTTCACTCGATCGAGGGGCGAGCCCGATTCTTGTTCACTCGATCGTGGGGGAGACGATTCTTGTTCACTCGATCGAGGGGCGAGCCCGATTCTTGTTCACTCGACTGGGCTGGGGGCGCCGCGCTGGGCGCGGCGTCGGCCGAGCAACCAGGTGGCCGCGCCGACGACGATGAGACCGACGATGGCGGCGATGCCGTACCAGGACCCGGCCATCGCCGCGATCCAGGCCTCGACCAGCGCCATCCCGATGGTGGCGTAGATCGCCGCCCAGGCCATCGAGCCGACGACGGCGGCCGGAACGTAGTAGCGCAGGGGCATCCGCAGCAGCCCCGCGGTGAGGTGGATCGTGGTCTGGATCCCGACCGTGAGGTACGACAGGGTCACGGCAACCGGACCGAGGCGTCGGATCAGGCTCTCGGCCCGCGCTCGGCTCTCGGGCTCCGGGCCTGGACGGTGTCGCTGCCAGCCTGCGATCGCACCACGCCCGAGCCAGTAGGTCGCGTTGGAGCGGGCCATGACGATGACCCAGAGCGCGACGAACGCCTGCCAGAAGGGCAGGGCCGCCAGCGTGTCGAGCATGCTCTCACCCTAGGCGGCGCCCCGAGACGCTCTCGGTCAGGTCGTGCCGAAGCTCACCTCCGCAGTGGGGACCGTGTCGCCCTTCCGCCCGGGCGCCGCCGCCTCCGTCCAGTACCAGTTCGTGTGGGCGATGACCTGCTCGGGACTCACGGGAATCCCCCACTGTCGGAAGTCCTCCGTCGTGTGGGCGTCCGCAACCAAGGTCGCGTCGTAGCCGCGGACGAGCGCTCCGTGCAACGTCGCCCGCACGCAGGCATCCGTCTGCGCCCCGGTGACGACGACCCGGCCGACCGCGCGGGCCGCCAGCACCGACTCGAGGTCGGTGCCCTCGAACGAGTCGCCGTAGTGCTTGGGGACCAACGGCTCGTCGTCCTTGCGCTGGAGCTCGGGGACGTACTGCCACTCATCGCTGCCTTCGGGCATGCCCTCGTCTGAGTGCTGCACCCACACGACGGGGACTCCCTCGGTGCGGGCCCGCTCGACCAGGGTGTTGATGTTGGCGATCACGCCGTCGCGGTTGTACGCCTCCGCGGTGTTCCCCTGCTGCACGTCGATCACCAGAAGGGCGCTGTTGGGCCTGTTCTCGAGGGTCGTCATCTTCCGACCGTAGTCCTGTCCAGCGACAGTGGGATGCTTGCGGTGCCATGCCTGAACGCGAGATCACCTCACCCGCGAACCCGAGGCTCAAGGCGGTCGTCGCGCTCCGTCGGCGCCGCGCGCGGGAGGAGACCGGCCGAACCCTGGTGGAGGGCCACGAGGAGATCCGACTCGCCCTCGAGGCCGGTGTGATGCCACGGACCCTCTACGTCTCCCGGGAGCTCTTCAGCCCATCGGGGCGCGCGGGGTCACAGGACATCGGGACCCAGCCCGAGCTCGTTGAACGGCTCCGAGCGGCAGGGGTGGAGATCGTGCGACTGAGCCCAGCGGCATACGGGAAGGTGTCCTACCGGGAGGGACCCGACGGCCTGCTCGCCGTCGTCGACAACGTGGGTATGCCGCTGAGCTCGCTCCACGTCGACGGTGACCACTGGCTGGGGCTGGTCACGCAAGGCGTCGAGAAGCCGGGCAACCTCGGCGCGATGCTCCGCACCGCGGATGCAGCGGGCGCCGACGCGGTGGTTGCTGCGGACCCGGTGACCGACTGGGGGAACCCCAACGTGGTGCGGGCGAGCAAGGGCACCCTGTTCGCGCTGCCGGTGGCGAGCGCAACGACGACGGAGACCCTCGACTGGCTGCGAGGGGGAGATGTCACGCTGGTCGTGACGACGCCGGAGACGGATGTCGTGCACACCGACGTCGACTACCGCGGGCGAGTCGCCGTCGCCGTCGGGTCGGAGAAGCACGGCGTCGACGACGCGTTGCTCGAGGCGGCGACCCACCGGGTACGCATCCCGATGCACGGCCGGGCGAACAGCCTCAACGTCTCGGTCGCCGCCGCAGTCGTCCTGTACGAGGCAGTCCGGCAGCGTGGCTGAGGCGTGTCCGAGGTCGCACCAGCGGCCGCGAGCGCCTTGCCGGGGGGTGGTCAAGAGCACCCCTTGACGTATGTCACGATTGACCGTATGCGAGTTGACCACGTCTCCTATGCGGCCGAGCCCGATGGCCTCCAGGCAACGGCCGAGCGGCTCTCGAAGCTGATCGGCGTGGAGCCCGTCGACGGGGGGGTGCACCCGCGATTCGGGACGCGCAACGTCATCTTTCCCCTGGCTGACCGCAACTACGTCGAGGTCGTCGAGGTCCTCGACCACCCGGCGTCGGACAAGGCGCCCTTCGGCCAGGCCGTCCGCGCCCGCTCTGAGGCCGGCGGTGGCTGGCTCGGGTGGGTCGTCGCGGTGGACAACCTCTCCGCAGCGGAGAGGCGTCTCGGCCGCGAGGCGGTTGACGGAAACCGGCATCGCCCCGACGGCGTCGAGCTGCGCTGGAGGCAGATCGGCATCAAGGGCCTGATCGCAGATCCCCAGGTCCCGTACTTCATCCAGTGGGACGACCCGACCGTCCACCCGGCGAACGGTTCGAGGTCGCAGGTGCACATCGGCGAGCTGCAGATCGCTGGCGACCCCGCCCGGGTCCGGGAGTGGCTCGGCGTCGACCAGACCTTTCACAAGGGCGACATCCACTTCACCTTCGTCGCGCCGCACGGCACCCCCGGCCTGCTATCGGTGACCTTCGAGACGCCGGACGGGCCGGTCACCATCTGACCTCGCCTCACGGACGTCAACGGCCGCATCCTCCACGGGTGCGGCCGTTGTCGTCTCCCCAAGGCTAGGTCCGCTCCAGGAACTCCTTGGCAAGACGTTTGGGGGCCCGGGCGAGCCACGCATCGGTGATGACCTCGCGCAGCTCGTCGACGCTCACCTCCGCGAGGTCGCGCTCGAGGAGCAGGACGGCGTTGTAGCCGTTCCAGTGCGGCGTGGTGAACCAGGGCGAGCCGGGATCGCCGACGAGGGCCTCCTTGTCCTCGGCGGTGCAGTGGAAGGCCATGACATCGGTGTAGAGCTCACCCGTCTCCGGGTCGTAGGCGTCCTTGCGCGGGCCGCGGAAGAAGACGAACGCCTTGCCCCGGATGGTGTAGGCCGCCCGGCTGGGCGAGCGTGGGTCGGGCGGGTCCCGCTCCACCTCGGGGAGCGACGCTGCGATGGAGTGGACGTCGTGGACGGTGGCCTGCCGGGTGCGCGCCATGCCTGGTGACGGTAGCCCCACCGGCGCCCGATCACCACGGTGCCGACGCCAGTGTCCTACGATGTCACGCCTCAATACCCTGGTGGGGTATCCTTGGTCGCAGTGCACACCCAGAGGAGAGAGTCATGGAAGACGTCACAGAGGTCGTCCCGCATCAGCACGGCTACATCCACCAGAAGGACGACTACCTGCGGCGCCTGCGTCGCATCGAGGGCCAGGCGAGGGGCCTGCAGCGGATGGTCGACGAGGAGCAGTACTGCATCGACATCCTCACCCAGGTCTCGGCCATGACGAAGGCGCTGCAGTCGGTGGCGCTCGGGTTGCTGGACGAGCACATCGCCCACTGCGTCGTCGACGCGGTGCGCGAGGGCGGACCGGAGGCCGAGACCAAGCTCAAGGAGGCGTCGGACGCGATCGCCCGGCTCGTTCGGTCCTGATTCGTGCCCGACCCGTGTTGCAGAAATACCCCATGGGGGTATAGTGAGCGAAGTACACCAAGCGAGGAAGGAACCACGATGAGCGAGACCAGCACCTACACCGTCGTCGGCATGACCTGCGGCCACTGCGTCGCGTCAGTGTCCGAGGAGGTCGGTGAGATCGCCGGCGTGCAGGACGTCGCCGTCGACCTCGACTCCGGCCGCGTGACGGTCACCAGCGAGGCACCCCTCGACGAGGCCGTGGTCAAGGCCGCGGTCGAGGAGGCGGGCTATTCGCTCGCCGCCTCGTGATGACCACTGCCACCAGGATCGTCGGTTTCGTCGCAGGACTCGCGGCGCTCTTCGGGCTCGCCCTCGGACTCGGCCGCGTGGTCGGGCCGGTGGGCGAGCCGGCAGCGGCCCACGAGGGCGCCAGCCCCGACTCACACACGGACGACAGCGCCGACGACGCAGCGGGCGCGGACCACGGGACCGCGCCAGCAAGGGCCGCGTCCGCAGGCGCGGATGTGCCCGGCGGGCTCATGGTCAGCCAGGACGGGTACGGCCTGCGCCTGGCCTCAGCGACTGCCTCGGCCGGCCAGCAGGTTCCCGTCGCGTTCACCGTGACGGGTCCGGACGGCAAGCCGGTCACGGGCTACGAGGTCCAGCACGAGAAGCAGCTGCACCTGATTGCCGTGCGGCGCGACTTCACCGGCTTCCAGCACGTCCACCCGACGTTGGCCCCTGACGGCACCTGGTCGGCGGCGCTCGACCTCGAGCCGGGGACCTGGCGGCTCTTCGCTGATTTCAAGCCCAGCGGCGCCGACGCGCTGACCCTCGGGGCTGACCTCGGCGTGCCCGGCGCGGCCGCCCTCGCCGAGCCGGTGAGCGAGACGCGGACGGTCCACGTCGACGGCTACACCGTCACCGTCGCCGGTGACCTGGTCGCCGGGCGTGACGCGAAGCTGACGCTTTCGGTCACCAAGGACGGCAAGCCGGTGACCGACCTCGAGCCGTATCTCGGAGCCTACGGACACCTCGTCGCGCTCCGCGAGGGAGACCTCGCCTACCTCCACGTCCACCCCGATGGCGAGCCCGGCGACGGCCGGACGCAACCGGGGCCCGAGGTCGTCTTCCATGCCGCCGTGCCGAGTCCCGGCGCCTACCGGCTCTATCTCGACTTCCAGCATGACGGCGTCGTGCGCACCGCGCCGCTGGCCGTGACGGCGGAGCAGGCGGACGGCACCGCGGGAAGCCCGGCGCCCTCGGACGACCAGTCGCCGGCACCGGACCACTCGGGAGATGACCACTCATGACCACGACACCGACGACGAACCCCGGCCGTGAGCTCGGCCTGCCAGCCGCGCCCGGTGCGATCGAGCTCGAGATCACCGGGATGACGTGTGCCTCGTGTGCCAACCGGATCGAGCGCAAGCTCAACAAGCTCGAGGGCGTCACCGCGACCGTCAACTACGCGACAGAGAAGGCGAAGGTCGCCTTCCCGGACACCATCAGCACGGATGAGCTCGTCAAGACCGTGGAGGCGGCAGGCTACGGTGCGACCGTGCCCGCGCCGCCCGCGATGTCGGGAGGAGCGGGCGGGACGGGCGACGCGGGAGCGAGCTCAGCGGTGTACGACCGCGTCCGAGCGCTCCGCGACCGACTCCTCATCTCAGCCGCTCTCACGGTCCCGGTCATCGCCATGGCGATGATCCCTGCCCTCCAGTTCACCTACTGGCAGTGGGCGTCGCTGACGTTGGCGGCGCCGGTGGTCGTCTGGGGTGCGTGGCCGTTCCACAAGGCGGCCTGGACCAACCTGCGCCATGGCACGACGACGATGGACACGCTCGTCTCGATGGGCGTGCTCGCAGCGTTCGGCTGGTCGCTCTACGCGCTCTTTTTCGGGACCGCTGGCATGCCGGGCATGACGCACCCATTCGAGCTGACCATCGAACGGACGGACGGCGCGGGCAACATCTACCTCGAGGCCGCCGCTGGGGTGACCACGTTCCTGCTCGCCGGACGGTACTTCGAGGCGCGCTCCAAGCGGCAGGCCGGCGCGGCGCTCCGGGCCCTGCTCGAGCTCGGCGCCAAGGATGTGGCAGTGCTGCGCGACGGGCCATCCGGCCCCACCGAGGAGCGGATCCCGGTCGAGCGGCTCGAGACGGGGATGCGTTTCGTCGTGCGCCCGGGCGAGAAGATCGCGACAGACGGAGTCGTCGAGGACGGCACCTCCGCGGTCGATGCGTCGATGCTGACCGGGGAGTCCGTGCCGGTGGAAGTCGGCCCCGGCTCGACCGTGGCAGGCGCGACGATCAACGCCGGCGGGCGGATCATCGTCCGCGCGACCAGAGTCGGTGGCGACACCCAGCTCGCCCAGATGGCCCGCCTCGTCGAGGAGGCTCAGAACGGCAAGGCTCAGGTCCAGCGCCTCGCCGACCGGATCTCTGGGTTCTTCGTGCCCATCGTCATCGCGTTGGCCGTCGGCACCCTGGGCTTCTGGCTCGGGACCGGGGCGGGGGCCGCCGCCGCGTTCACGGCCGCGGTCGCGGTGCTCATCATCGCGTGCCCCTGTGCGCTCGGCCTGGCCACGCCGACCGCCCTGATGGTCGGCACGGGGCGGGGAGCCCAGCTGGGCATCCTCATCAAGGGTCCCGAGGTGCTCGAGTCAACCCGGCAGGTCGACACCGTCGTGCTCGACAAGACGGGGACGGTGACCACCGGCGCCATGTCGCTCCAGTCCGTGCACGCGGCTGACGGCGAGGACGAGTCCGAGGTCCTGCGGCTGGCCGGAGCGGTCGAGCATGCCTCCGAGCACCCCATTGCCCGGGCCATCGCAACCGGGGCCGAGGAGCGTCTGGGTGCCCTGCCGCCGGTGGGCGGGTTTGCGAGCACCGACGGGCTCGGAGTCCGCGGCGTCGTCGACGGGACGAACGTCCTCGTCGGCCGACCCGGCTTCCTCGCCGACGCCGGCATCGAGCTGCCTGCCGAGCTGCAGACCGCGTTCAGTGGTGCCCAGAACGCTGGTGGGACCGCGGTGGCCGTTGCGTCCGACGGAATCGCACGCGGGGTCGTCGTGGTCTCCGACACGCTCAAGCCGACGTCCGCGCAAGCGATCAGCGAGCTGCGCGAGCTCGGCCTGACTCCGGTGCTGCTCACCGGCGACAACGAACGGGCCGCCCGTGCGGTCGCCGCGCAGGTCGGCATCGCCGAGTCGGACGTCATCGCCGACGTGCTGCCGGCCGACAAGGTCGACGTCGTCAAGCGCCTCCAGGACTCCGGGAAGGTCGTCGCCATGGTCGGCGATGGTGTCAACGATGCTGCCGCTCTGGCGCAGGCCGACCTGGGACTTGCGATGGGCACCGGTACCGACGTCGCGATCGAAGCGAGCGACCTGACGCTGGTGCGCGGCGACCTCCGCGTGGCTGCTGACGCGATCCGGCTGTCGCGGCGCACGCTTCGAACCATCAAGGGCAACCTCTTCTGGGCGTTCGCCTACAACGTCGCGGCCATCCCCTTGGCGGCGGCGGGACTGCTCAACCCGATGCTGGCCGGTGCCGCCATGGCGTTCTCGTCCGTCTTCGTCGTGTCGAACTCGCTGCGGTTGCGGGGGTTCCGGGCCACCGCCGCCTGAGCCGCGGCCCCACGTATTCGGAGGGTTCAGGTGTGGAAGTTCGGCCATACTCCCGAGTGGCCGAGCTTCCACACCTGACTGACCAGGCCCATGCGCGAACAGGGCTGACTCAGCTCGGCCGCACGACCCGGTAGTCGACGAATGTGGCCCACTTCGACTGTCGGACCCCGAGGTGCTCGAGGTCGACGCGCTGGTCGAAGCCGTCGAAGAGATGCTTGCCTCCGCCCAGCACGACCGGCGCGAGGATGATCGTCAGCTCGTCGATGACGCGGGCCTCGAGGGCCTGGCGGATCGTGTCAGCGCCGCCCATGACGTGGACGTCCTTGTCACCAGCGGCCTCTTGGGCGAGGGCCAGCGCCCCGTCGAGGTTGTCGACGAACGTGAAGCCGGCATCCGGCTCGGGCTGGTCCGCGGGCTTGTGGGTCAGCACGAAGAACGGGACGGGCCAAGGGTTGCGACCGCCCCAGTGGTCTGCCGCCTCGTAGGTCCACCGACCTGAGATGACCGCCCCCAGGTTGGCCATGGCTGACTCGAGCCAGGCCTGGCCCTCGCCGGTCGTGGTCCCGGTCGGCCCCTCGTCGTACGTCCACGGACCCCCGAAGACCCAGTAGTGGAGCCGCTCCCCACCGATACCGAGGCCGCGCCCGGGACCGTCGTCCGGTCCGGTGACGTAGCCGTCGATGGATGTCGTAATTCCGGCAATGACCTTGCCCACGGTGGACCCCTTTCGGCCGGTCTCACCGTATGCCGCGATGGCTGCATGGGGCCAAGGAAATTCGCGACTGTGGCACTGCTCAGCGAGGGACGCAGTGCCGCAGTCGAGAGGGCGACGCCACGCCGTGGTCGAGCGAGCCCACACCTCGTGGCTCACGCCACCTCAGGTCAGGTGGTCGACCAGGCGGCTCGCGAGCCCGGTGTACGTCTGCGGCGTGAGCGACAGGAGGCGCGCCTCCACCTCCGCGGGCAGGCCGAGCCCGCGGACGAACTCGCGCACCTCGTCACCGCCGACGCGGCGCCCGCGCGTCAGTTCCTTGAGCCGCTCGTAGGGCTCCTCCATCCCGGCCACGCCCTGCGCCCCGAGAGCGCGCATCGCCGACTGGATCGGCTCGGCGAGGACCTCCCAGTTGGCCTCGAGGTCCGCGCTCATCGCCTCCGGCACGGCATCGAGCCCGACGAGGCCGCGCGCCACGTTGTCCAGCGCGAGCAGGCCGTGCCCGAACGCGGTGCCGATGTTGCGCTGCATCGACGAGTCGGTGAGGTCGCGCTGCAGCCGGCTCTGGACCAGCGTCGAGCCGAGCACGTCGAGAAGGGCGTTGCTCACCTCGAGGTTCGCCTCGGCGTTCTCGAAGCGGATGGGGTTGACCTTGTGGGGCATCGTCGACGACCCCACCGTCCCCTGTCCTCGCACCTGCGCGAAGTAGCCCATCGAGATGTAGGTCCACACGTCGGTGCAGAGGTTGTGCAGGATCCGGTTGAACCGCGCGACGTCCGCATAGAGCTCGGCCTGCCAGTCGTGGCTCTCGATCTGGGTCGTGAGCGGGTTCCAGGTCAGGCCGAGTCCCTCGACGAACTCGCGCGACACCGTGGGCCAGTCGACGTCAGGCAGCGCGAGCGCGTGCGCACCGAACGTCCCGGTGGCGCCGTTGAACTTGCCGAGGTACTCCTGCCGCTCGATCCGCCGCAGCTGTCGACCGAGCCGCCGGGCGAGCACCGCCAGCTCCTTGCCCATCGTCGTCGGCGTTGCAGGTTGGCCATGGGTGTGGGCGAGCAGCGGTACGTCGCGCAGCTCGCGTGCCATCTCCGAGACCTGCTCGACGAGAGCCTGCGCCCTGGGCAGCCACACCTGCGTCACGGCGCCCTTGACCATCAGGGCGTACGACAGGTTGTTGACGTCCTCGCTCGTGCACCCGAAGTGGATGAGCTCGGCCAGGCCGGCGTCCTCCTCGCCCGGGGCGATCTGCGTGAGTCGGCCCTTGAGGAAGTACTCGACGGCCTTGACGTCATGGACGGTGACGCGCTCGATCTCGGCGAGCTCGGCCACCTGCACCGGCCCGAACGACTCGACGACGCCCCGCAGCGCGGCGACCTCCACGTCGCTCAGCTTGCGCACGCCCGGGATCACGCCGTGGGACGTCTGGTGGATGAGCCACTCGACCTCGACCCGTACCCGCTCCCGGTTGAGGGCCGCCTCCGAAAGGTGGTCGACGAGCGGCGCGACAGCCGCGCGGTACCGTCCGTCGAGCGCGCCGAGCGCGATGGGGGGCTGAGCATCAGCGAGGGAGGCCATGCCAACCATCCTCCCAGCCGAGCGGGCTCCCGCTCAAAGTGATGCCGTATGCCGCTGAGCCGGCTCCCAAGGTCACCTGACCTCATGAGTGAGCTCAGCGGCATACGGCATGCCTCGTGACAGGCGGAGGTCAGTCGAGCTCCGGGACGAGCACCGAGAAGACCTCTCCCTCAACGCCGCTCAGCACTGCGCCCACGCCGTACGGCCCGTCGAAGGGGCCTTGGAGCAGCTGCCCGCCGAGGTCGAGGGCGTGCGCGACCGAGGTGACGACGTTGTCCGTCGCGAAGTGCGTCACCCAGTGGGAGCCGATCTCCTTGGGCCAGTCGGGCTCGATCTCGGCCAGCCCGAAAGCGGGGTTGCCGTCGCCCGTGTGTGCAGTCGACCACCGCGGGCCGCCGTTCTCGGTCTCGTCGATGAAGCCGTGGGCGAAGATGTTCTCGTAGAAGTCGAGCACCACGTCGTAGTTGCGGGTGAGCAGCTCGTTCCAGGTCAGTGAACCTGGCTGGTCGAGGGTGCCACTGCCCGGCAGGTCGCCCGGCTCCCAGACCCCGAAGTAGGCCCCTCCGGGGTCGATGGCCACCATCGTCCGCGCGAGGGCGCCGATCCGGACCGGTCTGCCGAGGGGACGACCGCCGTAGTTGGCGATGGCCTGGGCGGCGACGCCGATGTCTCCCACCCGGAGGTAGGTCGTCCACTGGCTCGGGATGGGCGCTGCGCGCGGCCTGCGACTGAGGCCCGCGACCGGGTGGTCACCCAGGAGGGCCATGGTGTAGCCCCCGCTGGCTGCGTCGCCCGTGAGCCAGCGCCAGCCGAACAGCTCGGTGTAGAACGACTGCGCGCGATGGACGTCGCTGACGAGCAGGTCGACCCAACACGGAGACCCGTAGGGGTAGTAGGGAACAGCGGTGTGGAGGTGTCTCATGGGATCAGCCGTGCTCCATCTCCAGCCTTCCCCTGACGTGTTCCAGAATGCCCTTGCATGCCGCCTCGACCTCCGCGAAGCACCGAAGGAAGCCCTCCTCGTCGCCGAACCACGGGTCATCCGTCTCGAGGGTGCCCGCGGCGACGGCGGCGGGGTCGAACTCCCGGACCAGCCGGATCTTGTCCTGGTGCTCCGGCGTCCGGGCCAGCCGGCGCAGGTGGCGCACGTGCCCGCTGTCCGATGCGAGCACGAGGTCGGCGTCGTCGAAGTGGGCGGCGGAGAATACCCGGGCCCGGTGGGTCGACCCGTCAAAGCCGTTCGCCTCGAGGACGGCGACCGTCCGCGGGTCGGCCGGCTCGCCGACGTGCCAGTCACCGGTCCCGCTCGAGGACACCGTGACCCGATCGGAGAGCCTGGCGTCGTCGATCAGCCGAGTGAGGATGACGTGACCCATCGGCGACCGGCAGATGTTGCCGCTGCACACGAAGGTCACGTGGAGGGGGCGCGGCGACGACATGGCCCCATTCAACACCCGTCGTTACCGTGCCGTGATGCGACCCGCCCCAAGCGAGTCCAACCGATGCGGACCGGTACCGAACCGATCGCCGGCCGGTGTCGGAGGTCGCTGTCGGAGGTCGGTGGGACGGTGGCTCCATGACGACGAAGCGTGGTGCACGGACTCCTCGAGACCTGTTGGCTTCCTACGTCGAGCGAGTGGCAGCCGGTGACGTGGCCGGGATCGTGGGGTCGTATGCCGCTGACGCCGTCGTGACGCTGCCGTGCGGTCGCGAGGCGGCCGGCCTCGAGGCGATCGGCGTGGCCTTCGCTGGGGCTCTGGCCTCGGGCGCTGCACTCGCGGTTGACGACTCAGTGGTCGACGAGGCGCGCGTCATCGAGACGGGCTCGCTCTCGATGGTCTCGTTCACCGGCCTCGATGGGGCCGTCCGCACCCTGGTGGCGTGGCGGGCGGAGGACGGCTGGGCCTGGGTCCGCGACGGGTCGATGCTGCGCGACGTCGAGGCGGCCCTCGGCGCCGGACTGGTCGACGTGGCGTAGGTTCCTCGTGTGGGAGAGGGCAGCCAGGCACGCGAGCGCGTGTCCGGTCAGCGCTCGCGGCGCTCACACCTCGTCGACATCTCGCCGCTGCGTCACAGCCCGGCCTTCGCCCGCCTCTGGGCGGGCAACACGTTGGCCGGCATCGGCGCACAGGTCACCGCGACCGCGGTAGCCCTGCACATCTACGACCTCACCGCGTCGACGTTCATGGTCTCGCTCGTCGCCTGGTTCGCCCTCGGACCCGTCATCGCGTCGGGCCTGTACGGCGGGGCGGTCGCGGACCGCTTCGACCGGCGCACCGTGGCGCTGCTGTCGTCCCTCGCTGGCTGGGCGTCCACCGCGGGCCTCGCCGTCATCGCCTGGGCCGACGTGACGGCGGTGTGGGCGTTCTACGTCATCACGACGGTCAACGCCGTCGCGGCGACGATCGCCTCGGCCACGCGGCAGGCGATCACGCCACGGCTCCTGCCCCTCTCGCTCCTGCCCAAGGCGGCGGCGTTGATGGGCATCTCGATGGGGCTCATGGTCACGGTCGGCCCGGGCCTGGCCGGAGTCCTCGTGGCCAGGGTGGGCTACGCATGGACGTACACGGTGGACGTCGTGCTCTTCCTGGCCGGGTTCCTCGGCCTGTGGACGCTGCCCCGGATCAGGCCCCAGCTCGGCGACGCGGGTGCCCCCGTGGTGGGCGGGCTGCGGTCCGTCGTGGAGGGCCTGGCCCACCTGCGCGGCGCGCCGAACGTCCGGATGAGCTTCGTCGTCGACATCATCGCGATGACCTTCGGGCATCCGATGGTGCTCTTCCCGGCCGTCGGCGCCGTCGTCATCGGCGGTGGCTCGGTGACGGCCGGCCTGCTCCTGGCGGCGTTCGCCACGGGCGGGATCCTCTCGAGCCTGGGCTCGGGCCGCGTCACCGGCATTCGCTGGCAGGGCCGCGCCATCCGCAATGCGATCGTCGTCTTCGGTCTCGCCATCCTCGGCTTCGGGCTCGTGCTCGCCGTGGTCATGCTGGGCGGCCACTCGGTGTCGAGCCGCGACTTCGCCGACGTCAACCGGCCGGCCCTGGCGGTGGCCCTGGTGTGCCTGGCCGTCGCCGGGGGCGCTGACAACGTCAGCGCGATCTTCCGGCAGACCATCCTCCAGGCAGCCGTGCCAGACCGGCTGCGGGGACGGATGCAGGGCATCTTCACCGTGGTCGTGACCGGTGGCCCGCGCCTCGGGCAGATGGTGGCCGGCTCTCTCGCCACGTTGACCGTGATCTGGGTGCCACCCGTCGTGGGCGGGTTCCTCGTCGTCGTGCTCGTCATCCTCGCGGTCGCGCGGGTCCCCAGCTTCCGGGACTACGACGCGCTGGATCCCCAGCCCTGAGCCGGCCGCGTGCGGCACCCCCAGCTGCCTCAGGCGTCGGGGTAGCCCTCCGGGTTCTGGCTCTGCCAGCGCCAGGAGTCCGCGCACATGTCGTCGATGTCGCGCTTGGCGCGCCAGCCGAGCTCCTCGTGGGCGCGGCTGGGGTCGGCGTAGGCGGCGGGCAGGTCGCCCGGCCGACGCTCGACGATCTCGTAGGGCAGGTCGCGCCCGACCGCCCGCCCGAACGCACGCACGACCTCGAGGACGCTGGTCTCGACGCCGGTGCCGAGGTTCCACGTCGACACCGGAGCATCGGTCTTGCCGAGCTTGTCGAGGGCGGCCAGGTGACCGGCGGCGAGGTCCTCGACATGGATGTAGTCGCGCAGCGCCGTCCCGTCGGGAGTGGGGTAGTCGCCGCCGAAGATGCGCAGCCTGTCGCGCCGGCCGACCGCGACCTGGGCGACGTACGGCATCAGGTTGTTGGGGACGCCCTGCGGGTCCTCGCCGATGGTCCCGGAGTCGTGGGCGCCCACCGGGTTGAAGTAGCGAAGCAGCGCGATGCGCCACGACGGGTCGGCCAGGGCCACATCGCGCAGGATCTGCTCGATCATCACCTTCGTCCAGCCGTACGGGTTCGAGGCGCCCGTGCGCATGTCCTCCGTGAAGGGCGGCTCGCTGACGCCGTAGACGGTCGCGGAGGAGCTGAAGACGAGCTTGTGGACGTCGTGGCGGCGCATCGCGCGAACCAGCGAGAACGTCGAGCCGATGTTGTTCTCGTAGTACTCGAGCGGCTTCTCGACGCTCTCGCCCACGGACTTGAGGCCGGCGAAGTGGATCACCGCGTCGATCGGCTCCTGCGCGAAGAGCCGCTCGACCTTGTCCTGGTCGAGCAGGTCGAAGGAGTGCACCGGCAGATGTGTGCCGGTCAGTGACTCGAGCCGGCCCACGACGGTCGGCTTGCTGTTGGCGAAGTTGTCGACGATGACGACGTCGTGCCCTGCGGCAACGAGCTGGACCACCGTGTGTGACCCGATGTAGCCGGCACCGCCGCTGACGAGTACGCGCATGGAGGCGAGCCTAGCGATCGGGCCGAGCGCGCACCCACCCCCGATCGAGTGAACAAGATCTGGCCTTGCGCTCAGTCCCGTCGCCCTGTGCGAACCCAGATCTTGTTCACTCGATCGAGAGGGATGCCGGGCCGAGCGTGGGGGAGGGCCTCAGGCCGGGACGGAGGCGAAGCGGAGGTACGGCTTGACCTCCTCGACGTCCGCGAAGCGGGACCGGGCGTCCTCGGTGGTCAGCGTCGGCGCGATGATGACCCGCTCGCCGACCTGCCAGTCCGCAGGGGTGGAGAAGGGGCCGGAGTCGGTGACCTGGAGGCCGTCGAGGGCGCGCAGGATCTCGTCGAAGTTGCGGCCGACCGACTTTGGATAGGTCAGCGTGAGGCGGATCCTGTGGCTGCCATCGATGAGGAAGACGGAGCGGACCGCGGAGGTGTCGCCCTCACCCGGATGGATCATCCCGTAGAGCTCCGAGACGGTGCGGTCCTCGTCGGCGATGATCGGGTAGTCGACCGGGGCGCCGGCGACCTCGGCGATGTCGTGCTTCCAGTCATGGTGCTGGTCGACCGGGTCGACAGAGACGGCGATGACCTTGGCGTTGCGCCTGGCCCACTCGTCCTTGAGCGCCGCAACCCTGCCGAGCTCAGTCGTGCAGACGGGGGTGAAGTCGGCCGGATGGCTGAAGAGGACCGCCCAGCCCGCACCCTTCCAGTCGTGGAAGGAGATCGGCCCCTCGGTCGTCTCGGCGGTGAAGTCCGGGGCGATGTCGCCCAGTCGGAGGCCTGCCAACCTGCTCGAGGTGGTCGAGGTGGTCGAGGTGGTCGAGGTGGTCGAGGTGGTCGAGGTGGTCATGGTCGGCGGTCCTTTCGCGGGCGATAGTGCGATTGGAGCAGCACTGTTCCATAACGTTGGCTTATGCAAAAACGAGTGTCCGATCCGCGGACGGCCACGCTGCTCAGCTGCTGGCCCAGGCGACGACGAGCAGCGCCACCGGCATCGTCACGATCGAGGCGGCAAAGAGGTACATGAGCGTGGCGGCGACCGGGGGCGGCATGCCGGCGACCCGTCCGGGGCTGAGCAGGTCGAGGCGTTGGCGCGCGGCCGAGGGCGACTCCCCCATCGCCAGGGTGCCCTCCGGCTTCACGCCCCCGGTAGCCATCGCGACGATCGCGCGTGCCGTGGCGAGCACGCTCGTGGCCCGGACTGCGGCCCGGTCCGCGAGCACCTCGATGAGCAGGGTCACCTCGCGGAGGGCGGCGTCGGACCGGACGAACGGTGGCACCGCCTCATGGACGACGGTGAAGAACTCGAGGATCAGGTCGTGTCTTGCCCGCAGGTGTGCACGCTCGTGCGCGAGTACGGCGGCGAGCTCCCCCTCCGGCAGCGCATCGAGCGTTCCCTGGGTGAGCACGACCCGGCGGCGCACGCCCGGCACGCAGTAGGCCGTCGGCGTCGGATGCTCGATGACCCGCATGTGCGCGGCGTGGGTCGAGTCCTCGTGCGGTGGCACGGCCAGCAGGTCGACGAGCCGGCGGTGCCGCCGCCGGTTGGCCCGCAGCCGCGTCCCCACCCGGTGCCCGGAGAGCAGGAGCCGTCCCGCGACGATTCCCGTGACCGCCACGGCGACGGCGATCTGGGTGGCATTGCCGGCCAGCTCAGGGGTCGGCCCGATGACGTAGGGCAGGGCGGCGGGCGCCGCGAAGAGCGCCGCGAGAACCGCCGCGGCCGAGGTGGACTGCCAGACGACGAGAGCCGCCCGCGGCGCGCGACGAAACGTCGTCATCCCCGCCATGACGCGCGGCACCGGCCACGCGAGGGCGATCGTGAGGATGAGCAGGGCCGCAACGACCATGGGCGACTCGCGCGGCTACCTGGTCTTGCGCTTTCCCTCGTGCGACTCCAGGTCAGCCAGGGCCGCCCGCAGCTCGTCGAGCTCCTCGGCCGTCGACTGGTCGAGGAAGCGCAGGAGGGCGCTGCGGCGATCCGTGCCGGCGAGCTCACCCAAGGTGTGGTGGAGCGCCTCCGACGTCAGCTCGTCGCGGGACGAGGCGGGCAGGTAGCGCCACGCACGGCCGTCTCGCTCGCGGGTGACGAGCTCCTTCTTGGCCATGCGGTCGAGCACGGTCATGAGCGTCGTGTAGGCGAGGCCGCGCTCGACGCCGATGGCGTCGTGCACCTCGCGCACCGTGAGGCCCTCGGGGTGCGCGCCGGTGGCGGCCCAGAGGTGCTCCATGACGGCACGCTCGAGCTCGCCGAGTCGGGGGCGGGGGTTGCTTGCCATGATGGTTCCAATCTACCTGTGCGGGTGGGTGATGGTGAAAACGCGGTCGACCAGGTCAAGCCCGTCGGGGCGGTGCGTGACGAGGACGACAGCGGGCGAGTGGTCGTCGGAGCCGCGCGAGGGAGCGAGCAGGTCGGTCAGGACACTGCGCGCCGTGGGAGGGTCGAGGTGGGCCACCGGTTCGTCGAGCGCGATGACCGGTCTGTTGCTCAGGTGCGCCCGGGCGATGGCCAGCCGGGCCCGCTCACCTCCGGAGAGGCCACGGCCGCCCGCTCCGAGGTCGGTGTCGAGACCATCGCGAAGGCCGGAGGCCAGTCGACCGAGACCAGCCCGGTCGAGCGCCTCGAGCACGGCCTCGTCATTCGCGCCGGGGCGGGCGAGCGTGAGGTTGTTGCGCAGCGTCGTCGCAAAGATGTGTGGCTCGTCGTCGACGACGGCGATCCGGGCGCGTGCGTCGTCGAGCGGCTCGGCGAGGACGTCGCGCTCGCCGTCCGGGGTCGTCACCGTGTAGCTGCCGGAGACCGGGTCGAGGTGTCGAGCCAGGACGGCGAGCAGGGTCGACTTGCCGCTGCCGTTCGGGCCGAGGACGGCGACCGACTCGCCCGGCGCCAGGTCGAGGTCGAACGGCCCGACGACCGGCGGCGCGTACTGCACACCCGACGAAGGGGAGGGGCCGGCGAGCGGCGGCGCGTACTGCACACTCGACGAAGGGGAGGGGCCGGCCGGCGAGGCGGTGGCGTCCCACGAGGCGGTGATGTTCCGAAGGGCCAGCCCCTCGAGCGACGGGTTCGTCGGTGCGTCCCCGGCCATGGCCGCAGG
>NZ_DATEEY010000106.1:0-35380 GCF_035280925.1 Intrasporangium sp. | reverse complement strand
CCTCGCGTCGGGTGAAGGTGACCCGGCCTTCACGGCAGATGACGGTCACCAGCACATGAGTGATGCCGTGCCCTTCTCGGCCCGTCGCCCATCGCTCGGGGACCATCTCCTCTGCGAGCCTTCGGACCAGGTCGCTCGCGTTATAGTGGTCGTCCGGCAGGCCCCCGACCGTGGCCACCCGCGCGTCGGTGACCCGCTGGCTGTCGAGCTCAACGGCGGCGACGATGACCGCGTCGAGCTCGAACGGGCACCGGGCTTCGATTTCACGCAGGGTCGCTTCGGGATCGGCCAGATTCCATGGACGTTGCTTCACGTCGGGGCTCATGGGCCGACCTTCGCACGGCTTGGCCAGTCGTCTGTCTTGGCTGTCCACAGACAGCGACGCCAGGACCTGTGGACGACCGCGATGGCGGTTCGGCTCAGTCCGCTTGTCTGGTGGCCACACCGACGTCAGGAGGCGAGTGATGGGATTCAGCACGACGTTCATGGGCCGACTCGATATCGAGCCTCGGCTCAACTCGGCCGAGGTCGAATGGCTCAGGGCCTATGCCGAGCTCGACCGCCGGTACTTCACCGATCCCTATGAGGTGCCCATGAACCCAAAGGCCTTTCGTCTCGAGCGAGAGCGGCAGCTCGAAGAGGAACGGCAGCAGCTCCGAGCCGGCAGCAAGGGCAAACGCCTTGCCGCAACGGAGGCTTTTACGTCCCTGACGCCGGGCGATGGCAGCCCATACGCTCACTTGGACTGGAAGCCGTGCATGGACGGGTGCTGCCTCAGTTGGGACAACCGCACCGACAAGTCGCGCATGGCTGAAGAGTGGCTCCAGTACCTCATCGACCACTTCCTCCGGCCCGGCGCGAGCGCCCGTAGGAGTGCGAAGCCTGACTTCTCGCAGTTCACCTTCGACCATGTGCTGAACGGCGTCATCGCAGCCGAGCGGGACGATACCCGAGCGCTGTGGCTGATCCGCTGTCGTGACAACGAGATCTCGACCGAGCAGCTCGTGTCGCCCGATCCGATGCCTTGGGATCTCGGCTCGTGGGCATGACGCCGATCCGCCCCAGAGTGCTCGCCGGCTCGCCCGGCTCGGTGGCAGTGATCCTGACGCACAGGCCGCGCCGCGGGCCCGCAAGTCGGACGGTCGGCGCATCCCGAAGCACGCGCGCCTCGTGATCCTCGTCGATACGTCGATCTGGATCGATCATCTGCACCTGCCCGAGCCTGATCTTGTGGCGCTCCTCGATGACGAGCGAGTAGCAGCGCACCCGATGATCATCGGCGAGCTCGCTCTCGGCTCCATTCGCAACCGGAGCGAGGTGATCGGGTTGCTGACCGACCTTCCCACCGTCGTGGTGGCCACGAACTCGGAGTGTCTACAACTGGTCGAACCCGCAGTCTGCACGGTCGCGGCCTCAGCCTCGTGGACGCCCACCTGCTCGCTGCTGTCAGGCTGCCTCGGAGTCGACGATCTGGACGCGGACCGGACGCTGGCGGCCGTAGCAGCCGAGGTGTCCCTTGCCTGGTCCGCATCGTCATGACACCAGGCCGGGACCCTGGCCGGTCCTACGCCAGTTCGTCTCCGAGCGTCTGTGGACGGCATAGTCCTTCGGCGTGCGAGGTGCGCCAGAATGTGTGACGATCTGGGACGAATCGATACGAAGACGTCAGGGGGATCGCGCGTGCGCGCTCGCAGGACCTCATGGATGCCGTATGCCGCTGGGCTCGCCACCGCTCTCCTGCTAAGTGGGTGTGGTGGCTCGGTTCCGCCAACGGAGCCGGCCACCGCCCCGCCAGTGGCACAGTCTGATTCGGCGACCATCGCCTCCAGCGGCACGCCTACGACGAGCGCCACCACGGCGGTTGAGGATCCAGTCCTGGCCCGGATCCCCAAGGCTGCGCGGCCCAACACCCAAGCCGGCGCCGAGGCCTTCGCCAAGTTCTACTATGAGCAGGTCGCGAAGGCGTGGATGAAGCCGGACCCGGCGCTACTGGATAGCTTGCAGAAAGATGGCTGCAAGACGTGCTCTGCATTTCGCTCAACGGCCGAGTACCTCCGGAAGCATGGTCAGCGGTACGCATCCAGCCCGCTGACCATCAAGGGAACTTCGGTGTACGCCTTTATCGAGGGCAAGAAGCACATCGCCGTGACCGTTCTGGCCAACGAGGCCAAGATCATTGATCGGAAAGGCCGTTCGGTTGAGACCGTTGCCGCCGAAGGCACACAGGTCTTCGTGCTGAGTCTTGCCTTCGAAGGTCATTGGATGGCGACACGCAGCCAAGTCGAGGACTCGTCGTGAAGGGCTGCGTCGTCGCCCTGATGGGTGCGGCACTGCTCCTAGCGCTTCCCGCGCCTATGGCGCTCGCTGATGGTCCGCCGTGCGGGATCGTCAATTGCGGGACGAACAATGACAACGCCTACGTCGAGCTGTTGTCACGGGAGGAAGTGCTTGCGCTGCCGGCGTATCCGGGGGACAACGGGGCGCCACGGCCAGAGGGCTCGCCGTACTTCGAGTACGTCTCGTTGCCTGACTGCCCCGCGAACCATCCGCAGTGGGACCAGGAGATCATGTGCGGACGGGCGCTCAGGCAGTGCCCGCCCGAGCTCGAGGGCAACACGCGGCTCCGGATCTGGCGACAACTGGTGACCCCGCCGGACGACCGAGGGCCGTGGGAGGCCGCAGGGGTGACCTGCTACTCCGATGTCGCGCCGGGAGCGCGTCCCCAACTCACCATGGCTGACATCAAGGCAGCCTTCATGCGTACCCCGTGGGCCAAGCCGACGATCTCGACCCAGCCACAGGGCGACGTGACCCTCGTCAACCTCGAGACCTTCTACCGCGTGACCTGGTCGAGCGCGGGTTACGAGCCGGACGAAGCAGATCGGCGCGTGCTTCGCGGGATCCCGGTCTCCATCCGCCCGAAGCTCGTCGGCTTCACGTACCACTTCGGCGATGGTGGGACATACGGCCCGACCGACTCGCTGGGCGGGGTCTATCCCGACGGGGATGTGGTGCACACGTACCGCGAGCCGGGGGAGTTCACGACGCGGGTCACGACGACGTTCGGTGCCGACTTCAGCCTGGACGGGGGCGCGTCCTGGGACGCGATCCCGGCCACGGTCGATGTGCCGGGACCATCGACGACTGTCACGGTCAGGGAGGCCAAGGCGGTCCTGGTCACCCGGTGAGACCGGCTCTCCCTTGACGTCGCCCAAGCCCGCTGCAAGACTTGCCAAACCCTTGTAAAACCGGGCATTTCGAGCGCTCCTCACGCCCCTTCACCCTCTTGTGCACTGACGCCTTGAAGGAGAGACAGCCATGCGCTTGAAAGCCATCGGAGTTGCCTTGGCCGCCGGATTGTCCGTCGCGCTCGCCGGGCCATCGGTCGCCGATCCGACCACGGTCCCGGGCGGTCCGTGGGACGACGGCAAGGAGAACGTCCAGGCGATCCACAGCTACGAGCAGCTGTGGAAGACGCTGAGATCCATCGAGAGCAGCTCGGGCGGCGCGGTCGACGTCGCGCCGGCGCCGCTCCAGACGAACCTCGGCCGCGACATCCCCGTCGCGACCATCGGCTCCGGCCCGGTGGACGTCATGTTCATCGCCAACCAGCACGGTGACGAGTACGTCGTCAGCGAGGGCATGCTTTCGATTGTGCAGACGTTGGCCGGGAACTCCCAGCAGGCCAAGGAGATTCGCAATGCGCTGACGGTCACGATCGTCCCGCGGGTCAACGTCGACGGGTTCGACGGCGACGTCGTCGACTCGCGCGGAAGCACCACCCCGTGGCGGCAGAACTGGGATCCCACCTGCGCCGCCTTCTGCGAGTTCTACCTCGCGGGTCGTGGCTACGACATCAACCGCTACCACTCCTACAGCGCCAGCGCTTTCGACCACCCCTACAAGCCGGGCGCCGACACGGACAACCCGGTGCCGGAGGCGGTCGCCATGCGCTTGCTCTGGGACGAGCGTCAGCCCTCTGTCGTGGTCGACTTCCACCACCAGGGCTCGTACGTCGACGATGACGGCCGGCTGATCACCGGCTCCATCATGTGGCCCAACGCCACGGAGGAAGCCGAGCGCCTCGGCATCGCAGACGAGTTCGCCGAGACGATCACCATGTCCAAGCGGGCGGTCTCGGTCATGCTGACGTCGCTCGAGCAGTACGGCTACGCCAACATCACGCGGTACCCGAGCACGTCGACCCCGGGCATCGCACGCAACGCCTACGGCCTGCTCGGCTCGACGTCGGTCCTGTTCGAGGTGCGTGGCGGGATCGGCGCGAAGTCGAACGGGTACCTGGCCAAGCACGCCGAGGTCTCGGGCATGGCCGTGCTCAGCGCCGCAGCCGACGGGTCGCTGTGGACAGCGAGTACGGCTCCGGCCGACAACATCCGTGAGCGGGGCGACTTCGTCACCAACCCCCACGAATGACCACCTGAGGGGCCAGGGGAGGACTGCGGCACTGCTCAGTGAGAGCGAGCAGTGCCGCAGTTGCACACCGAAAACCGGCTGGTTGCACACCGCTGAGAGGGACGGTCGACGATGCGAGCCCTTGCCAGACCTTGTGGGCGGTGACCGTTGGGAGGGCTCAGGCGTCGGGCGGCAGGCTGATCCGGATGCCGGCTCGTGGCTTGCGTCGCATCCACCGGCCGAGGAGGTCCTCGATCGCGTTGCCCAGCCGGGCCATCGGGTACTTCGCCGACATCGCCCGCCTGACCGCGTCGAGCCCCTCGCGGTCGCGGACGACTCGAGCCGTCCCCAGCCAACACGGAGCACCAGCGGCCACCCGGCCGCGGACATCGCACGGCCGCAGCTCGACGCGTGACGTGTGCGCCAGCCGCTTCGTCTTGCCCACCCCGTCCACCGAGATGACGACGACCTCGTCTTCATCGCGTGCAACCCACACCGGGGTTGCGACAGGATCGCCGGAGCGCCGAAACGTCGTCAGGGACACGTACTGGTGTCGGGCGATCTCATCGAGCGCCGAAGCGCGGTCCTCCTCCACCCCATCACCCTAGGTGCGCAGCGAGCCCCGCTTTCCCACGTCGTATGCCGCTGAGCTCGCTCTCGCACGCCCGCTCCCTCCCAGCCCTCCCGCCCTCTCAAGCCGGGGGGCGCTGGGGAGGGCGGCCCCGGGAGCAAGCCCAGCGGCATACGGCGTCATTCAGGTCGAGACCAAAGTCCCACTGCGGAACCAGCCGCCTGACAGAGTGGGGGCTGTCAGCGCAGTCCGGCACGTCGAAGGAGTGGTCATGAACAGGCTTGAAGGTCGAGTTGCGATGGTCACGGGGGCAGCAAGCGGCATCGGCAGGGAGACGGCGAAGCGGCTGGCCGAAGAGGGCGCCGCGGTGCTCATCACCGACATCCAGGTGGACGCCGGCGAAGGCGCCGTCAAGGAGATCACGGCCAGCGGCCACCGCGCCGCCTTCTTCAAGCATGACGTCACGAGCGAGTCCGACTGGGAAGCCGCGTGTGCCAAGGCCGTCGAGGCGTTCGGCGGACTCGACATCGTCGTCAACAATGCCGGCATGGGTGACCTCAAGACCATCGAGGACACGACGCTCGACGAGTGGAACCGCACGGTCGCCATCGACCAGACGGGTGTGTTCCTCGGCATGAAGGTGGCCGCGCCGCACCTCAGGACGTCCGAGCACGCTTCGATCGTCAACATCAGCTCAATCTTTGGCACGAGTGGCGGTTTCGGTACCTCGCCCGCCTACCACGCGGCCAAGGGGGCGGTCCGCACGCTGACCAAGAACGCCGCGCTGCACTGGGCGACCGAGGGCATCCGGGTGAACTCGGTCCACCCCGGCTTCATCGAGACGCCGATCCTCGAGCCGACCAAGGGGACCGAGTACTGGAACACCATGGTGGACCTGACGCCGATGGGCCACCTCGGTCAACCTGAGGACATCGCCGCTGCCGTTGCCTACCTCGCGAGCGACGATGCGAAGTTCGTGACCGGCCTCGAGCTCTACGTCGACGGCGGCTACATCGCCCGCTGAGCGGGAGCGGCACTTCAGAGGGAGATCGTCTCCAGGTCCGCCGGGACCTCTGCGGTGGGAAGGACTGTCTGCGCTTGCTCGGCCAGCCGCCTCGGCCGTGCCGTCGGCGCCAGGTGCAGCAGTCGCAGGTTGCCGACACCGGCCGCCTCGGCGACGTGGGCGGCCTCCGTCGGCGACGAGTGCGTCGGGTCGCCGTCGTCCTCGGCGAAGGCCTCATGGAGCAGCAGCCGTGCGCCTTGCGCGAGCGACGCGCTGCCCTCGTCGTATGCCGTGTCGGTGACGTAGGCCAGCTCGTCCCCGAGGCGCAGACCGACGCTCGGAGCCGAGTGACGATCCTGTCGCCGCGCCTGCACTGGGACACCGTCGATCTCCAGCCCTTCCGGACCCAGGTCGGCCACCTCCAGGGGGAGATCCCGCAGTCGCTTCGGTTGGTAGGGCGGCTGGATAAGGTCAGCGAGGATCTCGGACGTAGGCCGGCCGTACAGCCAGGCACCGGGGCCGTGGACGGTGATGGGAGCGTCCGTCTGGATGGCGGAGAGATAGCCCAGCCCGACCGTGTGGTCGAGGTGGAAGTGCGAAAGCAGCACATGGACCTGCGTGAGCCCGTCAACGAGCGAGGAACCCGTCACGAGCCGGCGCAGTCCTGTGCCGGCGTCGAGAAGGACGAGGGTCTGTCCCCACCGCACCGCGACACTCGCCGTCTCGCGTCCGTCGCTTGGCATCCAGCCGGCCGTGCCGAGAAAAGTGACCTCCATGACATAGTCCTACCCGCGCGACCGAGCTCCTGCGCAGGGCCGCAGGCTGATCGGGTAGGGCATCAGCATGACAACCGTGAAGCACCGTCCCCCGGTGGGCTGCTGATGCAGGCGACGCCGAGGCTCATCGACACTCAGGTCCCGGCCAGCGTCAAGGGCGTCGTGCTCGTGCTCCACGGCGGAGGGGCGAGGCGCCATTCCATGCGCGTGAGCCCTGCGCAGCTGTCGGTCCTGCGCATGATCCCCGTTGCCGCCCGCATCGCCCAGGCCGCTCCTGACCTCGTCGTGCAGCGTCTCCTCAACTCTTTCAGGGGATGGGACAGCGAACACACGCCGCTCCGTGACGTGGCGTGGGCCGTCGATCAGGCCGCCCGACGCTTCGGGCCCGACGTGCCCGTGTCGCTGGTTGGCCATTCCCTCGGCGGTAGGGCGGCTCTGCTGGCTTGCCGCCTGCCGCAGGTTCGTTCCGCGGTTGCCCTCGCGCCCTGGCTCCATCCGCACGAGGGACGGCTCGACGCGTCGGGTCGGGACGTGCTCATCGTGCATGGGGACGAGGACCGCATCGCCAGCCCGGCGAACGCCGCCGCCGTCGCTCGTGACCTCGGAGAGACAGCACGGGTCGGTTACGTCACGGTGCGCGGTGGCAGCCACTCCATGCTGCGACACCATCACGTCTTCGACGCCATCGCCGCCCAGTTCGTCCGGGCGACGGTGGGCGGCCAGCCAGCGCGGGGGCAGTGGGGTGAGGTGGTCAGCCAAGTGCTGGGCGGTGAGCGCTGGGTCACGGTCACTCCGTGAGCCAGCCCAGCGGCATACGACCGCCGTGGCTGGGGCGTAGCCGCTGTCGAGCGCTTGAGGTGACGTGCCCCAACGAAAAGCCGCGTCGATCGGTGTGCCAACGTTTCGCCAAGGACTAGCGTCACGAGGGTGACCGACGAGACGCCAGCACCGGACCCCGACCTCACTGACGAAACCGGCGACGAGCCCACCTTCGCCGACCTGGGCCTGGACGACCGGCTCCTCAAGGCCCTGCGCGACCTCGGTTACGAGCACCCCTCGCCGATCCAGGCCGCGACCATCCCGGCGTTGCTCGAGGGTCGTCACGTCGTCGGTCTCGCGCAGACCGGCACCGGCAAGACGGCGGCCTTCGCGCTGCCGATTCTCGCGCAGCTCGACCTCAAGCAGAAGACGCCCCAGGCGCTCGTTCTCGCTCCCACTCGCGAGCTGGCGCTCCAGGTGTGCGAGGCCTTCGAGAGGTATGCCGCTCACCTCCGAGGCGTGCACGTGCTGCCGGTCTATGGCGGGCAGGGCTACGGCGTCCAGCTCAGCGCGTTGCGACGGGGCGTCCACGTCGTCGTCGGCACGCCGGGCCGGATCATGGACCACCTCGAGAAGGGCACCCTCGACCTCAGCGAGCTGCGCTTCCTCGTCCTCGACGAGGCAGACGAGATGCTGAAGATGGGCTTCGCAGAGGACGTCGAGACGATCCTCGCCGAAACGCCGGACGACAAGCATGTCGCGCTCTTCTCGGCGACCATGCCCGCGCAGATCCGGCGGATCTCGAAGAAGTACCTCACCGACCCTGTCGAGGTCACTGTCAAGGCCAGGACGGCGACCGCGCCCAACATCACCCAGCGTTACCTCATCGTCAGCTATCCGCAGAAGGTCGACGCCCTGACCCGGATCCTCGAGGTGGAGAACTTCGAGGCGATGATCGTCTTCGTCCGGACCAAGAACGAGACCGAGACCCTGGCCGAGCGGCTGCGGGCTCGGGGCTTTTCCGCGATGGCGATCAACGGCGACGTCGCCCAGGTGCAGCGGGAGCGCACCGTGGACCAGCTGCGGAAGGGCAAGCTCGACATCCTCGTCGCCACCGACGTCGCCGCACGGGGCCTCGACGTCGAGCGGATCAGCCACGTCGTCAACTTCGACATCCCCACTGACACAGAGTCCTACATCCACCGCATCGGCCGCACGGGCCGCGCCGGGCGCAGCGGCGACGCCATCTCCTTCGTCACGCCGCGAGAACGCCACCTGCTCAAGGCGATCGAGAAGGCCACGCGACACAGCCTGGAAGAGATGCGACTGCCAACCGTCGAGGACATCAACGAGGTGCGCCTCGGCCGGTTCGACGACGCGATCACGGCCGCGCTCCAGCACGAGCAGCTCGACTTCTTCCGCCAGGTCATCGGGCACTACGTCGAGGAGTACGACGTGCCTGAGGCTGACGTCGCCGCGGCGCTCGCGATCGTCCGGCAGGGCGGCGAGCCCATGCTCCTCGCGCCGGAGCCCGAGCCCGCCCGCTCGCGGCGCGGTGGCCGAGACGAGGCGGAGACGGGGAGGCCGCGCGACGAGCGTGCGGACCGTGGCCCACGTGGCCGCGGCGGCCAGCGGTTCGCGACGTACCGCATCGGTGTCGGCAAGCGCCACCGGGTGCTACCCCGCCAGATCGTCGGCGCGCTCGCCAACGAAGGTGGTCTGGGACGGGAGGACTTCGGCCGGATCGACATCCGCGGCGACTTCTCGCTCGTCGAGCTGCCGGCCGAGCTGCCTGCGGGGGCGTGGCAGCGACTGCGCGACACCCGCATCTCGGGCCGACTCATCGACCTGAGCCGAGACGAGCGTCCCGACAAGCAGGAGCGGTCCGACCGCTACGCCGGCAAGCGCCGCTGAGCTCGCCGACATCGTCCTCGTCGGGGTCAGGCGAGACAGAGGGGACATGCTGGACCGCACCGCCACCCGCGGTGACCAGCGGTCGAGGCCGTGGGGTCTGGCCACGACATCTACCGGCCCGGGGATCTGAGGGGCAGGACGGGGAATCTGAGGGGTGGCTCCCGATGTCGCGGGTCGCCGCGCTGCCGAGAGTGGTCTTGTCAGTCCAGCTCACCTCACGGAAGGCAGAACAATGACCACGAAGACCACGACCAGAGCGGTTCGCGCTTTCGCTGCGGGGGGCCTCCTCGTCCTCGCAACGGCGGTCCCAGCCGCAGCCGGACAGGTCCCGGCGGTCCTGCTCCCGGATCCGGTCGGCAACAGGGCGCTCTCCGCCCGCCACGGTCCTGCGTTGATCGAGCCAGACCATGGTTTCGAGTACGCGGAGCTCGGTCTGGGCGTCCTCGCAGGGCTGGCCATTGCCGGAGCCGGGGCGGCGGCCATGCGAACCAGGCGTCAGCACGGGGCTGTGACGGCGTGAGGAGAGAGGTGGCTGAGCCCGGCCGTGTGCGCAGCACGGCCGGGCTGGCCCTCCGCCGGACCGGACCCGTGCGCCCAACTGATCCACCAGCACGGTCCAGCATCAGCTCAGCTACTCGAAGTCGAGTCTGCGGGCGAGATGCGCGACCTCGATGCGTGTCGCCGTGCCCGTCTTGTGCAGCACATTGGAGACGTGGACGCTCACCGTCTTCTCGCTGATGAACAGCTCTCGGGCGATCTCGGCGTACGTCCGGCCGGCCACCAGGTGGTGCAGCACCTCGCGCTCCCGTCGGGTGAGCCGGGCCAGCTCGGCAGGCACCGACCCCTCGTGATCGGCCGGCACCGGCTCCGTCAGCGGGATGTGCGCCTGCCCGGCGAGCGCTTCGGCATCGCGGAGGATCGGGGTGGCGCCGAGGTGGCTGGCAATGCGTGCCGCGTCACGAAGAGCAGCCGAGGCCCTGGCCCGGCTCCCCCCCGTCGCCAGCTGGGACTGGGCAAGGCGGTAGGACGCCAGTGCGCATTCCCACACCAGACCAGCCTCGTCCGTCGCCCGCACTGCGTCGTCCCAGAGCTGCGGCTGCGCTTGGCGGTCAGCGCGGCACCGGTGGCTCTCGGCTGCGTAGAGGCGACCCCACGCCGGATGAATGGCATCCGTCGAGGTGGTGGCCCCGAACCACTCCGACGTGACGCCGAGAGCGTCCTCGATCCGGTCCAACCACCTCACGGCGGCGTCCCGCTCTCCCGGTCGCTCGCCAAGGTCCGCCGCAGTCCGAGCGGCCCAGACGAGCCCTTCCGCGGCGTCGGCGGGATCAACGTCCACGTGCGCATGCAGCGCCTGCTCCAGGATCTCCAGCGACCGTGCGAGATCCCCGGCCGCCCAGGCAATGCGGGCTTCCACCACGGGCTGGATGCCTCCGACGAGGCGGCGCCCCGGGAGGAGCTCGCGCGCTCGCGTCTGGTGCAGCTGTGCCGCTTGGAGGTTCCCAGTCCGGACAGCGAGATCGGCTGCGAGGAAACGGATCTCGGCGCCCCACGCCCCCTGCACCCTCCGGCTCAGTGCGTTGTGCAGCAGTGAGCGCAGCTCGTCCCACCGACCCAGGTCCAGGAGGCCGACGGCCACGCCAGGGATGACCTCCACGGCTTCGTAGAACGACCGCGTCGACATCAGCTCATGCACCAGCCCGGCGGCCACGTCGGTGGCCTCCGCGACGCGTCCGAGGCCCGCGAGGCAGTTGGACACGAACACCGCAGTGTGTCCCCGCAGGATCTGGTCTCCTGCAGCACGTGCGTGGACCACCGCTTCCTCAGCGTCCCGCAGCCCCGCAGTCGTGGACCACCGGGTCTGCGACTTGACCCCCAGCGCCCAGGCCAACGCCTCGTCCGATCCAGCGCGACGGCTGATTCGCACCGCCTCGTCGGCGTCTTGCACGGCAGCGGCGTGTCGTCCACCCCACAGGTTCGCGAAGGCCGTCCACGCCAGCGCGATGGCCCGTTCCGGGCTCTCGGGGAAGGGTTCCGTCACGGCCAGGTGATCTGGCTCGGGCTCGGACACCTCGGTCAGTCCACAGTTGTCCTTGTACAGGCCGAGGTGCGTGTAGAGGTGCGCAGCGTCCAACGGATGACCCACACGGTCCACGCGCTGCAACGCCCGCTCGCGAAGCTCGAGCGCGAGGGTGAAGTCGCCGGCGCGGAAGGCGCTGTCGCTCGCCCGCCCGAGGAGCAGCGCCCACTCGTGGTCGGAGCCGCGCAGGGTCGCCGACAGCCGCTCCCAGAGCAGGGACGCACGGTGCAAGTGCTGCGACTCCTCCGCATAGGCAAAGAGTTCGCGAGCTGTGTCCGACGCCCGGAGCGACCACTCGAACGCGTCATCGACGCGCCCGGCACCCTCGTAGTGCAGGGCCAGATGGGCTGCCCGGGCGACCAAGGGCTGGTTCGCGACCTCTTCCCAGACCAGGGCGAACTCGCGGTGGATCCCCAGCAGCTCCTCAGGCAGCAGTGTCGTGAGGATGACCTCTGCCAGCAGGGGGTGCCTGAACCACAGCTCGCCTTGCTCGTTCAGGATGGTGATGCCGGTCGCTCCGCTCTCAGCGACGCCGTCGCGCACGTCCTGCGCGGTGAGCCCGCGGGAGGCCGCGAGCCGTCCGAGAACGGCGACAGGAACGGGCCGACCTCCGACGGCGAGCAGCTGCATGAGGTCACGCGACGCCTTGGCGAGCCGGTGCCACGACGCAAGCAGGACCTCCCTGAGCGTTGTTGCCCTCGCGGCCGACTCGCCCTCGGGGACGCCGGTGAGCAGCTCGGCGAGATAGGGATTGCCCCCGGACCCTTCGAACACCGCGGCTCCACGGGCCACGGCCCGTTCGTTGCCGCGCAGCTGCGCGACGAGCTCCTCCGTGTCCTGCAGGCCCAGGCGGCCGAGCGGGAGGAACTGGACGGCGGGGAAGCGCCGCATGTCCGCAAGCCAGCCGTGCAGGCGATGCCCCTCCCCGAGGTCCGTGTCCCGGTACGTGGCCAGCACGCAGAGCCGTTGGCCCGGCCCGAATCCGGTCATGAGATAGGCGATCAGGTCCAGCGACGTCGTGTCGGCCCACTGGAGGTCGTCGACCACGACGGCGGTCGGCGCCTCAGCCGAGATCCGGTCGAGCACCGTGGTCACCAGACGCATCAGCTCTGCCGGATCGGGTTCGCCGTGAGATCGGGCGACGAGCGGCGAGATGGCGCCCAAGCCCTCCGGGTCGACGTCGGCCAGGACCCGCTCACGCTCCGCCGCGCTGGCCTGCCGGAACCAGTGGCTGACGATCTGGCCGATCGGGTGGTAGGGCGACTCCGCCGCACCGAACCGCAGGCACCGACCCCAGAATGCGCGACCGCCCTCCCGCTCGAAGCCGGCCGTCACCTCGGTCACCAGCCGGGTCTTCCCGATGCCGCTCTCGCCGGACACGAGAACCGCGGAGGGGCTGCCAGCGGCCGACCTCCGGACCGCCTCGTCCAGCGCGGCTCGCTCGGCGTCGCGGCCCACGAGAGCCGCTCGCGCGTCCATGATCTCGATTGTCCTCGTGGACCCCGGCAACCACGGGCAAATCGTCCAATGAGGGAAGCCCCGGCGGCGCGGTTGTCCACGCCACCGGGGCCTTTTCACGACTACAGCGTTCGGGCTACCTCACGTCGCTCAGGGCATCGTGCGGTCGTACGTGTCGCCGTAGTAGGTGCCGAGCCGGTCCCGGTACTCCGGGTTGTCCAGATCTGCATCCGTCAGCTCCGGGGAGTCCTTGATCTGGTCCTTGGTCCGGTCCACATAGACCTTCTCGTCGTTCCAGTCGACGCGATCGATGGTGCCTGCCGGAAGCATGACCTTCCGACCGAAGATCCACGGGCCGGTGTCGACGACGACGAAGCTGCTGCCGACGTCAAGAGTGGCCCGGTCGATCTTGCCGATGTGGCCGTCGATGGCCTCCACGGAGAAGCCCGTCAGGTCCTTCCCGCGGGTCGTCACCTCAGCGCTCTCCCGATAGTTCCATGCATCCCAGGTGCGGGTAGCCATGGTTTTCTCCTCTCGTTCGAGTGTTGCGTGCACATGGATCCCTACCCACTCCATTCACGGCCTCAAACAACAAAATCACGATCGCGTATGCCGCTGGGCTGGCTTCCCGGTGTCCGTTGCCTCAGGAGACACCCGGCCTTCCTGCTGGCGGGTTCTCAGGTCGACCGCGCTGGCGATGAGGGCGAGGGAGATGACCGCGGCGGCGACGCGAATTGCCAGCGCGGCCGCGTTGGTGAGGTCCCCCGAGGCGGCGCCCAGGCCGAAGAAGACGGCCCCGATGAGCGCGATCCCGGCGGCCGTGCCGATGCGCTGTCCGGTCTGGAGGACACCCGCTGCGGTGCCGGCCCGCTCGACGGGCACGTCGTGGAGCGTCAGCGTGATGTTGGGGGAGATGACGAAGCCGCTGCCCAGTCCGCCGAGGAGCAGCGGTCCGGCCAGGGCCCATGGGAGGGACGGTCCGTCCACGGCGGTGAGCACGACGTCCACGGCGACGAGCCCGGCGAGGGAGAGGACCAGGCCACCGGTGACGAGCAGCCGCCCGAAGCGGTGCACGAGGCGGCCTCCCAGCGCCGAGCCGACGGCAGACCCGGCCGCATAGGGTGTCACCATGAGGCCAGCCCCGAGGGCGGAGTAGCCCAGGCCCTGCTGGAAGTAGATCGTCAGCACGAAGAAGATGCCGGTGAACCCGGCGAAGAAGACGGCACTGACCGTGGCGCCGGACGAGTACCCCGGCACGCGGAAGAGCGCGAGCTCGACGAGCGGGCTGCGACCACGGACGGTGTAGGCGCCCTCCCAGGCGACGAAACCGGCGACAAGGCCAGCGCCGACGAGCCCGGTCCACCAGGGGAACGAGAACCCGTCCCCCCGGCCCCGCTCGATGAGGGGCAGCAGGAGTGCGGCGACGCCCAACCCGAGCAGGACCACACCCACCGGGTCGAGGTCGAGCCGCTGGTCGGCGTGTCGTCGGCGCGGCGGCGGGAGCCAGCGGAGGGCGAGCAACACCGCCCCGACGACGATCGGCAGGTTGACGAAGAAGATCCAGCGCCAGCCGGTCTCGACGCCGAGCAGGCCGATGATGAGGCCACCGACGACCGGCCCGACCGCGGTCGACACGCCGATGGTCGCCCCCAGGAGGCCGAACGCCCGGCCGCGTTCCCGGCCGGTGAACATCTCCTGGATCAGGCCGGAGACCTGTGGGTTGAGCAGGCCGCCGCCGATGCCCTGGAAGAGCCGGGCGGCGACGAGCACACCGCTGCTTGGTGCGAGTCCCGCAGCCACGCTGGAGAGGCCGAAGACGAGGACGCCCGCGATGAACATGGTCCGCCGCCCGATCGCGTCGCCCGTGCGTCCCGCCCCCACGAGGACGAGGCCGAAGGTGAGGGCGTAGCCCGAGACGATCCACTGGAGGTCACTCTCGGTGGCCCCGATCCCCACCTCGATCGAGGGGAGTGCGACGTTGACGATGCTGACGTCGAGCAGCGTCATGAAGCCTGCGACGAGGCAGACGGCGAGGGCTCGCCACCTGCGGGGGTCGGGCTCGGGTTCGGTCACGTCGGGACCTACGCGCCCGGACGGATGGACGGGGCCAGCTGTTCCAGCAGCTCGAGGGCCGTGCCCAGGGACCCGGCCGGGTCTGCTGACGGGAACACGACGTCCGGGCTGAAGTTCGGGTCGACGAAGACCTCGGTCACGCCTTGCTCGCCGAGCGTCTCGAGGTCCTGTTGCACCTGGTCGACGGACCCGGTGAGGAGGCGTCGCCGCCCTTCCCTGTCGATGACCTCGGAGCCGAGCCGGACGACGCCGCGCACGACGAACCGCAGCACGCCGGGATCTCGGCCAGCCCGCTCCGCAGCGGTCCGCACCGTGTCGATGTCCTGGCCGACGCGACGCAGGTCTTGCCGACTGGAGCTGACCCAGCCGTCAGCGAGGCGGCCGACCCGCTCGAGGGCCGCCGGAACCGAGCCGCCCATGAGCAACGGCGGGTGCGGCTGCTGAACTGGTTTGGGCTGGACGATGGCCTCCGGCACGTTGACGTACCTGCCCTCGAAGCGCACCGGGTCCGGTCCCCAGATCGCTCGAAGGCATTCGACCGTCTCGACCGTGCGGCCCACCCGCTCTGAGCGAGGAATGCCAACGGCCTCGAACTCCTCTGCGGCCCAACCGAGCCCCAGCCCCACGTCAAGTCGCCCGTCGCTGAGTTCGTCCAGCGTGGTCAGCTGCTTGGCGAGGACTATGGGCGGCACGTACGGCGCGTTGAGGACGGCGACGCCGAGGCGTACGCGCTGCGTGAGCGCGGCTGCATGGGCCAGCGTGACGATGGGGTCCTGGACCGAGACGTAGGTCGCGCCCCAGTCCGCCCGCAGCGGGTGGAGCAACCGCTGGAACGTCCACAGCGACGAGTAGCCGAGCGCCTCGGCCCGTCGCGCCACGAGGCGCACCGACTCGCCCGAGGACCAGGGTCCAGACACCGGTAACGCGAATCCGAGGTCCATGCCGTCCATCTTCCTCGCCGACCGCGCGGCGGCTGTTTTGACGCCGACCGGGGCGTCGCGTTTCAGAGAGTTGCGAGGATGTAGGCGAGCACGAAGCCGGCAGCCGTGCTGAGGGCGACGGCCGGGCCGCCCTTCTCGTACGCCTCCGGCATCAGGGTGTCCGCGAGCGATGCGAGCACGGCGCCAGCGGCGAAGGCGAGGGGGATGGAGATGGTCTCGGGTGTGGCGCTCGACAGCGGGCCGGCGCCAACGGCCACGGCTACGGTGAGCAGGGCGGCGCAGATGGCCCAGAGCCCGATGATGTAGGCCTTCGAGCGCCGCTGGGCGCGCATGGAGGCGCTTCCGACGAGCGCTTCCGGGAAGTTCGAGACGAAGATCGCGCCGAGTAGGGCGATGCCGCCCGTGCCCTCGCCGAGCGACACCCCGAGGGCGAGGTTCTCCGGGACACCGTCGAGGGTCACGGCAGCGAGGAGTGCCAGGCCGGCAGCTCCGGTGACGGACGCCGGGGAGGGTGCCTTCTCCTCTGCCGCGGCATCGACATCGAGCTTCTCGCTGCCGTGGTTCTCCGGCCGATGTCCCTGGGCTGCTCGGTCGAGCCGCTGGCTCAGCACGGTGAAGATGACGGCGCCGGCGAGCAGGCCGAGCCCGGCACGCCAGAGGCCCCCCTGCTCGTGCGAGTCCTCGAAGAGCTCGAAGGCCAGGGCGGTGATCAAGGCGCCGGAGGCGAACGCGAGCATGGCCGCAAGCACCCGTTTGGGGAACTCGACCAGACTACCGGCCAGCGCCCCGAGGACCAGGGCGCTCGAGCCGATCGCGCCGAAGACCAGCGCCTGACCCATGGGACTCCTCCCTGCACCGTTGGCGAAACGCGCTCGCTCAGGTCTTTTCGTTGAAGCGGTTAGCGGCCTTGCGGCCCCACGACGTCAGCGTGTTGACGACCTTGGAGTCCAGGCGGCGTTCCGCCTCATGGCCCTCGATCGTGCCGGTCGTGCCGTCTTCTGATGGCCCCGGGAGCAGGCGGCTGGCCAGGCCCATGACCCTTGTCGTCGTGGCAGGCATGAGTCCGTGCACCCGGACGCCGATGTGGGTGAGAGGGGTGAGCAGGATCATCGGTTTCCCGGCCAGGACCGCATCGACCATCCGCCGCCCGGCCCGCTCGGCGTCGACCGCGAGGCCGGGCACCGACGCGGCGGGGCCGAACCACGCGAACTCCTTCTCCCCGGAGAACTCGGCCCGCAGGTGGGAGCCCGTCCTCATCAGGCCCGGAACGATCGTCGTCGCCGTGATGCCCGTGCCCTGCAGTTCGGCGGCCAGCCCGTCGGAGAACCCGACGGCGCCGAACTTTGCCGTCGCGTAGGGCAGTAGATGCGGAGGCGAGACCATGCCGCCGATCGAGGTGACCGTGCCGATGTGCCCGTGGCCGCGCTCGCGCAGGTGTGGCAGGACGGTGAGGGCCACGTTGATCGGGCCCCACATCATCGTGTTGACCGCATCCTCGAAATGCTCGAAGGTCATCGACTCCAGCGGGCCGACGCGGATGATGCCGGCCACGGTGATGACGGTCTCGATCGGCCCGACCGAGGTCTCCGCGTCCTCGACCAGCAGTCGGACCGACTCCCGGTCGCGCACGTCGCAGACCCGGCTCTCGGCGACGGTGGATCCGCCCAGCTGAGCGACCGCGTCGTCGAGGTCCCGCTCGGTGCGCGCGGCGATGACGACGCGGCGGCCACGTCGGGCGAGCTCCTTGGCGATGATGAGCCCGAGACCACGCGAGCCCCCGACGACGAGTGCAACAGGTTGGCTGATCATGGTCTCTCCTTACCCTCTCGACCGCTCCGGTGTCACGGACCCGGACGCCGGGCCTTCGCCTAGGCTCCGCTCCATGACGAAGCGCCTGCACACGCTGACCGTCGGCACGGTCGGTCCACGCATCGCTTTCCTGCACGGGCTCTTCGGGCAGGGACGCAACTGGAACCAGATCGCCAAGGCCCTAGCCGGTCAGGACGGCTCCGCGGCCCAGTGCCTGCTGATCGACCTGCCCGACCACGGCCGCTCGCCCTGGACCGCCGAGTTCTCCTTCGCGGCCTACGCCGACGCGGTCGCCGCGACCCTGCGGGCAGCCGCGCCCGGAGAGACGTGGACCCTCGTCGGCCACTCGCTCGGCGGCAAGACGGCCATGGTCCTCGCCCTCCTGCACCCCGACATCGTCGACCACCTCGTCGTCGTCGACATCGCCCCGAAGGACTACGGATCGCTCGAGCGATTCCAGGGCTACATCGACGAGATGCGTGCCCTTCCTCTCGAGGAGATCGAGAGCCGTGCCGACGCGGAGGCGCGGTTCGAGGAGCCGAACCCCGGGGTCAAGGCCTTCCTGCTCCAGAACCTGCGCTCGGACCGGTCCCACGGCCGGACGCAGTGGCGCTGGCAGGCCAACCTCGAGCTCTTCGCCACGGATGCTGCGCTCGGCCACGATTCGCGCATCGCGGGGTGGCCGAAGTCCGTCGACGATCTGCCGCCCTACGAGGGACCGGTTCTGTGGATTTCGGGCGGTGACTCGCCCTACGTCCAGCCCGAGGACGGCGACACCATGCGACGCTACTTCCCGCTGGCGCGGCAGGTCACCATCAAGGGCGCGGGGCACTGGGTCCACACCGAGGCGCCGGAGATCATCGTGGAGGCTCTCCGCCGCGTCCTCGCACGGGAGCGCTGATGCCCAGACCGATCGAGTGAACAGCTTTCGAGCCCGAAAGCTGTTCGCCGATCGGGGTATTGCCCGAAAGCTGTTCACTCGATCGGGCGTTGCCCCGGAAGCTGTTCATTCGATCGAGGATGGCGTGCGGGCGGTCGAGATCAGAGGAGGCGACGGCCCAGCGCCCAGGCGGTGAGCTCGTGCCGGGAGCTGAGCTGCAGCTTGCGGAGGACGGAGCTCACGTGCGTCTCCACGGTTTTCACCGAGATGAACAGCTCCTTGGCGACCTCCTTGTACTGGTACCCCCGGGCGATGAGCCGCATGACCTCGCGCTCCCGGGCCGAGAGCCGGTCCAGCTCCTCGTCGATCTCGGCGACCTCGCCCGCCGCGGCGCCGAAGGCATCGAGCACGAACCCGGCCAGGCGCGGGCTGAAGACGGCGTCACCATCGGCCACTCGCCCGATCGCCGTGAGCAGCTCGTTGGCATTGATCGTCTTCGTCACGTAGCCCCGAGCGCCCGCCCGGATGACGGCGATGACGTCCTCGGCCGCGTCGGACACCGACAGGGCGAGGAACCGCACCGGCTGCCCCGCCTCCGTCTGCACGCCTGCACACGCCCGGATGACGTCGGCGCCGCCGCGACCGTCGCCGCCGGGGATGTGGACGTCGAGGAGGACGACGTCCGGCCTGGTCTCCTTGATCACGGTGGTCGCCGACTCGACGGCGCCGGCTTCGCCGACGATCTCCAGGCCGTATGCCGCTGGGCTGGGCGTGCCCGTCAGCTCGGCTCGCACTCCGGTGCGGAACATGTGGTGGTCGTCGACGAGGACGACTCGGATGGTGCGAGGCGGGGTCATGACGTCTCTTCCTGCGGTTCGGGTGAAAGACCGGCGTCGCTGCTCCGGCCGGGCTCGGAGCCCGCGGGGCTGGGGCTCGTCCCGGTGGAGCTGCCGTTCGTGGGCGGGGTCGGGGATGGCTCCGTGACGGGCAACCGGAGCTCGATCTCCGTGCCGTCGGTTCGGCGCCGAATCGCTGCCGAACCGCCGTGGCGCTCCATGCGCCCAATGATCGACTCCCGCACACCCGCCCGGTCGTCGGGCACGTCGGTGAGGTCGAAGCCCTTGCCATGGTCGCGCACGAAGGCTTCGACCGCGGCCGGCCCGACCTCCACGTAGGCGGCGATCGGCGGCTCGGCGTGGCGCACCGCGTTCCAGGCCGCCTCGCGGACCGCCTTGACCAGGGCGTCGAGGTGCTCGTCCATGGGCCGGTCGCCGGTGATGACGAGCTCGACCGGCACGCCATGGAGATCCTCGATCTCCTCGAGGGCGGAGGTCAGCGCGGCCCCGAGCGTCCCGGCACGTGCGTCCTCGTCGTACAGGTACGACCGCAGCTGACGCTCCTGGGCCCGGGCGAGCCGGGCCACGGTCGCGGGGTCGGAGGCACGCCGCTGGATCAGGGCCAGGGTCTGCAGCACCGAGTCGTGCAGGTGGGCCGCGATGTCGGCACGCTCGGTGGCGCGGATGCGGGCCGCCTGCTCGTCCCGGAGATTGGTCCAGAGTCGCAGGATCCACGGGGCGGCGAGGACGGCAACGCCGACGAGGGCGGCGAGGACGGCGCCGACCACCTGCCAGATCTGTCCCACGTCGGTCTGGCCGATGAGCAGACCGACGAGGCCGAGGGTGGTCAAGGTCAGGCCGACGACGAGCCAGATCCACTTGACGGGCCTGCGTGCGCCGATGGGGTCCGCGTCGTCGAGCTGTGACCAGAAGAAGATGGTCCCGATGACGATCGCGACGATGGGAAGCAGCACCTGGGGCTCGATGCCGATGCCGGCACTGCCCATCCAGAGGGCGCCCGCGATGGCCAGGGCCAGGACGCCCAAGAGGGTCACGACGACCGCCTCATTGCCGCTGCGGAGCCACCGCTTGAGGGACTTGAGCGTCGGAGGGCCGGTGCCCTCGGTGGACGACGTGGCCGTCGACTGCTCGGCCGCTCCGCCGGCTGTGGCTCCCACCTGCGCCGGGTCGCCCGGTGATGGGGCCGGGGCGAGGGTGCCCTCCCTCATGGTCGCCCAGAGGAACGCGTAGACCGCGAGGCCGGCGCCGAACGGAATCGACGTCGCGACGAAGATGATCCGGATCACCTTCACAGAGACGCCGAGATGGACGGAGAGCCCCGCCGCCACCCCGCCGATGAGGCGCCCACTCGTCGGCCGCACGAGCGGCGGACGGGGAGCCGGCATCCGCAAGATCGGGGGATGCGGCATCGCCTCGCTGGGGTCGGTTCTCGTCGTCACACTTCCATCCTGACCCACCCGAGTGCGTGAGGGCGACCATCCTAGGGTTCTTCAGGCGCACTTCAGGGTCACTTCAGGGTCGACCCGCATGGCTGGCAGCGCTGTCACGGGAGAACCTTGGGTCATGAACCAGCAGACTGACCCCACCTCGAAGGGACCTGGCCTCGACGGCCTCTACGACGCCCTGCGCCGCCCAGGCATCGCCAGGGCCTCCGACGGCCGGTGGTTCGCCGGGGTCGCGTCCGGGCTGGCCCGCCGACTCGGCATCGACCCGCTGGTCGTCCGAGCCGCGTTCATCCTCCTCGGCCTCCTCTTCGGAATGGGGTTGGCCGTCTACTTCGTCCTCTGGCTCCTCATGCCGGACGAGCGTGGCCGGATCTCGCTCGAGCAGGCGCTCAAGTACGGCGAGGGCCACTCGATCTTCCTGCTCATCGTCACCGTCGTGGTCCTCTTCAGCGGCGGACCCTGGTTCGGCAACGACCAGGGCGGAGGGTTCCGCTTCTTCGGCTTCGCCGCCCTCGCGGTCGGCACCTGGTGGTTCCTGACCCGCACCGACACCGGCAGGGACCTGATCCAGTCCGCACCGTGGTCGTGCAGCTCGCACGGGGGCAGCACTCCGACGGCCACCGCAGGTGAGTCCTCCACCGCCGCCTCGAGCAGCGGCAGCGGTTCAACCGCAGCAACGGGCAGGTCCACGGGCAACGCAGCCGCGAATGCCGGCGCAGCCAGCTGGCCGCCCCCCAGCGGGAGTGCGACCACGCCCTTGACCGTTGCGGTCCCGACCCCTCCGCGGGAGCGGACCCGGGGCATCGGCTTCGCCGCCGGCCTGCTCGTCCTCGGAGCAGCCATCCTCACGTCGGTGGGGGTCCTCAACGCCGCCGAACGCCTCGCCTGGCAGGGCAGCCACCTGGCCGTCTCGATCGCCGCCGGCCTCGGGGTCCTCGGCCTGGGCATCGTCATCGCCGGGATCGCCGGCCGCCGATCCGGCTGGCTCGCGCCCTTCGCGATCGCCGCGATGGCCGCCGCGGTGTTCACGAGCGTCATGCCACACGGCCTGACCCAGCCCTTCTCGGTCGGTGAGCGCACGTACGAGCCAGCCGCGTTGACCGGCACCGAGGCCTTCCAGCTGGGCATGGGCGAGATGCGGCTCGACCTCACCGGTGCCGACTACCAGGGTGAGGGCGTAGAGACCGTGAAGGCAGTCGTCGGCATGGGCGAGCTCAACCTCGTCGTACCCGAAGGGGTGCGGCTCACCGTCAACGCGACCGGTCGGGCGGGCGAGATCGTCGCCCACGACAGCAACGAGGGCGGCGCCCGGACCAGCCGGAGCGGCACGATCCTCGACGAGACGTTCACCTACGGCCCGGAGTCGGCCCCGGACGAGATCGTCGTCGACGCCGAGGTGGGCCTGGGACAGATCACGATCCAGACGGGAGCCAGCCAGTGAACGCGAATGACCGCGACGAGAGGCGCGAAGAGCCTACGCTCCACATCGAGCAGGTGGACGCGCCGACGGACGGCGACATCGCTCCGCACCGCGTCGACTCGGCGGACACTCAGCACATCGCACAGCCCCTCACGCAGCAGATCGAGACCACAGGAACGGCCATGAACCAGCACGACCCCGCCACTCCGGGCCAGCCGCCCTTCAAGGTGGAGCCCGCGACGCCGGTCCCGGACGACGCCGTGCACCCGGACGACGAGCCGTCGCCGGCGCCACACGTCGAGATGATGCCGCTCCCGCCTGCGCAGCCGGCGGCAGCAACCCCGCACTGGGCGCCACCACCGAACTCGGGGCTGGTCACCGTCCGCCGGGGGCCGCTGCCGATGACGATCATGCTGGGCCTGCTCAGCATCATCGTCGCCGGCTTCGTCCTGGTCACGAACCTCGCGGGCGCCGACTTCAACATGCGCGCCATGGGGCCGATGATGTTCGGCTCCTTCGGCGGACTCCTGCTGATCGTCGGTCTCATCGGCATCATCGCGGGAGGCCGGGGCCGCGACGACCGCTGAGCCATTCGCCCCGTCGGCGCGACGCGCGTGTTCGTGGGCCGGCGGGCTGGGAGTGGCCCTTCGTGCGGAGCCAGCTCAGCGGCATACGGTGGGCATGCGCAGACCCAGCCACGACGCGACGAAGGAGCACCCGTGACCCAGCCGTCCGGTCTCGACCTCACCCACCTCGACCGCACGGTGCGCCCGCAGGACGACCTCTTCCGGTTCGTCAACGGCAGGTGGCTCGACACGACCGAGATCCCGGCGGACCGGGCGCGCTTCGGGACCTTCGACCTGCTCCGCGAGCAGTCGACCGCCCGGGTGCACGAGCTCATCGAGCAGGCCGCTGCCGACCATGACGCCACCGCCGGCTCGCCGAAGCGGCAGGTCGGGGACCTCTTCGCGAGCTTCATGGACACCGAGCGGGTCGAGGAGCTCGGGCTGATGCCGCTCCAGGCGCTGCTCGGCGAGGTCGCGGCGGTCGACTCCGTCGATGCGCTCGTCGCGACGCTCGGGCGCCTGTACCGCGTCGGCGTGACGGGCGTGCTCGCCCTCTACGTCAGCCCCGACCAACGCTCTCCCGAGGACTACGCGGTCTACCTGGAGCAAGCCGGCCTGGGCCTTCCGGATGAGTCGTACTACCGCGAGGACACGTATGCCGACATTCGCGTCGCCTACGTCACGCACCTCGAGCGGCTGCTCGGTCTGGCGGGCATCCCCGAGGCGGCGGACAAGGCGGCGCGCGTCATGGCCCTCGAGACGCGCCTTGCCCTGCATCACTGGGACCAGGTCGCCAACCGCGACGCCGTCAAGACGTACAACGCCTTCACCTTGGCCGAGGCCGAGGCGTTGGCTCCGGAGTTCCCTTGGCACACTTGGCTTTCCGCCATGCAGGCGCCAGAGGGGGCGATCGATAAGGTCGTCGTGCGGCAGCCGAGCTTTGTCACCGGGCTCGGGCGGGTGCTGGGCGAGATGCCGCTCGAGGACTGGCAGGCGTGGCTCACCTTCCACGTCGTCAGCACCTTCGCCGGCCTGCTCCCCGAGGCCCTCGTCGACGAGGACTTCGACTTCCATGGCCGGACACTGTCGGGGCAGCCGGAGATCAAGGAGCGGTGGAAGCGCGGGGTCGCCGTGGTCGAGAGCGCGGTCGGGGAGGCAGTCGGCCAGCTCTATGCCGAGCGGTGGTTCCCACCGGAGGCCAAGGACCGGATGCAGCACCTCGTCGCGAACCTCGTCGAGGCCTTCCGGCGGTCCTTCGCCTCGCTCGAGTGGATGGGGGAGGAGACACGCAAGGAGGCGCTGCGCAAGCTCGACATGTTCGTCGCCAAGATCGGCTACCCCGAGGTGTGGCGCGACTACTCCTCCATCGAGATCGATGCCATGGACCTGGTCGGGAACGTCTGTCGGGCAACAAAGTTCGAGGTCGACCGCAACTTCGCCAAGCTGGGCAAACCGATCGACCGCACCGAGTGGTTCATGCTGCCGCAGACGGTGAACGCCTACTACATGCCGTCGATGAACGAGATCGTCTTCCCGGCCGCGATCCTCCAGCCGCCCTTCTTCGACCCCGAGGCCGACGACGCCGCGAACTACGGCGGCATCGGTGCGGTCATCGGCCACGAGATCGGCCACGGCTTCGACGACCAGGGGTCCCGGTATGACGGGACGGGCGCGCTCCGGGACTGGTGGACCGAGGCGGACCGGGAGCGGTTCGACGCGTTGGCCCAGCGTCTCATCGAGCAGTTCAACGGCTACACCCCTGCGGGCCTCGACCCGAAGTACAAGGTCAACGGCGCTCTCACCGTCGGCGAGAACATCGGCGACCTCGGTGGGCTGCAGATCGGCTACGCGGCCTACCGCATCGCGACCGAGGAGTCGGGGATGCCGGACATCGACGGCTTCACCGGTCCCCAGCGGTTCTTCCTCGGGTGGGCCCAGGTCTGGAGGGGCAAGGCCCGCGAGGCCGAGGCGATCCGGCTGCTCGCCGTGGACCCGCACTCGCCCCTCGACCTGCGCGCCAACGCGGTCCGCAACGTGTCCGAGTTCCACGAGGCCTTCGGCGTCGAGCCTGCGGACGGGATGTGGCTCCCGGCGGAGGAGCGGGTCGGGATCTTCTGACCCCGGCGCCAGCCAGGCGGCTCAGAGGCCGAGCTTGAAGCCGACGTGGGACTGGACGAAGCCCAGCCGCTCATAGAACCGGTGGGCGTCGGTCCGCGTGGCGTCGGACGTCAGCTGCACCAGGTCGACACCCAGCCGGCGCGACTGCTCGACAGCCCACTCGAGGAGGATGGTGCCGAGGCCGGACCCGCGCTCGGTCGAGGCGACGCGGACGCCCTCGATGATCGACCTCGTCGCGCCGCGCCGCGACAGGCCCGGGATGACGGTGAGCTGCAGCGTGCCGACGATGCGGCCGGCGCGCTCGGCGACGACGAGGTGCTGGCCGGGGTCGGCCGCGACGCGCGCGTACGCGGCGTTGTAGGGCGCGAGATCATCCGTCGTCTCACGTTTGCTGCCCAACGGGTCGTCCGCGAGGAGGTTGACGATGGCTCCGATGTCGTCCTCCGTGGCCGGTCGGATGATCAGGTCGGCCTCGTCCGGGGCAGCGGTCATGCCGACTCGGCGGCCTGCTTGAGCTGCCTGAGGCCCTTCTCCAAGTCGGGCCCGATCATCTTGTCCATCGAGTAGAACTTGCCCATGAGCCGCATGACGAGGTTCTGAGGGCCGGTCATGACCCAGTCGACCCGGGTTCCCGCATCCGCCGACGTCAGCTCGAAGTCCACGCGGTTCTGCGCCTTCATGGGGGCAGCGAAGACCAGGTCGATGCCGACGCGATCCGCGCCCACCTCGACGATCTCCATCCGGCCTTGACCCGCCTTGCTGTTGCCCCGCCACGCGTAGGTCGCTCCGGCGCCGGAGTCCGGGCCGGCGTACTTCCGCTCCAGGTTGGGGTCGAGGCCCTCCCACGGCGACCACTTCCGCCACTCGCGAAGCGTCGTGATCAGCGGCAGGATCCGCTCCGGCGGAGCCGCGATGGTGGTCGAACGGCTGACTCTGAACTCCTTGGCCATGCGCCGATCCTGTCACGCCCGGGCCTAGCCTTGTTGGATGGGCGACAACGTCCGCCTGGTGCTCGCCGGAGACGTCATGACCGGTCGAGGTATCGACCAGATCCTCGCCCACCCGGGTGATCCGACGCTGACCGAGCGCTTCGCCAAGGACGCCCGCGACTACGTCGCGCTGGCTGAGCGAGTGAGCGGTCCGGTCCCGCGTCCCGTCGGCCCGGAGTACCCCTGGGGTGACGTGCTGGCGGTGATGGACGAGACACCATCCGCCGTGCGGCTCATGAACCTCGAGACGAGCGTGACGCGGTCCGAGGACCGGGAGCGTGGCAAGGCCGTGCTCTACCGCATGTCGCCGGCGAACCTCGCCGTGCTCGACGTGGCAGGGGTGCACGCGTGGGGACTGGCGAACAACCACGTCCTCGACCACGGGCGGCAGGGCCTCCTTGACACCCTCGACTCGCTCGGAGCCGCCGGACTGCAGGCAGCCGGGGCCGGCCGCGACGAGAGTGACGCCTGGTCGCCCGCCGTCGTTCCGGTCGACGACGGTCGCCGCCGAGTCGTCGTCCTCTTCGTCGGCCACTCGTCGAGCGGAGTGCCGCGCCACTGGCGGGCTCGGCGCTCGCGGCCGGGAGTCGCCGTCGTCGAGGACCTGGACCGCGTTGCAGCCGACCGGGTCACCGAGCACCTTCTCGCCTCGAGCAGCCCCGGTGATCTCCGGGTGGTGTCGATCCATTGGGGCTCGAACTGGGGCTATGACGTCCCCCGGAGTCAGCGCACCTTCGCCCAGCGCCTCATCGACGGAGGGGTCCACGTGGTGGTCGGGCACTCGTCGCACCACGTCCGGCCCGTGGAGCTCCGAGGCGGTGGACTCGTACTGCACGGTTGCGGCGACCTCGTCAACGATTACGAGGGGATAGGAGGGTACGAGGAGTTCCGCGGTGACCTGCGCGCCCTGTACGTCGCGACCCTCGATGCGACCAGCGGGCGGCTGGAGGAGCTGCACCTGGTCCCGTTCCGCAGTCGTCGGCTCCGACTCGAGCGTGCAACTGCTGAGGAAACCCGCTGGCTGGCAAGGGCGCTCGACGAAGCGTGCCGCGGCCTCGGGACCCGCGTGCAGCAGGTGGGTGACCGCCTGACGGTGCCGGTCGGGTAGGTCCTCACCCACGCCCAAGGGAGGTTGGGCTGGGAGCGAGCCCAGCGGCATACGGAACATCTCGTATGCCGCTGAGCTCGCTCCAGGGGGATGCGCGCCCGGCGCACGACGTGGGCGACATCGGGGGGAATGATCGGTTGATCCGTATTTGATCCGCCCGAATTGTCCACGCCGGCAAGGGAGTCCGCGAGTGAGACCGGCGAGGACCGAACGTCTCGACGGCGCCTGACGTCTATCGTGTCGACCCATTTTCGGGTCACACGCCAGGAGGGGAGTGATCTGCATGTCAAAGACAGTGGTCCGGGTGGGGGCGATCCTCGCGGCTGCGGCGGCTCTCGCGTGGCCGGCACTGCCGGCCAGCGCCACGGTTCACGAGATCGTGGCCCAGTGGTGCTCGGGGCAGGACGAGCTCGCGCCACCGGGAATCTCGGGGGGAAGCAACGCGGACAACTTCGCGAAACCGCTCAGCGCGACCGGAGTGGTCGGCGACCCGGTGCCGTTCACCGGGCCCGCTGGTCCGGGCCTGCTCGTGCCGTTCGACTACGGCCACCCGGCGGCGAAGGTGCAGGGGACCGGCGTCTTCATCGTGATCGGCGCGACACCCGCCGGCCCGCTCTATCTGGAGCTCATCGAGCCCGACCCGAGCTTCCCGGCGTTCCAGCACTGCCCGCGGCTGGCCGGCTGAGCGGGCTGAGCTGATCCACCTGGGACAACTGACGGGACGGTTCGTGAATCACAAGCTTGGCTGAACCGGTCAGCAAGGGTTTGGTCCCGTCAGTCGTCCCCGGCTGTACGCCTTCCGCCGCAGCAGGGATGCTCAGGTCGGCGGGGCGATGTCCTGCTGTGCGGGCAGCTGGTCCTGGCGGACGATCCCGACCGGACAGGTCATGCCGGTGGGACCGTGGTTGCAGTAGCCGCCCGGGTTCTTGTGCAGGTAGCCCTGGTGGTAGTCCTCGGCGAGGTAGAACGGCCCCGCGTCCTCGGCGGACCGGATCTCCGTGGTGATCTCGCCGTGGCCGTTCTCGTGCAGCACCTTCTGGAAGGCGTCCCGCGTGGTCTCCGCGGCCGCCCGCTGGCCAGGGGTCGTCCAGTAGATCGCCGACCGGTAGACGGTGCCGATGTCGTTGCCCTGCCGGTTCGCCGTCGTGGGGTCGTGGTTCTCCCAGAAGGCCTTGAGCAGCAGCTCGGGCGACGTCTGGCTGGGGTCGTAGACGACGCGCGCTGTCTCGGCGTGGCCGGTCAGCCCGGTGCACGTCTCCTCGTAGGTCGGGTTGGGCGTGGACCCGCCCATGTAGCCCACGGACGTGTTGACGACTCCGGGCTGCCGCCAGAAGATCCGCTCCACGCCCCAGAAGCACCCCATGGCGACGTACAGCACCTCCGACCCGTCTGGCCACGGGCCCTCGAGCGGGGTGCCGAGCACGACGTGCGTCGGGTTGACCGAGAAGGGTCGGTGGTCGCGGCCGGGCAGCGCCTCCTCGCGAGTGGGCATCGTGGTCCTCTTCCCGAATCCGAACACCATCCCAGTGTCCTCCGTTCGTCGTCGCCGTTGCCTTACGTCCTCCTAACGCTCCACACCCCTGCCGTATGCCGCTGGGCTCGCTCCCAGCGCAAGGTCGGCGATCGCCCGCGGCCGGCTGCTGGTGAGGATGACAATGTGGAGCTGGAGGCTCGGACCTCTGCTCGTATCGGCTCGCGCAGTCGCTGCCTGTCACGAATGGCAGCCGTGTCGAGGCGGCCGCAGCTCTACGCCAAGCCGCGCGGATCGCGGGGGACCTGGGAGCGGTCCCGATCCTGGCGGACGTCGAGTCATTGGCGATGCAGAGCCACATCTCGCTGACCGAACCCGCCGCGAGTGGTCCCGATGGCCAGACGCCGCGGGTGCTGGCCGGCCTGACCCGGCGGGAGGACGAGGTCCTCAGACACCTCGTCGCGGGCCGGACCTACGCCGAGATCGCCCGGGCCCTGTTCATCAGCGAGAAGACCGTGAGCGTCCACGTCTCCAACCTCCTGCGCAAGACGGGCACCTCCAGCCGGATCGAGGTCGCCGACCTCGCCCGCCGGGTCATGCCCGGCGAGTGGGACGGCGGCTGAGGAAGGCCCGGCACCGCGGTGTCGCGGTGCCGGGCGCCCCCTGCCCTCCCGCGAGTTACGCGGGCTGCGGGTGGTGGTTTCGCCGAGCGCGTATCGCGGCTGCTCCGGCACCGGCCAGGGCGATCCCGGCCAAGGCGCCGAGAGCGAGCTGGTTGAGCTCGATCCCAGTGTCGGGGACGACGACCTGCAGGGCCGGCGGGGTGCCGATCGGGTCCTCGAGGACGACTGCCGTTGCCGGCAGTGCAGTTGCGAGAGTGAGCAGGCCGCCTGCTGCCAGAGTGGCCAGCGATCTGCGGGTGCGGGTGGTGGTGGTGCTGTTCATGGCTGTGTTCCCCTCATTGAGAGTCACGGATGTGGACACACCAACTCTCTTTCGAGCGCACGCGGAGCACATCAGGGCCTGATCCTCAGAAACTGGCCCGCCACCCCTCAGATTCGGTGGCGGCACTTTCTGCACAGTCGACGAGAAGCCAGCCCAGCGGCATACGGCCACTGCTTGTCGAGCGGCCCGGGCACGCCACGAAGATGAGAGCACTCTCATCAAGTGCTCACCCACATCTCACCGCGAGCGCCGATCATGGATCCATGACCACCGACCGCGATCTCGCAATGCTCACGGGCGAAGCGGCTCCCGGACTGCTCGCGGCCGCGCTCGGTACCGCGGGCGGAGAGCTCGTGTCCTGGCGCGTCCGTGACGTCGACCACCGGCCCGGTGGGTCGACGACCGCTTCGTACCGGGCAGTGGTCCGATGGGCGGACGAGGAGCGGCGTGAGACGCTCGGCGCGACGACCTCCAAGGTCGATCCCGGAGCACCCGGGGTCCTGTCGCTGTCGGACGGGGAGCGGGAGGTGAGTGTCTGGCGGTTTCCGCAGGACCCTGGCCTGCCGGCGCTCGCGGCGGCGACCGACAAACGGGCCCTCGCGTCGGTGCTGCGGTCCTACGGGCTCGGCGACGTCGACGCGGACGGTCGCTCGCTGCGGGTGACCGTGCGGGCCTACCGGCCCCGCCGCCGGGCCGTCATCGAAGTCGTCGCGCCCACGGCGCGACTCTTCGTCAAGGTCCTCCGGCCGAGCCGTGTACGCGACCTGCATGAGCGGCACCGCCTCCTCGCCGAGGCTGAGATGCCGACGCCGCGCAGTCTCGGCTGGACCGACGACGGCCTGCTCCTGCTCCAGCCCCTCCACGGGACGTCGATGCGCAAGGCGTTGTGGGACCCGAGTGCGGCTCTACCGACGCCCATTGGCGTCGTGGAGGTGCTCAACCGCTTGCCCGAGGCCGTCCTCGACCTGCCCCGGCGTACCAGTTGGACGGAGGGCGCCGGGCACTACGCAGCACTCCTCGGCGCGGCGCTGCCGGCGGAGGCGGATCGGGCGGCTGGGCTCGCCGGCGAGATCTCGCGGCTCACCACCGCCACGGGCAGCCCCGACGAGCCGGTGCATGGCGACTTCTACGAGGCGCAGCTGCTCCTCACTGAGGGCCGCATCACCGGGCTGCTCGACGTCGACACCGCCGGGCCCGGGCACCGCGCGGATGACCTCGCCTGCCTCGTGGGTCATGTCGCCGTCCTGGGCACGATGCGACCGGAGCATCGCGACCGCCTCACGGCCCTGGCGGCCGCATGGTTCGACGAGCTCTCGTTCCGCGGCGGCCGGGGGTCCACGGCGTCCCACGCGGCCCTCGGGAAGCAGGGGGCCGAAGCCGTGGACCCCGCCGACCTCGCGGCCCGGGTTGCTGGCGTGGTGCTCTCGCTCGCCACCGGCCCACACCGGGTCCAGGAGAGCGACTGGCAGGACTCGACCCGGCGCCGGCTCGACGTCGTGGAGCACTGGGTGGACCGAGCCAGCCGCGGAGGAGCCGCATGAGGTGGCCGCGGCTGCCGGGCCGGAGGCGCCCGCGGGACCGTCCACGGCCGAGTCTCTCGGTTCGCGCGCGGGTCGTGACCTCCGTCGTGCTCATGAGCGCACTCGGGCTCGCGACCGCGGGGGCGGTGGCCAACGCGATCCAGACCGCTCGCATCAGCGACCAGATCGACGGCGCCCTTGCCCAGGAGGTCGAGGAGCTACGCGCGCTTGCGGAGCAAGGCGTGGACCCCGCGACGGGCCGTCCGTTCTCGAGCGTGGAGCAGCTGGTCCGGGTGGCACTCCAGCGAAACGTGCCCAGCCCGAACGAGGTCTTCCTCGCCTTCCAGGACGGCTCGTTGGACGCGTACACGGCAGGTGGACTGACCGAGCTCGCCACGGCGCCGGAGATCGCGGCGGCCGCCGCCCGGGTGCCCGCCGGCTCCCGGTCGGTCGTCAACGACGAGGTCATGACCGACCTGGGCTTGGTCAGGTTGTCGATGGTCCCTGTCGGGATCGAGGGTGACACCGCAACCGGCGTGTACGTCGTCGCTCACTCTGTCGAGGGGGAACTGGCTGCCCAGGAAGATCTGATGCGCACCTACGCCCTGGTCGCTCTCGGCGCCCTCGTCCTCGTCGGCGGCGTGGGCTGGGTGGTCGCGGGCCGGTTGTTGCGCCCGCTGCGGTCGCTTCGCGACACGACCGAGCAGATCAACCGCTCCGACCTGACCCAGCGTGTCGAGGTGACGGGTAGTGACGACGTGTCCGATCTGGCTCGCACGTTCAATGCGATGCTCGACCGGCTCGAGGTGGCCTTCACGACGCAGCGCGAGTTCCTCGACGACGCCGGACATGAGCTGAGGACCCCGATCACGGTGCTGCGGGGCCACCTCGAGCTGCTCGACGAGAACGACCCGGCCGACATCGAGGAGACCCGGGCGCTGCTGCTCGACGAGCTGGACCGGATGGGTCGGCTGGTCGACGACTTCATCCTCCTCGCCAAGGCCGGCCGAGCCGACTTCGTCCGCGCCGAACCGGTGCAGCTCGACCGGCTCACGGACGAGGTCCTCGACAAGGCCCGGGCACTCGGCGATCGGGACTGGCGCGTGGACGCCCGAGCTGACGCTGTCGTGCTCGCCGACTCGCAGCGACTGACCCAGGCCCTGCTCCAGCTCGCTGACAATGCGGTGAAGTTCTCCCGGCCCGGCGCGACCATCGGCTTCGGCAGCGCCGTCGGAGACGACGAGGCCCGCCTGTGGGTCCGCGACACCGGGCCGGGCATCGCGCGCGACGAGGCGGAGGGCATCTTCGAACGCTTCAACCGTGGCTCGGGGGCCAGACGAGCGGAGGGTTCCGGACTGGGCCTGGCCATCGTTCGCGCCATCGCCGAGGCGCACGATGGCACGGTGGAGCTGGACTCCACGGTCGGCACGGGCTCGACATTCACCATCGTGCTGCCCCTCAGGCACGGACCACGCAGCGACGAGGAGGGCCTCGACGGGCCAGAGGACGTCGAAGGGCGTGACGCCGAGGCACCCGGGTCCCCCCATCCCAGGCCCTCGACGAAGGCGACGACATGAATCGGATTCTCATCGCGGAGGACGAGCCGCGGATCTCCGACTTCATCCGCAAGGGGCTGCGCTCCAACGGCTTCACACCGACGGTCGTCACCGACGGCGTCAGTGCGCTCGACCACGCGATGAGCGGCGAGTTCGACCTGCTCATCCTCGACATCGGCCTCCCGATGCTCGACGGCTTCGCCGTCCTCGAGCGGCTTCGCGGCTCGGCCAGCTCGTTGCCCGTCATCATCCTGACCGCCCGGGACTCGGTCACCGACACGGTGGCCGGGCTCGAGGGCGGTGCCGACGACTACATGGCCAAGCCCTTCCGCTTCGAGGAGCTGCTCGCTCGCGTCCGTCTGCGGCTCAGAGACGTGGGGTCCCAGGAGGCGACGGTGCTGACGCACGGTCCGGTGAGCCTCGACCTGCGCACTCGCCGGGTGCGCGTCGGCGAGAAGGTCATGGACCTGTCGGCGCGGGAGTTCGCCCTCCTGGAGGTGTTCCTGCGCAACCCGGAGCAGGTGCTGTCGAGGGAGCAGCTGCTCAGCCACGTCTGGGGGTATGACTTCGACCCCGGCTCCAACGTCGTCGACGTCTACGTGCGCTACCTGCGTCGGAAGCTCGGCGCGGAGCGCATCGAGACGCTGCGTGGCATGGGGTACCGGCTCACGGCGCGGTGAGCTCGCTGCCGGCCCAAAGTCGATGAGAACCTCCTCATCGTCGTCTCCTTTCTGCTTCATCGGCGCTCGAGACATTGAGTGCATGGTGCTCCACCCGGTGCACCGGATATGAGAAGGGGAACATCATGAACGTCTCGAAGAAGTGGATCGTCGTCGGAGCCGCAGCCGTCCTTGGCGTGGGCGGTGCCGTCACGGCAGCCTCGCTGGGTGTCAACGACGCCCCCGATCGCGACGCGGCTGCGGTGATGCTGCAGACCGAGCCCACCGACACCATCGACGCCACTGCCGGCGATGCAGCTGGCGATGTCGATGACAGCCCCGAGAGCGCCGACTCCCCGAATGCGTCCGCGACCGACTCCGCTGAGAGCGCGAGCGACAGCCCCGACGACCCGGGCTACACCGGTGTGTCGACGGGCTCGGACGACTCGGCTGCGAGCCCGGTGTCGCCCGGGGTCGTTGAGCAGGACTCCGATGACTCGGCTGCGTCGGTCAACTCGCCGGCGTCTGTGGACTCCGCCAACTGAGCCCGCCCCGACAACACTGAAAACGGACGGAGGGCGCCCCACTCGACTGGGGCGCCCTCCGTGCTGCCCTGTGCGGCGCGGTCCTCAGGACCAGCGGACGAAGGGCAACCGGCCGTCCCGGGCCTCGACGACCCGCTCGACCAGCGACTCGACGGGCACGGTCACTCGACGCTCCCCGGCCACGTCGGTCATCTGGACCGCACCGGCCGCCGCCTCACGCTCCCCGATGACGGCGATGAGGTGATCCCGTCGGCGACGGGCCTCCGCGACCCGCGCGCCAAGCGAGTCGTCGCACCGCAGCTCGGCACGGATCCCCCTGCTGCGCAGGGCTTCGACCAACGCTCGCGCAGCCGAGTCCTGGGCCTCCGACACCGGGAGCACGGCGACCTGGACGGGCGCGAGCCAGAGCGGCAGCCGTCCCCGGTAGCGCTCGAGCAACGCCGCCACGACGCGCTCCATGGAACCGACGGTGCCGCGGTGGATCATGACGGGGCGGTGCCGTGCGCCGTCAGCAGCGTGGTAGGTCAGGTCGAACCGTTCCGGCAGGTTGAAGTCCAGCTGCACGGTGGCGATGGTCTCCTCGTGACCGCGGCCGTCACGGACCTGCAGGTCGAACTTCGGCCCGTAGAACGCGGCCTCGCCGGGCACCTCGACGAGCTGCAGCCCCGCGTCATAGAGGAGCGCCCGACCAGCGTCCCGCAGTGCGGCCTCGGCCTCGCTCCACTGCTCGCGACTTCCGAGCCAGGCGTCGGAGTCGTCGCGCACCGACAGGCGCACGTAGTCGACCGGCAACCCGAGGATCCGCTGCGCCTCGATGGCGGCCCGCAGCCCCCGTGCGGCCTCCTCACCCGCCTGGTCCGGCCGGCAGAAGACGTGGGTGTCATCGAGGTGGATCTGCCGAACGCGGCTCAGTCCCGAGACGACACCGGACCGCTCCGCGCGGAACATCGCTCCCAGCTCGTTGAAGCGCATGGGCAGCTCGCGGTAGGAGCGGCTGGCGGCCGCGTAGATGAGCGCGTGGTGTGGGCAGTTCGCCGGCCTGAGCACCAGCTCGTCGTCCGCCTCCTCGTCGCCGAGCCGCATCGACGGGAACATGTCGTCGCTGAACTTGGCCAGGTGCCCGGACCGCTCGAAGAGGCCGCGTTTGCCGAGCACAGGTGAGTAGACGTCGACGCATCCATCGCGGTGGGCGAGGTCCTTGGCGAGGCGCTGCAGCTCGGCGCGGATGAGCGCGCCGTCAGGCAGCCAGAGCGGCAGTCCAGAGCCTGCGAGCGGGTCGGTGGCGAAGACGCCGAGCTCGCGGCCCAGGTCCCTGTGGTCGAGGTTGTCGTTCATGTCGTTCCCTTCAGGTCGGTGAGTCGACCGCGGAGACGACAACGCCCCGGAGCCGACTCCGGGGCGGATGGTGACGAGCGGATGCAGCAGCTCAGTCCAACAGTGCGCCGGAGGGATCCGGCGTCGTCGTCTGCAGGTGGCGCTCCATACGGGTCAGGATACCGACGTG
>NZ_DATEEY010000105.1:0-16620 GCF_035280925.1 Intrasporangium sp. | reverse complement strand
GGAGGTCCCCACGACGGGCATCACGGTCCAGCGGGGACACACGCTCGACGGGCTCGGCAAGTACTACCGGATGACGATCGACGAGTCGGCGGCTGAGCCGGTGGACATGGTCCAGGCGCTCAAGGACGCCAACGTCGACGTGCTCGTGTCGTACCTGCCGGTGGGCTCGGAGAACGCCGACAAGTTCTACGCCCAGTGCGCCATCGACGCTGGCGTCGCCTTCGTCAACGCCCTGCCGGTCTTCATCGCCTCCGACCCGGAGTGGGCGGCGAAGTTCGAGGCGGCCGGTGTGCCGATCATCGGCGACGACATCAAGAGCCAGGTCGGCGCGACGATCACCCACCGGGTCATGGCGAAGCTCTTCGAGGACCGCGGCGTGCAGCTCGACCGCACCTTCCAGCTCAACGTCGGCGGCAACATGGACTTCAAGAACATGCTCGAGCGCGAGCGCCTCGAGTCCAAGAAGGTCTCCAAGACGCAGTCCGTCACCTCGAACCTCACCGGCAGCCTCGCCGGCAAGGTCGACGACAAGAACGTCCACATCGGCCCTTCGGACTACGTCCAGTGGCTCGACGACCGCAAGTGGGCCTACGTGCGGCTCGAGGGGCGCGCCTTCGGTGACGCGCCGCTGAACCTCGAGTACAAGCTCGAGGTCTGGGACTCCCCCAACTCGGCCGGCATCATCATCGACGCGATTCGGGCGGCGAAGATCGCCAAGGACCGCGGCATCGGCGGCGCCCTGCTGTCCGCGTCGTCCTACCTGATGAAGTCCCCGCCGGAGCAGCGTGAGGACAACGAGGGTCGCGCTCGCCTCGAGGCCTTCATCCGGGGCGAGGAGTCGCGCTGACCGCACCGGTCGGCTGAGTTCCTTCAGTCCGTATGCCGCTGGGCCCGCTTCCACACGGAAGCGGGCCCTTCGCGCCTGCTGGGAAGTGCTACTTGAGAGCCGTGCCGGTAGTCGTGCCCGACGGCGCCTCGACGGTGCAGGCGATGGTCCGGTCACCGCGCCAGGTGAACGAGTCCGGATAGAGGAACCCCGGCTCGAGTTCGTCGTAGGCCCGATCGGTCAGGAGCGGGTCGGCCTTGTCGGCGCAACCCTTCTCGGCGGCGTCGATGACCTCGTCCTCGCCTGGATAGGGCCCGTCGGGCAGCTCGAAGATGACGACGACCTGGCTCTCGTGTGGCGAGGTGCATGGGATGACCGTCACGAGGTCGACCTCTTCCCCCTTGCCACCGGTGTAGGAGAAGCAGTCGCCGGCCTCGAGGTCGTCGACGAAGGTCTCCGACTGCTGGGTGACCGCACCGGACGCGTCCCGCACGGGCTCGTCGTTGGAGACGTAGATCACGAACCCGACCCAGGCGACGAGCGACAGGCTGCCAAGGACGATGCCCGCGATGGCCATGCCCCTACCGCGCTGGGTCCTCCGCTGCAGCTGTCCGAGGGCGACGATGCCCAGCACGACCGCGGCCAGAGCTGCGAGCGGGAAGATGCCAACGAGCCCGCAGCACAGGGCTGCGATGGCCAGGCCGTTGCTCCCGGGCGGCGGGGTCCGGTCCGGCGGCACTGGTGGCAGCGTGGCGTCAGGCTGCCCTGGGGGCGGCACCGGATACGCGGGGCCCGTCGGCACAGGACGGGTGGGCACGGGAACCGTCCACGGGTTCTTCGGCGGCTGCCGCGGATCCCTCGGCGGCGGGGGTTCGGAGGACATGGGGGTGAGAATGGCATCGCGCCGGCTCCACGGCGACCAACGGGGATGACCGCCGCTGGATCGTTATCCCCCAGGGGCTGCGGATGCACCCAAAGCCGATCGGGTGGACAGCATCCGGGCCAAAACGTGTTCACTCGATCGGGTCGGTCCCTAGGGGCTGGCTGGTTTTGACGTGTCCACCAGGATGGCCGTCGCCGCGGACCGGTCTCCCGAGCTGTCAAGGGCGCGAATCGTGTAGCGGTGCGTGCCCGTCAGAGGGACGTCGTCACGCCACCGTGGCGACCGAGTCGTCCCCAGCAGGGCGCCGTCCCGGAACACCTGCCACTGGCTGACCGGACTCCAGATCGACGGAGAGTCCCAGACGAGGGTGACCGGACTGGTTCCGACGACCTGGACATTGCTCGGGGCGGCGACGGGCGTGACGGTCGAGACGATGCCCAGGACCAGGGCGTAGGCCAGGAACGCGGCCAGCAGCCACGCCGCAACCCGGGGTCGTCCACGCTCGTTGAAGAACCATCGTTGCATCCGGCCCCTGAGCTTCACGGATGCCTCGGCCGACTCTCCTGACGGTTGGCCGGTCGCGCTCACCGCCACGACGGAGTAGCTGTAGACGCCGCGCGGTCCCGGCGTGTCGATGAAGCTTGGTTGGTAGACCACGTTCTGCGGGATGCCATTGCGTGACACCCGCCATTCCGTCACGGCCACGCCAGGCACAGGCGGCTGGTGCCACGCCAAGTGGACGGTCTCACCACGCGCCTCCGCGGTGACAACAACGGGCGCCGCGGGGTCTGGGGGAGCAGGCGGGGGTGGAGGAGGTGGCGGCTCAGCCCTCCTGATGAACAGCCGGCCGCCTTCCGGCCGCAGATAGAGCACCGGCGTCGGCCACTCGGTGGGGCTGGCCGTGAGGATCGCCTGGCGTGCCAGGGTCACGGCGAGGTCGATCCCGGCGCCTGCCGTCACGTGTTCGTAGAGCACGCCACTGAACGACTTCGCGGCGACGTCGCTGATCTCGAACTGCATGGCAACGACGGCCGGGATGCCGTGCTCGACGAGGGTCAACGCCGATGAGCCGTAGGGGTCGACCGCGGTGACCCTGCCTCCCTCGCACGAGTTGAGTACGGCCAGCTCGATGGGAGAGTTGCCGAGCAGGTCGGCGACGTGGCTGCAGGGCACCAAGTGGGCCCACCCCGTGGGGCCGCTGAAGGCAAGCAGGCCCTCGCCGGACTCGGGATCGACGCCTCCGTGCCCGATGAAGTGGAAGACGTGGAACTCTCCATCGGTCATCGCGACGCGAAGCCCCTCGAGGGTGGCCTGGTCGAGGCGCTCGAGCTCGAGCCGACCAGAGGCGGTCAAGGGCGTGAGCGTGGTCGTGAGCCGCTGCCACTCGGCCTCCACGTCCAGCAGGGGCAGGTCGGTCGGGCTGCTGATGACGACGAGCATGCGGATGGGACCGGTCAGCGTCAGCGGGGCGATCGGCTCGGGTACGTCCACCACCCGCACGGTCGGGAAGTCATCCTGCCGGCAGGGGAAGCGCCGCCGTTCCGGGTCGTAGAGCAGCTCCCAGGGCAGGCTGATGAGCTCGGGCGTCGCGGCGAACCGCAGCCTGAGCCGCAGCCCCTCGTTGTGCTTGGCGGAGACGTGCAGGCTGCTGCGCAGGGCTGACTCGACCTTGCCCGTGAAGAGCGCCTCGAAGAGCTGGGTCCCGAAGGCCTTGATGGCCGCTGAAGCCGAGATGGCCCCGCTGTCCGGCTCGGGGTGCGCTGGCATGATCCGCCTGAGATCCCTCAGCCCGTGCACGAGATCCGTCACGCGGGTGACGTCAGGAGGGACGAACTCCTCCGGACCCGCCGGACCGACCGGCGAGTCGAGGACGCGGCTGACGAAGCCGTCCCCACGCGGCTCGAGCAGGACGTCGAAGTCGGCATACCGCTGCTTCACTCGACCACCTCCTGCCGAGGTCGTCAGGACCTGCTTCAAACGATAGACCGCGGGGGTTCGAGGTGGAATCCGACGCTCAGGCGTCGGATTCCACCTCGAACCTGCCGTCTGTCAGTCGCCGTCGCCGGGCTGAAGCACCCAACGCCCGCCGTTGTCTGCCGCCCGACGGGCAGCGACGGCGGAGAGCGCGCACCAAGCCTGATGGGCGTTCTCGCCATAGGTGGACATCCGTGCCGCGACGAGTCCAGCGACGAGGGGTGTCGCGAAGGAGGTGCCGCTCCAGCTCGCCAGGCCGTGCTTGAAGTTGGCGTCCGGCTGCCCTGCCATCGGGGGCTCCATGTACTTGTACGCGCCCTTCGGGTAGGCATTGACGACGTCTGATCCTCGGGCCCACACGTCCACCCAAGCGCCGTAGTTGCTGTACCCAGCCTGCCGGCCGTCCGTGTCGAGTGCGCCGACAGCCACGGGCCAACCCTGGCTCGCTGGCTCAAACGGACCGGGGGCGGCGTCATTGCCTGCGGCGCAGACGAGCAGCGTCTTGCTGCCCTTCAGGTAGTTGTCGTACACGGCCTGCAGGCTCAGGAGCGAATTGCCGCCAGCGGGAACGGCCCCGGCGGACATGCTGATGATGTCCACGTTGGACAGGAAGACGTCGACGAGCCGCGGGGCGAGCTCGCTCTCCAGGGCGGCGCCGCCGTGCGGGAACAGGGCCCAGATGTCGACGTGGGCCTTCGGCGCCATCGTGCGGAGGACGCCGGCAGCGAACGTGCCGTGGCCGCGGTAGTGCCCGATCTTGGCCGGGGGGGCCTCCTCGTCGCCCTGAACGCCGTCGAGCCACACGTGCTGCTTGACGACCGCTGGGAGGCAGCCCGTGTCAACCACGGCGACACGCACGTCCTTGCCCGCATCCGCCTTGCGGTTGATGGCGGGGTCGGGGCCCTTCTTGGTCGGCTCTGGTTCGGTGGCCGGACAGTAGGTGACTGGGCTGACGTGTACCACGGTGTCGTAGCGGACCACGCCCTTGCCCATGGCCCGATCGACTTGGTCCACGACCGCCCTGGCGTCGTCGACCTTGAGCACGGTGAGACCGTTGATCGGGTCGGGCAAACCCTCTTGGCGCTTGTCGTCCGTCTCCGGCATCTCGAGCAGACGCCTGACACGCGGCGCGTCCGCGTCGCTGGTGAGCACGGTGTCGGCCCGGTACATGTATTGCACGTCCTCCAGTCGATCGTCATCCACCCAAGGGTGCAGGCCCACTGGCGTGCCGTGGTCGCGCAAGGCCTGCCTCACGAGCCGGATCTGCTCTGCGGAACGCTGCCGCCACAGCGCCTCCTTATCCGGATCCCACCATTTGTCGCGGGGGCCATACGCGTTCATCGGACTGCTGCCATGATCTGAGTCGTCATCGTCTTCTCCTGGAGGGTCGCAGCGTGGGTCGTGGGCCAGACGTGCGGCGGGCGCGCCCTGATACGTCCAGATCTGCGCAGTATGCGGACGTGGACACGCTCCTGCCGCTGGCAATATCGCAGCCCACGGATGCGCTCGCAACGGCAACCATGGTGATTGCCCAGGACACCGACCCGCGACGGCTCTCCATCGCACATCAGGCTGCGGCGATCGTCCACCGCGATCAGGGACGGATGGACGAGGCCCTGTCTCACGGGTTCAGCGCGTTGCGTCTCTCGCGTCGGGTCGATTCCGAGCGGCAGGGCGACGTGCTCGCCACTCTCGGAGCGGTGCTCTTCGTCGCCGGTCGCACCGCGCAGGCCCTGAACCGCTTCGAGGAGGCGGTCCAGCTGACTCCGGCTCAACAGCTGCCGCGACTGTTCCATCGACGCGGTGTAGTGCTCTTGACACTGTCGCGCTACACCGAGGCGCTGGCGGACCTGAGCCGAGCGGTGAGTGGCTGCCGCATGCTGGGCGACACGCTCTGGGAGGGCCGCGCCCTCAATGGTCGGTGCATGGTCCACCTGGCCCTCGGTGACGTCGAGGCCGCTGAGGCGGATGCGGCCCGGGCCGAGGAGCTCCTGACGGGTCTCGGCCAGGATTTCGAGGCAGCCCAAGCTCTGCACAACCGTGCCCTCGCCGCCCACCAACGCGGCGACCTCCCCCGCGCGCTAGACCTGCTCGACCAGGTGACCGAGCGATACACGGCCTTGGGTCATATCTCGCCCGAGCTCCATGTCGACCACGGCCACGCAATGCTGACCGCGGGGTTGATCGACGAGGCAGAGGCACTGTGCCTCGCCGCACTCGACCGTGATCTGCCCCCGGTGCACCGGGCGGAACTGATTCTGCTGCTCGCCCTCGTTGCACTCGCAGGAGGCGACGCGGAGACCGCTGAACGACGTGCGGATGAGGCGGTCCGGCTCTTCCGGTCTCAGCTGCGCACCGGCTGGGTCGACCGCGCACGGCTCCTTCGGCTCCGCGCCCAGCACCTGGCTGACCATCCGGAACTCCAGGCCTGGACCCTCGACGACCGAGAGGCGCCGCCGCAAAGCGCTCGCACCCGCGCTGCGCGCGGCAAACGGCTCCTCAGCGAGGCGGACGACCTCGTGTCCTCGATGCGTACCTCTGGTTCATTGGACCTCCCCGTCGCGCTCGTGCTGCAGGGTCGGATCGCGGGCCAAGCCGGGAAGTCGGACGAAGCTCGCTCGAGCCTCACGGCCGCTGCGGCGTCGCGGCGGTCCGGGCCGCCGCTGTCCCGCGCCGCCGGTTGGCTGGCCGCGGCGCTCCTCGCCGAGCAGGCCAACAACAGAAGGGCGCTCTACGCCGCGTGCCGACAGGGGCTCGATGCCGTCGACGAGCACCGTGCCATCCTGGGCGACCTCGAGCTACGCGCGCTGGCCAGTGGTCACGGCATCGAGTTCGCCCTGTTGGCGGTGTCGTCCAGCGTGCGCGCTCGCCGCCCCCGCGATCTGTTCTGGTGGGCGGAGCGCTGGCGAGCAGCAGCCCTCAACGGCACGATCACGCGACCCGATGATCCCGAGCTCGGCCGAGCCATCGTCGCGTTGCGTGACGTGACCCGTCGTCTCGATGCACCGGCCGACGAGGACGACGCGGCCTTGCCCGCCCTGCGAGCGGAACGAACACGGCTCGAGTCGTCGATCCGTCGTGCCCACCACCGGATGCGGGCGAACCCGAACAGCGACTTCGGGCGGCCGCTCGCGCTCGATCTGCCCACGGTCGTCCGCGAGCTCGGCCCAGCCGTCCTCATGACGTTCGTCAACGACAGGGGAACCCTCCATCTCGTCACCGTGTGCGACGGGCGGGTGCGCCACCACGAGATCGGCAGCCGAGCCTCCGCCGATCGAGAGGCCGAGTTCGGCCGCTTCGCCCTGCGACGCGCCGCGTCCGGTCGCCTCGTGGACCTCGGCGCCACGGGCGCGCGCCTGGAGTCCGCGCTCCTGGGACGACACGCGAAGACGCTGTGGCGGCTCGTTCACGAGCAGGGCCGCCCAGTGGTCGTCGTGCCACCCGCCGACCTGCTCACCGCGCCTTGGGCCCTCCTGCCCCTGCTCGCCCAGGTTCCCCTGACGGTCAGCCCGTCCGTGACCCAGTGGCTCAAGGCGCGACGCGATCGCTGCGACAGCAGTCCGGGGCAGGTCGCCCTCATCACCGGACCGGACCTCAGCACGCGGGAGGCAGAGGTGACAAGCGTCAGTCCGGTGCACCTCGACGCCCGCGTGCTTCCCGCAGAGAAGGCGACGGTGTCAGCCGCGCTCGAGATCCTCGACGGTGCCGGTCTCGCCCACATCGCGGCGCATGGCACCTTCCGAGCAGATGCACCGCTCTTCTCGTCGCTCCAGCTGGCCGACGGTCCCCTCACGGTGCACGACTTGGAGCAGCTGGCCCGGGTGCCGCGCTCGATCATCCTTTCCGCCTGTGACTCCGGGGGTGCTGCTCCGATCGGTCCCCATGAAGCACTGGGACTCGTCTCGGCGCTCCTCGGCATGGGGACCTCGGACGTCCTGGCCAGCGTCGTGCCCGTGAACGACAGTGCCACCCTCGACGTCATGGCTGACGTCCATGCGGTCGCCGGCCGTGGCGGCACCCTGGCCGAGGGTTGGCTTGCGGCGCGGACCGCTGCTCAGGGGGATGACCTGCGCGTCGCCACCGCTGCCTCGTTCACGGCCTGGGGTGGTTGACGCCCGAGCAACACTCGTCAGCCGACGTCGAACCAGGTCGTCGACATGATCCGCTCACCAGACTTCTCCAGAGCGATCCTGGCCAGCCCGAGCGGCACGCGCTCGAAGGTGAACCGCTCGTCCTCGAGGTCGACCGTGCGCGTCGATGACGGCGACTCGAGGACCACGCTGGTCCCCGGGGCCGTGGTGCCCTCTTCGTCGATGACAACCCCGATGATGCGTCCGAAGTCTCCGCGCGCGGTGACGTCCAGCTCGACGGATACAGCGCCGTGCTCGAAGACGAGCAGCTGAGACGCGCCGCGTGCACTGTCGGTGGCCCGCAGGCCGGCAACCGACATGGCGTCAGTGGCCATCGCCATGAGGGCGGTGTCGGCGTGATGAAGCGCGAAGGCAGCCCTGCCGAGCTCCAGCACTTCGGGCGGCACAGGATCGACGAGCTCGGCAATGGTGCCGAGGCGCTCGAGCAGCTCGACGTCGTCGGGGTGCAGGTCACGGGTGGACATCACGGTCGACCCCCTCCGCTCTCAAAGGCGTAGCCGGTGTCGGAGACCAGGGATCGCAACGTCGTGAGACAACGCATGCGGGTCGGACCGATGGAGCCGACCGGCATCCCGAGCGAGGCGGACACCTCGGCGTAGTTCGGCCGGTCGCAGGCCATGAGCACCCGGAGGAGCCGTTGGCACCGCTCGGACAGCTGGGTGAAGCAGGTCCAGAGCTGGACGTCCCTCTCGTCCTCGAGCAGGGCCGCATCGAGCGAGGCGGCCTCCGCGTCGACGAGCATGGGCCCCAGGTCGTCGTCCCGGACGAGGACGTCACGCCCCCGGCGTCGCAGCAACGACAGGCACTCGTGCCTGGCCGTCGTCGCGAGCCATCCGGGAAGGGCCTCGGGCTGCTGGATCCGGTCGAGGTGGTCGAGCAGGCGGAGCCAGGTGTTCTGTACGACGTCCGCAGCGTCCTCCATGGAGAGCCGATGCGCTCGTCCGACCGACCACAGGAGGCTCGTGAATCGCTCCACGATCGCGTTCCACGCCTCGGGGTCTCCGTTTGCCGCGGCGGTCACGAGTTCGGTGAGACCGCTGGGTTCATGCATGACACGCCTCTCTCTCAGCGTGTTCATCGTAGGTCTCACGAACTGCAGATGCGCCACGAACCGGCCAGATACACACAGTGGTCACACCGCTGGGAGGTCAGCGTGGCTGGGGAGCGAGCCCAGCGGCATACGAACACATGTCGTATGCCGCTGGGCTGCGTCTGAACGTCGGCCCGGTCCGCCGCGGGCGGGGAGACGAGGGGTGGCCGCCCGTCCCCCGGGGCGGCCACCCCTCGTGCCCTGACCCGCGACGTCCCCGTGACGTGGCGGGACGGTGTGCCGACCTCAGCTGCCGGAAGTCACACCAACGACCTGCTCTCCCCTGCCGGCCCTTCACGCGCCGACCGGCCGCCTGCGACGTCACCCGTCCCGTCGGCTTTGTCATCGGCCGGGACGTCCAGGTCAGCGGGGTGCGGCGCTGCAGGGGCTTCGCTCCGGGAACGACCGATCGACTCGCGCGGACTGGTGTCCTCGTCGACGTCGGCATCGGACTCCTGACCCTGCAGGGAGACGACGACAGCGGTGACGTTGTCGCGCCCTCCGGCCGTCACGGCCCTGCGCACCAGCTCGTCCGCGGCCTCCTGTGCCTCGTGGACGTCAAGGAGGACGGCCTCGATCTCCGACGGCTCCAGCTCGTTGGTGAGCCCGTCCGTGCAGATGACGAAGGACTCTCCGGGGTAGGGCGGGAAGACCCACGTGTCGACATGACCCATGGGGTCCCGCCCCAGCGAGCGGGTGATGACGTTGCGGCCCGGATGGCGCTGGGCCTGCTCTGCCGTGATGATCCCGCGGTCGACGAGCTCCTGGACCTCCGAGTGGTCCACGGTCACCTGCGAGAGCTGGCCCTGGATCAACCGGTAGACACGGGAGTCCCCGATGTTGAACACGACCCAGTGCTGCGACGCACCCGCCGAGACCAGGGCGAGCCCGGCGACCGTGGTCCCCATCCCGGTCTGCTCGGGATGGCGGGCGGCCGACTCCAGGATGCGCCGGTTCGCCTCAGCGAGCTGCTCGACGAGGTCGCGGGCCCGGAGGACCGGCCGCTCGGCCAGTTCCATCAGGGCGTCAGTGGCGATCCCGCTCGCCACCTCGCCGGCCGCGTGTCCGCCCATGCCGTCCGCGACGACGAAGATCGTCCCAGCGACCCGGGCGCTGTCCTCGTTGTGCTGGCGAACTCGGCCAACGTCGGTCGCGACACCGTGCGAGATCGCCGACTCGTCCGTGGTCATGCGACCGGGTTCCCTTCGGCCTCGACCAGTGCGGCCGCCCACGGGCGTACGCGGACCGACGCGAGCACCGAGCGGATCAGCTCGTGGTCCTGCTCGGCGGAGGGTCCGCCGACCGACCCGCTCAGCTGGACGACCCAGGCGGCGGCCTCGCGCTCCGGACGGACGAAATGGAAGAGGTTGGCCTGCAGGATGGTCTCGACGTCCGCGTCCGGCCAGGTGGCATCACAGCCCACGAAACGAGCGTGACCCAGCTGAGCGGCATACGACTCACTCGTGACCCCACCACGTGACTCGGCCAGCGCGTCGATGCGGCGGAGCGCTTCCTCCTCGGTCAGCTCGGCTCCACACTGCTCGATACTGACGACGACGGGGTGGTAGCCGCCCTCTCGAGGCAGCTTGGCGGCGAGTGCGGTGCCCTCGGGGACGTCGACGGCCACGGACGGCGGACCGGGGGTATCCCGGCTCGGGTACAAGGTGCTCATCGAGGTCCTTTCGTCGCTCCGTTGGCCGGGCCTGGGTCCCATACCGGATGGCCGGAGCGCGGCAAGTCAATCAAATGCACGCCAAATGTGTCAGATCAGGCTCACGGGAAGAACCCACCGATGGTGCCGGTCGATGTTGGGATGCGCGCCGATCCCGGCGTAGACCCTCCCCACCGTCACCCGCGTTGATGTCACGACGGCAACCTCGGGGTTGCCGAACTGACCTCAACGCATGGTGTGCGAGCGCTCTGCCCACCAGGCGAGCAGCTTCTCGCGGGCCGCGTCCTTGCCGATCGGGCCGTCATCAAGACGAACGGACAACAGGTACGTGTAGGCCTCGCCGAGCACCGGCCCCGGCTTGATGCCCAGCACCTCGGCGATCTCGTTGCCGTTGAGCTCGGGGCGGACTGCGGCGAGCTCCTCCTCCGCCGCGAGCCGCTCGATGCGCTCCTCGAGGTCGCCGTAGGCCTGCGAGAGCCGCTGCGCCTTGCGGACGTTGCGGGTCGTGCTGTCCGAGCGAGTCAGCCGGTGCAGTCGCTGCAGGAGTGGGCCGGCGTCAGTGACGTACCGCCGCACGGCCGAGTCGGTCCACTGCCCCTCGCCATAGCCGTGGAAGCGCAGGTGCAGCTCGACGAGCCGCGCGACGGCCTTGACGACCGTCTTGTCGTAACGCAGCGCCTTGAGGCGCTTGCTCGCCAGCCGCGCTCCGACCAGCTCGTGGTGGTGGAACGAGACGCCGCCGCCCGGCTCGAAGCGACGCGTGGCCGGCTTGCCGATGTCGTGCAGGAGCGCGGCGAGGCGCAGCACGAGGTCGGGGCCGGGCACCGACTCCTCCGGGCCGTCCGCCGGGCCCTCGAGCGCGATGGCCTGCTCGAGAACGGTCAGGGAGTGCTCGTAGACGTCCTTGTGCCGGTGGTGCTCGTCGACCTCGAGCCGCAGCGCCGGCAGCTCGGGGATGAAGTGGTCGGCCAGACCCGTGTCGACGATCAGGGCGAGGCCCGGTCGCGGGGACGGCGCACAGACGAGCTTGGTGAACTCGTCGCGGATCCGCTCGGCCGAGACGATCTCGAGGGTGGCCGCTCGCTCGGTCATGGCGACCCGCACGTCCGACGCCACGTCGAAGCCGAGCTGGGCGGCGAAGCGGGCTGCCCGCATCATCCGCAGGGGGTCGTCGGCGAAGGACTCCTCCGGCGGCGCAGGCGTCGTCAGCCGGCGGGCGGCGAGGTCCGCGAGGCCGCCGTGGAGGTCGACGAACTCGAGGCTCGGCAGCCGGATCGCCATCGCGTTGACCGTGAAGTCGCGGCGGACGAGGTCGCCGTCGAGGGTGTCGCCGAACATCACCTCGGGCTTGCGGCTGGTCCGGTCGTACGTGTCGGCGCGGTAGGTCGTGATCTCGATGTGGTGCTGGTCCCTGCGCAGGCCGATGGTGCCGAACTCACGTCCGATGTCCCAGTGCGTGTCGGCCCATCCCTCGACCGCGGCGAGGCTCTCGTCGGGGCTCGCGTCCGTGGTGAAGTCGAGGTCCGGGGAGGTCCGCCCGAGGAACGCATCGCGCACCGGTCCGCCGACGAGCGCGATCTCGTGTCCGTGCTGCTCGAACCGTTTGCCGAGCTCCTGGAGGAGCGGGAGCACGGGCGCGAGCTGGGCGACGGCCCCCCGCAGCAGCTCCAGCTGTTTCGGGTCGGGCACCTTCGGGCGGTCGGACACGGGAGACAGCCTAGGTGAGCACGCCGGTGCCCCTTCCAAGCGTGCAGATCATGCCGTATGCCGCTGAGCTCCTCCCGACGCCACTGACGTCCCAGCCCTCCCGTCCGCGGGCGACGGTCGACCCGACCGCCGTCGATCCAGCCGGGGGGCAGTGTCAGCGCCGATCCGCATGAGGGCGCCGACATTCGCCTCCCGGCGCAGTTGGCGGCGGTGCTGGTCTTGTACTGAGGGAACGCAGCGCCCGTCACGAGCGTTGGGCGAGCGGAAGGAAGGGAAGGCAAGTGGTGCGCGTGCGCGAGCCCAGCGGCATACGAAAATGGCTCTTTGGGCGGGCGCTGGCCCCGGCGCCCGACGTTGGGGCACGAAACAGGTCCCTTGGTTATGGTGGCGGCATGACCGCGCAGACCGCCCCCGTTCCCCACATGGGGCGGCGGTTGCCCGCGGTCGAGGAGCGCTCTGCCGGCGGCATCGTCGTCGACATCCAGGACGGCTGCGCCCTCATCGCGATCATCGCGAGACGCAATCGAGCCGGGCGCATCGAGTGGTGCCTTCCCAAGGGTCACGTCGAGCCGGGCGAGACGCTCGTCGAGACGGCCGCGCGCGAGGTCGCGGAGGAGACCGGAATCGTCGGGCGTGTGCTCGTGGAGCTGGGGACCATCGACTACTGGTTCGCCACATCGACGAAGCGGGTGCACAAGTTCGTCCACCACTACCTGCTCGAAGCCCTCAGCGGCGAGCTGACCATCGAGAACGACCCCGATCGTGAGGCGATCGACGTCGCGTGGATGCGTCTCGACGAGGTGCACCGCCGACTCACCTTCCCCAACGAGCGCCGCATCGCGCAGGCGGCGTGGAACCGGCTGGCAGGCACGGCGTGACCCGGGCCCGGCCGTGGCGCGCCGCCCTCCGGACGGTGGCCGCCGCGACGTTCCTCGCCCTCACTGCCTTCCCAGGTGCAGCGGCCTCCCACGCGAGCGAGGCGCGTCCGGTGCCCGCGAATGAGACCGAGGGGACAGCCGCGCACGGCGCCTCGGTGAGGCCCGACGACGCGAAGGCGATCGTCACCTTGACGACGGTGTCCCCGACCATCGTGGACGGGCGCGGAGAGACTCGGATCGCGGGCACCGTGACCGCGCCGACCTCGGGCCCGCTCGTCGGCACGAGCATCGACGTCGTCCTCGCCTCCCGGCCGATGACGGTACGGGGCGACATCGACCGGTGGGTCAAGGGGACCGGGAAGGCGTCGGGTCAGCACGTCGCGGAGCTGGCGGCGCCGCTGCCCGAGGTGCCGGCCGGTCAGACCGTGCCCTTCGTCATCGACCTCGAGGAGCGGCGCGTCCAGACCAGTGATGCCTTCGCGGCGCTGCCGATCGCGATCGAGGTCTACCAACGGGGAGCCTCGACGCCGATCGGGACGACCCGGACGTTCCTCGCCTGGAACTCCCGCGTCGAGTTCGTCCCGCTCCAGCTGGCCCTGGCCATCCCCGTGACGCTCGACCCCGAGCTGAACCTGTTCGAGCGCGATGACGACGTGCGGCGGCAGGCGTGGGCCGGAGCCATCGGGCCCGGATCACGCGTCGACCGGATCATCGAGGGGACCGCGGGCTCCTCCGCCACACTGGCCGTCGATCCCTCGGTGCTCATGGCCGCACCGGGCGAGACGGCGGGGGGGCGCACTCCTCCGACGGCACCCACGGCCGGGACCACCGGCTCACCGACGACCGGGACGACGGCGACCCCAGCACCGACGCCAGCAACGCCAGCAACGCCCGCGGATGGGACGGCGGGGTCGGCAGACGGTGCGGCGTCCCCGCTCGTCGACCGGCTCGTCTCCGGCCTGCGGGGACGGAGCCTCGTCGCGCTCCCCTACGCCGATGCTGACGTCGCAGCCACGAGCGACGTCGATCCCGACAACCCGGTCGCTCGTGACCTCGTGTCGCGCGCCTCCGCGTTCGGCGCCCGTCTGGGGCAGCCCGTACGCGGAGACATCGCATGGCCCGCGGACGGGCTGCTGCCGCCCGGCCGGGACGCGGCGATCCAGTCGCTGTACTCGACGTCCGCGACCGGGAAGGCCGCCGGCATCATCGTCGACCAACGGGCCATCACCGCGAGCTCGCCGTACACCCCGACGGCGCGACGCGTGTCTGACGAGGCCACCCGCCTCGTGGGTTATGACGTGCGTCTCTCAGCGTTGCTGCCCAAGCGGTCCGACCCGACGGCGGTCCTGTCCACCCAGCGCTTCCTCGCCGAGTCCCTCGTGCTGCTCGGAGAGCTGCCGGGCAGGGCCAGGTCGGTCCTCGTCGCCGCGCCCCGGGACTACGACCCGGATGCGGCGGGTCTGGCGGCCTTCCTCCGCGCGACGACCGACTCCATCCCCTGGCTCGAGCCCGTGGCCCTCGATGCCCTGGTCGGGGACGGTGGCACGGACCAGGCACGCCCGCAGGAGCGGCCGTCGAAGGCGCCGCCGCCCGCAGCGCCCAAGCGGACCTTGAGCGAGTTCCGGCTCCGGCAGCTCGCCGAGCAGCGTGACACGCTCAATGCCGTGGCCACCGTGGTCGAGGACGGCGTGGCGTTCGAGCAGACCTACGGCGAGCTTCTCGACGAGCTGACGAGTACCCGATGGCGCTACCAGCCGGCTGCCTGGTCCAAGCTGCACAACTCAGTCAGCGCCGACGTCCGCAACGCGACGTCGGCGATCAGGGTCGTTCCGCGACGCATCAACTTCCTCGCCGAGAACGGAGCGCTGCGGATCACGCTCGAGAACGGGCTGGGCTACGCCGTCGAGGACCTGCGCCTCGTCCTCTCGCCGATGAACCCCCGCATGCAGGTCCTCGAGCAGCCCGGCCCGGTGAGTATTGCGGCGGGACCGGAGGCCCGCCGCATCGTCTCTGTGCCGGTCCACGCGGTTGCCGCCGGCCGGGCCGACCTCCTCGCCTACCTGACCACCGCGGATGGGACGCGGATCGGGTCGGAGGCGATCATCCCCGTCTCGGCCAACCCGCTCGACACCACGTTCTACTGGATCGGTGGCGTGCTGGCAGGGCTCGTGCTCGTCGCGGGTCTGATGCGTGCCCTGCTCAAGGGCACCTCGCGCATCGACGAGATCGGCGACCTGGACACGATCGCCGAGCGCGACGAGGCCGCACAGAGCCGGAAGAACGACTGAGTCGCCATAGTATGAAGCAGGGCCGCGCTCCGGCTCCGAGGTGCGGACGTGGTCACCGCGCAGGTTCCCGCGCCCTCACCGTCGGCGCGGCTCTGGACAGAAAGGGGTGACGCAGGTGCACGGCATTGGACCGGGAACAGTGCTCGGAGGACGCTATGCCGTCACCCTACGCACCTCCGAGGGACCCCATCACGAGCGGTGGCGAGCCTCCGACAACACCCTGGACCGCGAGGTCGTCCTCGTCTGCTTCCCCGCTGCGTCGTCCGTCGCCTCGGCAACGCTCGACGCGGCCCGCCGAGCTGCGGGCATCGAGGATCCCCGACTCGTCCGGGTCCTTGACGTGGGCTCCGACGTGGACATCGCCTTCGTCGTCGAGGAGCCACTCAGCGGGGCCATGCCGCTGTCCCACATCCTCCACACGGGCGGACTGCCCGCGGAGGAGGTCCGTCGCATCGTCGGCGAGGCCGCGAGCGCCCTCGAGAAGGCGCGTCACCGTGGGCTGCACCACCTCACGCTGACGCCCTCGTCGATCCTGCGCATGCCCGACGGGGACGTGAAGGTCCGTGGCCTCGCGACCGATGCGGCGCTCGTCGACGCCGAGCGAGCCTCCGACGCGCAGGCGTCCCGGATCGATGCCGTCGGCCTGGTCAAGCTCATCTACGCAGGCCTCACCGGCCGCTGGCCCGCGGGCCCGTCAGGGGCGAGCCGCGCCCGTCCGGTCGGGCTCGAGCCAGCGCCGACCATGCTGGGTGGCGTCGCCGCACCGACCGAGATCGCGGTCGGGATCCCCAACGACCTCGACCTGATCTGCCGGATGACCCTCAACGAGGATCGCGGCCCAGTGTCCCCCGGGGACCTCGCCCTCCAGATCGCGCCGTGGCCATCCGAGCCGCCCACCAACGACGGCGCCACCGGGATCCGGCTGCCGGCCCAGCCCTCCGACATCAATCCCGCCGGCGTGACACCCGCGACGGCGCCGAGATACGGACCTGCCGAAGGGGGGACGAGCGCCGACCTCTATGCCCGTCTGGCCGGCCGACGAGGCAACCAGGACCCGCGAGCGGGCCAGGAGGGTGCCTCGAACGGGTCGGGCGGGGGCGCCCCCGCGAGCGGCGCGGCCGGTGTTGCTGCCGCCGCTGGCGCGGCCGGTG
>NZ_DATEEY010000104.1:0-2627 GCF_035280925.1 Intrasporangium sp. | reverse complement strand
CGCCCCCCAGCATCCGATCGGCCGCATCCCCGTCCTCGACGTCCGCCCGTGCGTGGACAACGGCGCCCGTCCGGCCAAGTGCGTCGTCGACGAGGAGTTCCTCGTCACCGCCACGGTGTTCCGTGAGGGCCACGACGCCGTGAACGCCTCCGTGGTGCTCACGGACCCCGACGGTGTGGAGCACCTCCTCCCCATGACCTGCACGAACCCCGGGCTCAACACGTGGGTGGCCCGCGTCAGCGCGGACCGCACCGGGTGGTGGTCCTACCGGGTCGAGGGCTGGTCCGACCCCTACGGGACGTGGGAGCACGACGCGACGATCAAGGTGCAGGCCGACGTCGACACCGAGCTCATGCTCGAGGAGGGGGCGCTGGTTCTCGAGCGCGCCATCGCCCACGGAGAGCGGACCGCCGCACAGAAGGCCGTGCTCCGGGATGCCGTCGCGGGGCTCCGCGACCCCGCCCGCCCTCCCACCGTCCGCCTCAAGGCAGGCACGGACCCCTCGGTCGAGGACGAGCTGGGAGCCCGACCCCTGCGCGAGTACGTCACCCCGTCGGCCGAGCTGCCGCTCCTCGTCGAGCGCGAGCTCGCGCTCTTCGGTGCGTGGTACGAGATCTTCCCGCGCAGCGAGGGCGCCACCTACGACGAGGAGGAGCACCGCTGGACCACGGGAACCCTTCGGACGGCGGCCCGGCGGCTCCCGGCCATCGCGGCCATGGGCTTCGACGTCGTCTACCTCACCCCGATCCACCCCATCGGGCAGGCGGCCAAGAAGGGCCCGAACAACACCCTCGACGCGCGACCCGAGGACCCCGGCAGCCCGTACGCCATCGGCTCGCCGGACGGCGGCCACGACGCCATCCACCCCGACCTCGGGACCTTCGAGGACTTCGACGCCTTCGTCGCGGAGGCGCGGCGGCTGGGCCTCGAGGTCGCCATGGACCTCGCCCTCCAGTGCTCCCCCGACCACCCGTGGGTCGCCGAGCACCCGGAGTGGTTCACCACCCGCGCCGACGGCACCATCGCGTACGCGGAGAACCCTCCCAAGAAGTACCAGGACATCTACCCCGTCAACTTCGACAACGACCCGGCCGGCATCTACGCGGAGGTCCGTCGGGTCGTCCAGGTCTGGATCGACCACGGGGTGACCCTGTTCCGGGTCGACAACCCGCACACCAAGCCGGTCGAGTTCTGGCAGTGGCTCATCGCCGACGTCGCGAAGGACCACCCCGACGTGATCTGGCTGGCGGAGGCCTTCACCAAGCCCGCGATGATGCACACCCTCGGCAAGATCGGCTTCCAGCAGAGCTACACCTACTACACGTGGCGCACCACGGCCGGCGAGCTGCGCGAGTACGTCACCGAGCTCTCCGGCGAGGCCGCGACGTACATGCGCCCCTCCTTCTGGCCGACGACCCACGACATCCTCACGCCGTACATGCAGTTCGGCGGGCCTGCGGCGTGGAAGCTGCGGGCCGCGTTGGCGGCGACCCTCGTCCCGACCTACGGGATCTACGCCGGCTACGAGCTCATGGAGCACGTGGCCCGCCCCGGCGCCGAGGAGCAGATCGACAACGAGAAGTACGAGTACAAGAACCGCCGCTGGGAGGACGACGAGCCGGGCGGCCCACGCGAGGGGCGCACACTGGCCGGGTACCTCACCCGGCTCAACGAGATCCGCCGTTCCCACCCCGCACTGCACCGCCTGCGCGACATCCGCTTCCACCACGTCGACGACGAGAACTTCCTCGCGTTCTCCAAGCGCCGCCGGCTGGCGGACGGCACCGAGGACGTCGTCGTCGTCGTCGCGAACCTCGACCCGCACTCCACGCGCGCGACGACCCTGCGCCTCGACATGGGGGCGCTCGGCCTGGAGCCGGGCGACAGCTTCCAGGCCAGCGACCTCGTCACCGGCGAGACGTGGACCTGGCAGAGGGACACGTACGTGCGCCTCGGACCGGAGGTCGAGCCCGTCCACCTCGTGTCGGTGAGGAGACCCTGGTGACGGTGATCGCCGGGATGGGCCACTCCACCCCGGGACTCGGCGCCAACCAGCCGGGACTGCGCCACGACCCCGAGTGGTTCCGCACCGCCGTCTTCTACGAGGTCCTCGTGCGCGCCTTCGGCGACAGCAACGGTTCCGGTGAGGGTGACTTCGCCGGCATCGTCAACCGGCTCGACTACCTCCAGTGGCTCGGAGTGGACTGCCTGTGGCTCCCGCCGTTCTACGCCAGCCCGCTCCGGGACGGCGGCTACGACATCTCGGACTACACCCAGGTGCTCCCCGAGTTCGGCACCCTGCCGGAGTTCAAGGAGCTCATCACCCAGTCGCACGCGCGCGGCATCCGCATCGTCACCGACCTCGTCATGAACCACACGAGCGACCAGCACCCGTGGTTCCAGGCGTCGCGCAGTGACCCGGAGGGCACCTACGGGGACTTCTACGTGTGGTCCGACACCGACGACCGGTACACCGACGCGCGGATCATCTTCGTCGACACCGAGACGTCGAACTGGACCTTCGACCCCATCCGGCGGCAGTTCTTCTGGCACCGGTTCTTCAGCCACCAGCCGGACCTCAACTTCGAGAACCCCGCGGTCCACGAGGCGATGTTCGACGTGGTCCG
>NZ_DATEEY010000103.1:0-9232 GCF_035280925.1 Intrasporangium sp. | reverse complement strand
TGACATCTCCACAGAGTTACGGCTGCCATGGCGAAGGGGAAACGCCCGGCCCCATTCCGAACCCGGAAGCTAAGCCCTTCAGCGCCGATGGTACTGCACTGGTGACGGTGTGGGAGAGTAGGACGCAGCCGGACAAACTTTAGAAACGCCCCATCGACTTCGGTCGGTGGGGCGTTTCGCATGTCCTTCCGCATGTCATTCTCAGCGGATCACCCCGTCGGGCGTAGGGTTGGCGCGTGCCCGAACTCATCTCAGCTCCAACCAAGATCCCGGTGCCCGGCGGGAAGCTCATCGAGGAGCACGTCGGCGCTGTCAACACGCCTGATGCCAACCTGCAGGCCTCCGTCTCGGTCGCGCACATGCAGGCACCTGCCGGCTGGTCCGAGCCGTACCAGGCTCCGGACTTTGATGAGATCACCGTCGTCCTGAGAGGTCAGGTGCTCGTCGACCACGATGCCGGCCGGCTCGAGGTCAACGCGGGACAGACCGTCGTGACCCGCGGCGGCGAACGGGTCCGCTACTCGTGCGGGCCCGAAGGAGCCGAGTACGTTGCGGTGTGCATCCCGGCATTCGCTGAGCAGTCGGCGCACCGCGAGGAGATCGCGTGACCCCGGAGACCGCGCGGGTGGCCCCGAAGGTTCTCCTCCACGACCACCTCGATGGCGGCCTGCGCCCGCAGACCATCATCGAGCTCGCCCAGGAGGCCGGCCACGAGGGGCTCCCGACGCGGGACGCCGAATCGTTGGGCACATGGTTCCGGCAGAGCGCGGACTCGGGTTCCCTGCCCCTCTACCTCGAGACCTTCGACCACACCCTCGCCGTGATGCAGACGGCCGGAGGCCTGCGTCGCGTCGCCCGTGAGTGTGTGGAGGACCTGGCGGCGGATGGGGTCGTGTACGCAGAGAGCCGGTACGCCCCTGAGCAGCATCTGGGCCAGGGCCTGTCCCTCGAGGAGGTTGTCGAGTGCGTCAACACCGGCTTTCGGGAGGGTGAGGCGTTGGTCGCCGCGAGGGGCGGCCAGATCCGGGTCACCGCGCTGCTCACCGCCATGCGCCATGCCGCCAAGTCCACCGAGATAGCCGAGCTCGCCGTTCGCTACCGGGACCAAGGAGTCTCCGGCTTCGACATCGCCGGCGCCGAGGCGGGCTACCCGCCCACCCGTCATCTCGACGCCTTCGAGTACCTGCGGCGCGAGAACTCGCACTTCACCATCCACGCGGGCGAGGCCTTCGGCCTTCCGTCCATCTGGGAGGCGATCCAGTGGTGCGGCGCCGACCGCCTCGGCCACGGGGTCCGGATCGTCGATGACATCAGCCTCGAGGGCCGCCCCTTCGCGGAGTGGCTGGACTCCCGGAAACACGACCCGCGGGCCCTCGCGGACGTCGACCTGGACGACGTCTCGCTGGGGCGGCTGGCCGCGTACGTCCGGGATACCCGGATCCCGCTGGAGATGTGCCCGAGCAGCAACGTCCAGACCTCCGCGGCGCTGTCGATCGCGCTGCATCCGATCACCTTGCTCAAGCGGCTGCGCTTCCGCGTGACTCTCAACACCGACAATCGGCTCATGAGCGACACGACGATGTCGAAGGAGGCCTTGCTCCTGGCCCAGCAGGCGGACTGGGACCTCGCCGATCTCAGATGGGTCACCATCAACGCGATGAAGTCGGCGTTCATCCCGTTCGACGAGCGGCTGGCGATCATCGAGGACGTCATCAAGCCTGGCTACGTGGCGCTCGGCCACCCGGTCTGAGCCGCGCTCGAGACATGGCTGCCAGAAGCCATGGCGTTCGCCTGGTCACAGGGCGGCGGCGATGGCGGCCTCGACGTGCAGGCGCGTCGTCGGGAAGACCGGCACCGGGGAGTCGTCCGGACCGACGAGCAGCTCGATCTCGGTGCAGCCGAGGATGATGCCCTCCGCCCCGGCGTCGACGAGCCTGCGAATGACGTCGCGGTAGACCGCGCGCGACGGTTCGGAGATCTGGCCGACGCAGAGCTCGTCGTAGATGATCCGGTGCACCTCGGCGCGGTCGGCCGCCTCGGGCACGATCACGGAGAGGCCGCGGGACTCGAGGCGGTCGCGTAGGAACGGCTGCTCCATGGTGTAGCCGGTGGCGAGCAGCCCGACCCGCTGCATCCCGGCTGCGCGCACCGCGGCAGCCGTGACGTCGGCGATGTGCACGAACGGGACGTCCGTCGCGGCAGTGATCGCATCGGCGACCTTGTGCATCGTGTTGGTGCAGAGGACGAGGAGCTCGGCGCCACCGCGCTCCAAGCCCCGCGCCGCCTCGGCGAGAAGCCGGCCCGAGGCGTCCCAGTCGCCGGCGGCCTGCATTCGCTCCACCTCCGCGAAGTCAACTGAGTGGAGCAGGATCCGTGCCGAGGCGAGTCCGCCGACGCGACCACGGACGATCTCGTTGGCGAGTCGGTAGTACTCCGCGGTCGACTCCCAGCTCATGCCGCCGAGCATGCCGATGAGTTTCACGGCATCGACCCTCCGCCAACGAGCCCGCTCACCTGCGACTCCGCCTCACTCGGGGTGACGCACCTGGCGCCATGGGCCTCGGCCTGCGCGATGATGGCCGGCTCGGCCCGGAACAGCGCGATGCCGCGCCGGAGCAGGATGTGCGGCGGCTTGCGTCGCTCGGCGAGGTCGCGAAGGAGCCTCAGCACGAAAGTGACCCACCGCGAGCGGCGCACGCAGAGGGCATCCGCCAGCAGCCCCTCTGCGGCAAGCGGTTCCGTGAGCCGTGCCGCAAAGAGGCCCTCTGCAAGCACGAAGTCGTCCGGGGCGCAGGTGAGGAACTGACGTCCGGTGACCCGGGAGGAGCCGATGTCGTAGGTCGGCACCTCTGCTGAGCCGGTGTCGACAAGCGTCCTGAGCGACGCCACGGCGGCCTGCAGGTCCCACGAGTCGATGTGGTCCCAGTCGGGGATCCCCAGCGGCGATCTCGGCAGGTCCGGGTCGTCGACCTCGCGGTAGAAGTCATCGAGGCGCACGACCGGCCACCCGCGCGCATCGCTGACTCGAGTGGCAAGTCGGCTCTTCCCGGCCCCACTGGGGCCAGTGATAAGGACGACCCGCCGGCGGGAACGTGGTGCACCACTGGACCGTATGCCGCTGGGCTCGCTTCTCGCACCACGTGCCCTCCCGTCCCCGCTGGGTCCCGCCTTGCCACGGTTCCCGCTGGCCGTCCTCGGTGTGCGGTCCCCGCCGGCCGTCCTCGGCGTGCTGGCCCCGGTCACAGGCCCTTGGGGTGCCACACCGTCTTGGTCTCGACGAAGGCACGGATCCGACCGAGGCCGGGGTCCGCCGACCAGTCCGGCTCGACGGCGACGCCGTCCACGACCTCGGGGCGAAGGACGCGCTTGAGGTTGCCTGCGGCCTCGCCCTCGAGCGCGCCCCACTCGACCCCATCGGCACCCGCGGCACCCGTCAGGTCGATCGCGTTGACGTCACGGTGCGAGGCGAGCCACGGCGCGACCTCCTGCGTCTTCGCCGTGATGAGGTTGACGACGCCTCCCGGCAGGTCGGAGGTCGCCAGGACCTCGCCCAGGGTGATCGCCGGCAGCGGGCGTGCGGCCGAGGTGAGGACGACGGCAGTGTTGCCCGTTGCGACGACGGGGGCAACGACCGAGATCAGGCCAAGTAGCGAAGAAGACTGGGGCGCAAGGATACCCACAACGCCCGTCGGCTCCGGCGCCGATACGTTGAAGAAGGGACCCGCCACCGGGTTGAGGTTGCCGAGAACCTGCGCAATCTTGTCCGTCCACCCGGCGTACCAGACGAGCCGGTCGACGGAGGCGTCCACGACTGTTCCGGCGGCGCGGGCGCTCAGCCCCTCGCCGGCCGCGACCTCTTCGACGAACTGCGCTCGACGTCCCTCGAGCACCTCGGCAGCGCGGTACAGCACCTGGCCCCGGTTGTAGGCGGTCGCCCCCGCCCAGCCGGACAGGGCTCCTCGCGCCGCGACGACGGCGTCGCGGACATCCTTGCGGGACCCCATCGACGCATTGGCGAGAAAGGCGCCCTTGGCGGACACTACCTCGTAGGAGCGACCGGACTCGCTCCGCGGGAACTTCCCGCCGATGTAGAGCTTGTACGTCTTGCGGACGTCGAGGCGGCTCATCGGCTGGCTCCCGTGGTCAGGGCTGCGGGCGTCGTCCTCACATAGGCGTCGAGGCCGTGGCGGCCGCCCTCGCGTCCGTAGCCGGACTCCTTGTACCCACCGAAGGGCGAGCTCGGGTCGAAGCGGTTGAAGGTGTTGGCCCAGACGACGCCGGCCCGCAGCTGGTCGGCCATCCAGAGGATCCGGGAGCCCTTCTCGGTCCAGACCCCGGCCGAGAGGCCGTACGAGGTGTTGTTCGCCTTGGCGACCGCCTCCTGCGGGGTGCGGAACGTCAGCACCGACAGCACCGGCCCGAAGATCTCCTCGGTCGCGACGCGGTGGGTCTGGGAGACACCGGTCAGGACTGTCGGTGGGAACCAGTACCCCCGCGCCGGCAGCGTGCACTCGGGACTCCAGCGCTCCGCGCCCTCGGCCACACCGGCCTCGACGAGCGAGGTGATCCGGTCGAGCTGGACCTTGCTGTTGATGGCGCCGAGATCGCTGTTCTTGTCCATCGGGTCGCCGACCCGCAGCGTCTGGAGGCGGCGCTTCAGCCGCGCGATGACCGCGTCGTGGACGCTCTCCTGCACCAGCAGCCTCGAGCCGGCACAGCACACCTGTCCCTGGTTGAAGAAGATGCCGTTGACGATGCCCTCGATCGCCTGGTCGATCGGCGCATCGTCGAAGACGATGTTGGCGGCCTTGCCGCCAAGCTCGAGCGTGGCCTTCTTCGAGGTGCCGGCGATCCGACGCGCGATGGCCTTGCCGACCTCGGTGGAGCCGGTGAAGGCGATCTTGTCGACGTCGGGGTGGTCGACGATGGCCTCGCCCGTGGTCCCGTCGCCCGTGACGATGTTGACGACCCCGGGGGGCAGGTCGGCCTGCTGGCACACCTCGGCGAACAGGAGCGCCGTCAGCGGCGTGGTCTCGGCGGGCTTGAGGACGACGGTGTTGCCGGTCGCCAGCGCCGGCGCGATCTTCCAGGCGAGCATGAGGAGCGGGAAGTTCCACGGAATGATCTGTCCCACCACGCCGTACGGTCGGGTCACGGTGCCTGGGGAACCAAGCCCAGCGGCATACGACAACTTGTCGGCCCAGCCGGCGTGGTAGAAGAAGTGTGCCGCGGCGATCGGGAGGTCGACGTCGCGGGTCTCCTTGATCGGCTTGCCGTTGTCGAGCGTCTCGAGGACGGCGAACTCACGCGAGCGCTCCTGCAGGATGCGGGCGATCCGGAAGAGGTACTTGCCGCGCTCGGCACCGCTGATCCGCCCCCACGGGCCTTCGAGGGCACGGCGGGCAGCGGCGACCGCCTTGTCGACGTCCTTGCGGCCGGCCTGGCTGACCTCCGCGAGGACCGTCTCGTCGGCCGGGTTGATCGACTCGAAGGTGTCCTTGGGCCGCGTGAAGGCGCCGTCGATGTAGAGGCCGTACGACTTCTCGAGGGTGACGATGCCGCGCGACTCCGGGGCCGGCGCGTACTCGAAGGTTGCCATCAGCACTGTCTCCCGGTCAGTCGAGCGTCACGTAGTCGGCGCCGGAGTAGGCGCCCGTCGCGAGCTTCTGGCGTTGCAGCAGCAGGTCGTTGAGCAGGCTCGAGGCGCCGAAGCGGAACCACTCGGGCGTCATCCAGTCATCGCCGGCGATCTCGTTGACGAGGACGAGGTACTTGATGGCGTCCTTGGAGGTGCGGATGCCTCCGGCCGGCTTGACGCCGACCTGGACACCGGTGAGCTCACGCCAGTCGCGCACGGCCTCGAGCATGAGGAGCGTGACAGGGAGGGTGGCCGCGGGGGAGACCTTGCCCGTCGAGGTCTTGATGAAGTCGCCCCCGGCGAGCATCGACAGGTAGGAGGCGCGCCGGACGTTGTCGTAGGTGACGAGCTCGCCGGTCTCCATGATGACCTTGAGGTGCGCCTCGCCGCAGGCCTGTCTGACCTCGGCGATCTGGCTGAAGACAGTGAGGTAGTCACCCGAGAGGAAGGCACCGCGGTCGATCACCATGTCGATCTCGTCAGCCCCGGCCTCGACGGCAGCGCGCGTGTCGGCGAGCTTGACGTCCATCGAGGCGCGCCCGGACGGGAAGGCGGTGGCGACCGCGGCGACGTGGATCCCGCTGTCGCCCAAGGCCTGCTTCGCCGTGGCGACCATGTCGCCGTAGACGCACACCGCGGCCGGGCTCGGAGTGGTCGGGTCGAGCGGGTCCGGCACGCGCGCCTTCGCACAGAGCGAGCGGACCTTGCCGACCGTGTCGGCGCCCTCGAGGGTGGTCAGGTCGATCATGCTGATCGCCGTGTCGATGGCCCACGCCTTCGCCGTCGTCTTGATCGAGCGGGTCCCGAGCGACGCCGCGCGTGCCTCGCAGCCCACTTGGTCGACCCCGGACAGGCCGTGCAGCCAGGAGGTGAGGGCGTGGTTGGTCAGACGCGAGACGCCGAGGAGTTCTCGCGCCTGGGCCGTGAGCTCCTGCGCGCTGCGCGTCGTGGTGCTGACTGTCACCCGGCGAGTCTACCCACGCGCCGCTCGTCCCGAGTCGGCCCAAGGCGATCGAGAGAACAGCTTTCGGGGTCCCTTGGCCCCGAAAGGTGTTCTTTCGATTGGGAGAGAGGCCCGAAAGGTGTTCTCTCGATCGGGAAGGGGCCCGAAAGGTGTTCTCTCGATTGAGGGAGGGGCCCGAAAGGTGTTCTCTCGATTGGCTCAGGGGAGGGCGGTGAGGCGCTCGAACTCGGCCCGGATCGCCGCCAGCCGGTCGGCCGCCGCTGTTCGCGCCCCAGCGAGGTCGCCCGCTGCCGGGACCGCCTCGATGACCTCGAGATAGACCTTGACCTTTGGCTCGGTCCCGCTCGGACGGACGATGACCCGCGACTGGTCAGCGAGGTAGTAGCGCAGCCCTTCGGTGGGCGGGAGTCCGCCGTCACCGGCCGAGAGGTCGTCCACGCGTGTGACAGCGACGCCCCCCACCGACGTCGGCCGCGCATCCCGCAGCTCACGCAGGACCGCCTCGGTCTGGCTCAGGTCCGAGACGCGGACCGAGAACGAGTCGGTCGCGTGCACGCCATGGGCGAGGGCGAGGTCGTCGAGCAGGTCGGTGAGATGGCGGCCCTGGGCCTTGGCCGTCGCCGCGAGCTCCGCGAGCAGCAGCGCAGCGCTCACGCCGTCCTTGTCCCTGACCAGATGGGGCGCCACGCAGTAGCCGAGAGCCTCCTCGTATCCGTAGCGCAGCCCTCCCACACGCGAGATCCACTTGAACCCGGTCAGGGTCTCCTCGTGCCGGATCCCGGCCGCCGCAGCGATCGCGGCGAGCAGGCGTGACGACACGATGGAGCACGCGAAGACGTCGCCGGGCCGCACCCCACGGTTCACGATGTGGGCGCCGAGAAGTGCGCCGACCTCGTCTCCGCGCAGCATCCGCCAGTCGCCGAGGGCCGGGTCGAGCACGGCCGCGGCGCACCGGTCGGCGTCGGGATCGTTGGCGATGACGAGGTCGCAGCGCTGGGTCCGGGCCTGGTCCAGGGCGAGGTCGATGGCGCCCGTCTCCTCGGGGTTCGGGAAGGCGACGGTCGGGAAGTCGGGATCCGGCACGGCTTGCTCGTCGACCGGGGTGGGTAGCTCGAACCCGGCCTGAAGGAACGCCGCCGCGACGGTGCCGTGCCCGACGCCGTGCAGGCTCGTGTGCACGCAGTGGAGGTCACGCGGTGAGTCCGGATCGACGACGGTGACGACCGCGTCGACATAGGCCTGGACCAGGCCCTCGCCGAGGGTCTCCCATCCCTCGGCGGCGAGGGGAACGCTCGCAACGGAGGGGACCGCGGCGATGTGAGCGGCGATCTGGGCGTCCGCCGGCGGCACGATCTGGCTGCCGTCGCCGAGGTAGACCTTGTACCCGTTGTCCTGGGGAGGGTTGTGGCTCGCCGTGACCATGACGCCCGCGTCGGCGCCGAGGTGACGGATCGCGAAGGCGAGCACGGGCGTGGGGAGGGGCTTGGGCAGGAGCAGGGCGCGGCCTCCCGCGGCGACGACGACCGCCGCGGTGTCCCGGGCGAACACGTCGGAGTTGTAGCGGGCATCGAAGCCGATCACGACGAGGGGGTCGTGACCCACATCGCCCTCGGACAAGAGGTAGGCGACGAGCCCCGCGGCAGCGCGGATGACGACGCTGCGGTTCATCCGGTTGGGACCGGCGCCCAGGGCGCCACGCAGTCCCGCAGTGCCGAACGCGAGCATGCCCGAGAAGCGGTCGGCCAGCTCGTCCCTTGCCTCGTCCGAGCCGGCCTCGAACCGGCCGATGAGCGAGTCGAGCTCGCCGCGGGTGGTCGCGTCGGGATCGTCGTCGCGCCAGGCCCGCGCGGCCGCGAGCAGGTCAGCAGAGGTGTCCGTCGCGGTCATCAGAGGCGCCTGACGATGGTGGAGAGCAGGTCCGCGCAGCGGCCGGAGGCCGCCTGACCGGCCTCGAGGACCTCGTCGTGGCTGAGCGGCTTGTCACTGATCCCGGCCGCGAGGTTGGTGACGAGCGAGATGCCGAGCACCTCGAGACCCACCTGCCGTGCTGCGATCGCCTCCAGTCCCGTCGACATGCCGACGAGGTCGCCACCGAGGATCTTGGCCATGCGGACCTCGGCGGGTGTCTCGTACTGGGGACCGCGGAACTGGACGTAGACGCCCTCGTCGAGCGTGGGGTCCACCTCGCGCGCGATCTCCCGCAGACGCGGCGAGTAGAGGTCGGTGACGTCGACGAAGTTCGGGCCCTCGATCGGAGACTGCGCCGAGAGGTTGATGTGGTCGCGGATGAGAACCGTCGTGCCCGGCTGCCACTGCGGGTTGAGGCCGCCGCAGCCGTTGGTGAGGATGATCGTCGAGCATCCGGCGGCACGGGCGGTCCGCACGGCGTGGACAACTGGGCGGACGCCGCGGCCCTCGTAGAAGTGGGTCCGCGAGCCATAGACGAGGGCGCGCCGCCCGGTGTCGCCGATCGCGACCGACTGCATCGTCCTCGAGTGGCCCTCGACGGCGGCTGCGTAGAAGCCCGGGACGTCGGCATTGTCCACCGTGGCCACCGTTTCGCCGATCAGGTCGCCTGCCTGTCGCCAGCCCGAGCCGAGGACGAGGGCCACGTCGTGACGAGCGGCTCC
>NZ_DATEEY010000102.1:0-91290 GCF_035280925.1 Intrasporangium sp. | reverse complement strand
TGACATCTCCACAGAGTTACGGCTGCCATGGCGAAGGGGAAACGCCCGGCCCCATTCCGAACCCGGAAGCTAAGCCCTTCAGCGCCGATGGTACTGCACTGGTGACGGTGTGGGAGAGTAGGACGCAGCCGGACAAACTTTTCACAAGGCGCCCTGGACGAGACTTCATTGCTTTCGTCCAGGGCGCCTTTCTTTTGTTTTCTGGACCCTGCTCGTGTGGCGCGAGTGCGGTCCGAGGGAGAAGGATGACGTCATGAGCGACGACCGGGACAGGAACGACGACCGGCGAAGCGACGGTGCGAGGCGGGATGCGCCCCGCCCGCGTCGGGACGACGGCCGTCCCGACCGTGCCGGCAAACGTCCCCATGGCACTGGACAGCGATCCTCCGGTGCTGACCGGCGTGACGACCGGCGGGACGACCGGGGGGGCGAGCGTCGGCGCGACGGGGGGCCCAAAGCGCGGAGAGAGTTCCGTCAGGTCGATGACCGGCGCGATGACCGCCGCGATGGCAAGCGCGAAGACCGCCGCGATGGCAAGCGCGATGACCGGCGCGATGGCAAGCGCGATGACCGGCGCGATGACCGGCGGGATGGGTCGCGAGGCGCGCAACGCGGCACCCGAACCACTGGTCGGGCCTCCGGTTCGGGAGCCCGTGCACCGCGGGGTGGGCGCCGCGAAGAGGGCCGCGACCCCGGCCCGCCCCGGGGTCGAGGGCGCGAGCCGGAGGAGCGGCGTGGCGGCCCGAGGCTGACGCCGAAGTCTCCGCGCAGGCCGGATCCGGCGATCCGGGAGGGCGTCACGGGGCACGAGGTCGATCGTGGCGTGAAGAACCAGCTTCGGACGCTCTCCAAGGAGAACGCGGAGGGCGTGGCGCAGCACCTCGTCATGGTGGCGGAGCTGCTCGACGCCGACCCGGAGGCGGCCCTGGCCCATGCCGAGACGGCAGCGCGCCGGGCCGGCCGGGTCCCGGCCGCGAGGGAGGCCCTGGGGCTGGTGGCCTACCGCATGGGTGACTGGGCCCGGGCGCTGAGCGAGTTCCGGACGGTGCGTCGCCTGTCCGGCTCGCACCACCTGCTGCCGCTCATGGTGGACTGTGAGCGTGCGCTAGGCCGGCACGCCAAGGCTCTCGAGCTGGCACAGAGCGAGGAGGCCGCGAACCTCGCCATCGACGATCGCGTCGAACTGGCCATCGTCGTCTCGGGGATCCGGCGGGACCTGGGTCAGACGGATGCGGCAGCCGCAGGACTCTCGGACCTGGTTCGGCGCCTGAGCCCGAATCGTCCGTCGGCTGCGCGCCTCTACTACGCCTACGCGGACGCAAAGCTTGCCGCGGGTGAGCCGGCTGAGGCGCGGGAGTGGTTCGCCCGAGCGGTTGACGCCGACCATGAGCTGACGACCGATGCCGCCGAGCGGCTCGATGAGCTCGATGGCGCCGAGGTCATGGACCTGACGCCCGAGGAGGACGAGATCGACCCTGAGTCCGCCGAGGGCTGAGGGCCGGGACACCGCATGGACGACCGCGCACGCGCCTCGGAGCGCGAGGCAATGTCCAGGGTGCCCTTCGCGCGGGCATCGGCCGGACCGATACGCGACGCCTACGACGGGATCGTCTGTGACCTCGACGGCGTCGTGTACCGAGGAACCGGGGCAGTGCCAGGAGCCCCAGCCGCATTGCGGCGCTTGGCTGCCCACGGGGTGCGGATCGTCTACGCCACGAACAACGCCTCTCGTCTGCCCGGCGAGGTCGCTGAGCATCTCGGCACACTCGGCCTGCCGGCCACCGCGGGCGACGTCGTGACGAGCGCGCAGGCCGGGGCCGCCGAGCTGACGACGATGCTCGCTCCTGGCTCGCGCATCCTCGCGCTCGGCGGACCGGGAGTCGCTGCGGCCCTCGCCGATGCCGGGTTGGACGCCGTGCTGCCCGGGTCCCCGGACGCTGAGGAGCCGGTGGATGCCGTCCTGCAGGGTCTTGGCCGTGGGCTCACGGTCAGGGACTTCGAGACGGCGGCCAGGCACCTGGCCGGCGGCGTGGTCTGGGTGGCGACCAACGCGGACTCAACGCTGCCCCTCGAGTGGGGGCTGGCGCCCGGCAACGGGGCGTACGTCGCCCTGCTCGCCGCCGCCGTCGGCCGCGAGCCCACGGTGGTGGGCAAGCCTCAAGCGCCCCTCTACCGGGCCGCCGTGCAGCGTCTCGGCACCCGCCCGGAGGCGACCCTGGCCGTGGGCGATCGGCTCGACACCGACATCGCCGGCGCCGCGGCCGCCGGCCTTGACTCTGCGTGGCTGCTCACCGGCGTGCACCGTGCCAGCGAGCTCCTCCGTCACCATGAGGTCGGCGTGCCGACGTGGGTACTCGGCGCCCTGGGTGAGCTCGAGCAGCCGTATGCCGCTGTGTTCCCCGCCGCTGACGGGTGGACGTGTGCCGGCGGCCGGGTCGCGTTGTCGGCGAGTGGCCTGGACGTCGTCGCTGGTGGCGCCCGGCCGGTCGAGCTCGTGCGAGCGGGGCTGACGGCAGTGCTCGATGCCGTCGAGGGCGGGACAGTGGGGTTGCCCGAGCTCGAGCGGTTCGCGGGCGAGCTCGACGAGCTCCTGGACCTGCCGGGGTCGTCGTAACCGCTACGGTGGCTGGTGGACGTCGCAGCAGGGAGGCAGCAGCATGAGCACCGAGTTCGAGAGTCGACAGCCCGGGCAGGCCGCGTCGCTGCTCGCGGACGCCGACGGGACACCGGTGGAGGCGCCGGCGACCGGTGACGGAGCCATCGACACAGTCCTGGCCGATCTGGCTTCGGCCCAGGACGCCTCGCTCGCCGAGCGGATCGACGCGGGTGAGCGGGCGCTCATCGCCCTCCAGTCGCGCCTGAACGACCTCGGTGGCGCGTGACCCGCAGCCGCCTCGACGCTGCTCTGGTGTCGCGCGGCCTGGCCCGGTCGCGAGCCCAGGCCGGGGATCTCATCCGTGACGGCGTCGTTCTCGTCGACGCACACGTCGTGGGCAAGCCCAGCCGCCAGGTGTCGGATGCGGCCGTCATCACGCTGACCCGCAAGGCCGACCGCTGGGTGGGTCGAGCCGCCCTCAAGCTCGTGCGGGCACTCGAGCTCTGGCCGATCGCTGTCGCAGGCCGGCGCTGCCTCGACGTCGGTGCGAGCACCGGGGGCTTCACCCAGGTCCTCCTCGAGCACGGAGCCAGCCAGGTGACTGCACTCGACGTCGGCCACGGTCAGCTGGTCGCCCGGCTGGCGCTCGATCCGCGAGTCATCGACCTGCAGGGCACCAACATCCGAGACGTCGACGCCGGGTCGCTCGGCGGGCCGTTCGACCTCGTCGTGTGCGACCTCAGCTTCATCTCGCTCACGGTCGCGCTCCCAGCGATTCGGCCCCTGGTCTCCGACGACGGGGACGGCGGCGACCTCGTCGTACTGGTCAAACCCCAGTTCGAGGTCGGCCGCGAGCGGTTGGGTCGCAGCGGCGTCGTGACGTCGCGCGACGAACGGCATCGCGTTCTCCGCAGCGTCCATGCGACGGCGACGCGCATGGGCCTCGGCGTGCGTGCGGCGGCCCCCAGCCCGATTCGGGGCGGGGAGGGCAACATCGAGTTCCTCCTGTGGCTCGCCGCACGAGACCGCACGCCTGCGGCCCTGTCCGCGGATGACATGCTGGACTCGATCGGCCGCCAGGAGGAGAACTCGTGAACCGCCGCATCCTGCTCGTGGCGCACCCCCGCCGGCCGGAGGCGCTCACCGTCGCCAAGGGCGTCATCGATCGCCTCACCCACCTCGGGATCGAGGTGTCGCTGCAGGCGGACGAGGCGAAGGTGCTCGACCTCAAGCACAGCAACCGGGTTCACATCGCCACCCAGGAGATGATCGCGGAGGAGACGGTCGCCGACGGATGCGACCTGGTCGTCGTCCTCGGGGGAGACGGGACGATCCTGCGCGGCGCGGAGTTCGCGCGGAGTGCGGACATCCCTCTTCTCGGAGTCAACCTCGGACATGTCGGCTTCCTCGCGGAGGCGGAGCGTGACGACCTCGACGCGACGGTCGAGCACATCGCCAACCGCCAGTACACCGTGGACGAGCGGATGACGCTCCACGTCGACGCGAAGTTCGACGGCGAGGTCGTGGCGAGCAGCTGGGCCCTCAACGAGGTGAGCGTCGAGAAGGCCGCCAGGGAGCGCATGATCGAGCTGACCATCGAGGTGGACGGCCGGCCCCTGTCGAGCTGGGGCGGTGACGGCCTCATCGTCTCGACGCCCACGGGATCCACCGCCTATGCCTTCTCCGCGGGCGGTCCGGTCGTCTGGCCGCAGGTGGAGGCGATCCTGCTGGTCCCCAACTCCGCCCATGCGCTCTTCGGCCGCCCGCTCGTCCTCGGACCGGACTCACACGTGGCGGTCGAGCTGCGGACCGGGGCCGAGGTCATCGGCATCATGTGGTGTGACGGACGTCGTCACATCGACTTGCCCCCTGGTGCGCGGATCGAGGTGCGCCGCGGGGTTCGTCCGGTGCGCCTGGCGCGCCTGACAACCGCGCCGTTCACCGACCGGCTCGTGGCGAAGTTCCATCTCCCGGTGCGGGGTTGGCGCGGCGACGGTAGTCGGGTCAGGTCCGCCGCCGGCACCTCGCCTCGGTCGGACGTCTGGATCCGCAGCCAACCGGGGGGGACGATCCCCACGCCGGGCCCGGCCTCTCAGCGCCCAGCACCATCGGACGAGCTGGAGGAGACACGCGCGGACGACGTGGATGGCAAGCAGGGCGGGGAGGGTGCTCGGCCCTAAGGTGGTCCCGTGTTCAGCCAGATGAGGATTCGTGGCGTCGGCGTCATCCACGACGCCGTCCTCGACCTGAGCCCTGGTCTCAACGTGCTGACCGGTGAGACGGGTGCCGGCAAGACGATGGTCGTCTCCGGCCTCGGCCTGCTGCTCGGTGAGCGGGCCGACTCCGGGCTGGTCCGGACCGGCGCGGGCCAGGCCCTCGTCGAGGGCGTCATCCTCCTGCCGATCGGGCATCCCGCGCTCGAGCGCGCGGACGAGGCCGGCGCGGAACACGAGGACGGCGAGCTCGTCATCGCTCGGACCATCACCTCGTCCGGGCGGTCGCGGGCCCACGTCGGTGGTCGCACGGTGCCGGTCGGGGTGCTGGCAGAGCTGGGGCGCCACCTGGTCGCAGTCCACGGCCAGGCGGACCAGTGGCGGCTCAAGCAGGGTGAGGCCCACCGTGAGGTGCTCGACGACTTCGCAGGCCCCGAGGTGGGCGCGCTGCGAGACCGGGTCGCGCGCCTCCATGACGAATGGCGTGCCGCTCGGGCCGAGCACGAACGCCTCGCAGGGGAGTCGCGTGAGCGGGCTCGGACCATCGACTCGCTGACCGCGTCACTCGAGGAGATCGAGGCCGTCGACCCGCAGCCCGGCGAGGACGCCGCGCTCCGCGCGGAGGACGAGCGCCTCGCGCATGCGGACAGCCTCAGACTGGCGGCCGGCCGGGCGCTTGCTGACCTCAGTGGTGATGAGTATGCCGCTGAGCCGGCTCCGAACGTCCGTGACCTCATCGGGTCGGCCAGGTCCGCCCTGTCGCACGGGGCCGTTCACGACGAGCGGCTCGGCGCCCTGGACTCCCGACTCGACGAGGTCGCCACCCTCGTGACCGAGCTGGCGTCCGACCTGACCGGCTACCTCGAGGACGTGGAGCTCGACCCGCAGCGGCTCGAGTATGTCCAGGAGCGGCGCGCGGCCCTGGCTGCGCTCACCCGCAAGTACGGCGAGACCGTCGACGAGGTGCTCGTCTGGTCGCAGGACGCGGCGGCGCGACTCGATGCACTCCTCACTGCGGACGATCGGGTCGAGACCCTCCACACCAGGCTCCGCGAGCTCACCACCGACCTCGTCGCAGCCGCGTCGGAGCTCACCGCCGCACGCATGGCCGCGGCCACGGACTTCGCGGCCCGGGTCTCGCAGGAGCTGTCGCATCTCGCCATGGGAAAGGCGGTCGTCGAGGTCCGGATCGAGCAGCGCACTGCCGAGGACGGGCTGCCGCTCCCATCCGGTGAACGGGTCCGGGTGGGGAGACACGGCGCCGACGACGTCGAGATCCTCCTGGCCGCCAACCCCGGCGCTGCACCCCGGAGCGTGGCCAAGGGCGCCTCAGGGGGTGAGCTGTCGCGAGTCATGCTCGCACTCGAGGTGGTGACCTCGAGCAACGGCACCGGTCGCCCGACCGGCCCCGGCGGCACGCCGCCGACCTTCGTGTTCGACGAGGTGGACGCCGGGGTCGGGGGGCGCGCCGCCATCGACGTCGGTGCCCGGCTGGCCGCCCTCGCGGAGCGGGCGCAGGTCATCGTCGTGACGCACCTGGCCCAGGTGGCGGCGTTCGCGGACCGGCACCTGGTCGTCCACAAGTCCGATGACGGAGCGATCACCTCGAGCAGTGTGACCGTGGTCGAGGGTGCCGACCGGCTCCGCGAGCTGTCCCGGATGATGGGCGGGGACGCGGACTCGGAGGCCGGTCTGGCGCACGCGCGAGAGCTGCTCGAGCAGGCGGACGCGTTGCGGGACTCCCGCGTCGGGGCGGCCTGAACGACTCCGTTTCGTTGTCTCCGGCGAGCGTTCGCGGGTCGGTGGCCCCCAGACTGACGTGGCACGATGGGTGCAACCATGGCCATGTCTCTCCGCCGCCGCGCGCACGCCCCAACCTCGGGTCCAGGGGTGATGGGTCCTGCCCGTGTGGATGGCCGGACCAAGAACCTCACGAAGCGGCTCCGGCCCGGAGACATCGCCGTCATCGACCACGAGGACCTCGACAAGGTGAGCGCTGACGCACTCGTGGCTGCCAGGCCCGCCGCGGTGGTCAACGCCTCGGCGTCGATCTCCGGTCGCTATCCCAACGTCGGGCCCCAGATCCTCAGCGAGGCAGGCGTGCCGCTGCTCGACGCCGCTGGCCCCGCGGTGATGGAGCTCCATGACGGTGACCCGTTGCGGCTGGACGGGGACGGGGTCTGGCGCGGCGACACGCGGATCTCGTCTGGTCACCTGCTCGACGCCGAGGCGATCCAGGTGCAGATGCACGAGGCCCGGGCGGGCCTCGCCGTCCAGATCGAGGCCTTCGCGACGAACACCATGGAGTTCATCCGCAAGGAGCGGGAGCTGCTCCTGGACGGGATCGGGATCCCGCCCATCCGGACCAGGATCGAGGGCCGGCACACGCTCGTGGTCGTGCGGGGCTACCACTACCGCGAGGACCTCCAGACGCTGCGTCCCTACATCCGGGAGTACCGGCCGCTTCTCATCGGCGTCGACGGCGGCGCGGACGCCATCCTCGAGGCCGGCTACCAACCCGACCTCATCGTCGGCGACATGGACTCCGTCTCGGACCGCGCCCTGCGCTCGGGAGCCGAGATCGTCGTCCACGCGTACCGCGACGGCCGGGCGCCCGGACTGGCCCGCGTCGAGGCGCTCGGCATCGAGCCCGTCGTCTTCCCCGCAGCCGGCACGAGCGAGGACGTCGCCCTGCTGCTTGCTGATGACGCGGGCGCCGAGCTCATCGTGGCGGTGGGGACACACGTGACGTTGGTCGAGTTCCTCGACAAGGGCAGGGACGGCCAGGCCTCGACGTTCCTGACCCGGCTGCGGGTGGGAGGCAAGCTCGTCGACGCCAAGGGCGTGAGCCGCCTCTACCAGGCGCGGATCCCGGCGCGCATGCTCGTCGTGATGCTCCTCGTCGGCATGCTGGCGCTCTTCGCCGCCATCTCGGCAACGCCCGCCGGTCAGGCCTGGCTGCAGGTCATCGCCGCCCGGTGGGACGACGTCTGGACCTGGACCGTGGGGATCTTCACGTGATCGACTTCCGGTACCACCTGGTCTCCATCATCTCGATCTTCCTGGCCCTCGCCGTCGGCATCGTCCTCGGCGCCGGCCCGCTCCAGGGCAATCTCGGGTCGCAGCTGACGGACCAGGTGTCCGCGTTGCGGGTCGAGAAGCAGGATCTCAACGACCGGCTGGCCGTGAACGAGAAGCGGGTCGCGGCCGGCGAGGAGTACGCCTCGGCCGTCTCCGACCGAGTGATCGACGCAGCCCTCCCGGGGCACAAGGTCGCCGTCATCGTCCTGCCCTCGGCCGACGGCGGCCTGGTTGACCTCGTCGAGGAAGCGGTGACGAGCAGCGGGGCGACCCTGGGCGCAACGCTCACCATCAGCGGCGACTGGTTCGAGCCGGCGGGCGAGCCGGAGCGGACGGAAGCGGCGAGGGCGGCCGCCTCGACCCTTGGCATCTCCTCGACGTTCACGGGGGACGCGCTGCTCGCCGAGGTGCTCGCTCGCCTCGCAGTGAGCAACGACGTGGTGTCCGCATCGGAGTCGCGCACCGCAGCGCTGGAGACCCTGACCGGTGCCGGACTGGTGGACTCCTCGACCGACGCGCCCGAGCCGGCCGACCTCGCGGTGATCGTCTCCGGGAACTTCGCCGGCAACGATGCAGAGGTCCAGCGTCGGTCAGAGACGATCCGGACCCTCGCTCGCCTCGTCGCGGAGAACTCCGCGGGCGCTGTCGTCGCGGGACCGCAGCCGGTGGTCTCCGCGGGGCAGCCGGTCTCCTCCGACGCCGTCGCGGCCGTCCGCGAAGTCGATGCCATCGCCCGACTCATCTCGACCGTCGACCATGCGAGCGACCCACGGGGACCGGCCATCGTCGTGCTCGCGCTCGAGGCGGAGCTGGCCGGTGAGATCGGGCACTACGGGACGGCGGATGGAGCCACGGCGGTGGTCCCCCGGGTGGCTCCGTGAGGTCACGGGTCCGCGCGGGGCTCCGGGCTGCGGCTGCCGCAGGTGGCTCCGCCGCCGGGGCGGCGGCGACGCGTCGTCTCGCGGCCAGCCTCCCCCATCGGGCCAGGCAGCCGTGGGAACGGACCAACTACGCCGGGCGTCCGCTGACCCTGCTCGAGGGCCCCGCCTGGCTGGGCGGCGCCGCGACCGGGATCGGGATCGCGGCCCTGCTCGAGGCGCTCGACCGCGACGACTCGTCACCACCAGCCATCCGGTCCTCTCCAGCCGCGGCTCTCGTCGTCACCGTTGCCAGCGGTGCCCTCGGAGCACTCGACGACCTGTCCGGCTCCGCCTCGCGCAAGGGACTCAAGGGCCACCTCGGAGCACTGCGCCGGGGAGAGCTGACGACCGGGGCGGTCAAGATCGCCGGCCTGGCGGTCACCGGGCTCGCTGGCGCGCTGCTCTCCGACCGCGTGGGCGAGCGGACTCGGGTGACCGGAGGGAGGGGCGAAGGGCAGACGGGACAGACCGTCGTCAGGACTCTCGTGGGGGGAGCGGTGGTGGCTGCGGCCGCCAACGTCGTCAACCTCTTCGACCTGCGGCCCGGGCGGGCGCTGAAGGTCGTCATCGCGGGCACCGCCCCCCTCGCCATCGCCGGATCCAGCTCCGCCGGATCGGGCCTGGGCGCCGCCGCCGGCGTCGTCCGTGATGACCTGGCCGGCGTCTCGATGCTCGGTGACACCGGCGCCAACGCCGCTGGCGCGCTCGCCGGACTCGCCCTCATCGAACGCTGCGGGTTGAGAGGCAGGCTCGTCGCCCTCGGCCTGTTCACGGCACTGACCCTCGCCTCCGAGCGGGTCAGCTTCAGCGCCGTCATCGAGGCCAACGACGTCCTGCGTCGCCTGGACGACTGGGGCCGGGCTCGTCGATGACCCCGCCGACCCCGCCGACCCCGCCGAACCCGCCGAACCCGCCGAACCCGCCGAACCCGCCGAACCCGCCGACCCCGACTCCGTCGTCACGACCGGACCCTCGCCCCGACGTACCGCAGCACCGCGACCCGGACGCCGGAACCCAAGGATCGGTGCCCACAGTCACGCGGACCGTGGTCGCGGCCGCTGGCTCGATCGCGATGATCACGCTGCTGGCTCGTGTCGTCGGCTTCGGTCGCTGGTTGAGCTTCTCGCACTCCGTGGGTGCGACGCCCGTCGGGACCGTCTACCAGTCCGTCAACGCCGTTCCCAACGTCATCTTCGAGATCGCCGCAGGTGGCGTCCTGGCGGCGGTGGCAATACCGCTCGTCGCGGGGGCACTCGCGCGTGCGGACGGCCGGTCCGCCGACGAGACGGCGTCGGCGCTGCTGACCTGGGCGCTGGTCGTGCTGCTGCCGCTCGGTGCCATCGTGCTGCTCGCCGCCCGCCCGATCGCCTCCGCCCTGCTCGGCACCGGCCCCGCGGCGGTCGGGCTCGGCGCCGAGTTCCTCGCCATCTTCGCCATTCAGCTGCCCCTCTACGGTGTCGCCATCGTGCTCGCGGGCATCCTGCAGGCGCACCGACGGTTCGTGGCCGCGGCGCTCGCGCCACTGCTGTCCAGCCTCGTCGTCATCGCCACCTACCTCACCTACGGGTCGCTCGTGCCGGACCCGTCGGCCGCGATCGCCGAGATCCCACGCGAGGCCGTCCTCGTCCTCGGGGTGGGCACGACTCTGGGGGTGGCCGCGATGGCGCTGCCCCTGGCCGTCCCCATCCGTCAGGCCCGGGTCCGACTCCGCCCGCGGCTGCGCTTCCCGACTGGAGTCGGCAGCCGGGTCCGGTCGCTCGCACTCGCCGGCCTGCTCGCCGTCGCCGGTCAACAGCTGGCCATCCTCGTCGTCATCCGGCTCGCCAATGACCGAGGTGGCGTCGGCACGCTGAACGTCTTCACCTACGCCCAGGCGGTGGCCCTGCTTCCCTACGCCGTGCTCGCGGTCCCTCTGGCCACGGCTGCCTTCCCGAGCCTGGCCGGCGCTGCGGCCCTGGAGGGCAGGGACGGCTCGGCCGCCGCGATGCGGGGCGCGGGCTCGCCAGCGGCCACGACGCTTCGGCACAGCTGGTTCGGGACGCTCGTCGTGGGTGCCTTCGGGGCGGCGATGCTCGTCGCCGTCGCAGGTCCCGTCGGCACCTTCTTCCGCCTGCTCGACGCGGGCGATGCGGCGGACGCGTCCGGCCCGACGCTGGGTGCGATGTCCGAGTCCCTGGCTGCGTTCGCCCCCACGGTGCCGGCGCTGGCGGTCATCGGCCTGCTCAGTCGGGCCTGCTACGTCCGCGGCCGGGCGGTGCTCGCGGGTGCCGTCGTGGGGCTGGCCTGGCTGGCCACGACGCTCACCCCGTTCCTGGTCCTCGACCCGGACCGCGCTGACGGGCCGGCGACCCTGCGGATCCTGGCGCTGGGCTCGAGCGTTGGTCTGGTGAGCGGAGCCGTCGTCCTGACCGTCCTCGTGGCACGGGTATGGGGCGGCTCGGCCCTCTCGGTGCCGGGTCGCTCGATCGTCGCCGCCATGACGGGTGCCGTGGCAGCCGCCGTGGTCGGCTGGGTGGCCGGCACGCGGATCGTGGCGACGGACCTCCTCGGTGCGGTCGGCCTCGCTGCAGCGATCGGCGTCGGCTCGGCGGCCGTCATGGCGGGCGTCGCCCTCACCGTCGAGCCCAGCCTGGCGCGTCGCCTGCGACAGCTGCGCCGACCGGTGCCGCGGTCGGCGGACACCACGGGGCGGCCATGAGGGTGCTGATGGTCCTCGGCGACTCCACGGGCGGGATCGGAGCCCATGTCGACCGCCTGACGCGCGACCTCAGGGCGGCGGGGAGCGAGGTCGTCCTCGCCACGTCAGCGTCGACGGCTGCCTCCTTCGGCTGGCCCGACGCCCACCTGCTGTGGCCCGTGCACCGCGGACTCTCCGCGCCGCGAGGCCTCGTCGACTGGCACCTGCTCAAGAACCTCGCGGGGACCGTCGACGTCGTCCACGCCCACGGACACCAGGCCGCCGTCGTGGCCGCCGTGGCCGTCGCCCGCGCCAGGCCGCGGCCCGGCTTCGTGGTGTCCCTGCACAACATGCTGCCCGACGACGTGGCGCACGAGCCGGACGGCACCCTCGGCCGTATGCCGCTGGGCTCGCTCAGAGCCCACACCGTGGTCTCGGGGGCGGTGCGGAAGGTGTTGAGCTGGGCCATGCGGCGCGCGGCACTCGTCACCGGCGCGAGCGAGGACCTCGTCGAGCTGGCACGTGGCCTCGGCGCGCGGCAGGCCGAGCTCGCGACCGTCGCGTCGCCCGCCGTCCCGCGCCTGCTCCGGGCCCCGGTGAGCACGCCTGCGCAGCGTCGGACGGCGAGACTGGCTCTCGCCGACGCGGCGGAGGTCGGAGGAACAGACCGGGAGGCTCCGCTCGTGCTGACCGTGGCCCGGATCGCCCCGCAGAAGGACCTGCCGACGCTCGTCGCTGCTGCCGGGAAGGTGCGTGGCCCGATCCGCTGGGTCGTCGTGGGTGGCGGGGACGAGCGGCTGCGAGCGTCCCTCGAGAGCGAGCTCAGCGGCATACCACTAGATTTTGTCGGTGCCCAGCCCGACGTGGAGGCCTGGTTGAAGGCGGCGGACGTCTTCGTCCTGACGAGCCGGTGGGAGGCCCGGGCCCTCGTCGTGCAGGAGGCGATGGCGGCCGGCGTCCCAGTCGTCGCACCGCGGACGGGTGGCCTGCCCGGCCTGATCGGAGAGGCGGGCCTGCTCGTCCCGGTTGGGGATGCACATGCGGTGGCCGACGCCGTCGACCGGCTGCTCGGCGACGCGGACCTGAGAAGGCGCCTGTCCAGCGAGGCTCGGGCTCGCGCGGCGACGTGGGCGTCCCCCGAGGAGGAGGCGCGCCGCTGGGTGGCGCGGTACACGGCCGCGACGTGCCCATGACGTAGACTTAAAGCCCGTGGTGGAAACGACGAAGCACATCTTTGTGACCGGAGGCGTCGCCTCATCGCTCGGGAAGGGCCTGACGGCTTCCAGCCTCGGTCGGCTGCTTCGATCGCGTGGCCTGCGCGTCACGATGCAGAAGCTCGACCCGTACATCAACGTCGATCCGGGAACGATGAACCCGTTCCAGCACGGTGAGGTCTTCGTCACCGACGACGGCGCCGAGACCGACCTCGACATCGGCCACTACGAGCGCTTTCTCGACGTCAACCTCGTCGGCGCCGCCAACGTGACGACCGGGCAGGTCTACAACAACGTCATCGCCAAGGAACGTCGCGGCGAGTACCTCGGCGACACGGTCCAGGTCATTCCACACATCACCAACGAGATCGTCGCCCGGATGCGGGCCCTCGCCACCGGGACGCCGGACGCGCCGGACGTCATCATCACCGAGATCGGCGGCACCGTCGGCGACATCGAGTCCCTGCCGTTCCTCGAGGCGGCCCGTCAGGTGCGCCACCTCATCGGGCGCGAGAACAGCTTCTTCCTGCACGTCTCCCTCGTGCCGTACATCGCGCCGAGCGGGGAGCTCAAGACCAAGCCCACCCAGCACTCCGTGGCGGCGCTGCGCCAGGTCGGCATCCAGCCCGACGGGCTCGTGCTGCGCGCGGACCGGGACATCCCGGAGCCGATCAAGCGCAAGATCTCGCTCATGTGCGACGTCGACGTCGACGCGGTCGCGGCCGCCGTCGACGCGCCGAGCATCTACGACATTCCCAAGGTGCTGCACCGCGAGGGGCTCGACGCCCACGTCATCAGGCGGCTCGGGCTCGGCTTCCGGGACGTCGACTGGACCGAGTGGGACCAGCTCCTCCAGCGGGTGCACGACCCGGAGCACGAGGTCGAGGTCGCCCTCGTGGGCAAGTACATCGACCTGCCGGACGCGTACCTGTCCGTCACCGAGGCGTTGCGAGCCGGCGGGTTCCACCACGACGCCAAGGTCCGCATCCGTTGGGTGGCCTCTGACGAGTGCCAGACGCAGCAGGGCGCCCAGAAGGCCCTGGGCGAGGTCGACGCGGTGCTCGTTCCCGGCGGCTTCGGCGTCCGAGGGATCGAGGGGAAGCTCGGCGCCCTCACGTGGGCTCGCGAGCGCCAGGTCCCGACGCTCGGCATCTGCCTCGGCCTCCAGTGCATGGTCATCGAGTACGCCCGCAGCGTCCTCGGGATCGCGGGCGCGTCGTCGACGGAGTTCGACCCCCAGTCGGAGGCGCCGGTCATCGCGACGATGGAGGAGCAGAAGGCGTTCGTCGAGGGAGCCGGTGACCTGGGTGGCACGATGCGGCTCGGCCTCTACCCCGCGTCGCTCACGGAGGGCTCCCTCGTCCGCGAGGCCTACGGCCAGGCGGAGGTCCGGGAGCGCCACCGGCACCGCTACGAGGTCAACAACGGCTATCGGGATCGGCTCGAGGCGGCCGGACTGGTCATCTCGGGAACCTCGCCCGACGGGCAGCTCGTGGAGTACGTCGAGCTGCCCCGGAAGGTCCACCCCTACTACGTGTCGACACAGGCACACCCGGAGTTCCTCTCGCGTCCGAACCGGGCGCACCCCCTCTTCGCCGGTCTCATCGGAGCCGCGCTCGAGCAGCAGCGCGCGGAGCGGCTCGTCGAGGTCGAGCGGCCACGCCACGTCGATGACAGCGACTCGTCGACCGTCTCCGACCCCACCCTCGTCACCGTCCCGGCTGACGCGGAGTGAGCCTCTCGGCCCCGAGGGGCGGACTCGCCGACGTCGTCGAGGACTGGACCTCGGCACCGGTCCTCGACTCGGAGGTGCCCTTCTCCGGCAGGATCTTCGACGTCCGCCGTGACCGCGTGGACCTCGGCGAGGGCGGGGTCGTCGTCCGGGACTACATCGAGCACCCCGGCGCGGTGGCCGTCGTCGCGCTCCAGCCCTTCGACGGGGTGGACCACGTGCTGCTCATCCGGCAGTACCGCCACGCGGCGCGCGGGCACGTGTGGGAGCTGCCCGCGGGCCTCCTCGACGTCACGGGGGAGCCGCCCTGGCAGGCGGCCGCCCGGGAGCTCGCCGAGGAGGTCGACCTCGTCGCCGGACAGTGGGACGCGCTCATCGACGAGCTCGCCTCGGCCGGGGCCTTCCCCGAGCCGGTCCGGATCTTCCTGGCCCGTGACCTGCGCGACGTGTCCGGCGAGCACCTGCACGAGCGGCGAGCCGAGGAGCTGACGATCCGTCCCCTCTGGGTGCCCCTCGATGACGCGCACGAAGCCGCCCTCGCAGCCCAGATCAGCAACAGCGCAGCCCTCATCGGGGTCCTCGCCGCGCACGCGGCGCGGGCGGCGGGATGGGCGACGCTGCGTGACAAGGACGCCTCGTGGCCGGCATGGGAGGCGCAAAGAGGGGGAGAGTCCACTCCCCACGGCGCATGACCAGGTCAGCCCTGAACATGGCCGGTTCCTGTCCCTGCGGGGGCCCCTCCTTCCGCGAGTGCTGCGAGCCGGTCCTCGACGGCGTCCGGGTGCCGGCGACCGCGGAGGAGCTGATGCGGTCGCGGTACACGGCGTATGCGGTCCACCACGCCGACCACATCTTCCGGACGTGGCATCCGCGAACGCGCCCCGAGCGCCAGCCCGTCGACCCCGAGGTCGACTGGCTCGGCCTGCGGATCCTTCGCGTCGAGGGCGGTGGCCCGGATGACGTCACCGGCGTGGTCGAGTTCATCGCCCGCAGCTCCGGCCCCCTCGGCCCTGGTCAGCTGCACGAGGTGAGCCGGTTCGCCAGGCGAGCCGGGCGGTGGTTCTACGTCGACGGCGATCCGGTCTGAGCCGATGCGGCCGGCCGACGAGCTTGGTCCCTGGATCCCAGAAGTTGTTCTTTCGATTGAGTCAGGGGGCGGTTGGGCTTGGGCCTGCGGCGCAGGACCGCGGTCGCGACACCGGCGAGGAGCACGAGGCCGCCGAACAGCTCGAGCAGCGTCGGACGCTCCCCGAAGGCGAGGGCGGCCGCAGCCATGCCGAAGACCGGCACGAGCATCGCGAAGGGGGTGACGCTCGCCACCGGATGGCGCGAGAGCAGCGTGTTCCAGATCCCGTAGCCGACAAGTGAGGACAGGTACGCGGTGTAGGCCGTCGAGACGGCGGCCTCCCAGCCGAAGGCCGCGAGGCCCGCCGCGATCGCGTCCGGTCCCTCGACCACCCAGGACAGCGCCAGCGCAGGAAGGGGGACGACGAGCCCGGTCCAGACGGTGAGGCCCAGGCCGGACACGCTCCCGACCCGGCGCGTGAGCACGTTGCCGATCGCCCACGAGACGGCCGCGAGGATGACGACCGCAAGCGGCAGGAGCGGCGAGCTCAGACCGCGACCCACGGCGATGACGACCAGTCCGGCTCCGCCGAGTCCGACGCCGAGGAGCTGGCGCTGGGACGGCCGCTCCCGGAGCCACACGGCGGCGATGACCACGGTGAACAGGACCTGGGCCTGGAGCACGAGCGACGAGAGGCCGGGCGGCATGCCGAGGTGGATGCCCACGTAGAGCAACGCGAACTGGCCGAGGCTGACGAAGGCGCCGATGAGCAGCAGGTCACGCCAGGGGAGCGCGGGCCGCCTGACGAAGAACACGGCGGGCAGACAGACGACGACGAAGCGGATCGCGAGGAAGAGCAAGGGCGGCACGTCGTCGAGCCCGACCCGGATGGCCACGAAGTTGCTGCCCCAGATGAGGGCGACGAGGACGGCCAGGGCGGCGTTGCGTGGGCGCATGGCCACGAGTGTGCGCCCGCTGATCGTGAAAGACCATCAAATAGTTCTGGGGTGGATCATGTAGCGTTGCTGCATGATCGACCCCGTTGCACTCCGTTCCCTCGTCGCTGTGGAGCGGCTCGGCTCCGTTGGTGCTGCGGCGACGGCGCTCCAGTACACTCCGAGCGCCGTCTCCCAACAGATCAAGCGACTCGAGTCGCAGACCGGGGTGCAGCTGCTCGAACGCCGCGGACGTGGCGTGCTGCTCACCGAGGCCGGCCGGTCGTTGACCGAGTCGGCGCGTGACCTGCTGGCCGAGATGGAGCGACTCGAGGCTCGGGTGCGCGGCATCGAGGGCCAGCCCGTCGGCTCCGTGCGCCTCGGGGTCTTCGCCACCGCATATCGTGGCATCCTGCCGGGAGCCCTTGAGCGGCTCCGCGCGAGCGCGCCGGGAGTCGTGCTCAAGGCCGACGAGCTCGACCCCTGGGATGCCGTCGATGCCGTCGCTGCCGGCTCGCACGACCTGGCCGTCGTGCACAACTGGGAACCTCTCCCGTTGGCCATCCCGAGCCACCTCGAGATCCGGCACGTCGGACGCGATGTGGCCGACGTCCTCGTGCACCGGACCCACCGGCTCGCGGACCACGGCGAGCTGTCGGTTCAGGACGTGCTCGAGGAGGAGTGGGTCTCGGTCGCGCCCGGCTCGATCTGCCACCAGTGGCTCGTGAAGATGTACGCCGACGTCGGGCGCGCTCCACGTATCGGGCACATCGCCCAGGAGTTCGCAACGCACATCGCGCTCGTGGGCGGGGGTCAGGTGGTCGCCCTCGTGCCGCGCCTCGGTCGGGGTGAGCTGCCGGACGACGTGCGGGCGGTACCGATCACGCAGCCGCTGTCGGCCCGCACCGTGAGCGTCGTGTGGCGCTCCACGATGGGCACGAGCCCGGCGCTCCACGCGGTCGTTGAGGCCCTCTCCGCCGAGTCGGCCCAGCTGCTTTCGTGAGTCTGGCGCACGGGTGCGTCGCCGGGCACCCGGCCTGGTGGCTCGGATTCCCCTCCCGGAGACGGAGCAGGATGCGACCCGGGTGACGAGTTCACCGGCGAGACGACCGGCGCGCATCCGTTTGAGGGGACGCTGACGTGCTCGGCGTGCGTGCCCCGCGTGCGCTTCTGTCGATTCGGGCACCCCGCGTCCGCCGAGGCGACTAGCGTTGGCGCTGCTCAACCCGCGGACAATGATGTGGCAGAGGATCAGGATGATGGCGCAGAGCCCTGATGGCATCGCCGGGAGCAGGGCCCGGGCGGGGCGCGTCGCCGCGCTGATGGTGGGCGTCCTCATCGCCGCCGCAGCCCTCGCGGCCACGGTCCGTCCCGAGCCCGCAGTCGCGGTCCAGCGCCTGCCATCCGGCTTCGTGCTGCAGGACATCGCGACGGGCATGACGGCACCGTCGGCGTCCGGTCCCGGTGACCTGCTGACCGACTTCGCCTTTCTGCCGGACGAGAGCTTCGTCGCCGTGGGCAAGTACGGGCGCGTCCAGTGGGTGCCCAGGACCGGAACACCGAGGCGCCTTGCGTCGCTCACCGTGAACGCCGCGGGCGACCTCGGTCTGGTGAGCGTCGCAGCCGCCCCCGACTACGAGACGAGCCGGGCTATCTACACGGCACGGACCGTGCCGAGCACCGGGCCGGGATCGGGCGCCAACGGAATCCTGCGCCTCAGCAGATGGACCGTGGTCGTCGACCAGGACGGCCTCCCGACCGGGCTCTCCGACGAGCGGGCCGTGTTCGAGACGTCCTCGGACGGGCGCTGGCACTCCTTCGGCTCCATCGTGGTCGAACCGGACGGAACCCTGTGGACCACGGTCGGTGACGGGGTCGTCGAACCGTTGAACAAGGTGGCCCTCCGCTCCCTCGACGTCAACGACGTGCACGGCAAGGTGCTCCACCTCAGGCCCGACGGCTCGGGCGTCCCGACCAACCCGTTCTTCGACCAGGGCGACCCGCGGGCCCCCCGCAGCCTCGTCTTTGCCAGCGGCCTGCGCAGCCCCTTCCGGTTCAGTCTCGACCCGGTGACCGGCCTGCCGATCCTGGGCGACGTCGGCCAGAGCACGACCGAGGAGGTCAACCTGATTCGGCCGGGGTACTCCTACGGCTGGCCGTGCTGGGAAGGCTCCGCACCGACGAAGGGCTACTCGGAGCTCGCCGAGTGCCAAGGCGTGACGACGACGAAGCCGGTTTGGGAGTACCCGCACGCCGGCAGTGGGTCCGCCGTCACGGGGGGAGTCGTCTACACCGGAACCTCCTACCCGGCTGCCTACCGAGGGCGCTACTTCTTCGCGGACTACGTCGACGGGATGCTGTGGACCATGGCGTTCTCGCCCGCTGGTGTCCTGACGACGACCCCAGAACAGGGCGGCTTCGGATCGGAGATCGGGTCCCCCGTCCGCTTCGACACGGTCCGCGGCGGCGACATCGTCTTCGCCGACATCGGAGCGGCCCGACTGCGGCGCCTCGTGTACGCGCCGGGAAACGCCGCCCCGACCGCCGCGTACACGAGCGTCACCGACACACCGGGCACGATGACCTTCGACGGCACGTCCTCGACCGACCCGAACGGCGACACGTTGACCTACCGGTGGGACTTCGGCGACGGCGCCACGGCGAGCGGCCCGACGACGACGCACCGTTTCCCCGCCGATCCCGACCACCACGACGTCACCCTGACGGTGACCGACCCGCTGGGCGCCACGTCGAGCACGACGCAGACCGTGTACCCGACGAACCTGGCGCCGAACCTCGACGTCACCTGGCCGGACCCGTCGGTGACCTACGCGGTCGGGGAGACGGTGCATGCAGAGGCAACGGCATCCGACCCCGAGGACGGTGCGCTGACCGTGTCCTGGTCGTCGCGCCTCGAGCACTGCTACGCGGTGACCGACTGCCACCAGCACCATGGGACCACCGGACAGGGCGCCCTGTTCGACCTTCCCATGGAGGGCCACGAGGGCGACACCCAGCTCTGGGTCGCCGCCGCAGCCACCGACAGCAAGGGAGCGACGACCCGGTCCGAGTTCGCGGTCCGGCCGCGGCAGCGCCGTGTGACCATCACCAGCACGTGGCCAGCGGCGTTCACCATGGCCGACGTCAGCGCCGCCTCGGCAGTGTTCACCGAAGGCATGACCATCACGGTCGTCGCCGCGGACAAGGGACATGACGGCCTGTCGGGGTTCACGCGCTGGGGCGATGGCGAGGTCAACCGTGACCGCGAGGTGGTGGTCGGGTCTCGCGACATCACACTCGAGGCGATCTACCAGACGCCCATCGACCGGAGGTACGCCGGCGACGCCGCCTTCAGGACAGCCCTCGGCGACCCGGCCGGAGTGGAGCAAGGCGACCTGTCGACACGGTCTCGTACCTTCTCCAAGGGCTCCGCCCACTGGTCCCCAGCAGCAGGAGTCCACTACGTGGCCGGGGCGATCGCCCAGCGGTTCACCGCTCTCGGCGGCCTGTCCTGGTGCGGAGTTCCCGTCACCGACGACCTGCCCACGACGAACGGCGACGGTCGCTACAACGACTTCGCGAGCTCGTGCTCGATCTACTGGAGCGCGGCTTCCGGAGCCCACGCGGTCAGTGGTGCGGTCCGCAACCGCTGGATCGGTCTGGGCGCCGAGCAGTCCCTGCTCGGGTACCCCACGCGAGACCTGGCCCTCACCGCGTCGCGAACCGGCTACATCGCGGTCTTCCAGAAGGGGGTCATCTACCACTCAGGGACGACCGGGACGCGCTACCTCACCAGCCCGATCCTGCCCAAGTACCGCTCGATCGGGGCAGAGACCTCTCAGCTGCGCTACCCGACCACCGACACCAGGGCCACCGCCAGCGGTGCGGGGCGGTACCAGCACTTCCAGGATGGGTCGATCTTCTGGAGCAGTGACTCAAGCGCGCACGTCGTGACCGGCACCATCCGGTCGCTCTGGGCCAGCCTCGGCTGGGAACGATCCTGGCTCGGGTACCCGACCATCGACGTCACCCTCACGGCGTCCCGGAATGGCTACGTGGCGCGCTTCCAGGGCGGGGCGGTCTATGCGTCCGGCCCGACCGGGGCCCACTACGTGCGCGACGCCATCTTGTCCAGGTACACCGCGATGAAGGCCGAGGCGTCCTACCTGCGCTACCCGACGACGAACACGAACGCCACGGCGAGCGGTGTGGGCCGATACCAGCACTTCCAGGGCGGATCGATGTTCTGGAGCAGCGGCACCGGGGCGCACCCGGTGACGGGCGCCATCCGGACCGCCTGGGCCAAGCTCGGCTGGGAACGCTCCTGGCTCGGCTACCCGAAGAGCGATCCCTACACGGTCACTGTCGGGATTCGCCAGAACTTCCAGCACGGGTACCTCGTCTGGAACCGGTCGACCGGTGCGGTGAGGGCGTACTCGTCCTGACGTCGACACCACACCGTCGTATGCCGCCGGGCCCGCTCCGGCTGCATCCCACCGTCACAGTGTGGCGGGTTCGCACCCCGTAGGATTGGGCGTCGGCGCCCCGCGCCGACCCCGCGCACGACGACGCCGTCCGAGCGCGACCGAGCCCAGCGGCATACGGCCGCATCGTTGGAAACCCCGCACCATCGGAAGGACACCTTCGTGCTCCGCACTCACGAGGCCGGCACCCTGCGTGCCGACCACTCCGGACAGACCGTCACCCTCACCGGCTGGGTGGCGCGACGGCGCGATCACGGTGGCGTCGCCTTCCTCGACCTCCGGGACGCCAGCGGTGTCGCCCAGGTCGTCGCGCGTGACGAGGTGCTCGAGGAGGGTGGTGCCCACGACGTGCGCAACGAGTACTGCGTCAAGGTCACCGGTCAGGTGCGGGTTCGTCCGGAGGGCAACACCAACCCGGACCTGCCGACCGGCGAGATCGAGGTCGTCGTGGACGAGCTCGAGGTGCTCAACCCGAGTGCGCCGCTGCCGTTCCAGATCGACGAGCGCGTCAGCGTCGGCGAGGAGGCTCGGCTCAAGCACCGCTACCTGGACCTGCGCCGACCCGGCGCCAGCTCGGCGGGCGCGGCGATCCGCCTGCGCTCGCAGGTCAACGCCGCCGCCCGAAAGGTCCTCGGCCAGCGGGACTTCGTCGAGATCGAGACGCCCACGCTGACCCGCTCCACGCCGGAGGGGGCCCGTGACTTCCTCGTGCCGGCTCGCCTCTCCCCGGGGTCCTGGTACGCCCTGCCGCAGAGCCCGCAGCTGTTCAAGCAGCTGCTCATGGTGGCCGGCCTGGAGCGCTACTACCAGATCGCCAGGTGCTACCGCGACGAGGACTTCCGCGCGGACCGCCAGCCGGAGTTCACCCAGCTCGACATCGAGATGTCGTTCGTCGAGCAGGAGGACGTCCTCGAGCTCAGCGAGGCGGTCATCGCCGAGATCTGGAGGCTCATCGGGGTGGAGCTGGAGACGCCGTTCGAGCGGATGACCTACGACGAGGCGATGCGCCGCTTCGGCTCCGACAAGCCGGACCTGCGCTTCGGTCTGGAGCTCGTCGAGTGCACGGAGTACTTCCGGGACACGACGTTCCGCGTCTTCATGGCCGACTACGTCGGCGCCGTCGTCATGCCCGGGGGAGCGAGCCAGCCGCGCAAGCAGCTCGACGCCTGGCAGGAGTGGGCCAAGCAGCGTGGCGCTCGTGGCCTGGCGTACGTCCTCGTGGGGGAGGATGGTGAGCTCGGCGGCCCGGTGGCCAAGAACCTCACCGATGCTGAGCGAGCCGGCCTCGCCGGCCACGTCGGCGCCAAGGCGGGCGACTGCATCTTCTTCGCGGCCGGTGCGACCAAGCCGTCCCGCGCGCTGCTCGGCGCGGCGCGCCTCGAGATCGGCAGGAGGTGCGGACTGGTCGACGAGCAGGCCTGGAGCTTCCTCTGGGTCGTCGACGCACCGCTCTTCGAACCTGCTGCGGAGGCGACGGCCTCGGGAGACATCGCGCTCGGCTACAGCGCGTGGACGGCCGTGCACCACGCGTTCACCTCGCCGAAGAAGGAGTTCGAGGACACCTTCGACCAGGACCCCGGGTCGGCGCTCGCCTACGCCTACGACCTCGTCTGCAACGGCAACGAGATCGGCGGTGGCTCCATCCGTATCCACCGCCGCGACGTCCAGGAGCGGGTCTTCGACGTCATGGGGATCGACCACGAGGAGGCGCAGGACAAGTTCGGCTTCCTCCTCGATGCCTTCCAGTACGGCGCCCCGCCGCACGGGGGCATCGCCTTCGGCTGGGACCGGATCGTCTCGCTCCTCGCGCGGACGGAGTCGATTCGCGACGTCATCGCCTTCCCGAAGTCCGGCGGCGGGTTCGACCCGCTCACCGGCGCCCCGGCGCCGATCACGCCGGTCCAGCGCAAGGAAGCGGGGGTCGACGCCACTCCCGAGCCGTCGCCGGCACGGGTGTGACGACCCCACCACAGCAGGAGGTATGCCGCTGAGCTCGCCGAGCGCAGCGGCATACGTCCTCGTGGGGCTGGGGGCGACCCAGCAACACACCGACCAGGTTCGGACGCACCGCGATCCGCGGCCGGTGTGTTGGAACCTACTCGGTGTGTTGCCGAGAGGTGCTGTGGGGAGCGGGTACAGCTAGAGCGCGGCCGGGCTCGCGTCGGCAGCGAGGCGGCGGCTCGACCACACGTGGTCGTCGCCATAGCCGAGCCCGTGGTAGAGCCGCCGCGCCACGTCGTTGTCGGAGTACATCCCCAGTGTGCAGACGCCGTCCGAACGGACCGCCTCGCGGGTCAGTCGCGCCGTGACGGCGAGACCCAGTCCGGTGCCGCGCTGGTCCGCGCGGACGGTGATGCCCTCGAGGATCGGGGTGCCGGCCAGCGTCCGGACCCGGACCCCACACGCGACCAGGGTGCCGTCGGCGTCCCGTACGCCCACCCAACGCTGTCCCGGGGTCTCGAAGGGCCGAGCGTCCGTGCGCGCGTTGGCGACCTCGAGAAGGGCGCGGATCTGCTCCTCGTCGGTCGCGTCGAGCCCGACGACGCGATCCTCGCCGTCCACCCGGGGAGGATCGGTCCGGATGCACATCCATTCCCAGTCGCCGCCGACGTCGGTCAGCGGCACGACGCCGGCGAAGGCCGGGAAGGCGGTCCACTCCACGGTGGCATGGAGCAGACGAGGGTCGTCGAAGACGTTGCGGTCCGCCAGCTCCTCCGCGAGCTCCTCGACGTCGTCCGGCCGCCCCATGACGACGAGCCCGAGGCGGCGAGTGTGGGTCCGGCGGGGGACGATGACGGCGGTTCCGAGCGACCAGCCGGGACCCTCGAGCGGGTCGGGCAGGTCGTAGCGGATGAAGGCGTCACCGCCGGTTGCCGCCAGCAGCTCGGCGTTGGTGGTCAGGCGGATGGCGCGCACCCGTTGGCGCCGGCCGGTCATGCCTGGGTCACTCCCTGATCCCGAATCGGTGGTGCAGGCGGCGCAGCCCAGCCGGGGCCCACCAGTTCCAACGGCCGAGGACGGTCATCGTGGCGGGGACGAGGAGCATGCGGACGATCGTGGCGTCGATGGCCACCGCGGCGACGAGGGCGACCCCCATCTGCTTGATGATGAGGATGTCACCGGCGATGAACCCGGCGAACACGATGATGATGAGCAGCGCGGCCGAGGTGATGATCCGGCCCGTCCGCTGCAGGCCGAGGGAGACCGCCCGGTCGCTCTGCGCACCTGCGTGGTACTCCTCGGTGATGCGGGACAGCAGGAAGACCTCGTAGTCCATCGACAGGCCGAAGCCGAAGGCGAGCACGAGGAAGGGCACCATCGACTCGACCGCCCCGACGGACGTGAAGCCGAGCAGCCCCTCGAGGTTCCCGTCCTGGAAGATCCAGACGACGACCCCGAGCGCGGCGCCGAGGGAGATGACGTTGAGGAGCAGGGCCTTGGCCGGGATGACGACCGAGCCGGTCATGAGGAAGAGCAGGACGAACGTGCCGAGCACGACGAGCCCCACGGCGTAGGGGGCGCGCCGGCTCATCGAGTCGAGGAAGTCGATCTGCCCGGACGCCTGGCCCGTGACCCAGGTCTCGAAGTCGGGCTGCAGGTCGGAGATCGTCGTGACGAGGTCCTGGGCCTCGTCCGAGGTCGGGTGCCCTTCGACGCGGAAGCTCGCGAGCTGGTACTCGCTCCCGAGCGGTCGGACGGCGAAGTCCGTGACCCCCGGCTCGGCACGGAGCGGCTGGAGCGCCGCCGTCACGGCCGCGGTGTCGGCGCTGCGGGCGACAACGGTCACCTCGGGCGCGGCGAGGGCCGGGTAGTCGCTGCGCAGGGTGTCGAAGAAGACCCGTTGCGGCGCGGTCACGGGGAGCAGCTCCGTGCCGGACGCGGTGAGCCGCATGTCGAGCGTCGGCAGCGCCGCTGCGACGAGGACGACCAGGCCGGCGAGGATGACGACGACGGGACGGCGCTGGACGGCGACGGCCAGCCGGGAGAACACGCCGGTGTCCTCGACCGCGCGCGACGCCTTGCGGCCCAGGCGCTTGGCGCCGAGCACCGCAAGAGCCGGCACGAGCGTCACCGCCACGACCATCGCCACGAGCACGACGCTGACGCCCGCGAGGCCGATCGCCCGCATGATCTCCGCCTCGAAGATGAGCAGACCGGACAGGGCGATCGCCACGGTGATGCCCGAGAAGAGGACGGTCCGGCCGGCCGTCGCCACGGTCCGCTCCGAGGCGAGGACGACCTCCTCACGCGTCGCGGTACGGCCCGGCGCGACGGTGGCGAGCTCTTCGCGGAACCGGTTGACGGTGAGCAGGCCGTAGTCGATCGAGAGGCCCAGCCCGAGCAGGGTCACGATGTTGACGACGGTGGCGTCGAGATCGAGGGCGTGCGAGAAGGCGAAGAGGGACAGCAGCGCGCCGCCGATCGAGATGATAGCTCCTGCGATCGGCATGCCAGCGGCGACGAAGCCGCCGAACACGAAGACCATGACGAGGAACGTCAGCGGAAGCGCGATGCCCTCGCCACGGACGAGATCGCGCTCGATCGTGCCGGTGACCGCCTTCAGGACATGGTGGTAGCTGCCCACCGTGCCCGTCGCGCCGGGGAGGGCATCCGCCACCTCCGCCAGATGGGCCTCCACTGCTGACCGCGCCGCGTCGAGCTCGCTGTCCGTGAGCGCCTCGTCGAGGTCGGCGATCGTGAGGAAGCGCCCGGACTCGGTCGTGCCGCCGGCGAGCAGCGGCCGGACCTCGGGGTCGGCGAGCCCGCTGGGCGACAGGAGCGGCGACCGCACCGAGGCGACGCCCGGGATCTCCATGAGGGCCGCCGATGCGGCAGCCGCGCCCGCGACGGCCCGAGAGTCGTCCAGTGGAGCGCCGTCGACCTGGAGCATCACGCCCTCCGACGTGGGCTCGACCGACTCGATGATGTCCCGCGCGGTCTGGGACTGGCCGGGGACCCGGGGCTCACCGGACGTCAGCCGGTTGAAGAGGGACTCCCCTGTGATGCCACCGACCGCGACCGCGAAGGAGACGAGGGCGGCGAGGACCCACCCGACGACCCACCGCAGCGGATGCTGCCCCGTGCTGCGGCCGAGACGGGCGAGGAACGACGGGCGCGCGGACGGGAGCTCGGGCCGGGGCGCCTGCGTCGAGGTGGATCGTTCGCGCACGCCAGATAGCCTTCCACAGTGACCACCGACGACCTCTTCGGTGCCGCCTCCGCGGCCGAGCGCGAGGGCCGGCCGGCCTCGGCGGGCGGGGCCCCACTGGCCGCCCGCATGCGGCCTCGCTCGCTCGATGAGGTCCGTGGCCAGCAGGCGGTGCTGCGCCCGGGCAGCCCCCTGCGGCGCCTCATCGAGGGAAGTGGGGGAGCGGCCGGCCCCCTCTCGGCGATCATCTGGGGCCCACCCGGGACCGGCAAGACGACGCTCGCCCACCTCGTCGCGACGGCGGCGGACCGGCGCTTCGTCGAGCTGTCCGCCGTGACTGCGGGCGTCAAGGACGTCCGCGCCGTGATGGAGTCCGCGATGCGGGAGCGGGACCTGTACGGGCGCCAGACCGTGCTCTTCCTCGACGAGATCCATCGGTTCACGAAGGCGCAGCAGGACGCCCTGCTGCCCGGTGTCGAGAACCGGACGGTCATCCTCGTGGCCGCCACCACGGAGAACCCGTCCTTCAGCGTCATTGCCCCGTTGCTGTCCCGCTCTGTTCTCGTGACGCTGAAACCATTGTCAGACAAGGAGATCCGCCAAGTGGTCGAGTCGGCGCTGTCGGATGAGCGAGGGTTCGCGGGAGCGCACACCCTCGACGCCGACGCCATGGACCACCTGGTCCGGACGTCGGGCGGCGATGCCCGTCGCGCGCTGACGTCTCTCGAGGCCGGGGCCGGGGTCGCCCTCGACGCCCAGCCGGCCGGCCGGAGCGACGACTCGCCCGTGCCCGTCACGCTCGCCCATGTCGAGCAGGCGATCGCGCACGCGGCCGTCCGCTACGACCGGACCGGTGACCAGCACTACGACGTGGCCAGCGCGCTCATCAAGTCCATGCGGGGCAGTGACGTGGATGCGGCCCTGCACTACCTGGCCCGCATGCTCGAGGCCGGCGAGGACCCGCGCTTCATCGCGCGTCGAGTCGTCATCGCGGCGAGCGAGGACATCGGGATGGCTGACCCGACGGCCCTGCAGACAGCGGTTGCGGCCATGCACGCCGTCGCCCAGATCGGGATGCCCGAGGCGCGCATCATCCTCGCGCAGGCTGTGGTCCACAACGCGCTGGCGCCGAAGTCGAACGCCGCCTACAACGGCATCAACGCCGCGGTCGCGGACGTGCGCGCGGGCCGGGGGGGTGCCGTTCCGCCCCACCTGCGAGGCAGCGGCTATGCCGGCGCAGAGCGGCTGGGGCACGGGTCCGGCTACGTCTACTCCCACGACGAGCCGGATGCCGTGGCCAGGCAGCAGTACCTCCCCGATGACCTCCAGGGCCAGACGGCGTACTACGCGCCGACGGACCGCGGTTTCGAGGAGCGGCTGCGGGCCAGGATGGACTGGCTGGACGAGCGGTTGGGGAAGGCGCCTCGGCAGGACGGCTGACGGCTCGTTCGTCGAGAACCCGGCTCAGCGGCATACGGCAGAAGAAGGCGGGGGTTCGCGTGCCCCGGCCGGTGTCGCGGTGGAGCAGCGTGAGGGGCGATTCTCAACGGAAGGACGCCGCGACCGCTTCGAGCCGCTGGCGGTAGGCGGCCCACCACGCCGCATCGCCGGGAGGCAGGTTGGTTGCGGTGCGCCGCAGCCCGACCGCCCCGTCGACGAGCTCGCGGACGATGTCGGCGTGGCCCGCATGCCGGTGCGTCTCGGCGGTCACGTGGACGAGGAGCGTGTGCAGCGTCGGGCGGCGCCGCTCCTCCGGCCACCATGGCACGAGCCCTTGCGCGTCGAGCGGCACCGCGGCCACCGTCGCGTCTGCGTGCGCCCAGACCCGCCGGTAGAGCCCGACGACGACCTCGCGTGGCTCGTCGGCGGTCGCCCACATGTCCGAGTTCGGCTCCGAGTCCTCGTCCAGCCAGCTGAGCGCTTCGGGGAACGGCCGGTCCATGACGAATCCGAAGTAGCCGGACTCGACCCCGGCGAGGTGCTTGACGAGACCGAGCAGGTTGGTGCCGGTCGGGGTCAGCGGACGCCGCACGTCGTAGTCGGACAGGTCGTCGAGCTTCCACAGCACGGCGTCCCGGGCGCGCTGCAGGTAGCCCAGCAACGTCGCCTTGAGGTCATCGTTGGGGCCTCGGTCGTCCGTCGTCATGGACCTAGGCTGCCAGAGCCGAGACAGGCCGCGGGGCGGCGACAACGGATCAACGGTGTATCCCGCTCGTCGGCTAGGGTTAGAGGTCATGGATGTGTGCGAGATGACCCGCCCAGTGGCCTCGGGCCGGCTGGGTGCGCGAGCCGTCCGGTGGGCACGAGCTCTCCGGGGGTCAGCCACGCGCGTGAGCGCGGTCTGACCCCGCCCCGACCTCATCCACCCACATCAGCAAGGACCTCACGATCATGGAAACCGCCGAGATCAGGCGACGCTGGCTCGCCTTCTTCCAGAGCCGGGGTCATACCGTCGTCCCCAGCGCGCCACTGGTGCACGACGACCCCAACCTCCTGTTCGTCAACGCCGGGATGGTGCCGTTCAAGCCCTACTTCCTCGGTCAGGAGACGCCGCCGTACGCCCGTGCGACGAGCGTGCAGAAGTGCGTGCGAACCCTCGACATCGAGGAGGTCGGCAAGACCACGCGTCACGGCACGTTCTTCCAGATGAACGGCAACTTCAGCTTCGGCGACTACTTCAAGGAGGGCGCCATCGAGCTCGCCTGGGAGCTCGTGACGAGGCCACAGCACGACGGTGGCTACGGGTTCGACGAGAAGGACCTGTACGCCTCGGTCTACCACGAGGACGACGAGGCGATCGCGCTCTGGAAGCGGGTCGCCGGGCTCCCCGACGACCGCATCGTGCGCCTCGGTAAGAAGGACAACTACTGGAACATGGGCGTCCCCGGGCCGGGCGGACCATGCTCCGAGATCCTCATCGACCGAGGCCCCGAGTTCGGCGCCGACCGTGACTGGGAGGCGGGGGACCGGTACCTCGAGTTCTGGAACCTCGTGTTCATGCAGGACGACCTGTCCGCGGTCCGGGCCAAGGACGACTTCGACATCGCCGGCCCGCTCCCGAAGCGCAACATCGACACCGGTCTGGGACTCGAGCGCGTCGCCTACCTGCTCCAGGGCGTCGACAACCTCTACGAGATCGACGAGGTGTTCCCGGTCATCGCGGCCGCCGAGGAGCTGTCGGGTCGCCGCTACGGCGCCGACCTCGAGGACGACGTCCGGTTCCGGGTCGTCGCCGACCATGTGCGCTCCGCCCTCATGCTCATCGGCGACGGTGTCACGCCCGGGAACGAGGGCCGTGGCTACGTGCTGCGCCGGCTGATCCGCCGCGCGGTTCGCTCGATGCGGCTGCTCGGCGTGGACGCCCCGACCCTCGAGCACCTGCTGCCCGTGAGCAAGGACCAGATGCGCGCGTCCTACCCCGAGCTCGAGTCCGGCTTCGGCCGGATCAGCCAGGTCGCCTACGCGGAGGAGGACGCGTTCCACCGGACGCTGAGCGCCGGCACGACGATCCTCGACGTCGCGGTGGCCCGGGCCAAGTCCAGCGGGTCGGGGACCCTCGGCGGCAGCGAGGCGTTCCAGCTGCACGACACGTACGGCTTCCCGATCGACCTCACCCTCGAGATGGCGGCCGAGCAGGGCCTCAACGTCGACGAGCCCGGGTTCAGGCGGCTCATGGCCGAGCAGCGCGACCGGGCCAAGGCCGACGCCAAGGCGAAGAAGATGACGCACGCCGACGTGTCCGTCTACCGCCAGCTGGCGGACCAGCTCGGTCGAGAGGTCGAGTTCACCGGCTATGACGAGGTGGTGTCCGAGGCCCGGATCCGTGGGCTCATCCAGGACGGAGCGCTCGTCGAGTCCGCGAGCGCGGGCGACGAGGTCGAGCTCGTGCTCGACCGGACGCCCCTCTATGCCGAGGCCGGTGGGCAGCTTGCCGACCACGGGAGGATCCGCCTCGCCAATGGTGCGCTCATCGAGGTGCGGGACGTCCAGAAGCCGGTGAACGGCCTCATCGTCCATCGCGCGACGGTCCTCGAGGGGGAGGCGGTCACGGGCGCCGAGGCCGAGGCGCTCGTCGACGTGGCCAGGCGTCGGTCCGTGTCCCGCGCGCACACCGCGACGCACATGGTTCACCAGGCGCTCCGCGAGGAGCTCGGCGACGCGGCGACGCAGGCGGGCTCGGAGAACTCTCCTGGCCGGCTGCGCTTCGACTTCAAGGCGCAGAGTCCGGTGCCGCACGAGGCGATGGCCGACATCGAGGCCAAGGTCAACGCCGTCCTGCTCGACGACCTGCCCGTGATGGCCGACGTCATGTCCCTCGACGAGGCCCGGCGGATGGGGGCGTTGGCGCTGTTCGGCGAGAAGTACGGCGACCGGGTCCGGGTCGTGTCCATCGGTGAGTGGTCCAGAGAGCTCTGCGGCGGCACGCACGCCCTGCGGGTCGGCCAGCTCGGCGTCGTCAAGCTCCTCGGGGAGGCGTCGATCGGCTCCGGCGTCCGCCGGGTCGAGGCGCTCGTCGGCTCCGATGCGTACCACTACCTGGCCCGCGAGGCGGCGATCGTCGGCCAGCTCACCGACCAGCTCAAGGTCCGCAAGGAGGAGCTGCCCGACCGGATCGCGATCATCCTGACCAAGCTCAAGGAGGCCGAGAAGGAGATTGCGGCGGTCAAGCACGCCCACGTCCTCGGTGCCGCGCCCGGACTCGTCGCCACGGCTCGCGACTTCGGCGGGGTGACTTTCGTCAGCCACGACGCGGGAGCGGAGGTCACGGCCGACGACCTGCGCGGCCTCGTCCTCGACGTGCGCCGCCGCCTCGGGAACGACCGGCCGTCGCTCGTGTCCATGGCGGGCGTCTCCAACGGCCGGCCCATCGTCATCGTCGCGACCAACGAGCGGGGACGCGAGATCGGTCTCAAGGCCGGTGTCTTCGTCAAGACCGCCGCACAGGTCCTCGGGGGCGGCGGCGGCGGCAAGGACGACATCGCCCAGGGCGGTGGCACCGATCCCTCGAAGGTCTCGACCGCGCTCGGCGCCGTCGAGGAGCAGCTCCGGCAACGAGGCGCGTGACCGTGCCTGCCCGAACCGGTGTGCGAATCGGCGTCGACGTGGGCAACGCTCGCGTCGGCGTCGCCGCCTCCGATCCGTCGGGCACCTTCGCGCACCCCGTCGAGACCCTGCCCCGGGACCAGCGCAGCGGCGCCGATGTCGAGGCGATCGCTGCCCTCGTGACCGCACGGGCCGCCGTCGAGGTGGTCGTCGGCCTCCCGAGGCTGCTGTCCGGCCAGGAGGGCACGGCGGCCCGGATTGCCCGGGATTATGCCGGTCAGCTCGCGGCCAGGGTCACTCCGGTGCCGGTGCGGCTCGTCGACGAGCGCTTGACCACGGTGGCGGCGCACAAGAGACTGCACGACAGCGGTGTGCCGGGTCGGGGACAGCGATCGGTCGTGGACCAGGCTGCCGCCGTGCTGATCCTCCAGTCGGCCCTTGACGCGGAAGCGTTGTCGGGCAGGCCATCGGGTGAGATCGTCTCGCTCGGCAGAGCACGGAAGAAGGAACGTCGACGATGAAGGACCATCTCGAGGCCTCCATCTTCGGCGAGCACGACGAGTCCGCCGACGACAACGGCCACGAACAGGAGGCAGTCCAGCCGACGCCACCGCCGCGGACCCGCCGCGAGGCGAAGGAAGCCGAGCTCGCCGCGCAACGCGCGGCCAAACGGAAGGGCCAGGCCCCCCGCGGCAAGCCGTCCGTGCTGCGCCGCCTGGCCGTCATCGTCCTGGCCCTGGCCATCGTCGGCGGGGGGGTGTTGATCGCCTACACCTACCTGCGCCCAGTCGTCGCGGGGTTCTTCGAGCCGAACGACTACCCCGGTCCGGGCTCGGGCTCGGTCCGCGTCACGGTGGCGCAGGGTGCCGGGGGATCGGCCATCGCGACGGTCCTTGCCGACCAGGACGTCGTCAAGACGACGAAGGCGTTCATCGAGGCGGCGAGCGACGACCCGAAGAGCGCCGGAATCCAGCCCGGTGTCTACGAGATGCGCACCCAGATGAAGGCGACCGACGCGCTCGCCATCCTCGTCGATCCCGCCAACCGAATCGTCACCAAGGTCGTGGTACCGGAGGGCAAGTGGGCCAAGGAGGTCTACCCGATCCTGTCCGATGCCACGGGAATCCCCGTCGCGGAGTATGCCAAGGCGGCCAAGGACGGTGCCGCGCTCGGCCTGCCTCCCTCGGCGAAGGGCAACGTCGAGGGATACCTCTTCCCGGCGAGCTACGAGTTCGAGCCGGACACCACGGCCGTCGACCACCTGCGCAAGATGGTCGCCGAGTCGACGAAGCGCCTCGAGGCGCTGGGGGTCACTCCGGACCGGATGGAGCGCACGATGATCGTGGCGAGCCTCGTCGAGGCGGAAGCGCGTTTCCCGGAAGACCGCCCGAAGGTGGCCCGCGTCGTCGAGAACCGGCTCGCCCAGGACATGCCGCTGCAGTTCGACTCCACGGTCAACTACGCGACCGGCAAACATGGCATCACGACGACGGACGCCGACCGTGCGAGCAAGAGCCCGTACAACACGTACGAGGTGACGGGACTGCCGCCCGGGCCGATCGGGAACCCTGGCGAGAGTGCGATCCAGGCGGCGGCCCAGCCGGCTCAGGGCCCGTGGCTCTACTTCGTCACCGTCGATCCCAGCAAGGGGACGACCAAGTTCGCCGTCACCTGGGAGGAGCACGAGGCCAACGTCGCCGAGTTCCAGGCGTGGTGCCAGGCGAACAAGGGCCAGTGCTGAGCGTGGCGGCCGCCGCGTGAAGTGCGGCGTGTGGGGGTCACCGATCGCGCATTCTCTCTCCCCCGTCCTGCACCGGGCGGCCTACGCCGCGCTGCACATGCGCAACTGGACGTACGAGTCGCGCGAGGTCGACGAGGGTGGGTTCGACGATGCGCTCGCCGGACTCGACCACACCTGGCGCGGACTCTCGTTGACCATGCCGCTCAAGGAGGTGGCTCTCCGCGCGGCTTCGCAGGTCGCGGCGACGGCGGCCGACACGGGCGCCGTCAACACCCTCGTGCGCGGGCCCGTGGGCTGGACGGCCCACAACACGGACGTCCACGGGATCGCGGTCGCCCTCCTCGACGCGGGCTGTCACGACACGACCGACGCGACGATCATCGGCAGCGGCGCCACGGCCCGCTCCGCCGTGGCCGCGCTCGCCTCGTCGGGCACCCGACACATCACCTTCATGGTTCGCACCGGCGCGCGGCCGGAGACGGTCGAGCAGGCGCGTCGCGCGGGTATCTCCGTCTCGGAGGTGCCCATGGGGCAGTGGTCGCGAAGCGACGTCGTCATCAGCACCGTCCCCCCGGCGGCGGTCACCGGACTCGAGGTGTTCCCGCGGTCTGATCGCGACGAGAGCCCGCGCACCGTTCTCGATGTCGTCTACGGCGCCGGGCGCACGCCCCTGCAGACCGCGGCAGCGTCCGCAGGCTGGACCGTGCAGGAGGGCACCGCCATGCTCCTGCACCAGGCGACCGAGCAGGTCTCGCTCATGACTGGCCGTCCGGCACCGATCCAGGCGATGGTCGACGCGCTCGAGCGCGAGCTCGCGTTGCGAAGGCGGCAGCGGCCCGGGGCCGGCGCGTGACCTGGGTCGACTTCCCACCGACTCCGTGGTGGTACGTCGCAGCTCTGTGCACGGCGGGCGGCGTGGTCGGGTGGGTGCTCGGGACGCGTCTCGCGACCCTCGGCTACCGGCTGGACCACGAGACCGGCCCGGGCCCTCGGCCGCCGGTGTGGGCCGTGGCAGCGACCCTCGCGGTGCTCTGGGGCCTGTTCGCGTGGCGGTTCGGCCCGACCGCCGAGTACGCCCTCGCCCCCGCCTACCTCGGTTTCGCCACCGTCGGCGTCGGCCTGGCCTGGGTCGACGCCGACGTCCACCGGCTTCCGCACGGCCTGACGCGACCCGCCTACCCGATGCTCATCGGTCAGCTGGCCCTCGCCTCGTGGGCCTCGGGGGACTGGGCGGCCCTGCGCCGGGCCCTCGTCGCGGGCGCTGTCCTCTGGGGCATCTACTTCCTGCTGGCGCTCGTGGCCGCACTGCTGCGCAGCGGCTTCGGCCTCGGCGACGTCACCCTCGCTGGACTCATCGGCATCGCGACCGGCTACCTCTCGCCGTGGGCGCCGGTCATCGCGACCTACGCGGCGTTCCTGCTCTCCGGTGCCTACGGTCTCGGCCGGATCATCCTGCGGCTGGGGTCCCGCAAGGACCACATCGCCTTCGGCCCGTGGATGCTGGTGGGCGCGCTGCTCGCGCTCCTCGTCGAGATCCGCCCGCTCGTCTGAGGTCAGCCGACGCGGTGGCCACCGCAGTACGGGGTACGTGTGTCCCGTTACGCGTCCCGCCGAGGAGAGGGGTTCACAGCATGACCACGCAGAAGGTCGGCTACTTCGTCGGCAGCCTCGCCAAGGGCTCCATCAACCGCACGCTGTCGAAGGCGCTGCTCCGGGTCGCTCCGCCGCACATGGAGTTCACCGAGATTCCCATCGGCAACCTCCCGCTCTACAGCTACGACTACGACGCCGACTACCCGCCCGAGGGTCGCGCCCTCAAGGAGGCCATCGCCGCCGTCGATGCGGTCCTGTTCGTCTCACCGGAGTACAACCGGTCCATCCCGGGCGCCCTGAAGAACGCGATCGACTGGGCGAGCCGGCCCTGGGGCCAGAACTCCTTCTCCCGGAAGCCGTCAGCCGTCATCGGGGCCTCGATGGGCGCCATCGGGACGGCGGTCGGCCAGCAGAGCCTCAAGCAGGTCATGGCCTTCTGCAACAGCCCGCTCATGAACGCGGTCGAGGCCTACATCCACTTCAAGCCGGAGGACTACGGCGAGGACGGGGAGATCAGGAACCCGGAGCTGGAGTCCTTCCTGCGCATGTACATGCAGGAGTTCCACGAGTTCATCGCGCGCGTCCTCACCGTCCTGCCGCCCGACGAGCTCTGAGCCATCCCGGTTGGCGGGCGCCCCACCGGGCGCCCCTGACACGCGTGGGAGGATCGTCCCATGCTGCGATGGCTGACTGCCGGTGAGTCGCACGGCCCCGCCCTCGTGGCCGTGCTCGAGGGATTGCCGGCGGGTGTCCAGGTGACCGCCAAGAACGTGCAGGACGCGCTCGCGCGCCGGCGACTCGGCTATGGTCGCGGCGCGCGGATGAAGTTCGAGCAGGACGAGGTGGAGTTCCTGGGCGGCCTGCGTCACGGCGTCTCGCTCGGTTCACCCATCGCCATCCGCATCGGCAACAGTGAGTGGCCCAAGTGGACGACGGTCATGAGCCCGGAGCCCGTGAGCGCCGAGGCCCTCGCCGCCGCCGACGACGTCAACGCCGAGAAGGAGCTCGCGCGCAACAAGCCGTTGACGCGGCCGCGGCCCGGTCACGCCGACCTCGTCGGCATGCAGAAGTACGGCCACACCGACGCGCGGCCGGTCCTCGAGCGGGCTTCCGCGCGTGAGACGGCGGCCAGAGTCGCCCTCGGGGAGGTGGCGGCCAGGTTCCTCGAGCAGGCCTACGGCATCCGGCTCGTGTCGCACACCGCGTCCATCGGGACCGCCGCAGACCTGACCGGTGCGACGTTGCCGACCCCGGACGACGTCGAACGCCTCGACGCCGACCCGGTCCGCGCCCTCGAGGCCGATGCATCCGCGGCGATGGTGGCCGAGGTCGACGCGGCCCGCAAGGACGGCGACACGTTGGGCGGTGTCGTCGAGGTGCTCGCCTATGGCCTTCCGCCCGGCCTGGGCTCCCACGTCCACTGGGACCGCAAGCTGGACGCCCGCCTGGCGGCTGCCCTGATGAGCATCCAGGCCATCAAGGGCGTCGAGATCGGCGACGGCTTCGAGACGGCGCGCCGCCGAGGCTCGCAGGCTCACGACGAGATCGACCTGATCGACGGGGTCATCAGCAGGCGCACCGGTCGAGCCGGCGGCACCGAGGGGGGCATGTCGACGGGCGAGCCGCTCCGGGTACGCGCCGCGATGAAGCCGATCAGCACCGTCCCTCGGGCGCTCGCGACGGTCGACATCGCGACGGGCGAGGCTGCCACGGCCATCCATCAGCGTTCCGACGTCTGCGCCGTCCCGGCTGCTGGGGTCGTCGCCGAGGCGATGGTGGCCCTGGTCCTCGCGGAGGCCTGCGTCGAGAAGTTCGGCGGCGACTCGGTCACGGAGACGGCCCGCAACCACGACGCATACCTCACGGCGATCCCCGAGAGCCTGCGCACATGGTGACGGCGTCCAACCGTCCGGCCGTCGTCCTCGTCGGGCCGCCTGGCTCGGGCAAGACCACCGTTGGCCGGGTGCTGTCGGCTCGGCTCGGCGCGCCTCTGCACGACACCGACACGGCGATCGAGGAAGCCGCTGGCAAGTCGATCTCGGACATCTTCGTCGACGACGGCGAGCCGGCCTTCCGCAATCTCGAGCGGGCAGAGGTGGCGCGGGCGCTCATGGAAGAGCGGGGTGTGGTCGCCTTGGGGGGCGGAGCCGTGATGGACCCGCAGACGGAGGCAGCCCTGGTCGGCCACGTCGTCGTCTTCCTCGACGTCGCCATCGCCGACGCGAGCAAGCGCATCGGCTTCGACCGCTCGCGTCCTCTGCTCACCGTCAACCCGCGGGCGTCGTGGGTCGCCATGATGAACGCCCGCCGCGCGACCTATGAGCGAGTCGCGACCCACCGCGTCGACACGGCGGGTCGTGATCCCGAGCAGATCGCTGAGGAGATCGCCGGTCTGCTCGAAGGCGTGGAGGCGTGACCCGCCCGGCGCAACCGACCGTGATCCGGGTCGGTGACGACTACGACGTCGTCATCGGCTCGGGCGTCATCGGCCGCATGCCGGACCTGCTGCGCCCGGGCGTCGAGCGCGTGCTCGTCGTCCATCCACCGACGCTGGCCGGCTTGGCGGGGAAGGTGGCCGACGCGCTCACCGACAAGGGGTATGCCGTTGAGCTCGCCGAGGTGCCCGACGCCGAGTCCGCGAAGACGTCCTCGGTCGCCGACTCTCTCTGGGGCCGGCTCGGGCGAGCGGGCTTCACGAGGAGCGACGCGATCGTCGGCCTCGGTGGGGGAACGGTCACCGACCTCGCGGGCTTCGTCGGGGCGACGTGGCTGCGAGGTGTCCGGGTCGTTCAGGTCCCGACCACCCTGCTCGGCATGGTCGATGCTGCGGTCGGCGGCAAGACGGGCATCAACACGGCCGAGGGCAAGAACCTCGTCGGCGCGTTCCATCCACCGGCTGGCGTGCTGTGCGACACCGAGGTCCTGGCGACCCTGCCCGAGGCCGACTTCGCCGGCGGACTGGCGGAGGTCGTCAAGTGCGGCTTCATCGCCGACCCGGTGGTCCTCGAGCTGGTGGCGGCGGACCCGACTGGCGCTCGACGAGCGGACAGCCCGCGTCTCCGCGAGCTCATCGAGCGAGCCGTCCAGGTCAAGGCGGACGTGGTGGCGGTCGACCTCAGGGAGAGCTCGCTCCGGGAGGTCCTCAACTACGGCCACACCTTCGGTCACGCCATCGAGCAGGTCGAGGACTACACGTGGCGCCACGGGGAGGCCATCAGCGTCGGCATGGTGTACGCCGCCGAGCTCGCCCGGCTCTCCGGCCACCTCTCCGGCCCGGAGGGCGATGGGCTGGTGGCGCGGCACCGGACGGTCCTCGAGTCCGTCGGCCTGCCGACGACCTATCGGGGCGACCGGTGGGACGCCCTCCTGACGGCCATGCGGCGGGACAAGAAGTCACGCGGCTCGGTGTTGCGCTTCGTCGTCCTCGACGGCCTGGCACGGCCCACCCGGCTCGTCGGTCCTCCTGATGACCTGCTCCGCGAGGCCTACCGCCTCGTAACGCACGCCTGACCCACACCTCCGCACGATCGAGTGCACAGCTCTGGGGGTCGTCCTTCCCGGAACCCGTTCACTCGATTGGTCGTTGCGGTCAGCCAGCACAGCGGCACATGGCATCTGCTTCTAGACTCCCGCCATGACGGCACCCACGGTCTTCGTCCTCTCGGGACCCAACCTCAACCGGCTCGGCTCGCGCGAGCCGGACGTCTACGGGTCCGACACCCTCGACGACATCCACGCCGCCGTCCAGCGGGAGGCACGGGACCTCGGTCTCATCGCCGACTGCCGCCAGACCAACCACGAGGGAGAGCTCATCGACTGGCTCCACGAGGCGGTCGACGAGCGCGCGGATGTGGTGCTCAACCCGGGAGCGTTCACGCACTACTCGTATGCCGTCCGGGACGCGTGCGCCATCGTGACCACGAGCGGACGGTCGCTCGTCGAGGTCCATCTGTCCAATCCCGCTGCGCGCGAGGGGTTCCGGCACCAGTCGGTCGTCGCTCCCGTCGCGACGGGTACGATCGCCGGGTTCGGCCTCCAGTCCTACCTGCTCGGGCTGCGGGCCCTCGTGTGAGCCGAGGACCACACGGACCGCACAGGCGAGCCTCATGACGTACACCGATACTGCACCCAGGCTGCTGGACAGAGCGGGGCCGACCACCACCTGACGCCCCGGGAAGGAGGGCCGCGATGGACGCGTTCGACGAGCAGGACCACGCGGATGACCGGGGGCTCGCCTTCGACCTGGCCACGCTGCTCGACCGCCGACGGGCCATGACCCTGATGGGCGGCCTGGGCCTGGCGGGCGCGCTCGCGGCATGCACGTCAGCCGACCCCTCGTCGGGCGCGGGCGCCACGACCCCGGGCACGACTTCCACCAGGGCGGCCGCGACGAGTGGACCCACTTCGGCGTCCGGTGGTGGGGACCTCGTCGAGGTGCCGGACGAGACCGCGGGACCGTTCCCCGGAGACGGCTCGAACGGCCAGGACGTTCTCGACGACTCGGGCATCGTGCGCTCGGACATCCGCGGCAGCTTCGGCACCTCGTCGCAGGTGGCGGAGGGTGTCCCGTTGACGATCCGGATCACGGTGAAGGACGCGGAGGCGAGCCAGGCTCTGGTCGGCGCGGCGGTCTACGTGTGGCACTGCGACCGGGACGGCAACTACTCGATGTACTCCAGCGGCTTCGAGGAGGAGAACTACCTTCGCGGCGTCCAGGAGACCGATGCCACGGGGACGGTGACCTTCGGCTCCGTCTATCCGGGCTGCTACCCGGGCCGGTGGCCGCACGTGCACTTCGAGGTCTATGAGCGAGTGGCGGATGCGACGTCGAGCGGTCCGATCGTCAAGACCTCGCAGCTCGCGTTTCCCCAGGCGGCCTGCGAGGCGGTCTACGGCACGAACGGCTACGACGCGAGTCTCCGCAACCTGAACGGGCTCTCGCTCGCGACCGACAACGTCTTCCGTGACGACGGCGCACGCCATCAGCTCGCGACGATGTCGGGCGACAACGACCAGGGGTGGACGGCACACCTGACCATCGGCGTCTGACCGCGGACGCCGGAGACGCAGGGGCTCACGGGGTCAGCGCTTCGGGGAGGGGCTCGGAGTGAAGCACCGTGAGCTCCGACACGGCACGCGTGAGCACGACATAGAGGCGACGCAGGCCGGTCCGCTCGTCCGGTTCGGCCGCTGCGATCGCGGCCGGCTCGACCACGACGACTCGATCGAACTCGAGGCCCTTGGCCACCGTCGCGGGAACCAGCTGGACCGGGTGGTCCGCGTCGTCTCCGTGGTCGACGTCGAGCCGGCCGTGGGCAAGACCGCGTTCGTCGAGGGCTGCGCCGAGTCGGTCGAGGTGGTCGTCCGCGGCGATGACTCCGGTCGATCCGGGCTCGTCCACCCGTTCGGCCAGGATCCCGGCCAGGCGTGCGCCAACGCCGCCCTCGACGACCCGGGAAACGGTGAGCCTGCCCTGGTTGTCGCGGACCGACGTCGGGGGAGTGAGCCCTTCGGAGATGTGGGGCAGCAGCCGGGCGGCGTAGTCGATGACGAGTCCCGGCACACGGAAGCCGCGGTCGAGCTCGACCAGGTCGTGGTCCGGCTTGCCCAGGTGCGCCATCGCCTCGGCCCAGGACGCCGTTGCCCACGGCGTCGTGCCCTGCGCAAGGTCACCGAGCACCGTCGCCGATCCCGTCGAGCACCGGCGACCCACCGCGCGCAGCTGCATGGGGGACAGGTCCTGGGCCTCGTCGAGGATCACGTGGCCCAGGCTCGGCGTGCGCGAGAGGAGGTCGGACAGCTCGTCCAGGAGGACGAGGTCAGCCCGCGACCACCTCGCCGCCCCCTTGGTGCGGGCTGGCCTGTCCCACACCAGCAGCCGCTGCTCCTCGGGCGTCAGGATGTCCGCGGACGCCGCAGCGAGCGCCGCGGCGTCCGAGAAGAGCGAGTGCAGCACGGCGGCGGGATCGAGGGCCGGCCAGACCGAGGCGGCATAGCGCTTGACCGCCGACGACCGGGCCACGGCGTCCTGGACCCGGTCGTCCGGGGCCTCTCCTGAGGCCTCCATGGACAGGAGCACGTGATGGGCCAGCCGTTGCAGCAGGTGGCCCCGCGCGGCCTCGTAGCGGAGGTCGCGCGCCTTGAGCTCGTCCAGGACGTCCTGGACCTCGGAGGCGGGCACCCGCCACTTGCGCACCCCGCGCGGGACGATGAGGGGCTCGCTCGCGGGCCTGACGTGGGACCAGACCGCCCGGGAGAGCACCTCCGCCAGGCGCCCATCGCCCTTGAGCCTCCCGACCTCCACGGGATCCTCGGCGCGCGCGGGGGCGTGGGCGACGAGGGTCTCCATCGTGGCATGGGCAACCCGGACCTCGCCGAGGGAGGGCAGGACGGCCCCGACGTGATCGAGGAAGGCACGGTTGGGTCCGACCACGAGAACGCCTGAGCGGTCCAGCCGCTGACGGAACGAGTAGAGCAGCCAGGCGGCGCGGTGCAGGCCCACGGCCGTCTTGCCCGTGCCCGGCGCTCCTTGGACGCAGATCGTGGTCGCGACGTCGCCACGGACGATCTCGTCCTGTTCCGGTTGGATCGTCGAGACGATGTCGCGCATCGGCCCGGTGCGGGGGCGCTCGATCTCGGCTGCCAGCAGGGCACTGCGCCCATCACGGGAGACCTCGTCGCCCAGGAGCCACTCGTCCTCGATTGCCGTGAGTCGTCCAGCATGGACGCCGAACCGTCGTCGTCGCACGACGTCCATCGGCTCCGCGCTCGAAGCGCGGTAGAAGCCGGTCGAGATCGGCGCCCGCCAGTCGACGACGAGCGGGTCGCCTGTCGCGTCGGTGACGTGCCGGCGACCGATGTGGAAGTCCTCGGCCGGGCCTCCGCGCGGGCGAGTGTCGATGCGGCCGAAGAAGAGCGTCGTCTCCGGGTCGTCCTGGAGCGAGGCGATGCGCCGCGCCAGCACCCAGCCCAGCACCTCGCCGGAGACGGCATCACTCGCCTTGGACGCGTCGAGCGACTCGGCCGCCTCGCGCATCCTGGCCAGCTCGGCGCGGGCTCGCTCCAGATGCGCCTGCTCGTCTGCGAGTTCGGCGTCGAGCGACGGCACGGAGCGGGCCTTCCTCCAGACGAGCGGTGACGGCGGATTGGCGGGTGGGGGAGCGGAGCCGGACAGCCTACCCGCCGGAGCCCGGCCCGCGCACGCGCGATTGCTCGATCGTCCAGCCGCGCGGCTACACTTGCGCGGCAACTCCTCAGCCAACTCCGCCCACGTCCGTGGGCACCCGCGAGCAGGCGCGCGCGTGAGCGAGCCCAGCGGCATACGAAAGCGACCACTCACTGATGGCAACGACCAACGACCTGAAGAACGGCCTGGTGCTCAACCTCGACGGACAGCTCTGGTCCGTCGTCGAGTTCCAGCACGTCAAGCCGGGCAAGGGACCCGCGTTCGTGCGCACCAAGCTGAAGAACGTCGTGTCCGGCAAGACCGTTGACAAGACCTTCAACGCAGGCGTCAAGGTCGAGACGAGCAACGTCGACAAGCGGACCATGCAGTACCTCTACAAGGACGGCACCGACTTCGTCTTCATGGACACGGACACGTACGACCAGATCCACGTGCCCGAGTCGACCGTGGGCAGCGCCTCGAACTACATGCTGGAGAACCAGAACGCCATCGTCGCCACGCACGAGGGCACCCCGCTCTACGTCGAGCTGCCGGCGTCGGTCGTCCTCGAGATCACCTTCACGGAGCCGGGCCTGCAGGGCGACCGCTCCACCGGTGGCACCAAGCCGGCCACGCTCGAGACGGGCGCCCAGATCCAGGTCCCGCTCTTCCTCGAGACCGGCACCAAGGTCAAGGTCGACACCCGAGACGGGTCGTACCTCGGCCGCGTCAACGACTGATCGCCTTGGCTGCACGCACGAAAGCCCGGTCCCGCGCCCTCGACATCCTCTTCGAGGCGGACCAGCGCGGACTCAACGCGGAGGCACTGCTCGAGGAGCGGCTCGCCGACGCCGCGATCTCGGGGTCCCGCGCGGGCAACAACCCCTACACCGCCGAGCTGGTGCGGGGGGTCGTCGGGAAGTGGGGCGACATCAACGCCGCGCTCACCGACTACAGCCAGGGCTGGACGATCGAGCGGATGCCCGCCGTCGACCGGGCGATCCTGCGGATCGGCGCCTGGGAGGTGCTCTTCAACGACGACATCCCCGACGCAGTCGCGATCTCGGAGGCGGTCGCGCTCGCGACCGAGCTGTCGACGGACGAGTCGCCGACCTTCGTCAACGGCCTGCTCGCCCGGCTGTCCGAGGTGAAGGCAACCATCGTCTGAGTCGCCTCCATCGGGCCGTATGCCGCTCAGCTCGCCCCGCGCGAACCCGACCTCCCAGCGGCGTGGCTCAGGAGCGCGCGTGCCAGAGGCGCGACATACCGCGCCCTCGGCACGCGGGTTCGACGCGACGCCCGCGAATCACGGTCCCTGGACTGGCGGGAGCAGCGCGAGGGAGCGTCGGGCCGGGAGCGGGCCCAGCGGCATACGGCATCGATGTCCGCCGAGCACCTCTGACAGGTCACCCCGGGCACCCTCGCCGTCGCGATCCGCGGACGGAGCCCCGACGACCCACCCACGGCGGACGTGCGGCGCGGTCTAGGTTGGCGGGGTGACCGCGCGTCTGCTCGTCGTCCACCACACCCCGTCCCCGGCGACCCAGGAGGTGCTCGAGGCGGTGCTGGCCGGCACCCGCGCGGACGGGATCGAGAACGTCGAGGTCGAGGTCCATCCGGCGTTGTCTGCCACCGCGAGCGACCTGCTCGGCGCCGACGGGGTGCTGCTCGGGACGCCCGCCAACATCGGCTACATGAGCGGCGCGCTGAAGCACTTCTTCGACACCGTCTACTACCCCACCCTCGAGGCGAAGCACGGAATGCCCTACGGCTACTGGGTGCACGGCAACAACGACACCGAGGGCGCCAGCCGCGCGATCGAGTCGATCGTCGGCGCGCTGGGGTGGGTACGGGCCGCCGCGCCCCTGCTCGTCATCGGGCCGGTGGACAAGCAGGTTCGGGAGGGGGCGTTCGAGCTCGGCGGCACCCTCGCCGCGACGCTCATGACGTGAGGTGCGCCACGCGGTGGACGCGTGCGGGCCGGCGTCGCGGAGCGCGCTAGACTCGCCCGCGGAAGACATCCTTTAACCACCGTCCCGTGAGGCGGGGAAGGAGGTCCAGCGGCTGTGACCTGCCCTGACCTGAGTGCACCGGCCCCCAGCTCGACCACCCCCGAGGACGCCAGAGACGTCCTCAGCGCGGATGAGATCTCCCGGGCGCTGCGGCGCATCGGTCACGAGATCCTCGAGCGCAACAAGGGTGCCTCGGATCTCGTCCTCCTCGGCATCCCATCCCGCGGTGTGCCGCTCGCGCATCGGCTGGGTGCCGCGATCTCGGCCGTGGAGGGGATCGACATCCCCGTCGGCGAGCTCGACATCACGCTCCACCGCGACGACCTGCGCCGGCAGCCGGTGCGTGCCGCGCACCGCTCGCGCATTCCGGACGAGGGCATCGACGACAAGGTCGTGGTCCTCGTCGACGACGTGCTCTACTCGGGGCGGACGATCCGGGCGGCCCTCGACGCGCTGTCCGAGCTGGGGCGGCCGCGAGCGGTGCGCCTGGCCGTTCTCGTCGACCGCGGTCATCGTGAGCTGCCGATCCGCGCCGACCACGTCGGCAAGAACCTGCCGACCTCCCGCAACGAGCGCGTCCACGTCCGCGTGGTCGAGATCGACGGCCTGGACATCGTGCGCATCAGCGGCGGTGAGGGCCGATGACCCGGCACCTGATCTCATCCGCGGACCTCACGCGCTCCGAGGTCGAGGACATCCTCGCAACGGCCGAGTCGATGCACGACCTCCAGCGCCGTGAGGTCAAGAAGGTGCCGACCCTGCGCGGGCGGACCGTGATCAACTTCTTCTTCGAGGACTCGACTCGGACGCGGTCCTCGTTCGAGATCGCCGGAAAGTGGATGTCGGCCGACACCATCAACCTGTCGGCCAAGGGCTCCTCGACCTCCAAGGGCGAGAGCCTGCGGGACACGGCCATGACGATCGACGCGATGGCGGTTGACGCGCTCGTGATCCGGCACAACGCCTCCGGGGCCTGCCACCAGGTCGCGCAGTGGGTGCGCTGCTCGGTCATCAACGCCGGGGACGGCATGCACGAGCACCCGACGCAGGCGCTGCTCGACGCCTACACCCTCCGGTCACGCGTGGGAGCCCTTGACGGCAGGCACGTCGTCATCGTTGGCGACCTCACCCACTCGCGCGTCTTTCGCAGCAACGTCATCACCCTGAAGACCCTGGGGGCGAGGGTCACGGTCGTGGCGCCACCGACGCTCATGCCGAGCGGGATCACGGGGTGGAGCGAGCGTGACGGCTTCGGCACCTCATGGGATCTTGACGCGGTGCTCGAGGGCGACGACCAGGTCGATGCCGTGATGATGCTGCGGGTCCAGCGCGAGCGGATGACCGGTGGCTACTTCCCGACGCCGCGCGAGTACACCGTGGGATACGGGCTGACGAGGGAGCGGCTCCACCGGCTCGTGTCACGCAACCCCGACGTCCTGGTCCTGCACCCCGGACCGATGAACCGCGGCCTCGAGATCGCGCCCGAGGCAGCGGACAGCGCGCAGTCCGTCGTCCTCGACCAGGTCTCCGCGGGCGTCGCGGTGCGCATGGCCGTCCTCTACCACCTGTTGGCCGGCAGCGACGAGGCGCCCTCGACCCCGGTGCGAGCCATGTCCGCCACAGCCGAGGGAGCCCTCCGATGACCCGTCTGCTCGTCCGGGGAGCCCGCATCCTGGGCGGCGACGGAGCGGACCTGCTGCTCGAGGACGGAGTGATCCGCGAGGTCGGGTCGCTGGGCTCCGCCGGCGCCGGTGTCGAGGTCATCGACGCGGACGGCCTCGTCGCGCTCCCCGGCCTCGTCGACCTCCACGTGCACCTGCGTGAGCCGGGCCGGGAGGACGCCGAGACCATTGCGACCGGATCGGCCGCCGCTGCAGCAGGAGGCTTCACCGCCGTCTTCGCGATGGCCAACACGAGCCCGGTGACCGACACGGGCGAGGCGGCGGAGCGGGTGCTCGACCTGGGCCGGGCCTGTGGTCTCGTCGAGGTCGTGCCCGTCGGTGCCGTCACCAAGGGACTCGAGGGTGCCGAGCTCGCGGAGCTCGGTCTCATGGCGAGGTCCCGGGCGCGGGTGCGGGTCTTCTCAGACGACGGGCGGTGCGTCCAGGACGCCCGCGTCATGCGCCGCGCGCTGGAGTACATCAAGCCCTTCGGCGGCGTCATCTCGCAGCACTCGCAGGATGCCCGCCTCGCCGACTCGTCGGCGTGCTGCCACGAGGGCGAGCTGTCCGGACGGCTCGGACTACCCGGATGGCCGGGCATCGCGGAGGAGTCCATCGTCGCCCGCGACGTCATGCTCGCCCGCCACACCGGGTCACGACTGCACGTCGCCCACGTCTCGACGGCGGGCACGCTGGAGGTGATCCGCTGGGCCAAGGCGCAGGGGATCGACGTCACGGCAGAGGTGACGCCACATCACCTGGCCCTCACGACGGACCTGCTCGTCGGCTACGACCCGGTCTACAAGGTCAACCCGCCCCTTCGCCCGACGGAGGACGTCGAGGCCCTCCGGGCCGGACTGGTCGACGGCACGATCGACGTCGTCGCGACCGACCACGCCCCCCACGCCAGGCACGACAAGGAGCATGCCTTCGCCGACGCCGCTTTCGGGATGCTCGGGCTGGAGACGGCGCTCAACGTCGTGAGCGAGGTACTGGTCCGCCCGGGCCTGCTCGACTGGGCCGCCGTCGCGCGGATCATGTCGACGGCGCCGGCCCGGATCGGCCGCCTCACCGGGCAGGGGCGGCCGCTCGAGGCCGGATCGCCGGCGAACCTGACCCTGGTCGACCCGGACCGCGAGGTCACCATCGATGCGGCTGCCAGCCGGAGCCGCTCGCGCAACAACCCCTGGCACGGGCGCACCTTCCGCGGTGCCGTGCACTCGACCATCCACCGCGGGACGGTCACCCACAGCACCGACCAGACCCTGATGGAGAGCGCCTCGTGACCGTGAACCCTCCCAGCCGGATCGGGCTCGCCGGTCCAGCCAGGCTCGTTCGTGAGCCTGCAGTGCTCGTCCTCGAGGACGGGCGGGCCTTTCGCGGCCTGGCCTACGGGGCGGTCGGCGACACCCTTGGCGAGGCCGTCTTCTCGACCGGTATGACCGGCTACCAGGAGACGCTGACCGACCCCAGCTACCACCGGCAGGTCATCGTCATGACGGCACCGCACGTCGGCAACACCGGGGTCAACGACGAGGACGGCGAGTCGCACCGGATCTGGGCGGCCGGCTACGTCGTGCGGGACCCGGCCCTCCGCTCGTCGAGCTGGCGGGCGACGCGGGAGCTCGAGGACGAGCTGCGCGACCAGGGCGTCGTCGGCATCTGCGAGGTCGACACGCGGGCCCTCACCCGGCACCTGCGCGAGCGCGGGTCCATGCGTGTGGGCATCTTCAGCGGCTCGTCGGCCGCGCGTCCGGAGTCGGAGCTGATCGACGTGGTGCTCGCGGCCCCCGTGATGGCCGGTTCCGCCCTCGCCGAGGAGGTGACCACCACCGAGCCGTACGTCGTCCCCGCCAAGGGCGAGAGGCGATTCACGGTGGCGGCGCTCGACCTCGGCATCAAGGCGATGACTCCCCAGCTGATGTCCGAACGCGGGATCGAGGTGCACGTCCTGCCTGCGACGTCCTCTTTCGAGGAGGTCCAGGCGGTGGGGGAGCGCGGCCCGGACGGCGTGTTCTTCTCGAACGGACCAGGCGACCCGGCGACCGCCGAGTCGGAGATCGCGCTGCTGGGCCAGGTCCTCGACGCACGAGTCCCCTTCTTCGGCATCTGCTTCGGCAACCAGCTGCTCGGGCGCGCCCTCGGCTTCGGGACCTACAAGCTCAAGTACGGACACCGAGGCATCAACCAGCCGGTCCTGGACCGGGCGACCGGCAAGGTCGAGGTCACGGCACACAACCACGGCTTCGCGGTCGACGCACCACTCGACGACGTGACCGTGACGCCCCACGGGAGGGCCCGGGTGTCCCACGTCTGCCTCAACGACGATGTGGTGGAGGGGCTCGAGTGCCTCGACACCCCCGCCTACTCGGTCCAGTACCACCCGGAGGCAGCCGCGGGGCCGCACGATGCCGCCTACCTGTTCGACCGGTTCATCGAGCTGATGGAGCGGCGAGGAGAGGGTGAGGACACGAGCGAGGAACGAGCGAGGCCCGGAGCCCCGACGAGCGCGACCGACGACCGGATGACCGAGGGACACACCCCCCACAGGGACGAGCAGATCGAGGAGGCACTCTGATGCCCAGGCGCGACGACATCAGGAGCGTCCTGGTCATCGGCTCGGGACCGATCGTCATCGGCCAGGCGGTCGAGTTCGACTACTCCGGCACACAGGCCTGCCGGGTGCTGCGCGACGAGGGCATCCGGGTCGTCCTCGTCAACAGCAACCCGGCGACGATCATGACCGACCCGGAGTTCGCGGACGCCACCTACGTCGAGCCGATCACGCCCGAGGTGGTCGAGGCGATCATCGCCAAGGAACGGCCCGACGCCGTGCTCGCGACCCTGGGGGGCCAGACCGCACTCAACTGCGCCATCGCCCTCCACGAGAACGGGGTCCTCGAGAAGTACAACTGCCCTCTCATCGGCGCGAACGTCGAGGCGATCCAGCTCGGCGAGGATCGGGAGAAGTTCAAGGGCGTCGTCGAGCGCTGCGGCGCCGAGTCGGCCCGTTCGATCATCTGCCACACGATGGACGAGTGCCTCGCTGCGGCAGCGGAGCTGACGTACCCAGTCGTCGTCAGGCCGTCCTTCACCATGGGTGGCCTTGGCTCCGGCTTCGCCTACGACGAGGCGGACCTGCACCGGATCGCCGGCGCCGGCCTGCAGTACTCACCCGTGACCGAGGTGCTCCTCGAGGAGTCGATCATCGGCTGGAAGGAGTACGAGCTCGAGGTCATGCGAGACCACCGGGACAACGTTGTGGTGGTCTGTTCCATCGAGAACCTCGACCCGATGGGCGTGCACACGGGGGACTCGATCACCGTCGCGCCCGCGCTGACGCTCACCGACCGCGAGTACCAGCGCCTGCGTGACATCGGCATCGCCGTCATCCGCGAGGTGGGCGTCGACACGGGCGGCTGCAACATCCAGTTCGCGGTCAACCCGGAGAACGGCCGGGTCATCGTCATCGAGATGAACCCACGTGTGTCTCGCTCGAGCGCCCTCGCCTCGAAGGCAACCGGGTTCCCGATCGCAAAGATCGCGGCGAAGATGGCCGTCGGCTACACGCTCGACGAGGTGCCCAACGACATCACGACACACGCGGGGACACCCGTGGACGCCCCGGACGGCGCCGTGCGCGGCGAGCACTGGTATCCCGCAGCCTTTGAACCCACGCTCGACTACATCGTCGTCAAGGTGCCTCGCTTCGCCTTCGAGAAGTTCCCGGCGGCCGACCCGACACTGACGACGACGATGAAGTCAGTCGGGGAGGCCATGGCCATCGGTCGCAACTTCACCGAGGCGCTGCAGAAGGCCCTGCGCTCGCTCGAGAAGAAGGACGCCACCTTCCACTGGTCCGGTGAGGTCACTCCTGCCGGGGCGGCGCGGATCCTCCGGGAGGCCGAGGTCCCAACCGACGGGCGGATCGTCCTGGTCCAGCAGGCACTCCGTGGCGGGTGCACCGTCGCGCAGGTGCACGAGGCGACCGGCATCGACCCGTGGTTCCTCGACCAGATCGAGCTGCTCAACGAGGTCGCCGACCACCTGGCCGCGGCGCCCACGCTGACCGCGGACCTGCTTCGCCTGGTCAAGCGACACGGCTTCAGCGACGCGCAGGTGGCCGCGCTGCGCGGCATGCCCGAGGCCGTCGTGCGGGGGGTGCGCCACGCCCTCGGCGTGCGACCCGTCTACAAGACCGTCGACACCTGTGCCGCCGAGTTCGCCGCTCTGACGCCGTACCACTACTCGTCCTACGACGAGGAGACCGAGGTCGCTCCACGCGAGCGGCCCGCCGTGATCATCCTCGGATCCGGACCGAACCGCATCGGTCAGGGCGTCGAGTTCGACTACTCCTGCGTCCACGCCTCCTTCGCACTGCGGGAGTCGGGCTACGACACGGTCATGGTCAACTGCAACCCCGAGACGGTGTCCACCGACTACGACACGAGCAGCCGGCTGTACTTCGAGCCGCTGACGCTCGAGGACGTCCTCGAGGTGATCCACGCGGAGACCGAGGCCGGGCCCATCGCCGGGGTCATCGTCCAGCTCGGTGGCCAGACCCCGCTCGGGCTCGCCCGGGCCCTGGCCGACGAGGGCGTGCCCATCGTGGGGACCTCACCCGAGGCGATCCACCTCGCTGAGGACCGCGGCGCCTTCGGCCAGGTGCTCGCCCGCGCCGGACTGGTCGCTCCGAAGCACGGCACGGCCCTCAGCCCGGACGAGGCGCTGACCGTGGCCCGCGAGATCGGCTATCCCGTGCTCGTGCGGCCGTCCTACGTGCTGGGCGGCCGAGGCATGGTCATCGTCTACGACGACGACTCGCTCGTCACCTACGTCGAGAAGGCCACCGAGGCGTCCCCCGAGCACCCGATCCTCGTCGACCGCTTCCTCGACGACGCGATCGAGATCGACGTCGACGCGCTCTTCGACGGTGCGGACCTCTACCTCGGCGGCATCATGGAGCACGTCGAGGAGGCGGGAGTCCACTCGGGCGACAGCGCCTGCACCCTTCCCCCCGCGACCCTGGGCGACGCCGAGCTGGAGCGCGTCCGGGTGGCGACCCGGAAGCTCGCCGAAGGCATCGGCGTCCGGGGCCTGATGAACGTCCAGTTCGCCCTGGCGCAGGACATCCTCTACGTCATCGAGGCCAACCCGCGCGCCTCCCGGACGGTGCCGTTCGTGTCCAAGGCGACCGGCGTCCCGCTGGCCCGGGCCGCATCGCGGGTCATGCTCGGTGCGACGATCCGCGAGCTGCGTGAGGAAGGACTCCTCCCGCGCTCAGGGGACGGCGGGTCGCTGCCCGACCACGCACCGATCTCATGCAAGGAGGCGGTCCTGCCGTTCAAGCGGTTCCGGACCCCGGAGGGACTCGCGGTCGACTCCGTGCTGGGGCCGGAGATGCGTTCGACCGGCGAGGTCATGGGGATCGACCGTGACTTCGGCGCCGCCTTCTCCAAGGCCCAGCTGGCAATCGGCGGTGGGCTGCCCCGCACCGGAGCGATCTTCGTCTCGGTCGCCAACCGGGACAAGCGAGCGATGCTCTTCCCCGTCAAGCGGCTCGTCGACCTCGGCTTCACCATCCTCGCGACGGCGGGCACCGCGGCGGTGCTCAAGCGCAACGGCATCGAGGCAACCCTCGTGCGCAAGCTGACGGAGCGAACGGGGGAGCACGCGGGCGAGAAGTCGATCGTCGAGCTCATCCAGGGCGGCACGGTCCAGATGGTCGTCAACACACCCTCGGGACAGGACGCCAGGGCGGACGGGTATGCGATCCGCGCCGCCACGACGAGCGCGGACCTGCCGATCATCACGACCATCGCCACGCTCGCGGCGGCCGTCCTCGGCATCGAGTCCCACCTCACCGAGGAGATCCGGGTCAAGTCCCTCCAGGACCACGCCCGTGACCTCAACCTCCTCGGTGTCACGCCTGCCTCCCCTGATGCGGTCGAGGTGTCCGCATGACACCCACACCAACCGCGTTCGGGACCCGGCTCGCCGCCGCCATGACAGCGGCCGGACCGCTCTGCGCCGGAATCGACCCGCACCGCTCACTGGTGGAGGGGTGGGGCCTGACGTATGACGTCGCAGGACTGGAACGGTTCGCCCTGACCTGCGTGGAGGCCTTCGCGGGACGGGTCGCAGCGGTCAAGCCGCAGTCGGCCTTCTTCGAGGTCTTCGGCAGCCGGGGCGTGGCCGTCCTCGAGCGGGTCCTCACCGAGCTGCGGGAGGCCGACACCCTCACCATCCTCGACGCCAAGCGAGGCGACATCGGCTCCACGATGACCGCCTACGCCGAGGCGTACCTCGGGACCGAGGCAGCCGCGCCTGCCGACGCGCTCACGGTGAGCCCGTACCTCGGCTACGAGTCGCTGCGCCCCGCGATCGACCTCGCGCGCCGGACCGGGCGGGGGGTCTTCGTGCTGGCCCTCACGTCGAACCCCGAGGGCTCGGTCGTGCAGCACGCGCAGCGCCACGACGAGTCGGTGGCCGGCTCAATCGTCAGGGGCGCCGCCGCGGACAACGAGGACGCCCGGTCCAGCGGACAGCTGGGACACGTCGGCCTCGTCGTCGGGGCCACCGTCGGCAGCGCGGTCAAGGACCTCGCACTCGACCTGCGCGCCGCTGCGACGCCGATCCTCGCACCCGGCTTCGGCGCCCAGGGAGGCGACGTCGTCGCACTCGAGCACACGTTCGGACCGGCCCGGAGCCAGGTCCTCGCCGCCTCCAGCCGGGCCCTCCTGGCGGCCGGTCCGCAACCGCACCGACTCGTCGACCGGCTGCAGCGCAGCATCGAGGAGCTCAGGGGGTGGGTCGACCGACCCGCGGCGCTGGGTCGCGTTGCGCTCCAAGCACGCCCATCGGGCCCGGCCTCAGTGGAGGGTGCCGCGTTGCACGAGCGCGGGCAAGGTCGCTAGGTTCGGCGCAGACCCAGTCATCGAATCGGCGAGACACCGCGCCCGCCCAGCGAGGAGAGTTCGCACCGTGGCCCTTCCACCGCTCACCCCTGAGGAGCGCGCCGCAGCCCTGACGAAGGCTGCCGCCGCGCGCCGGGAGCGAGCAGCTGTCAAGAACCGCCTCAAGTACTCCAGCGGCTCGCTGGCCGAGGTCATCGAGGACGGCAAGGCCGACCCCGTCATCGGCAAGATGAAGGTGACCGAGCTGCTCGAGTCGATGCCGGGGGTGGGCCGAGTCCGGGCCAGGGCCATCATGGCTGAGGTGGGCATCGCCGAGTCCCGTCGGGTGCGGGGGCTTGGCGCCAACCAGATCGCTGCGCTGCTGCGCAAGTTCGAGCGGCCGTGACGCCGGCCTCCGGGACGGCGCCCCGCGAGCCCGGACGCCTCACCGTGCTTGCCGGCCCGACAGCGGTGGGGAAGGGCACCATCGCGGCCTACGTCCGAACCCATTTCCCCGGCGTCTGGTTCTCCGTGTCCATGACGACCCGCACGCCGCGACCCGGTGAGGTGGACGGCGTGCACTATCACTTCGTCGACGACCAGGAGTTCGACCGGCTCGTCGCCGCCGGCGAGTTCCTCGAGCACGCCGTCGTCCACGGCGTCGCGCAGTACGGCACGCCGCGAGGGCCGGTCGAGCGGGCCATCCGGGAGGGCAAGGACGCCCTGCTCGAGATCGACCTGCAGGGAGCCCGTCAGGTCAGGGACACCTGGCCCGACGCGCTCTTCGTCTTCCTCGAGCCGCCCAACTGGGAGGAGCTCGTCCGCAGGCTGGTCGGCCGGGGAACCGAGGACGAGGTGGAGCGCACCCGTCGGCTCGACACCGCCCGCGCGGAGCTGGCGGCCCGAGCGGAGTTCGACAAGGTCATCGTCAACGACGACGTTCGTCGGGCCAGCGAAGAACTCGTATCATTGATGAGATCGGGACGCTCCTGACGGTGGTCCCGCCGGTCTTGTGCGCCGCGAGGGCGTCCTTGCACGAGACGACGCACGCAACGAACCCAACGAAACGAGATCACCGTGTCCGGTACCAAGGCCGCTCCCATCGGCATCACCAACCCGCCGATCGACGACCTGCTGACCGCCGCCGACTCGAAGTACGCGCTCGTCATCTACGCGGCCAAGCGGGCTCGCCAGATCAACGCGTACTACTCCCAGCTGCAGGAGGGCCTGCTCGACTACGTCGGCCCGCTCGTGGAGACCGAGGTCCACGAGAAGCCGCTGTCGATCTCACTGCGCGAGATCAACGAGGGCCTGCTCACCTCCGAGCCGACCGAGGCCTGAGGCGCCCCGTCCGATGCGCGTCGTCCTCGGCGTGAGCGGCGGCATCGCCGCCTACAAGGCGTGCTCCCTGCTGCGGCTCTTCACCGAGAGCGGCAACGACGTGACCGTGGTGCCCACCGCGGCCGCCCTCGGCTTCGTCGGCGCGCCGACATGGGCCGCCCTGTCGGGCAAGCCGGTGGCGTCCGACGTGTGGACGGATGTCCACGAGGTGCCGCACGTGCGCATCGGCCAGGCCGCCGACGTCGTCGTCGTCGCCCCTGCGACCGCCGACGTGCTCGCCAAGGCCGCCCACGGCCTCGCCGACGACCTGCTCACCAACACCCTGCTCACGGCGCGCTGCCCGGTCGTGCTGGCCCCCGCGATGCACACCGAGATGTGGCTCCACCCGGCGACCCGGGCCAACGTGGCCACCCTGCGCGAGCGTGGGGTCCACGTCATCGACCCGGCGGAAGGTCGCCTGACCGGCACCGACACCGGCGCCGGTCGGCTTCCCGAGCCCGACCAGCTCTATGCCGCTGTGCTCGCCATCGTTGACCCGCATGGTCCCCCTCCTACCGCCCCGAGCGGGAGTGACGACGCGGGAGCGCGGGAGGACGTCGCCACCGCTGGGTCCCGGGAAGCCGGCTCAGCGGCATACGACGTCGATGGCCTCAAGGGCCGCAAGGTCGTGGTCTCGGCCGGGGGCACCCGCGAGCCCCTCGATCCCGTGCGCTACCTCGGCAACCGCTCGTCGGGCAAGCAGGGCCTCGCCATCGCTCGCGCGGCCGCCGCCCGTGGCGCCACGGTGACCCTCGTGGCGGCGAACGTCTCACTCCCGACGCCCGACGGCGTGGCGGTCGTTCCCGTCGAGACGACGATCGAGCTGCAGGAGGCGGTGGTCGCGGCGGCCACGGACGCCGACGTGGTCGTCATGGCCGCGGCGCCTGCCGACTTCCGCCCGGCGACAGCGAGCGACAGCAAGATCAAGAAGGGGGAGGACGGCGCGGGCCTGCGTCTGGACCTCGTCGAGAACCCCGACATCGTCAAGGGCCTCGTCGCCGACCGCGCTGAGCGCGGGGCGGCGCGTCCGGTCATCGTCAGCTTCGCCGCCGAGACGGGCGATGCGGCTGGGTCGGTGCTCGACCACGCCCGCGCCAAGTTCGCCCGCAAGGGCAGCGACCTCCAGGTGACCAACGAGGTCGGCTACGACAAGACCTTCGGGCAGGACGAGAACACCGTTCACCTCCTGACCCGGGGCAGTGACGAGGTCCGCACGGTGGGGCCGGCATCGAAGGATGCCGTCGCCGACGCCGTACTGGACGTTGTGGCCGCCCTTCTCCATCCCGCGGGCTAAACTCGCCATCGCCCGCACGCCACACAGCCAGGGAGCCCACGTGTCCGCACGTCTCTTCACGTCCGAGTCCGTCACCGAGGGACACCCGGACAAGATCTGCGACCAGATCAGCGACGCCATCCTCGATGCGATGCTCGCCGAGGACGCCCAGGCCCGGGTCGCCGTCGAGACGATGGTCACCACCGGGCTCGTCCACGTCGCGGGTGAGGTGTCGACGACGGGCTACGTGGAGATCCCGCGCATCGTCCGGGAGACCATCCTGCGCGTCGGCTACGACGGGTCGCAGAAGGGCTTCGACGGCCGCACCTGTGGCGTCTCCGTATCGATCGGCTCCCAGTCGCCCGACATCGCGCAGGGCGTCGACACGGCCCATGAGACTCGGCACGGCGGTGTCGACCCCATGGACAAGCAGGGTGCCGGCGACCAGGGGCTGATGTTCGGCTACGCGTGCGACGACACCCCCGAGCTCATGCCGCTGCCCATCTACCTCGCCCACCGCCTGTCGGAGCGCCTGACCCAGGTGCGCAAGAACAACGAGCTCGCCTACCTGCGCCCCGACGGCAAGACCCAGGTGACCATCGCCTACGAGGGCGACAAGGCGGTCCGGCTCGACACGCTGGTCCTGTCGACGCAGCACGCTCCCGACGTGTCGCTCGAGGGGATGCTCGAGCCGGACATCAGGGAGCACGTCATCGCGCCGGTCCTCGAGGAGCTGCACGCCGGGGGGAGCGACCTCGACGTCTCGACCTACCGCACCTTGATCAACCCGACCGGGCGCTTCGAGATCGGCGGCCCGATGGGCGACGCCGGCCTGACCGGTCGCAAGATCATCGTCGACACCTACGGTGGGATGGCCCGGCATGGTGGTGGCGCCTTCTCGGGCAAGGACCCGAGCAAGGTCGACCGGTCCGGTGCGTACGCGATGCGGTGGGTGGCCAAGAACGTCGTCGCGGCCGGCCTGGCGCGGCGCTGCGAGGTCCAGGTCGCGTACGCGATCGGCAAGGCCCAGCCGGTCGGGCTCTACATCGAGACGTTCGGCACCGAGACCGTGCCGGTCGACCGGATCCAGGACGCCATCGGCATGGTGTTCGACCTGCGTCCGGCGGCGATCGTCGACGCGCTCGACCTGCTCCGCCCGATCTACGGCCCCACGGCGGCGTACGGCCACTTCGGCCGCACCAAGGCGGATGGGGTGGACAACGCCTTCACCTGGGAGCGGACCGACCGCATCGAGGCCCTGCGGGCCGCTGTCGCCAGCTGACACTAGATTCGCCCTCGTGGGCGACGACACCTCTGCGCCGCGACCGGCCCTCGGGCCGGTCGCTGCAGTTGTCGTCGACACGCCGCTCGCCCACCTCGACCGGGTGTTCGAGTACGCCGTTCCCGACGAGCTGGCCGCAGACGCCGTGCCCGGCGCCCGGGTGCGGGTGCGCTTTGCCGGTCGGGACCTCGAGGGGTTCCTCGTCGAGCGGCGCGCGGAGGCCGAGCACGAGGGGCGCCTGACGCCGCTGCGCAAGGTCGTCAGCGCGGAGCCCGTCCTCACACCGGAGGTTCTCACGCTGTGCCGGGCGGTGGCCGACCGATACGCCGGCACGCTCAGCGACGTCCTTCGCCTCGCCGTGCCCAGACGTCACGCCACGGCGGAGCGCAACCTCCCGCTCCTGCCGCCGACGCCGAGGTCGTATGCCGCTGAGCCGGCTCCCGACGAGCCGTCGAGCCCCGTGGCGTGCGGGGTTGACGGCGGCCCCTGGGCCGACTATCCCGCTGGTCGTGCCTGGCTGCGTCGCGTGGCAGCCGGCGAGGGCCCTGCCGCGGCGTGGCTGGCGCTGCCGACCAGGGACCGGGACAGCGACTGGCCGGAGGCGCTCGCCGTCGCGGTCCACGCCGCCCTGACGGGTGGGCGGGGAGCGGTTGTCGTGGTCCCGGATCATCGCGACGTCGACCGCGTCGACGCGGCCCTGGTCCGCCGTCTCGGTCCAGGACGGCACGTCAGGCTGACGGCAGACCAGGGCCCCCAGGCCCGCTACACCGCCTGGCTCAAGGTCCTGCGCGGGCACGTGCGGGTGGCGATCGGCACCCGGGCCGCGGCCTTCGCGCCGGTCCATGACCTGGGGCTGGTGGCGTGCTGGGACGACGGCGACGACCTGCTGTCCGAGCCGCGGGCGCCCTATCACCACACCGGAGTCGTCCTGTCGCTGCGGGCCGAGCAGGCCGGCGCAGCACTGCTCTCGGGCGGCTTCGTCCGCAGCCTCCGGTTGGAGGCCGAGGTCGAGGCAGGCCAGGTCGTCCCGGTGGTCGCCGACCACGACGTCGTCCGCGGCGCGGCGCCGCAGGTCGTCATTGCGGGGGAGGGACTCGATCAGGAGCGGGACGGGCCCGCTGCCCGGGCCCACCTGCCGTCGAGGGCGTGGCGCGTGGCCAAGGACGCCCTGCGCGACGGGCCCGTCCTCGTCCAGGTCCCTCGGCGGGGATACCTGCCGGCCTTGAGCTGCGGTGAGTGCCGGTCCCCGGTGCGGTGCCCGCGCTGCCACGGGCCGATGGCACTGGGCTCCGCCGGCAGCGAACCCCGGTGCCGCTGGTGCAGTGCAGGGCTCGGGCCATCCGGCTTCGAGTGCCGCAGCTGTGGCTCCCGGCGGCTGCGCGCCACGGTCACCGGGGCGCGCCGCACCGCGGAGGAGATCGGGCGGTCGCTGCCGGGCCACCCGGTCATCACGTCCGGCTCCGGAGAGGTGCACGGCTCGGTCGGGCCGGAGCCGGCGATCGTCATCGCGACTCCCGGTGCCGAGCCGGTGGCCGAGGATGGGTATGCGGCGGTGCTGCTCCTCGACGCCTGGGCGAGTCTTGACCTGCCGGTCCTCGACGCGCCGCTGGAGTCGCTGCGCCGCTGGATGGCCGCGGCCGCGCTGGTGCGTCCCGGCCGGCCCGTCGTCCTCGCCGGGGCTCCCGAAGGGGTGACGTTGCCGGCAGTCGAGGCGCTCGTGCGCTGGGATCCCGGGTGGCTCGCGGGCCGAGAGCTCGGCGAGCGACGCGAGCTGGGCCTGCCGCCCGCGGTGCGGATGGCTCAGCTTCGGGGCAGTCGTGCGGCGCTCGAGGCGGCCCTGGCCCAGCTGCGCCTGCCTGCTGAAGCCCAGATGCTTGGCCCGATGCCGCTCGGCACGTGGTCCCACAGTGGCACTGGTAGCGGCGACGGTGGCTCGGACGATGACCCGGGCAGCTGGCACGCGCTGGTGCGCGCTCCGCTGGAGGTGACCGCGGAGCTGACTGACGCGCTGGCCGCGCTCAGGGCCCTCCGGTCGGCGCGCAAGGAGGGCGATGTCGTCACGGTCCGCGTGGATCCGGTCGATGGCTGGTAGCCGCGCCACGCCCCCCACCCTCGCTACGGCCCCCACCCCTCACGATCGAGTGAACAGCTTCTGGGGTCGCATGGCACAGTGACGCCATGGACACCCGCGAGTTCGACATCGTCCTCTACGGTGCGACCGGCTTCGTCGGCGCCCTGACGGCCCGATATCTGTCGCAGCAGGCCGGGACCGCGCGGGTGGCGCTGGCTGCGCGATCGCGCTCGCGACTCGAGTCCGTCCGGGATCGGCTGGACGAGAACGCCGCCGACTGGGAGCTGATCGAGGTCGACGCGATGGACGCCTCCGGACTGGACGCCCTGGCGGCACGGACCCGTGTCATGGCGACGACCGTCGGGCCGTTCGCCGTGCACGGCAAGGAAGTTGCCCGCGCCTGCGCCGACGCCGGGACGCACTATGCGGATCTGACGGGAGAGGTGCTCTTCGTCCGCTGGACGATGGACACCCTCTCGCGACGAGCCGCCGAGACGGGCGCTCGCCTCGTCCACGCCTGCGGCTACGACTCCGTTCCGTCGGACCTCGCGGTCCACCTGCTGGCTCGACGTGCCGCAGAGGACGGCGAGGGCACCCTGGGGGACACGCTCCTCGCGGTGAAGTTCGCATCGGGTGGCTTCAGCGGCGGCACCGTCGACTCCGCCCGTCAGCAGGCCATCCTCGTCCGCGAGGAGCCCGAGACCCGGCACGTGCTCGCCGACCCGTACGCGCTCAGCCCGAGGCGCGCCGAGGAGCCGACGAGTGCGTCCCGGCGTCCCGGGGGTCTCGCCGGACTGCTCCGCAAGGTGATGCCGGTCGACCGCGACCCGGCCAGCGGACGCTGGAACGGGCCCTTCGCCATGGCGGGCTTCAACACCAGGGTCGTTCGCCTGTCCAACACGCTGACGGACTGGTCCTACGGACGGGAGTTCCGATATCGCGAGGTCGTCGACTTCGGCAAGGGCCCGCTCTCCCCGGTGCTCGCCGCGGGGATGGCGATCGGGCTGACCGGTGGGCTGGCCGGCCTGTCCTGGGCGCCCTCACGCGCGGTCCTCGACCGGCTCCTGCCCAAGCCGGGCGAGGGCCCGAGCCGGGAGCAGATGGCGGCCGGACGGTTCCTCATGGAGACCAGGACGACGACCACGACCGGAGCCCGGTACGTCGCCCGCGTCGGGGCGTCGTACGACCCGGGCTACACCGGAACGGCCGTGATGCTCGGCGAGAGCGCGTTGGCTCTCGCACTTGACGAGGACCGCCTGCCGCACCGCGCGGGAGTCCTGACCCCGGCCACGGCGATCGGAGACGTTCTCGTCGAGCGGTTGCGGGCGCAGGGCTTCACCCTCGAGGTTGAGCGCCTGCCGTGACAGCCGGCCCGACTGCTGGCCCTTGGCGGGCCGCCCAGCAGCGACACCTCCCGGTCGAGTGTGCCGTGCGCATCGCCAAACGTTGGTCGAGTGTGCGCTGGGCCTCGCCATGATTGGTCGAGTGTGCACTGGACCTCGCCACGATTGGTCGAGTGCGCAGTTGGCATCCCCCGCGACGGATGCCAAGTGCACACTCGACGGGGGGCGCAGAGCCAAGTGCGCACTCCACGGGGAGGGCGCGGCGGGGTACTGCCCCCTCGAGGTTGAGCGCCTGCCCTGAGGCGCAGGTGAGGCCCACCTAGACTTGGTCTTCGGCGCCCGGCGTGGGCGCCTGCGACCCTCGAGGACTGACACCTGTGGCGATCAAGGACATCCGCCTCTTCGGAGACCCGGTGCTGCGCACCCCGGCGGTCGAGGTCGTCGACTTCGACAAGGAGCTGCGGACGCTCGTCAAGGACCTCGAGGACACCATGCTCGACGCGCCCGGCGCCGGTCTGGCCGCCCCGCAGATCGGGGTCGGGCTTCGGGTCTTCACCTACTTCGTCGACGACGTCGTGGGGCACCTCGTCAACCCCTTGCTCGACCTCTCCGACGAGACCCAGGACGGGCCCGAGGGATGCCTCAGCATCCCGGGTGTCACCGTTGAGACGAGGCGTGCCCTCTGCGTCGTCGCCAAGGGCCAGGACATGCACGGCGAGCCCGTCGTGCTCGAGGGCACGCAGCTGCTGGCCCGGGCGGTCCAGCACGAGACCGACCACCTCGACGGGATCCTCTTCGTCGACCGGCTCGACGCGGAGGTACGCAAGGAGGCCATGCGGGCCATCCGGGAGGCCGAGTGGTTCGGCGAGCCGGCGCCCAGGGTGAAGGTCAGCCCCCACTCGACCTTCGGCCTGGGGATGTGACGTGCGGGTGGTCTTCGCGGGAACGCCGCAGGCGGCGCTGCCGAGCCTCGATGCCATCGCGCAGTCGCGCCACGACCTCGCCGGTGTCATCACCCGCCCCGACGCTCCGGCCGGCCGGGGACGCCGCTTGGAGCCGTCCCCCGTCAAGGTCAGAGCGGGGGAGCTCGGCCTGCCGGTCCTGACTCCCCGCTCGGTCAAGGAGCCCGAGCTCCTCGACCAGCTGCGGCGGCTCGAGCCGGATGCCTGCCCCGTCGTGGCCTACGGCAACCTCATCCCTCAGGTCGCGCTGGACCTCCCGCCGCACGGCTGGATCAACCTGCACTTCTCGCTGCTCCCGGCCTGGCGGGGGGCCGCACCCGTCCAGCACGCGATCATGGCAGGCGACGAGGTGACCGGCGCCTCGACCTTCCGGCTGGAGCGGGGGCTCGACACCGGCCCTGTCTATGGCGTCATGACCGAGACGATCCGGCCGACCGACACGGCCGGCGACCTCCTCGCACGACTCGCCCACGGCGGCGCCGGGCTGCTCGTCGCCACCCTCGACGGCATCGAGCACGGTGACCTCGTGGCCAGACCGCAACCAGCCGAAGGGATCTCCCATGCCCCCAAGGTCGAGGTCGCCGACGCCCGCGTCACCTGGGCCAGGCCGGCCCGGGCCATCGACCGGCTCATCCGCGGCTGCACGCCGGCGCCGGGGGCCTGGACGACGTTCCGGGGCGAGCGACTCAAGCTCTTGCCGGTCGCCATCGCTGCTCCCGACGAGGTGCCGGGGCATGGCACGCTCGAGCCCGGCACACTCCTGGTGACGAGACAGGCCGTCTTCGTCGGCACGGGAACCCTGCCCGTCCGGCTCGGCATCGTCCAGGCCCACGGCAAGCGGCCGATGCCCGCTCCGGACTGGGCGCGAGGCACCCGCATCGAGGCAGGCGAGGGACTCGCCGATGAGTGACGAGGGGCGCCGTGGCGGACGGCAGCGACCACCGGACCGAGGCCGGAATGCCCGGCACCGGTCGGTGCAGCGGCCGTCGGAGCGGGCGCGGCGCACCGATCCGGCCCGGCTGACCGCCTACACCGCCATGCGCGAGGTGGCCCAGGGCGCCTATGCCAATCTGGCGCTCCCGATGTTGTTGCGCGAGAAGCGGATCCACGGGCGGGACGCCGCCTTCGCCACGGAGCTCGTCTACGGGGCGACCCGAATGTCCGGTCTCTACGACGCCGTCGCCGCCCATGCCGCCGACCGCCCCGTCGACAACATCGACCCGCGCGTCCTCGACACGCTCCGGCTCGGCGCCCACCAGCTGCTCGGCATGCGCGTGCCGACCCACGCGGCGGTCGACGAGACCGTCGCGCTCTCCCGGCAGGTGAACGGCGCGGGTGCCTCAGGCTTCGTCAACGCGGTGATGCGACGCGTCAGTGAGCGCAGCCTCGAGGAGTGGCTCGAGGTCGTCACGGCTGACGTGGACGACCCGCTCGAGGCCCTCGCGATCCGCACCTCACACCCGCTCTGGGTCACCAAGGCACTCCGCGCGGCGCTCATCGGACATGGCCGGGCCACCGCCGACAGCGTCGACGGCGAGCTGGGTCGCCTGCTCGAGTCGGACAACGCAGCACCCAGGGTCTCCCTCGCGGCGCGGCCGGGACTGGCGAGCGTGGCCGAGCTGGTCGACGCGGGCGCCGTCGCGTCCACGACGAGCCCGGTCGGCGCCGTGCTCCCCGAGGGCGACCCGGGCGCCATTCCCGCCATCCGAGAGGGACGAGCCGCTGTCCAGGACGAGGGGTCCCAGCTGGTCGCCCTGGCCCTCGCGACCGCGGAGGTAGGTCACGACGCCATGACCTCCGAGCGATGGCTGGACCTCTGTGCTGGTCCGGGCGGCAAGGCGGGCCTCCTGGGCTCGATCGCCGTGCAACGGCGGATCCCCTTCATCGCCAACGAGGTGAACCAGACGCGCGCACAGCTGGTCCGCCAGACGCTGACTGCAGCGACTGCGGCTGCACGCGCCGCTGGCAGCACGATCGAGGTTCATCACGGCGACGGGCGCGAGATCGGGGAAGCGAGCCCGGCGGCATACAGCCGCATTCTCATCGACGCCCCGTGCACGGGTCTGGGCGCCCTCCGCCGACGACCCGAGGCTCGGTGGCGGCGCAGTCCCAAGGACGTCGCCGCCCTGGCCGGGCTGCAACGTGAGCTGCTCGCCTCCGGCATTGACGCGACGATGCCGGGCGGCGTCATCGCCTACGCCACGTGCACCCCGCACCTCAACGAGACCCGCTTCGTCGTGCAGGACGTCCTCAAGAAGCGCGACGACGTGGAGCTGGTCGACGCGCGCTCTCTGTTTGTCGATGCTGAGGGCGCCGTGCTCCCCGAGCTCGGCGACGGCCCGTACGTCCAGCTGTGGCCCCACGTGCACGGGACCGACGCGATGTTCGTCGCCCTGCTGCGCAAGCGCTAGACCGCCGAAATCAGCCCAGATCAGCCGAGATCAGCCGAGGTCACCGTCCGCGGAACACGGGTCGTCGGCCCTCCCGCCGTGCCGCGTCGGCCTCGGCAGCATCCGCACTCGTGAAGCAGGCGAGGAACTCGGCCCGCAGCTCGGGGTCGTCGTCGGGCAGGTGCGAGTTGAGCACCCGTTTGGCGTAGGCCAGGGAGAGCGGGGCCAAGCCGGCGAGGTCGTGGGCGAGGGCGATCGCGTCGGTCAGGTCTCCCTCGCGCTGGACCAGCCCGCACGCGAGCGCTGCGGGGAGGTCGAGGGTCTCCGCGGCGAGCAGGATTCCGCGAGCGTGACCCCCGCCGACGAGGTCGCTGAGCCGCCGGATCGTCCACGGGTCGACGGCGAGGCCGTTGCGCGCCGTCGGCACGGCAAACCGTGCCGCGACGCTGGCCACTCGCAGGTCGCACGCGGCGGCGAGCTGGGTGCCGCCACCGATCGCCGGACCGTTCACCGCGGCGATCACCGGTATGGCCGACCCGGTGATCGCGCGCAGCATGCCGTAGTGCGCCTCGAGGAACTCCTCGCCGTAGACGCCGTCCAGGTCGGCGCCGGCGCAGAACGTCGACCCGGCGCCGGTGAGGACGATGGCCCGAGCTCGCGTCGCGCCTTCCCGAACGGCGGAGTCGAGCGCTCGGCAGAGACCCCGGCTGAGCGCGTTGCGCTTCTCCGGGCGGTTCAGGGTCATGACGAGGACGTCCCCGTCGAACGCCTGGATGACGGGGTCGCTGCTGGGTCCGCTGCTCGGATCGCTGCTCATGGATCGATCCTGCCGTGTCGGCCGCCAGGCGGAGCACCCGCGCGGCCCCAGCCGCTCGCCGAAGAAGGCGAGGACCCGCGCGTGATTCCCGGGATCTCGTGCACGAGCACCACGCCCGGCCCGCTGCCCTTGCGGTAGGTGTCGTGGGTCTTTCCCACGCGCCGTGTGGCTGCCGCGGGTCCATCGACCAGGCCACTCATGCGGGCCTCGTGGCGCAGGAGCGGGACCCTAGGCTGGGCCCGTGCAGATCTCCCCGAGCATCCTGTCGGCCGACTTCGCCAACCTCGAGCGCGAGCTGAAGCGGGTCGCCAACGCGGACTGGGCCCACGTCGACGTCATGGACGGTCATTTCGTGCCGAACCTGACCATCGGCCTGCCCGTCGTCGAGGCGCTCGTCAAGGTCAGCCCCATCCCGGTCGATGCGCACCTGATGATCGAGGACCCGGACCGGTGGGCGCCGATGTACGCCGAGGCGGGGTGTCGGTCGGTGACCTTCCACATCGAGGCTGCGCGTGATCCCCGATCCCTCTCCCGAGCGCTGCGGGCGGCCGGCGCGAGAGCGGCGATGGCGGTCAAGCCGAGGACGGACTTCGCGCCCTATGCGGACCTGCTGCCCGAGCTCGACATGGTGCTCGTCATGACGGTCGAGCCCGGCTTCGGTGGACAGTCCTTCCTGGCCGACCAGATGCCGAAGGTCCGCCAGGTCCGCGAGGCCGTCAAGCGTCATGGCGGGGAGATCTGGGTCCAGGTCGACGGCGGCGTCAGCGCGGACACGATCGAGCAGTGCGCCGAGGCGGGAGCCGACGTCTTCGTCGCCGGCTCGGCGGTCTATGGCGCCGAGGACGCCGCCGCCGCGGTCGACGAGCTGCGCGCTCTGGTCACGTCGCACACCCACTGAGCCCAGCGGCATACGACACCTTCCAGCGTGGTGGCCGTCACGCGGACGGGGGGTGGGAGTTGCCGAGGTCACGGTGCATACTGGTGACTACGTGCTCCGGGGTCGGTGTAATTCCGAGCCGGCGGTGACAGTCCGCGACCCGACCACTCACCACGCTTGACGAGTGGCCGGTTGACCTGGTGGAACTCCAGGACCGACGGTGAAAGTCCGGATGGGAGGCAGCACGAAACAGACTGACGTCTGTGGTGGTTCGCGCACCCAGATCGGGAGGGCGGAGCACGGCAGCGACAGCTGTGGAGGTTCCCCGGAGTTCGTCCGAGCAGCACCACGAACTCCAAGGACGAACACCACATGCAGTCACTAGCTCTCGCAGACGAGACGAAGAACGTCTTCCAGCAGGCCATCGACGCCGCGATCCCCGTCGGGCCCTACCAGCTGCACTGGATCGAGCTCATCGCCGTGCTCATCGGCGTCGCCTCGGCCTGGTTCGGCATGAAGCGCCGTGTCTGGGCCTGGCCCGTCGGCATCCTCGCCAACGTCATGCTCTTCTTCGTCTACCTCGGCGCGCTCTTCGGCGCCGACGAACGCGTCCCACTCTTCGGCCAGGCCGGGAGGCAGGTCTTCTTCATCCTCACCAGCATCTACGGCTGGTGGCGGTGGACGCAGGTGCGCCGGCTGAACCATGCCGACGACGCGACCGGCGCCGCGATCACGCCGCGCTGGGCGACGGCGCGCGAGCGCACCGCCGTGGTCGGCTTCTGGCTCGTCGGCACCGTCATCGTGCATCAGGTCTTCGTGTCGCTGTGGAGCCTCGCACCGAACCCGTTCTGGACGCCGCAGTGGTGGTTCTTCTGGTGCGACGCGTGGATCTTCGTCGGCTCCATCGTGGCCACGTACGCCATGGCCCGCGGCTGGAACGAGTTCTGGCTCGCGTGGATCGGTGTCGACCTGGTGGGAGTGCCGTTCGGCTTCGCGACCGGCTACGTGCCGACGGCCGTCCTCTACGTCTTCTACGGGCTGTTCGTCGTCTACGGCTTCACGCAGTGGGTCAAGGCGTCGCGGACCGAACACCGCGACCTCGAGCCGGTGCTCGTCACCGCCCGCGGGGCCTGAGCGATGGCTGCCGCCAACGCTGCCAACGCCGACGCCGCCGACGCCGCCGACGCCGCCGTCAACGCCATGGACGTCGCCTTCATGCGGCGCGCCCTGGACCTGGCCACGAGGGGATCGTGGCCGGACCCGAACCCCCGCGTCGGGTGCGTCATCGTCGACCCGGCCGGCGGGCTCATCGGTGAGGGCTGGCACCGCGGTGCAGGCACGCCCCACGGCGAGGCTGCGGCGCTGGCCGTCGCTGGCGACCGGGCCCGCGGTGGCACGGCCTACGTCTCCCTCGAGCCGTGCGCCCACACCGGACGGACCGGTCCGTGCGCTGACGCGCTCGTCGCGGCCGGGGTCTCCCGGGTCGTCTACGGGCAGGACGACCCCAACGGCGATGCGGCCGGAGGTGCTGAGGTCCTGCGCGCGGCGGGGGTGGAGGTGGTGGCCGGGGTCCTGGCGGACGAGGCCGCTGCCCTCAACGAGCGCTGGGCGCAGACGATCGCGCTGGGCCGACCGCTCGTCACGTGGAAGTTCGCCGCCACCCTGGACGGGCGCAGCGCCGCGGCCGACGGCACGAGCCAATGGATCACCAGCGAGGAGGCACGGGCCGACGTGCACGCACTCCGGGCGTCACGCGACGCCATCCTCGCGGGCACGGGCACGGTCCTCGTTGACGATCCCGCACTGACCGTGCGGACGGGACGTGGCCGTATGCCGCTGGGCACGCCTGCGGGCGCACAGCCACTTCGCGTCGTGGTCGGGTTGCGTGACGTGCCCGCCTCGGCCCGGATCCATGAGGGGCCTGGCGAGGTCCTTCAGATCCGCAGCCGTGACCCGCATGAAGTCCTGGCGGCATTGTGGAACAAGGGAGTCCGTGACGTCTGGCTCGAAGGCGGCCCGAGGCTCGCGAGCGCCTTCCTCCGAGCCGGGCTCGTCGACGAGGTCTATGCCTACCTCGCACCAGCCTTCCTCGGCGCGGGACGTCCGGCCGTGGGGGATCTCGGCATCACGTCGATGGAGGGGATCAGGCGACTGGCCCTGGGGGACGTGCGGCGCGTCGGCGCGGACCTTCGGATCCACGCGACCACCGCGTACCCGGTCGACGTACCCGTGAGCGGCAGGGCCGGCGCCCGTACGTCGAGCCTCGTGGGAGTGGGGAAGGCGGGATAACCATGTTCACAGGGATCGTGGAGGAGCTGGGGACCGTCGGGTCCATCGAGCACGGAACCGAGTCGGCCGTACTCCGGATCGAGGGACCGCTCGTCGCCAGCGATGCGGTCCATGGTGCGTCGGTCGCGGTGAACGGCGTGTGCCTCACCGTGACCGGCCATGATGCTGACGGGTTCAGCGTCGATGTCATGGCCGAGACGCTGAGTCGGTCCGGCCTCGGCTCGCTGCGAACGGGTGACCGCGTCAACCTCGAACGCGCGATGGCGGCGTCGAGCCGGTTCGGTGGGCACATCGTCCAGGGCCATGTCGACGGTACGGCCACCATCACCGAGCGCACCCCCGGCGACCGGTGGGAGGTGGTGACGTTGAGCCTCCCGGGCGCACTGGCCCGTTACGTCGTCGAGAAGGGCTCGATCACGGTGGACGGCGTGTCACTGACGGTGTCGGCAGTCGGACCGGCGACCTTCTCCGTCTCGCTCATCCCGACCACCCTCGAGCTGACCACGCTGGGCCGCAAGGAGGTCGGCGACCGGGTCAACCTCGAGGTGGACGTCCTGGCGAAGTATGTCGAGCGCCTGCTCGCGCACGGGCAGGGCGCAGCCGGCGCCGCTGCCACCAAGGAGGAGTCATGACCGCCGCCCTGTCGACGATCGAGGAGGCCCTCGAGGCGATGCGGGTCGGTCGACCGGTGCTCGTGCTCGACTCCGAGGACCGCGAGAACGAGGGTGACCTCGTCCTGGCCGCCCATACCGCCTCGGAGGAGTGGATGGCCTGGGCGATCCGGCACACGTCCGGCTATCTCTGCGCCCCGATGCCGAACGACGTGGCCGACCGGCTCGAGCTGCCGCTCATGGTCTCGGACAACCGCGACCCCCTGCGCACCGCCTACACGATCTCTGTCGACGCCGCCACCGGCGTGACGACGGGCATCAGCGCCGCGGACCGGACCCGCACCGTCCAGGTCCTCGCCGACCCCGCCTCCGAGCCCACCCATCTCATCCGCCCCGGTCACGTGCTGCCCCTGCGGGCCCGACCGGGTGGCGTGCTGACCCGGGCCGGGCACACGGAGGCCGCGGTCGACCTGACCCGCCTCGCCGGCCTGCCACCCGTCGGGGTCATCGGCGAGCTGGTTCACGACGACGGCCGGATGATGCGCTACGACGCGGTGGTCGCCCTCGGACGGGAGACGGGACTGCCCGTCGTCACGATCGAGCAGCTCATCGCGTGGCGCCAGCAGCACGACCGGGTGGAGCGGCTCGCGACGACCATGATCCCGACGCGCCACGGCACCTTCACGGCTCATGGCTACCGGGACACGCTGACCGGGGACGAGCACGTCGCCCTGGTGAGCCCGCGGGGGCTGACGGGCACCAGGCCCGGGGCCCCGACCCTGGTCCGGCTCCATTCGGAGTGCCTGACCGGTGACGCCTTCGGGTCGCTCCGGTGCGACTGCGGACCCCAGCTGCAGGCATCGCTGGCCCGGGTCGGCCGGGAGGGCGGGGTCGTGGTCTACCTCGGCGGCCATGAGGGTCGCGGCGTCGGCCTCGTCGACAAGCTGCGGGCCTACGCCGAGCAGGATCGTGGTGCGGACACGGTCGACGCGCAGACGGCCCTCGGCCTCCCGGTCGACGCGCGCGAGTACGCAGCCGGGGCCGCGGTGCTCCATGACCTCGCTGCGACGCGCATCGTGCTGCTGACGAACAACCCGGACAAGGTGGCGGCGCTGCGACACTTCGAGATCGACGTCGTCGCCGTCGAGCGGCTGCACACCGAGGCGGCACCCGAGACCGAGCGCTACCTCGTGACGAAGCGCGATCGGCTCGGGCACGACCTGCCGGCCGTCCTCCGCGCCAAGCCCGAGTCCGCCTGAGAGGAGACCTCGCATGAAGGACGGAGCACCCACGCTCACCGTCGACGGCCGTGGCCTCAAGGTCGCCGTCGTCGCTGCCAGCTGGCACGAGCAGGTCATGAACGGCCTGCTCGACGGGGCTCGTCGAGGACTCGCCGACGCGGGCGTCACGGATGTCAGCGAGGTCCGCGTCCCGGGCACGTTCGAGCTCGCCGTGGCGTGCTCCGCGCTCGCCGCTCGCTACGACGCCCTCGTCGCACTCGGCGTCGTCATTCGCGGCGGCACCCCGCACTTCGAGTACGTCTGTCAGGCGGCGACGACCGGCATCACGGAGGTCTCGGTGCGCACTGCCACCCCGATCGGCTTCGGCGTGCTGACCTGCGACACGGAGCAGCAGGCGATCGAGCGCGCAGGCCTGCCCGGCTCGAAGGAGGACAAGGGCCACGAGGCCGCGACGGCGGCAGTCGCCACTGTCGCCGCCCTCCGGGACCTCCGCTGACCCTGCGCCCAACGCGGATCGAGGTATCGGGTCGCCCTCCGGAGCGAACGAACACCTCGAACCGCGAGCGATACATCGAACCGAAAGGCGGCTGGGTGGCCACGGATCGGGCGGGACTGAGCCCAGCGGCATACGGAAGTACGCTCTTGGCCGTGAAGAGCTTTGAGCAGCTGTACGCCGAGCTGGCCGAGAAGGCCGCGACGCGCCCTCAGGGGTCGGGGACGGTCGCCGCACTCGACGCCGGCGTCCACGCGATCGGCAAGAAGATCGTGGAAGAGGCGGCCGAGGTGTGGATGGCCGCCGAGTTCCAGTCGACGGCCGAGGCCGCCGAGGAGATCAGCCAGCTGCTCTACCATCTCCAGGTCCTCATGATCGCCAAGGGCATCACGCTCGACGACGTCTACGCCCACCTCTGACCGCACCGAGGACCCAACAATGCTGCGAATCGCCGTGCCCAACAAGGGCTCCCTCTCTGATGCGACCGTCGAGATGCTCCGGGAAGCGGGCTATCGCACCCGGCGCGACGCCAAGGAGCTCGTCGTCGCGGACCCGGACAACGACGTCGAGTTCTTCTACCTGCGTCCCCGGGACATCGCGGTCTACGTCGGGTCGGGGACCGTCGACGCCGGCGTCACCGGCCGTGACCTGCTCCTCGACTCCGGGGCGACCGCCCTCGAGGTGATGACCCTCGGTTTCGCCGCATCGACCTTCCGCTATGCCGCGCGGCCCGGCAAGGTCACGACGGTCGAGCAGATCGCCGGGAACCGCGTCGCCACGTCCTACCCGGGACTCGTGCGCGCCGACCTCGCCAAGCGCGGGATCGCCGCCGAGGTCGTTCGTCTCGACGGCGCGGTCGAGACGGCGATCACCCTGGGCGTGGCCGACGTCATCGCGGACGTCGTCGAGACCGGGACCACGCTGCGCCAGCAGGGCCTGGAAGTCTTCGGCGAGCCGATCCTGCGCTCCGAGGCCGTGCTCATCCGGGGCGACCGACCGGGGGAGCAGCAGGCGACGTCCGTGCTCCAGCGCCGGCTCGCGGGCGTCATCACCGCCCGGACGTACGTCATGCTCGACTACGACTGCCCGAAGGATCTCGTCGCCAGGGCGACCCAGCTGACGCCGGGGCTCGAGTCACCCACCGTCTCGCCGCTCCAGGACGAGGCGTGGGTCGCGGTGCGTGCCATGGTTCCGCGTCTGGGGCGCAACCGCCTCATGGACGAGCTGTACGACCTCGGCGCGCGGGCGATCCTCGTCACCGACATCGCGGCGTGCCGACTGTGAGCGACACACCGACGAGCACCCCCGCGGCTCTGGCACCGTTCCGGCCCAGGCGCGGCCGGGTCGTCGCCCTCGGCGTGGTGTGGGGTTCGTTGCTGCTCTTCGGCCTGATCGCCGTGATCATGCCCGAGCAGGATGGTCGCTGGGGTGTGCCGGACCGGATCATGCTCTTCGGGCTCGGCGTCGTCATCGCTGCCCTGGCCTGGCGGTACGCCTCGATCGTCGCCACCCCGAGCCGCCAAGGGATCACGGTCCGCAACCTCGTGCTGAGCAGGACCCTCGAGTGGCCGGAGATCGTCGGGATCCAGTTCGGCGGGGGCGAGCCATGGGTCAGCCTCGACCTGCAGGACGGCGACACCCTCGCGGTCATGGCCATCCAGAAGGCCGACGGGGAGCTCGCCGGCCGCGAGGCCTCCCGGCTCGCCGCGCTGGTCCAGGCGTTCGGTGAGTCCCGCGACGCGCCCTCGTGATGAGCCCCCAGCCGACGGCCGACGAGATGCGCCACGCACTCGGCCACTTCGCGACGGGGGTCACCGTCGTCACCGGCACGACCTTGGACGGTGACCCCGTGGGTTTTGCGTGCCAGTCCTTCGCCTCCGTGTCGCTCGACCCACCCCTCGTGCTGTTCTGCGCCGACCATCGCGGCCGCTCCTGGCCGATCATGCGCGACACCGGACTGTTCACCGTCAACGTCCTCCACCACGAGCAGCACGACATTGTCGAGCGCTTCGGGTCGCCGTCCGGCGCTCGGTTCGACGGGCTGGACTGGTATCCCTCTGCAGACGGCGGGCCCAGCCTGGCCGACGCCCTGACGCGCATCCACTGCTCCGTGGAACAGGTGCATGTCGCCGGCGACCACGACGTCGTCATCGGACGCGTGCTCAGCCTCGACGACACGGGTGCCGGCCGCCCGATGCTGTTCTACCGTGGCCAGTTCACCGTCACGGAGAGGATCGCTGAGGCGGAGGGCCCCGAGGCCGACGACTACTGGGGCTGAGCGGCGGCGCCACCGGCGCCAGCTTCCGCGCCGCTCCAATCCAGCACGGGCTGCCAAGAGGCGGACGCGCCTGCCGGCGGCGCCCGACGGTGGGTCGCGCCGCGCAGGCTCAGGTGACGCGGGCCAGGTCGGGACGCATCCGCACGACGACGAGGCCCTGCACGACGCCGATGGCAGCGAGCACGATCCAGACGAGTGTCAGGCCGCCGGTGACGTCGCGGACCAGACCCATGGCGAAGGGGCCGACCGAGGCCACGCTGTAGGAGAAGAGAAAGGCCATGCCGGTGAGCCGCCCGCTCGCCTCGGGTGTCAGCGCGTAGCGGACGAGCAGGACGAGGGCCAGGGAGAAGGCCGCGCCCTGGCCGAGGCCCAGCACCACGGCCCAGAGCCAGGGTGCCGCCTCGGGTGCCGTGAAGATGGCGAGGCAGCCGAGGACGCCGAGCCCGGCCGAGACGAGGAGCAGCCGCCGCAGGTCGGTGGCACGGTCGCTGAGCACCGGTCCGAGCAGCCCGGAGATGACCTGCGAGCCGCTGAACACTGCGCCGAGGTAGCCGGCCGCGGACCGGTCCCAGCCGAGCTCGACATAGGTCGGTGGCAGCCACGTCACCGCGGAGTAGAAGCACCAGGACTGCAGGGCGAGGTATCCGGCGACGAGCCACGCGGTGGGGTGTCGCCACGGCAGCCGGCGCCTACCCTCCTCGCCTTGCAGGTGGTGCGGGTTCGCCCGCAGCGTGAACGGCGCCCACACGAGCAGGCCCATGAGGGCGAGGAGCCCCCACGTCGCGAGGGACGCCTGCCAGGACCCGAGGCGGTCGGCCAACGGGGCCGAGAGGGCGGACGCGAGAGCCGCACCGCCCATCATGGCGAACATGTACAGGCCCGTGACCAGCCCGACGCGCTCCGGCGGGAAGAACGTCTTGACGAGGCGGGGCAGGAGCGAACCGGCGACGGCGATCCCGACGCCGGCGACGAACGTCCCGAGGTAGAGCGTTGCGACGTCGTCGCCGAACCACCGGCTGCCGGTGCCGACGACGACGCAGGCCACCGCGGCGAGGACGGCCGCGACGGCGCCGAGGCGGTGTGCGATCGCGGACGCGATGGGCGCGAACACTCCCATGCACAGAACCGGCAGCGTGGTCAGGGCGCCGGCGGCGGCGTGGCTCAGCCCCAGGTCGCGCGAGATGGCGTCGATCAGGGGCGGCACGCTCGTGATCGCGGTCCGCAGGTTGCCTGCCACGGCGAGGAGTGCGACCGCGGTGACCCAGAGAGGCGGCAGCGGCCTCGCCCGCACGCCGATCTCGGCGCCCCTGGTCACGTCGGCTGGTTCCACCCGGCTGACCGTAGACCACGTCGCGTCGTGTCGATGACGAGGTCCGCGCCGGCCCTCGTGTCGTCCGCGGCGAAGACGGCGTCCTCCTGCGCCGCCCAGCGCTGCCAGTGTGGTCGGTACGTGTCGCCGTCGCGCGCGAGACCGCGCGACATCCGGAGCATCGGGTCGGCGTCGACGAACACGGCCACCGCCGTACACGGGCGGGCCGGCCCGACGCTCGAGCCGCCACCGTCGATCACGAGGAAGTCGGTCGGCTCGAGAACGACTGTTGCGCCCCAGCCGCCCGCGTCCCAGTCCCAGTGGGCGTATGCCGCTGAGCTCGCTCGCGAGATCGGCTCGAGTACGCGGGTGGCGAGGATCTCAGACGACTCCCCGAGCCCGTCCCATCCCGGGTACAGGTGATCCATGTGCACGAGGGCCACGGTGCCGTAGGACCTCAGGTCGGCTGCGACGCCCTGCGCAAGCGTCGTCTTGCCCGCACCGCTGCGTCCGTCGATCGCGACAACCGTCGTGTCCCCGCAGCGCGGCTGCACGTCCAGAGCCAGCTCGACCACCGCCTCGAGATGCACGGGGTCGGCGGGTTCCGTGATCTGGTCCCACATGAGCGCGACCCTACTCGCGATCTACGCTGGCCCCGTGACCAGCCGCAGCACCGTCAGCACCGTGGCGACCCGCGTGATCGCATGCCTTGACGTCGATGCGGGCCGCGTCGTCAAGGGCGTCAACTTCGCGAACCTGCGCGATGCCGGGGATCCCGTGGAGCTCGCGAAGCTCTACGACTCACAGGGTGTGGACGAGCTCACCTTCCTCGACGTGACGGCGAGCTCGGGCAACCGTGAGACGACCTACGAGGTGGTTCGGCGCACCGCGGAGCAGGTCTTCATCCCACTCACGGTCGGCGGAGGAGTGCGCACCGTCGACGACGTGGACCGGCTGCTGCGGGCCGGAGCCGACAAGGTTGGTGTCAACACTGCCGCGATCGCGCGTCCCGAGCTCATCGCCGAGATCGCGGACCGGTTCGGCGCCCAGGTGCTCGTCCTCTCGGCCGACGTCCGCCGGCGGGTGGACGACTCCGGTCGCCGGACACAGGACTTCGTCATGACGACCCACGGCGGGCGCACGCCAGTCGACCTGGACGCCGTCGAGTGGTGCGCCAGGGCCGCGAAGCTCGGCGCCGGCGAGATCCTGCTCAACTCGATGGATGCGGACGGGACCAAGGACGGCTACGACCTCGAGCTGGTCCGGCGAGTGCGCGCGGCCGTGGCGGTGCCGGTCGTGGCCAGCGGCGGTGCCGGCCGGGTCGAGCACTTCGCCCCCGCGGTCGAGGCGGGGGCGGACGCCGTCCTGGCCGCGAGCGTCTTCCACTTCGGCGAGCTCACCGTTGGCCAGGTCAAGCGGGCCCTGCGGGAGGCCGGAGTCACCGTCCGCTAGCCGGCCCTGGGTCGAGCGTCCAACGCGCGCCCGCTTCGGTCGAGTGTGCAGAAGATGCCGCCCAGTGAGGGACGAGTGACGGGACGCGGTGGTGCGGCTCGTGCGTGCGCGCTGGGCCTGGGCGGGCTTGGTCCCGTCATTGCTCCCATCGTGCGCGGCGCGAACTGCACACTCGACGGTGAGACTGGTCTGGCGCGTTGTCAGCCCAGGCCCAGCTTGGACTGGCGAAGCATGACGACGTCGTCAGCCTGTCCCTCGAACTGCACGTCGGCGTGGTCGCCGCGACCGTAGGCGAAGAGAACCAGCTCGGCTGGGGTGCCCCGCAGCACGACGGTGCCGTGCTCGTCGGGCAGCCTGGCCGAGTGGCGGCCGACACCGGGGGCGACGAGGACGACTCCCGTCCCTGCCTTGCGGAACATGAGCCGGGCGGTTCTGCGCAGGGCCGCCCACAGGGCGCGTTGCTCGTTGCCGGCGAGGTCGCGAGGAGCCCAGGACGGTTGGGCCCGGCGGACGTCCTCGTGGTGGACGAAGAACTCGACGAGATTGGCCAGCTCGTCGATGCGGGGGCGGGACACGGGGTTCCAGGCGGGGGCACCAGCGCGCACGCGGGTCACGAGCGCGCGGTAGTCGCCCTGGGCCAGCTTGTCGCGCTCCCGCTGGAGCCGTCCGCCCAGGAGGGGGAGGAAGGCGCCGATGCCGAGGTCGGGGCGAGCGTCGCGGACGAAGAGATGGGCGGCGAGGTCTCGCGTGGCCCAGCCCTCGCACAGGGTCGGCGCATCCGGGCCGAGCCGATCCAGCTCGTCGCACAGCTGCTGGCGTTCGGACCAGGCATGGCGCGTCATGGGCCTCATCCTCTCAGGTGCCGGACGGACGCCCCCAAACCCGGTGGCAGCCACGGCCTGCGCCGACCTAGGGTCGAGGGGTGATCGAGCTCGTTCGTCCGACCAGCCTCCTCGCCGAGGCGTGGTGGGAGCTGGTGGACGAGTTCGGCGCAGCGCCGATCCACGGCTCGGCCTACCGGTCTGACGATCGCGCCGAGCTCGAGCGGCCCGGCGGACTCGAGGTGTGGGCGGACCTGCTCGCCTCGTACGAAGTGCCCGGAACGCGGCTCCCGGAGGGCTGGGTCCCGGCGTCGTACCGGTGGATCCTCGACGACGATCGGCTCGTCGGGACGGTCACGGTGCGGCACCGGCTCACCGACTCGCTCCTCGTCGTGGGCGGGCACATCGGGTACGCCGTCCGGCCGAGTGCCCGTCGGCGAGGAGTCGCCACGACCGCCTTGGGACTCGCGCTGGGCATGGCCGCGCGCCTCGGCATCGACCCCGCCCTCGTGACGTGCGAGGACGACAACGTCGCCTCCGCTCGCACGATCGAGGCGAACGGCGGCGTGCTCGAGGACGTCCGTGGAACGAGCCGCCGGTACTGGGTGCCGACGCCGAGGACCGTCGGAGCTGTCGGACGTGTCGGACCTGTCCGAGCTGTCCGAGCTGCCGACGCGGAGTGGCGCCCGTGAGCGGTCCGGCCGCCGGGTGGCCGGAGCCGGGCGCCCCTTCGACCATCCGCGACGGCTTGGCCGTCGTCCGCCGCGGCATCGCCGGGGAGCCGCGCTGGTTCGCGGTCGCGGTCCTCGGGGCCACCGTCTACGGCATCATGACGGGCCTGATGGCCTGGGCCATCGGCTGGGTCGTCGACGAAGCCGTGGGCCCCGCCATCCAGGCTCGCCACGTCACGGCGGACCAGCTGTGGTTCATCGGCGGCGTGCTGACCGCAGTCGTTCTCGTCACCGTCATCGGTGTGATCGGGCGGCGCCTTGCCGGCGGCGTCGCCATGTACAACCTGGGCGCGAGATATCGGCGCGACGTCACGCGGCAGTACCTCCGGCTGCCCCTCAGCTGGCATCACCGTCATCCCTCGGGGCAGCTGCTGTCGAACGCCAACGCCGACGTCGAGGCCACGTGGAACGTCTTCGCCCCGCTGCCGATGGCGATCGGCGTCCTCGTCATGCTCGTCTTCGGCATCGTCCAGATGGTCGTCGTCGACCCGTTCCTCGCCGTCGTCGGCCTGACCGTCTTCCCCATGCTCTTCGTCGCCAACGTCGCCTTCCAGCGGGCGATGTCCCCACGGGTGACTCGAGCGCAGCAGCTGCGCGCTGACGTGTCCGAGGTCGCCCACGAGGGCTTCGAGGCCGCTCTCATCGTCAAGTCGCTCGGTCGGGAGGACCACGAGACCGACCGGTTCCGCACGGTGACGAACGAGCTGCGCGACGCCAACATCGAGGTGGGCCGGACGCGGGGCCGGTTCGACCCGGCGATCGAGGCGATCCCCACCCTCGGCACGCTCGCCGTCCTGCTGATCGGGAGCCTGCGGGTGCAGGCCGGGGAGCTCTCGGCGGCAGAGGTGACCCAGATCGCCTACCTGTTCTCCATCACCGCCTTCCCCGTCCGGGCTCTCGGGTGGGTGCTCGCCGAGCTGCCCCGGGCCGTCGTCGGCTGGCGGCGGATCTCCGCTGTGCTCGATGCCAGCGGCGGCCTCCGTCACGGTGACCGAGCGCTGCCCCGTGGCCGCGCCAGCGCGGTCACGACGGAGGACCTGTCCTACGCCTACGAGATCGAGACCGAGGAGGGGGAGCCGGGCGTCAACCCGGCCGTCGTCGGGATGACCCTGGCCATCCCGGCCGGCTCGACCGTCGCTGTCGTCGGTCGCACGGGCAGTGGCAAGTCCACCCTGACGAACCTGCTCATGCGGCTCGTCGACCCCGACTCCGGGGCCGTGCTCATCGACGACGTCGACCTCCGTCAGGTGCGGCGCGGCGGCGTCTCCGAGGTCGCGGCCCTCGTCGCGCAGCAGACCTTCATGTTCGACGACACCGTCCGGGGCAACGTCACCCTCGGCGCCGACCACGATGACAGCGCAGTGTGGCGGGCCCTCGAGGTGGCGCAGGCAGCGGCCTTCGTCGGCCGCCTGCCGGAGCAGCTCGGCACCCGCGTGGGAGAGCGCGGCACCAGCCTCTCCGGTGGCCAACGCCAGCGGATCGCGCTGGCCAGGGCGGTGATCCGCAACCCCCAGCTGCTGATCCTCGATGACGCCACTTCTGCCGTGGACCCATCCGTCGAGCGGGCGATCCTCTCCCGGCTGCGTGAGGCCAGCTCCGGCACCACGGTACTCGTCATCGCCCACCGGATGGCGACGATCCTGCTCGCGGACGAGGTCGTCTACGTCGAGGAGGGACGCGTCGTGGACCACGGGACGCACACCGCGCTGCTCGGACGGTGCCCGGGCTACGAACGGCTCGTCACCGCCTACGCACGCGAGGCCGCTGAGCGGGCCGCCCTGGCCGCCGCGGAGGTGGCGCCATGAGCATGCGGTTCGCACCACCCGTCGAGCACCACGGCATCGCGTCGGGCCGGGACCTGACGACCTGGGGGACGCTCCGGCGCGGCGTCCAGCTGTCGCCCGAGCTGGGCAGGGGCATCGGCGTGACCGTGCTGCTCGCTGTCCTCGCGACCGTGGGACGGGTCCTCGTGCCGTTCGTCGTCCAGCGCGTGACCGACGAGGGCATCCTGGCGGCAGGCGGCCCGGACATCGATGTCGTCGTGCGCTTCATCGCGCTCGCCCTCGGCGGCGTCGTCGTGACGGCCTTCTCCGCCTATTTCGTCAACGTGCGGCTCTTCCGCTCGTCCGAGAGCGGGCTGGCAACGTTGCGGCTCAAGGCGTTCCGCCACATCCACGACCTGTCGATGCTGACGCAGAACACCGAGCGGCGCGGCTCGCTCGTCTCACGGGTCACCTCCGACGTCGACACGATCTCGATGTTCGTGCAGTTCGGCGGCCTGATGCTCATGATCAACGTCGCCCAGATCACGCTGGCGACCGTCCTGATGCTCGTCTACAGCCCGCTGCTCGGCCTGGTCGTGTGGGCCTGTTTCGTGCCGCTGTTCGTCATCATCCGCACGTTCCAGGGAATCGTCGGCCGCAGCTACACGAAGGTGCGTGAACGGGTCGGCGACATGCTCGGTGCCATCTCCGAGGCCGTCGTCGGTGCCCAGGCGATCCGTGCCTACGGCGTGGAGGACCGCACGGCGCAGCGCATCGACACCGCCATCGAGAACCACCGCAAGGCGGCGATCGGCGCCCAGGCCCGTGCCGTCATGGCCTTCACGTCGGGCCAGCTCGTCTCCGGGCTGACCACTGCCGTGGTCCTCGTCGTGGGAACCGTCCTTGCGGCCAACGGGCGGCTGACCCTGGGAGAGCTGCTCGCCTTCCTCTTCCTCGTCAACCTCTTCACCATGCCGGTCCAGCAGGCCACCGAGATCCTCAACGAGCTGCAGAACGCGGTCGCGGGCTGGCGCCGCGTGATCGGGATCATCGACACCCCGGCCGACGTCGCCGATCCGGCCGACGGGGTGACGCTGCCCCGCGGCCCGATCTCCGTTCGGTTCGACGGGGTCGCCTTCGCCTACCCCGGCGGGGAGCCGGTGCTGCACGACATCGACCTGGCCATCGCGCCACGCAGCAGGGTGGCCATCGTGGGAGAGACCGGCTCCGGCAAGTCGACGCTCGCGAAGCTGCTGACCCGGCTGATGGATCCGACCACCGGGCGCGTCCTCATCGACGAGGTGGACCTGCGCACCATCAGGTTCGCCTCGCTCCGGCAACGGGTCGTTCTCGTGCCGCAGGAAGGCTTCCTCTTCGACGCCAGCCTGCTCGACAACGTCCGCTTCGGGAGGCCGAACGCCAGCGGAGACGACGTCCGCCTCGCCGTCAGGGAGCTCGGCCTCGAGGCGTGGGTCGCCACGCTGCCGCTCGGCCTGGCCACGGACGTCGGCCAGCGCGGTGAGTCGCTCTCCGCGGGTGAGCGCCAGCTCGTCGCCCTCGCGCGCGCCTACCTCGCCGACCCGGACCTGCTCGTACTCGACGAGGCCACCTCGGCGGTCGACCCGAGCACAGAGGTGCGGCTCCAGCGCGCCCTCGACTCGCTGACGCGAGGTCGCACCTCGATCGCCATCGCGCACCGCCTCTCCACGGCCGAAGCGGCCGACGAGGTCGTCGTCGTGGATGCCGGACGCATCGTCGAGCGTGGGCACCACACCGAGCTCGTCGGCCTCGGTGGCGTCTACGCCAGTCTCCACCAGTCCTGGTCCGCGCAGCAGCGGTCCCCGTGACTCCGCGGACGCTCCTGCCTCCGCCTGGCCCGCCCACCACTCGGGCGCAGCCGGCGGTGGCATGGCGAAGCCAGCCCAGCGGCATACGTCCGTGGTTTGGCCCCGGTTGGGGCGGTCGGGGCAGAATGTGCCGGTGACCGAGTCGACCAGCACCGAGACGACCGCGCTCGATCCCGCCATCGCGGCGATGCTCAAGCGGGACGAGCAGGGGCTCGTCGCCGCCATCGTGCAGCAGCACGACACTGGCGAGGTCCTCATGCTCGGCTGGATGGATGACGAGGCGTTGCGGCGCACGCTCGCCGACGGTCGCGTCACGTTCTGGTCCAGGAGCCGTCAGGCGTACTGGCGCAAGGGAGACACGAGCGGACACGTCCAGTGGGTTCGGGGCGTCCGGCTCGACTGCGACGGGGATGCGCTGCTCGTCCAGGTCGACCAGGTCGGGTCGGCCTGCCACACGGGTGACCGGACCTGCTTCGATGCCCGCGTGCTGCCAGCGGTGGTCGGGCAGGGCCCGTCCGGAGGGAGGCTGGGCTGAGGCCGGCCCCGCATCCCGGATCGCGGGCGGGGGAGGACCCGGGCACCGGGTGCGGGAGAATGGCGCACGTGTCCAAGACGACCACGGAGCCCGCTCAGACGTTGCCCGCCCCACACGCCGACCTGACGTGGGGGACGACGTGGCCCAGCCTCGCGGTCTTCACCGAGCTCGCCCTGGAGCACCGTCGGGTCATCCCGGTCGTCAGGCGGGTGCTCGCGGACGCCGAGACCCCTGTCGGCGTGTACCGCAAGCTCGCCAAGGACGCGCCCGGCACGTTCCTGCTCGAGTCGGCGGAGCACGGCGGCGTCTGGTCCCGGTACTCCATCGTCGGAGCTCGGAGCGCCGCCACCCTCACCGAGCGAGACGGTGAGGCGTACTGGATCGGCGACGTGCCCCTGGGCCTACCCCGTTCCGGCGACCCGACGGCGGCCGTCCGGGACACCGTCGCATTGCTCGCGACTCCCCGCACACCCGGCCTGCCGCCGCTCACCGGCGGCCTCGTCGGGGCGATCAGCTACGACGCCGTGCGCAGATGGGAACGTGTGCCGGACACCGGGCAGGACGAGCTGCGGCTGCCGGAGCTGGCGATGATGCTCGCCACCGACCTCGCCGTGTTCGACCACAGCGACGGCTCGCTCCTGCTGGTCGCGAACGCCGTCAACCACGACGCCACGGACGAGCGGATCGAGCAGGCGTGGGCCGATGCAGTCGGCCGGCTCGACCGCATGACCGAGGAGCTCGCCGCGCCGGCGCCGAGCACGGTGGCGACGATCGAGCCCCTGACCGCGCGGCAAAGCGGCAGTCACACGCAGGAGGGGTTCGAGGCGATGGTCGAGCAGGCCAAGGAGGCCATCCGGGCGGGGGAGGCCTTCCAGATCGTCGTCTCCCAGCGCTTCACCGTGCCGTGCTCGGCCGACGCGCTCGACGTGTATCGCGCCCTCCGGGTGAGCAACCCCAGCCCCTACATGTACCTGCTTCGGCTGCCGCACCCCGATGGGTCGACCTATGACGTGGTCGGCTCCAGCCCGGAGGCGCTCATCAAGGTGACCGGCCGCCGGGCCATCACCCATCCCATTGCCGGATCCCGTCCGCGCGGCAAGAGCCCCGAGCATGATGCGCACCTCGCCGAGGACCTGCTCGGGGACGCCAAGGAGCGCGCCGAGCACCTCATGCTGGTCGACCTCGCGCGCAACGACCTCCAGCGGATCTGTCGGGCCGGAACCGTCGACACGGTCGACTTCATGTCGGTGCGCCGCTACAGCCACATCATGCACATCGAGTCGACCGTCGTCGGTGAGCTCCGCTCCGAGTGCACGGCGTACGACGCCCTGGTCGCGACCTTTCCGGCCGGAACGCTCTCCGGCGCGCCCAAGCCCCGCGCCATGGCGCTCATCGACCGCTACGAGGGGTTGCGACGGGGACTCTACGGCGGGGTGGTGGGATACCTCGACCTCGCGGGCGACCTCGACATGGCCATCGCGATCCGGACCGCCGTCATCAAGGACGGGAAGGCGCACGTCCAAGCAGGAGCGGGGATCGTCGCGGACTCCGTCCCGCACCTCGAGTACGAGGAGACGGTCAACAAGGCGGCTGCCGCGCTGCGTGCCGTGGCCGCAGCCGCTGGCATGAGGCCGGTGCTCCGATGAGGCTCGACAAGCGCCGCTCGGCGCTGACGGTGGCCGTGCCCGCGGTCGTCCTCATCGCCCTCTCCACGCAGGTCTGGGTGCGTGGCACGAGCGGTGACGTGCTGAGCGGCGGCGCCGTCGAAGTCAGCGGGGTAGGGGCCGCCCCCGGTGCGGTCGGACTGGCCGTCATCTGCGTGGCCGCGCTCCTCGCCCTCATGACGGGCGGAAGGGTGATCCGGTCCGCCTCGGCGGTGGTCATGGTCGTGTCGGCCCTGGGCGCGCTGGCCGTGACGGCGTTCGTGACGCTGCGACCACGGGAGGTCGTCGGTGAAGCCCTGTCGCAACAGCTCGCGAGGACGACCGCGCCGGACGCGACCGGCGCCACCACCGGATGGGGGTGGCTCGCCCTCGTCGTCGCCGTGGTCCTCGTCTGCGGCACGGTGGTCGCCGCGGTGTCGAGCCGGACCTGGTCCGGCCTGTCCGCCCGCTACGACCGCACGAAGCCGGCCAGCGGGCCACGCGGAGAGGTCCGCACCACGTGGGACGAGCTCAGCGACGGCCACGACCCGACCCTTCGAGACGAGCCGGACCGGACCTGACAGAATGACCGGAAGGCGGCGGGGAGCAGCCACCGGACGACGCAGCGGTGACGGGCACGAGACGCCCACCGGATGGGAGAGAACGTCATGGAAGAGCAGCACGAGGACCACGGGCACAGCGTTGCGGCATGGGCTGCGGTGGGCATCATGCTGGTCGGCGCGGCCATCGGCAGCATCGCGGTCGTCATCCCGAGCATGGCGCTCGGCGTCGTGGCCGCGGTGGTCATCGTCGTCGGCGCCATCGTGGGCAAGGTCCTCGCCATGGCGGGCTACGGCAGCAAGCCGCACGACAGCGAGCGCGAGGGCCTCGTCCGGGACGCTCCGGACGAGCGGGGCACCTCGACCGTCGGCAAGAGCTGAGAGCTGTGCCGACGGTTCTCGACGGGATCATCGACGGCGTTCGCGAGGATCTCGCGGGCCGTCGCGTCGCCACGCCCCTTCGTGAGCTCGAGGCCCGGGCCGCGGAGGCCGTGCCGCCGATCGACCCGCTGCCGTCCTTCCGCGCGGCCCCCGGCGTTGCCGTCATCGCCGAGGTGAAGCGCCGCAGCCCGAGCAAGGGCGCCCTGGCCGACATCCCGGAGCCCGGGCGGCTCGCCGCGGCCTACGAGTCCGGCGGGGCGAGCGCGGTGAGCGTCCTGACGGAGCAGCGCAGGTTCGGTGGCAGCCTCGCCGACCTGGACGCCGTCCGCTCCGCCGTTGGGATCCCCGTGCTCCGCAAGGACTTCATGGTGGACCCGTACCAGGTCGTCGAGGCGCGCGCCCATGGCGCAGACCTCGTCCTGCTCATGGCCTCAGCGCTGGACGACCCCCTGCTGCGGGACCTGCACGACCACGCCACCGCCCTCGGGATGACCCCGCTGGTCGAGGTCCACGACGCCGATGAGCTGGAGCGGGCAATGGCCCTCGGCGCAGCCCTCGTCGGGGTCAACGCCCGCAGCCTCAAGACCCTCGAGGTAGACCCGCACCTCGTGACCCAGCTCCTGCCGCAGCTGCCGGACGACGTCGTCAGCGTCGCCGAGTCAGGCGTGGCAGGTCCGGCCGACGTCGTCGACTACGTCCGGGCCGGTGCACGAGCCGTACTCATCGGAGAGGCCCTCGTCACTGGCGGCGCCCCGTCCGACGCCGTGCGCCGGTTCATCGAGGCCGCCCGCGACGCGTCCAACGAGGAGTGACGATGTCCCGGACCGCGCCCGTCGGGCGCTTCGGCGCGTTTGGGGGTCGTTATGTCCCCGAGGCCCTCATTCCTGCACTCGAGCAGCTCGAGGAGGTCTGGCGCAAGGCGGCCGTGGACCCGGCGTTCGTCGGCGAGCTCGAGCGGTTGCACCGGACCTATACCGGGCGACCGAGCATCATCACCGAGGTGCCCCGGTTCGCCGAGCACTGTGGTGGCGCACGGATCATCCTCAAGCGCGAGGACCTCAACCACACCGGCTCGCACAAGATCAACAACGTCCTCGGCCAGGCGCTCCTGACCAGGCGCATGGGCAAGACGCGGGTCATCGCAGAGACCGGGGCCGGGCAGCACGGCGTGGCCACGGCGACCGCAGCGGCCCTGCTGGGGCTCGAGTGCGTCGTCTACATGGGCCGAAAGGACACCGAGCGCCAGGCGCTCAACGTCGCCAGGATGCAGCTGCTCGGCGCCGAGGTGGTACCCGTCGAGCATGGCAGCCAGACTCTCAAGGACGCCGTCAACGAGGCGTTTCGAGACTGGGTCGCCAATGTCGCGACCACGCACTACGTGCTCGGCACGGTCACCGGCCCCCACCCGTTCCCGGAGATGGTGCGCGAGTTCCACCGCGTGATCGGGATCGAGGCACGGCAGCAGGTGCTTGACCTCGTCGGGCGCCTGCCGGACATCGTGTGCGCCTGCGTGGGGGGCGGGTCCAACGCCATGGGCATCTTCCACCGGTTCATCGACGACGAATCGGTGCGCCTCGTCGGGCTCGAGGCTGGCGGGTCGGGCATCGACTCCGGCAAGCATGCGGCGCGGTTCTCGACCGGCGTCCCGGGCGTGCTGCACGGTGCCTTCACGTACGTTCTCCAGGACGAGGACGGCCAGACCATCGAGTCACACAGCGTCTCGGCCGGCCTCGACTACCCGAGCGTCGGGCCCGAGCACGCCCACCTCCGGGAGTCCGGGCGGGCCGAGTACCGCCCCATCACGGACGTCGAGGCCATGGAGGCCTTCCGCCTGCTCAGCCGCACGGAGGGGATCCTCCCCGCGATCGAGAGCAGCCACGCCCTGGCCGGCGCGATGCAGCTCGGCCGGGAGCTGGGCCCTGACGCGGTCATCCTCGTCAACCTCTCGGGCCGCGGGGACAAGGACGTCCACACGGCCGCGCGGTGGTTCGGTCTGATCGACGGTCACCCGATCGAGCCCATCGACGAGCCCAACGACGAGCCGATCGACGAGCCCGGCGCCAAGGGGATGGGGGAGCAGCGGTGAGCGTGGGTCCCATCATCGAGGCGTGCCGCTCCGAGGGCCGCGCCGCGCTCATCGGCTACCTACCGGTCGGCTTCCCGTCCGTCTCCGACTCGATCGAGGCGATGGAGGTCCTCGTCCGATCGGGCGTCGACATCGTCGAGATCGGCGTGCCCTACAGCGACCCGGTCATGGATGGGCCGGTCATCCAGGACGCAGCCGTCCGGGCCCTCGAGGGCGGGGTGCGGCTCAAGGACACCTTCGAGGCGGTGCGCGCCGTCGCTGCAGCGGGCGCTGGAGCGCTCGTCATGACGTACTGGAACCCGGTCCTCCGCTACGGGGTCGACCGGTTCGCCGGCGACCTGGCGGCCGCCGGTGGCGCCGGGCTGATCACGCCCGACCTCATCCCCGACGAGGCCGCCGAGTGGATCAGCGCGGCCGACCGCCATGGGCTGGACAAGGTGTTCCTCGTCGCGCCCAGCTCCACCGCGGAGCGCCTGGCAGCGGTCACCTCGCACGGTCGTGGTTTCGTCTACGCGACCGCCGTGATGGGCGTCACCGGGGCGCGCGCGAGCGTCGACGAGGCCGCGGAGGATCTCGTGTCGCGGACCAGGGCGGTCACCGACCTGCCGGTCTGCGTCGGGCTGGGCGTCTCGACCGGGGACCAGGCCAGCCAGGTCGGCCGGTTCGCCGACGGTGTCATCGTGGGCTCCGCGCTCGTGCGCTGCCTCACCGGGGCGGCCACCCCGGGGGCCGGTCTCGAGGCCCTCGGCACCCTCGCCCGTGAGCTCGCCGACGGCGTACGGAGGGGACGCGCGTGACCCGGCTCAGCGGCATACTCCCAGCGCTTGCGTCCGAGATCCCGTCCCCGACGCAGTCGATCTGGTACGTCGGGCCGGTGCCGATCCGCGCCTACGCCATGTGCATCCTCGCCGGCATCATCGTCGCGGTCTGGCTCACCCAGCGCCGTCTCGCCGCCAGGGGCGTGCCGACCGATGCGGCCATCGACATCGCCGCGTGGGCCGTGCCCTTCGGCATCATCGGCGGCCGGATCTACCACGTCATCACCGACAACCACCTCTACTTCGGGCCCGGCAGGAACCCGTTGGACGCCTTCAAGATCTACGAGGGGGGACTCGGCATCTGGGGTGCCATCGCCCTCGGGGCACTCGGGGCCTGGATCGGCTGCCGCCGGTCCGGCGTCGACTTCCGTGACTTCATCGATGCGGCCGCTCCGGGCGTGGCGATCGCCCAGGCGATGGGCCGCTTCGGCAACTGGTTCAACAACGAGCTCCACGGCGCGCCGACCGAGCTGCCGTGGCGTCTCAGGGTCTACGAGTTCGACCAGTCCGCCGGCCGAGCGGTGGTCGGAGCGGACGGCAACCCCGTCGTGCTCGGCTACTTCCACCCCACGTTCCTCTACGAGGCGCTGTGGGTGCTCGCCCTCGCTGCCTTCCTCATCTGGCTGGGCCGGCGCTTCGACCTGGCCCGGGGCCAGGTCTTCGCCGCGTACGTCATGGGCTACCCGCTCGGCCGGATCGTCGTGGAGAACATGCGCACCGACCCGGCCACCCACGTCCTCGGCCAACGCGTCAACACCTGGACCTCGATCCTCGTGTTCCTCCTCGGCCTCTGGCTGTGGCGCTGGTTCGGCAGGCGGGCCGACGCCCGAGCCATCCCGGGCGAGGGCACACCGCCTGACGACGTGGACCACCCGCGGACCGAGGAGGCCAGCATGACCAGCGAGACCAGCGAGACCAGCGAGACCGATGTGGCCGACCGGTCGGCGGGGGCGCGAAGCGACGCCGCCGAGACGACCAAGGACCAGCTGGCGGACCAGCCGGCGGACGAGCCCCCGACCCGTCCCGTGCCGTGATTCATGCCGGCTGCGGCGTCTCACCATCCGAAATGCCTCGTATCAAGGGGTAGGACACGCCGAAGCGGGCAGTATTTTGCTCCGCACAGCTTGTGGCCAAGGCCGTCCACACGCCCTCACCCATGTCAGGGGATCGACACGAAGGTTAGGACGGTGAAGATGTCGCCGCACACCCGCACGCGTGGACTGTTCAGTACCCACCCGGACGACTCGGGCCTGTACCGTCGCGAGTTCGAGCACGACGCGTGCGGGGTCGCCCTCATCGCCACCATGAGGGGATCCGCGGGCCACGACATCGTCGAGCACGCGCTCACCGCGCTGCGCAACCTCGACCACCGAGGAGCGACCGGCGCCGACCCCCTCGTCGGTGACGGGGCGGGAATCCTCACCCAGATGCCTGACGCATTCTTCCGTGGGATCGTCCCCTTCACCCTGCCCAACTCCGGGGCGTATGCCGCTGGGCTGGCTTTCCTGCCCACCGACCCGGCCGCTCGGGCGGCCGCCAAGGCGAGGATCGAGGCGCTCGCGGTCGAGGAGCACCTCAAGGTGCTCGGTTGGCGCGAGGTGCCCGTGGACGGAGATCTCGTCGGCGCCGCCGCGCGCGCCTGCATGCCGCACTTCGAGCAGCTCTTCGTCAGCTCGGCCATGGGGCGACAGGTCGCGCTCGGGCTCGACCGCCTTGCCTTCTGCCTGCGCAAGCGCGCCGAGCACGAGGTCGAGGTCTACTTCGCGTCCCTGTCGGCTCGCACCATCGTCTACAAGGGCATGCTCACCACCGGCCAGCTCGAGCCGTTCTTCCCCGACCTGTCGGATCCGCTCTTCGCCACCGAGCTGGCGCTCGTGCACTCCCGGTTCTCGACCAACACCTTCCCTTCGTGGCCGCTGGCACACCCCTACCGTCTGATCGCGCACAACGGCGAGATCAACACGGTCAAGGGCAACCGGAACTGGATGCGCGCCCGGGAGAGCCTGCTCACCTCCGACATCATCCCGGGCGACCTCGAGCGGCTCTACCCGATCTGCACGCCCGGCGCGTCCGACTCGGCCAGCTTCGACGAGGTCCTCGAGCTGCTCCACCTGGGCGGGCGGTCGCTGCCCCACGCGGTCCTCATGATGATTCCGGAGGCGTGGGAGAACCACGAGCTGATGGACCCGGCTCGGCGCGCGTTCTACGAGTTCCACTCGATGTTCATGGAGCCCTGGGACGGGCCCGCCAACGTCTGCTTCACGGACGGCACCCTCGTCGGTGCGGTCCTCGACCGGAACGGGCTCCGGCCGGGGCGCTACACCGTCACCGATGACGGCCTGGTCGTCCTCGCCTCCGAGTCGGGCGTGCTCGAGCTCGACCCCGCCACGATCGTCCAACGCGGGCGCCTCCAGCCCGGCAAGATGTTCCTCGTCGACACCGAGCACGGTCGCATCGTGGCCGACGAGGAGATCAAGAGCCAGCTCGCCGCCGGCAAGCCGTATGCCGAGTGGCTCCACGCCGGCCTGATCCGCCTCGAGGACCTCCCGGAGCGGGAGCACATCGTCCACACCGCGGCCTCGGTGGCGCGTCGCCAGCAGACCTTCGGCTACACGACCGAGGACCTGCGCATCCTGTTGTCCCCCATGGCGAGGTCCGGCGGCGAGGCCCTCGGCTCGATGGGCACCGACACGCCGATCGCGGTCCTGTCATCGCGGCCCCGGCTGCTCTTCGACTACTTCACCCAGCTCTTCGCGCAGGTGACCAACCCACCGCTCGACGCGATCCGCGAGGAGCTCGTCACATCGCTCGGCACGACCATGGGTCCCGAGGGCAACGCCCTGTCGGCATCCCCGGCCCACGCTCGCCAGATCGTGCTCACGTTCCCGGTGATCGACAACGACGAGCTGGCCAAGATCGTCCACGTCAACGCGGACGGCGACCTGCCGGGTTATGCGACCCACGTGGTCAAGGGCCTCTACGACGTCACCGGCGGCGCCGCCGCCATGCGGGACCGCCTCGAGGAGATCTTCGCCGAGGTGTCCCAGGCCATCGTCCGGGGAGCCCGCTTCGTCGTTCTGTCCGACCGTGACTCAGGCCGCGACCTCGCGCCGATCCCGTCGCTGCTGCTCACGGCGGCCGTGCACCACCACCTCATCCGCGAGAAGACCCGCACCCAGGTCGGCCTGCTCGTCGAGGCCGGCGACGTGCGCGAGGTCCATCACGTGGCACTCCTCATCGGCTACGGAGCAGCTGCCGTCAACCCCTACCTGGCGATGGAGACGGTCGAGGACCTGGTGCGCTCCGGCCAGATCGAGGGCGTCACGCCGGAGCAGGCCGTGAAGAACCTCATCAAGGCGCTCGGCAAGGGCGTCCTCAAGGTGATGTCGAAGATGGGCATCTCCACCGTGGCCTCGTACCGCGGTGCCCAGGTCTTCGAGGCGATCGGACTCGCCCAGGAGCTCGTGGACCGCTACTTCACCGGCACCGTGTCGCAGCTCGGGGGCGTCGGTCTCGACGTCATCGCCAAGGAGACGGCCGAGCGCCACGCGACGGCCTACCCAGCCGACGGGGTGTACCAGGCCCACCGCGTGCTCGAGGTCGGCGGGGAGTACCAGTGGCGGCGCGAGGGGGAGCCGCACCTGTTCGATCCGGAGACGGTGTTCCGCCTGCAGCACTCGACCCGGCAGCGCCGCTACGACATCTTCAAGCAGTACACCGCGCGCATCGACGACCAGACGTCGCGGCTGATGACCCTGCGTGGCCTGATGGCGTTCAAGTCGGCCGGCGTCACCGGGCGCCTGCCGGTCCCGCTCGACGAGGTCGAGCCGGTCAGCGAGATCGTCAGACGGTTCAACACGGGTGCGATGAGCTACGGGTCGATCTCCCGGGAGGCGCACGAGACCCTGGCCGTGGCCATGAACCGCCTGGGCGGACGCTCCAACACCGGCGAGGGCGGCGAGGACATCGACCGGCTGCTCGACCCGGAGCGGCGCTCGGCCGTCAAGCAGGTGGCGTCCGGGCGGTTCGGTGTCACCAGCCTCTACCTGACCCACTCGGACGACATCCAGATCAAGATGGCCCAGGGCGCCAAGCCCGGGGAGGGCGGTCAGCTGCCCGGCCACAAGGTCTACCCCTGGGTGGCCAGCACGCGGCACTCCACCCCCGGCGTGGGCCTCATCTCGCCTCCGCCCCACCACGACATCTACTCGATCGAGGACCTCGCCCAGCTGATCCACGACCTCAAGAACGCCAACCCGGCCGCGCGGATCCACGTCAAGCTCGTCTCGGAGATCGGGGTCGGCACGGTGGCCGCCGGAGTGTCGAAGGCCCACGCCGACGTCGTGCTCATCTCGGGTCATGACGGGGGGACGGGCGCCTCGCCGCTCACATCGCTCAAGCACGCAGGTGCGCCGTGGGAGCTCGGGCTCGCCGAGGCGCAGCAGACGCTCGTGCTCAACGGGCTGCGCGACCGCATCGTCGTGCAGGTCGACGGCCAGCTCAAGACGGGGCGGGACGTCGTCGTCGCGGCCCTGCTCGGGGCCGAGGAGTTCGGTTTCGCCACGGCGCCGCTCGTCGTGTCGGGCTGCATCATGATGCGCGTCTGCCACCTCGACACGTGTCCGGTCGGGATCGCGACGCAGAACCCGGAGCTGCGCGCGCGCTTCACGGGCAGGCCGGAGTTCGTGGAGACGTTCTTCGAGTACGTCGCCGAGGAGGTCCGCGAGCACCTCGCCGCCCTCGGGTTCCGCTCGATCGAGGAGGCCGTGGGCCAGGTCGGCGGCCTGGACCTCGACAAGGCGATCGCGCACTGGAAGGCGTCCGGGCTCGACCTCACGCCGATCCTGGCGGTCGCCGACAACCCAACCGGCGGGACGCTGCACCAGACGACGGCGCAGGACCACGCGCTCGACAAGGCGCTCGACAACGAGCTGGTCACCCGGGCGCTGCCCGCCATCGAGAGCGGCGAGCAGGTCCGCAGCGAGATCGCGGTCCGCAACGTCAACCGGACCGTCGGCACGATGCTCGGCCACCACGTCACGAGGGCACATCCCCACGGCCTCCCGGACAACACGATCGAGCTGACCATGACCGGCTCGGGTGGCCAGTCGTTCGGCGCGTTCCTGCCCGCCGGGGTGACGCTGCGCCTCCTCGGTGATGCGAACGACTACGTCGGCAAGGGTCTCTCGGGTGGTCGGATCGTGGTCCGCCCGCATCGGGGGGCGAGGCTCGTCGCCGAGGAGAACGTCATCGCCGGCAACGTCATCGCCTACGGCGCCACGACGGGCGAGCTCTTCCTGCGAGGGGTCGTGGGGGAGCGGTTCTGCGTCCGGAACTCCGGAGCGACCGCGGTCGTCGAGGGCGTCGGTGACCACGGGTGCGAGTACATGACCGGCGGCACCGTCCTCGTCCTCGGGTCGACCGGCCGCAACCTCGCGGCCGGCATGTCCGGCGGCGTGGCCTACGTCCTCGACCTCCGACCGGAGCTCGTCAACCATGAGCTGGTCGACCTCGTGCCTTTGCGGCCCGACGACGAGACGACCGTCCGGCGGCTCCTCACGGACCACGTCGCCTGGACCGACTCGCCGGTCGCCCGGGCCCTGCTCGATGACTGGGAGAGCGCTCGTGGGCGGTTCACCCTCGTCCTCCCGCGCGACTACCAGCGCGTTCTCGACGTCCGGGCCGAGGCGGTGGCCCAGGGCCTCGACGTCGACGGCGCGGACGTGTGGAACCGGATCATGGAGGCTTCCCATGGCTGACCCGCAAGGTTTCCTGACCACGAGGCAGCGTGAGCTCCCCGCCCGCCGCCCGGTCCCGGTGCGGATCCGGGACTGGAAGGAGGTCTACGAGGAGCAGGAG
>NZ_DATEEY010000101.1:0-9341 GCF_035280925.1 Intrasporangium sp. | reverse complement strand
GCCCGGCTACGACGGCTTCGTCCTGGGCGCGCACCAGCAGGTCCACGACATCGAGGCGTTCCGGCCCGAGCACTTCGATCGCTGGTACGGCCTGTGGGTCGAAGCGGTCGACCGCGGGTGGCAGGGTCCGAACGCCGAGCGCGCCAAGGCGCACGCGGCCCGCATCGCCGCGGTGCTGGCGCGCCGGCTCGTGGGGATCGACTGGGCCCCGCCGGTGCCGACGTCGCGCATCGACGAGCCGTCCGCGCCCGACGGACCGGGTGGCGACCGACGACCCGCCGCCACGACCCGGGTCGGGCCTCCGTTGACCGTCACTGCGGGCCCGCCGACCCCGGCCCGGCCGGCGCGGGATCGATCCACGACGTCTGGGTCAGACCAGCATGCCTGTGGGGACCACGGTCGTGGTGGTCGTGGCGGGCGGACGAGGGTCGTCGTCGCTGCCCCGCAGCGACAGGCCGAACATGACCAGCATCGCCACCAGGACGCCGAGCACGAACATGAGCGCTAGGTCGATGCGATGGACCCTGCGCCAAGGCGTAGGGGCCATGTGCTGCGCCATCACAGTGTCTCCAGGCGTGCTGCGAGCTCGTGCCGTTCCAGACAGTTGTGCTGTGCCCGCTGACGGCTGCTGTCATCCGTGGTGAGTACCGCCACGCCAGTGCCACACGCAGCTCGTCGGACGTAGCCGAATCCCACAGGCTCACCCAATGCTCATCAGGGATGGGTCGGGCCTGCCGCCGCTTACACGCATCCCGGTGATGTCGAGCTGACGTGCCGACGTGCTGCGAGGCAGCCCGTTGCGTAGCGGCATGACGGTGTTGAAGCCCTTTAGGTCAGCCACGTTCGGGAACAGTGGGCCAAGACAGAACGTGTCGCCTTGAACCAGCCAGTCAGGTCGTTCGTATGCCTCAACGGTCCTGGGGGACCGGTGACGGTGCCTCAGCGGCCAGTCCAGCCACGCCACGGCGTGACGCTCGGACGGTCGGGCTGACGGGTGCTGTCCCGACCGCTGGTCCCTCGTTCGGGCTGCTCGACAGAGCGCTACAGCCCGAGTTGGGAGTTCGCTGTCATGGTTTCCCTTCGTGGTCTGTGACCAGGGGAAACGCATGCAGCTGAGCAGTGTCGGAGGGGCGAGTCGAACCATAACCCCACGCACACCCGCCCTCGGCGAGTTCAGGTGCTGAAGGCCGCTTTGTCCGCTCTTCCCGGGCGTCCGCACCCCGACAGGCGCCGAGGCGGCGACCGAGCAGGAGACACGGGTAAGGCGCTCGCGCGGGCTGGCGCTGGGCAGCGATGAACTTCCCTTGTGTCGTTCTGGGCGCCGATCCAGTGGGCGCCGCCACCTATGTGTCACTCCGTGTGGCAGAGAGCCCGGCACGCCGAGGTGCTGGGAGCACTGGCTTACAGTGCGCGACACGACACCGAGGGGCTGGTGTCATGGGCCGAGCGCCATGGATGGCATGGCGGAACGGGTCAACCGCCCGCGGCCGGGCTCGTCGGCGGGCGCAGAGCGTGCGGGGCGAGCGCCCCCGCGACACCAGCCCCGGCGCGGCCGTGCAGTGGGAAGACCGGACTTCCCGACGACGCGGACGATCCCCCGGTGGAGAGTCCGGGGGACCGTCCGTGGGCTCGTGACAGGTGCGGCCGGACGGCTCAGAGCGCCGGAGCGCTCCGGTCCGTCCAGCGCCCACGGCCCGGCACACCATCAGGACCTTCGCCGGTGGATACGAGGTGGCCGGTTCGCCCGAGCCCCGGCATCAGCGCGGCCATGGCCCCGGCCGGGGTCGTCGCGAAGAGCGAGACACCGCCCGGTCCGACGAGGAACCCGAGCACGATGAGGCCGATCCCGAGGAGGATCTGGCCCTGGAAGAGCTGAACGATTCCGGCGATGACGAGAACGACTGCGATGATCCACAGGATGAGTGCCATGCCGGTCCCCTACCCGGCGGCGCCATCCCCGAGCCGTCACTCATCGGCGCAGGAGATGCGATCGCGGGCCCGGGACACGGAAGTCGGGCCGTAGAGCGTGGCCGCGATGTCCTGCGGGGCCGTCCGCGCTCGCGACGCACTGCGACCAAGAAGCGGATGAAGAAGCAGTTCCGCGACGCTCGTCGTCGGCTCAACCTCGCGTGGCTCGCTGACGAAGGCGGGCCGGCCGCGACGGGAGGGGGCATGGGCATTGGCGTAGGCGCGCGATGGCGTGTGGGAGGGCCGCGAGCCCTCTGGGCCAAGATCGTCCTCTACACCGACGGCGACATGCACCGCGAGCTCGACGTGCGGTCAACCACCCCCGCGACGGTCCGTGACCGGGCGTGGGCGCTCGAACCCTGCGCGCCCACGTGTACGTCGAGGACCACATCCGCCGGCTCAAGGACTCCGGGCTGTTCCAGTCACCTGTGTCACTCATCAGCGACCGGATGGCTTCGCCGCAGAGCAAAGGACGAGGCAGCTCGAGGTCCCCGAAATGCGAGCCCGCAGTCGGCCCGGTCGGCCCTGACGGCTTGATGAGGCATCCCGGTGGGTGACTCCGACATGCCGTCGACCCCCCAGACCCAAGCCGCTTCCGTCCGGCGCAGGTCAGCCGGGTGTCAACATGGGAGAGAAGTTCGGGGAGTGCTTCGTCGTTGGGCGCCCTTCACCCACCCCACGGTCGCGCACGTGCGGTGCGGTCCTGGCCGGCAGGCGTGCCGCTCAACCGGCGATTCCTAACGTCGGTCCAGATCGACAACAAGGGAGCTCGAGATGGCAGACCGACCGACGCTCACGCTGGCAAGCGGCCCGGAGGCGGTCGAGGAGTTTGTTGCCAGTTTGCAGGCTGCCATTTCAGCCGTCGCCGACATCGGCGGTTCAGTCACTTGCTGTGGCGGCGGTTCCAGAACCGTCGGGGGGATCGCTGCAGGTGGCGCGCGCCTTGTGCGTAGCTGGGGACTGTGTCGGAGGGGCCATCGCTTGCCGCTGGTTCGGCAGGGTCCACTGCCGTGCGCGGTGCGGCCGGGGGTTCGGGAGGTTCCACTGCCGCGGGCGGCGCGGCGGGGGTGTTCGGGGCTGGGAGCGGGGCATCGGTGGCCGGGTGCCAGCGGCGGTCCGGGCCCTGGCACCAGCCCTGTGGGGGTTGTCCCTTGTGCCACCTTCGGTCGGCGCTGAACCACCAGGTCGAAGCTGGATCAACCATCGCCACCCCCTAGGTGCATCGGAACCCGTGGTGCCAGCACCTCGGGTCCGGGGCCCTAGCGTGCTGTGACCCGGCCGAGGCCGACAACGACGATCTGGGGGTAGCCGCGACGCTGCGAGGGAGCCAGGCCCGTGGCACATGAAGAGCAATCGCCCCAACCCTCTCGAGGGGTACGCCGCGCGTCGCAATGGGCCTACGCGAGGAGGGCGAGCAGCCAAGGGTCTGTGAATGGGCCCGGTCTGGTGGGGGCTCTGGAAACGGTGGGTACCGGGCCCTCCTCAGGCGGGTGGGAGGGCCGGCACTCACCGTCCCCGGCAAGCGGCTGGCGGTGGCCGCCTCCGTCGCGGGGAGCGGGGCCTGTATCGGGCCCGCGGGCCACGTCATCGCCCCAACCTCCTTCAGGGGCACGCCGGTTGGCGATCCGCGGGTCCACGGCGAGATCACCACGGATGAACCCGGACCGGCCTGCTCCCGCCCTGGCCACCATCGGCCGCGAGGCGCCCGGAATCCACCGATCTCGAGCCCCCACCGTCACATCCCCTCAGTCCGAAGCCCCCGATCAGCTAGCGGCGGACTCGGAACCCGCTCATGGTGCGCACTGATGTTGCGGCCTCCCGGCACATCGTCGGCGCCCAGCGCCCGACCAGGGTGCGGCCCCTGCGGCCGTACTCAGCGAGGCACCGGGCGCGCTCCGCAGCAGGCATGGGCGCCGACAGGAGCGCGCGGGCGGCCCTACCGAGGTGGCGCCAGTGCTGGGCGACAGGCCGATCGCCCCGCTCGGGTGTGTAGTAGGCGACCTTCGACGGGACGTGGTCGGATCGTCCCGGGTGCTCCCGGTGGAGGAACAGCAGCTGGTCGACTCGATGAAACCGGCCCCGCAGGGCCAGCTCCATCAGCAGCTCGCGGTCTGACCCGAACCACGGACCGAGCAGGTCCGTCGAGTCGAGCACCGAGCGCCGGATGACGCCGAAGATCGTCTGGTGGACCTTGGGGTGCGCGAAGAACTGGCGGAGGCGCTCGTGGGGCGTCCGGCCGTCGATGGTGATGGGCTGGAGTGTCTCGCCCAGCTGCTCGCCTCGGTCGTCGATCACCTCGATGTCCGTCGCGCAGAGCACCGCACCACGATCGTGGTCGAGGCGAGCGAGGCATCCGGCGAGGAACTCAGGCCGGATCAGGTCGTCGTGGGCGCTCCACTTGAACCACTCGCCCCGGGCCCGGGAGAGCACGATCTCGAAGTTCATGCGGGCACCGACGTTTCTGTCCAGCCGCGTGTAGCGCACCCGTGGATCGGCATCCGCATAGTCCTGGCAGATCTCGGGGGTGGCGTCGCTCGACGCGTTGTCCGACACGACGAGCTCGAGGTCCTGGCAGGTCTGACCGAGAATCGACTCGATGGCGGCCGCGAGATGACGCTCGCCGTTGAAGACGGGCATCCCCACGGTGACCCGGGGGGAACCGGTGGACGACACGTTCTCGTAATCGCCACACTCAGTGAGAAGGTTGCGCTTACTGTGAGCTTCTTGGGTCGTCCAACCTTCTACCCGTCCGCGTGTCCGCCGCGACTTTCGTTGACTGGTCTCGCCACACCATGACCGGAGGGGCGACGAATCAACTGCTCGAAGTCCTGTGCTACCGGCTGGCCCCGGTGCTGCGGGGCTGGGCCAACCCCCTTCCGGCACGGCGTGTCCAAGTCGACCTTCGACTACGTGCGCCAGTTCACCTGGCGCAAGGTGAGTCTGCTGGCTTCGACAAACACCCCTGCTTACGAGTAAGCGAACGTACGTTTCCCTGTGGCGCCACGGTGGGTCGATTCGACGGTCCCGTGGAGGCTCGAAGAGCACGACATGTCGACGGGGTACGACGGGTGACCTGCCCGTCGCCCAGGTCGCACTTGAGTGGCGCAACGGCGTGCAGGCGTGGGTGGCGTTCTACTGGGGCGACGGCGTTCTGCGCTGACGGTCCGACAGGCGAGGGCCCCTCGCGGCGAGCATGACGTGGGTGAAGGATGCGTCGCCCATCGTCCCGCCATGCTGTGCCCGCCTCATCAGCAGTGGCGACAGTCATGGACGCCTTCGAGTTGGTAGTCGCTCGTGCCGCGGCTCAGCGGTTCACGGCTTGTCGGATCACTCGGGTAGCCGACGTGGGTTGCTGAGGGCGAGTCGACGACGTCGGCTGCCATGCCGGGCAGAGGCCGAAAACGAAGCGGTGGCCGGGGACGAATCCCCGGCCACCGGTCATTTCGGCTCGATCAGCCGCTAGGCGAGCCGCTTCTGCCCGAGCTTCGCGCTGCCCAGCAGCGCCCCTCCACCTAGCAGCAGGGCGACTCCGGCCGCGATGAGAAGCGCCTGGCTACCACCACCAGTCTTCGGAAGCTCGCCAACGGGCGACACCGCCACGGACGTCGTCGTGCTGGACGGTGCGACGACAGTAGTGCTGGTCGCCTCGGTGCTCGACGTCGTCGGAGCCTCGGTACTCGACGTCGTGGGAGCCTCGGTACTCGACGTCGTCGGAGCCTCGGTGCTCGACGTCGTGGGAGCCTCAGTCGTCGACGTGGTCGTCGGCTTCTCCGTGGTAGACGTCGTCGTCGGGGCCTCAGTCGTCGATGTCGTCGTCGGCTTCTCCGTGGTAGACGTCGTCGAGGTCGAGGTCGTCGAGGTCGAGGTCGTCGTCGTGGGCGGCGTCTCGCAGCCTGACACCCAGAACACCTTGTGCTTCACGTCGGCGCCCTGCGAGCCGTCGTTGTTGACGGTCAGCTTCACGTGCCAGCCCTGCTGGGGGTGCGGCTCGAACCCCTGCAGCACGGTGGTCAGGTCGTAGGTCTCCGACGCGTCGAGCCCGGCCTCGGACCCCCCGCCACTGTTGTCGTCCTCACCGATGAACACATCGTCCTCGAGGAGGATCGCCGGCTTGCCCGTCGGCGGATGCACCTCGAACGTCACATGTGAGAACAGGTCCTCGCCCTCGTCGAAGCCGTACCAGTCGACCTGGAACACGCAGCCGACATGCGGCTCATTGTCGGGATGATCGTCGAAGGCGACGCCGTCGACCTTGACGGTGCCGTTGTTCCCCGCTGGGTCAGCACTCGCCTGCCCCGGGATGGTCATCACAAGGCAGGCCGCCCCCGCAAACATGCTGGCCAGGCCCGCAACGGCCCGCCGACGACGGCTGACTAGTCGACTCACGGTCTCTGCTCCCTTTTCCGGCAGCCTCGCTGCCCCGAAGTTCCGCTCCACCTAGACCCACTTGACCGGCTCGGGACGCACCCAGTGCCGCTTGCAACGCTTCCCAGGCCCCAGCTCTAGCTGCTACTTACATGCCCGCGGTCACCGGACAGTCAATTCGACCGATGCTGCGGCCGGGCGCTCGCTTACCCCCACTTGCCGACGGCAAACCACTGCTGCACGGGCTCGCGATCGTCCGACAGGCGTCACAACACGCAATCGCTCGACCATCGCTGAAAGGTACGGGGTGACCGTCGCGGAGCACACTGGTGTGGGTGAGAGCCGCCACACCTTCGCCTCGACGCTGTTGTCAGGCGGGGTGTCGGTGGCCGCGGCCGCCGAGTACCTAGGTCATACCCCAGGGGTGCTGTTGAGCACATACGCGCACCTGCTGCCGGCCGACCACGAGCGGACCCGTCGGGTGGTCGAGGCGACGTTCGCCGAGGCTCCCGTGTCACAGGTGTTTCAGGGGTCTCCGCTGGCTCAGCGCTCGAAGGTGACCCGACCAGGGAAATCGGCCGCTAGCCGCACCGGCAGGTGCTTGATGCCCCCGATGAAGTTCGACCGCAGCCGGTCGGGCTCGCCCCGCGACTCGAGGCGGGGCACGCGGGCCGCCAACTCGGCGAACAGCAGCTTGATCTCGAGCCGGGCGAGCTGCGCCCCGAGGCAGAAGTGCGGCCCACCGCCCCCGAAGGCGATGTGGGGGTTGGGGTCGCGCGTGATGTCGAACCGGAACGGCTCGTCCCACACCGACTCGTCGCGGTTGCCCGAGATGTACCAGAGGCTGATCTTCTCGCCCTCGCGGATCAGCTGGCCGCCGAGCTCGATGTCGCGGGCGCAGTTGCGCCGGAAGAACATGACCGGCGAGGCCCAGCGCAGGATCTCCTCGACCGCGGTGTCGATGTGCGCCGCCGGGTCGGACACGAGCAGCTCCCACTGGTCGGGATGCTCGAGGAAGGCGTTCATGCCGTGGGCGATGGCGTTGCGGGTCGTCTCGTTGCCCGCCACCGACAGCAGCATGAAGAAGAGGTTGAAGTCCATCTCGGTCAACGTGTCGCCGTCGACCTCGGCGTTGAGCAGCGTGGTGACGATGTCGGGCTGCGGGTCGGCCCGGCGCTTCTCGGCCAGCGCCTGGGCGTACATGAACATCTCGATCTGGGCGTTGGTGACGTGCTCGTCGCTGACCTTGTACTCGGGATCGTCGGAGCCGATCATCCGGTTCGACCAGTCGAACAACTTGAACCGGTCCTCGCTGGGGACGCCGAGCAGCTCGGCGATGACCTCGAGGGGCAGCTCGGCGGCCACGTCGACCACGAAGTCGCAGTCGCGCTTCGCGATCGCGTCCTCGACGATGCGGACCGTGAGGTCGCGGAGGTGCTCCTCGAGGGCGGCGATCATGCGCGGGGTGAAGCCGCGGTTGACCAGCTTGCGGTAGCGGGTGTGGCGCGGCGGATCCATGAACAGCATCATCTCGCCGGCCATCTCCTGGCCCTCGATGGGCGCCACCGGCCCCTCGAGCGTGACCACGCCGCCCCGCTCCTGGGCCGACGAGAACGACGCTGCGTCGCGGTTGGCGGCCACGATGTCGGCGTAGCGGGTGACGACCCAGAACCCGTCGCCGCCGGGCTCGTCGTGGTGGAAGACGGGTGCGTTGGCGCGCAGCCACGTGAACCACTCGTGGGGGATGCCCTCGGTGAACCGGTCGCGGTCCAGCAGGTCGATCTCGTCGACGTCCACGTGTGGCTCCTCTGCTCCGTCGGTCCGTACTCCACCTTGCCCGCGACGGGCCGGCGGCGCTCGCTACTTGCCGCTGAACTGGGGCGTGCGCTTCTCCATGAACGCCAGCGGCCCCTCGCGGGCGTCGTCGCTGGCGAACACCTCCATGCCGATGGTCGAGTCGATGCGCATGGCCTCGCGCTCGCTCACGCCCTCGGTGGCCCGCAGGGCCCGCAGCACCGCCTGCACCGCGACCGGCCCGTTGGCGGCGATGGCCGCCGCCACCTCGCGGGCGCGGTCGACGGCCGTGCCGTCCGGCACGACCTCGCCGATGAGGCCGATGCGCTGGGCCTCGGTGGCCGTGAGGTGGCGGCCGGTCAGCAGGATGTCGGCCGCCAGCGTGTAGGGGATCTGCCGGCGCAGCCGCACGACCGACCCGCCGAGCGGGTACAGCCCCCAGCGCACCTCGGACACGCCGAACCGGGCGCTCTCGCCGGCGATGCGGATGTCGGTGGCCTGCAGGATCTCGGTGCCGCCGGCGACGGCCGCGCCCTCGACCGCGGCGATCAGCGGCTTGTCGAGCAGGAACCCCTTCAGCAGGGGCTTGATGACGCCGTCGGCGATGTCGGCGATGGTCGTGTCGCCGTCGTCGTCGCCCGCGGCGAAGGCGTCGCCGGGGGCCAGCTCAGTCATGGCCTCGAGGTCGGCGCCCGCGCAGAACGCGCCGCCTGCGCCGGTGAGCACCACGACCCGGATGTCGGGGTCGGCGTTGGCCTCGTCCCAGGCCGCCGACATGCCCTCCATCATCTCGAGCGACAACGCGTTCCGCCGCTCGGGCCGGTTCATCGTGACGACCAGGACGTGCCCGTCGCGCTCGGTGAGCAGGTGCTCACCCGGTCCCCCCTGTGGCATGCGCGGCAGTAGAACACATTCTCGTTTTCCCCACAACCGGCCGGCGCGGCCCGCGCCCGTCAGAGCCCGGCGGCTGTCGACCAGGGGACTCGATCGGGGCGGCGTCGGGCTCGCCGGCCGGGCGGGACTGTCGTCGGCCCTCGCCGCCGGCTGGCGCCGCGTCCGTGAGCCAAGATCGAGCGGTGCCCGCGTGGACGTGTCCCGACTGCCGGCGGCGGTTCCGCCGTCGGGGCCAGTCGCACGAGTGCGCGCCGGCGATGACCCTCGACGAGTACTTCTCGACGGGCCCCGAGCGAGAGCGGCCGATCTTCGAGGCGGTC
>NZ_DATEEY010000100.1:0-2389 GCF_035280925.1 Intrasporangium sp. | reverse complement strand
GGCCGCCCGGGGCCGGGAAGGTGACGACGTCGCCGTCCCACGTCGCGATCAGCGGCTCCTGCCAGCCAGGCAGCTCGACACGCCTCTCCTGACGGCCGTCCCGGGAAAAGAAGGTCACCGCCCCTTGGCCGACCTCGTCGGGACTCGCGCCGCCAGTGACGACCGCGAAGCCCCGTCCTCCCGGAGCGGCCACGACCTGCCGGACGTCCTCTCCCTCAGCGACGACTGTCATCTCGAGGTCGGTGCGCACGTGCAGGACGCGCGTGGCCGGCAGCGACGTGCCATCGTGGGCGGCGAAGAGCCACCCGTCGGCGACCTTGGTCGGGCGGGACAGCAGCTGCACGTCATCACCCAGCACGACGTGGCGATCGCCAATCTGGAGAACGATGTGCCCGTCCTCTCGCCAGGCGTCGTAGCCGCGGTCGCGCTGGACGGCCGGCCCGGGCGGCAACGCAGTCGCCCAGGCGTGGACGGCGTTGACTCGAGCGACGTCGTCGATGCTGAGCGGCTGCTGTCCGACCCGTGACTCCGACACCGACGGGCTCGGGCCGCCCTGCGAGGAGGCGGGTCCACCGGGACGGTCCGGCGCGGTGGACGGCATGGCGAGCACCGCGATGAGCGCGGCAGCCGCCGTCGCCGCGACGCCCCCGACCGTGCCCAACGCCGCACGTCGACGGCGCTGACGTCCTGCGCGGTCGATGAGCTCGACCCCGGCAGGCACCGGTAGCGGCAGGGACCCAGCGCGCTCGTGCAGCGTCTCCTCGAGAATCCGAGTGTTCGAGTCGTTCATCGTGCCTCCTCCGAGACGAGCAGGTGGGCGCCGGCGCCTTGGCCGCGGAGCGTGGACAGGGCACGGGACAGCTGGCTCTTGACGGTGCCGATGGCGCATCCGAGCGCCTCGGCGCTGTCTCGTTCGGTCAGGTCCTCGTAGTAGCGCAGCACCACCACGGCCCGTTGCCGTGGCGGCAGGGTGGCCAGCGCGCGCCACATGGCGTCGCGCTCGGTGGCCTCCGTCTCCCAGGACGTCGTGGCGGAACTGCGGTCGAGGACGACCCGGTCCTCCAGTGCGGTCCGGCGGCGCCACGACCGCCACCGCGAGACGTGGGTGCGAGCCATCGCCGCTCGGGTGTATCCCAGCGGCGACCCCTCCTGACAGATCCGCTCCCAGGCGAGGTACACCTTGACGAGCGTCTCCTGCACCAGCTCCTCGGCCTCCGCGGCGCTGCCCGTCAGCACATACCCGTAGCGGTGCAACCGGTCCGAGTGCCCCCTGACGAAGGCCGTGAACTCGTCGTCCCGCCGGCTGTCCCCCCTGGTCCGCATGTCTCCCCCGTCATCCCGCCGCCGCTGTCATCCCTCGTACGCCGCCAACACCCGCAAAGGTTGCATGCACCGGGGCATACTGGCTTTGAGGCCGCTCGGCCTCCGACCTGAGGAGCAGGGCATGGCTGACAAGTCCCCCCGATCGCACATGACCCAGAAGGCGAAGTCGCTCAAGGAGAAGCGCGCCGACAAGCACGCCAAGACCCAGAAGGACGCGCACACGGAGATCGTTCCGCCGCGAAACAAGCGATAGAACCACCCGCATGCCGTATGCCGCTCAGCTCAGTTCCGAGCGGAGCCTGGCCACCCACGTCGGCTCGGTCCCGTAGCGCTGCGGCTTGATGAGTCGACAGTTGGCACAGTCATCGACGAGCTCGGCCATGCGACGGTCGCGTGTCGCTTCCTGCTTGGCCGTGAGCACCCAGCTGACGGCGGTCCTGCGGTAGGACGCGGTCGCCCCGTCCCAGAAGGCGGAGGCGACCGGGTCCGAGCGCAGCTGTGCCTCGTAGACCGGCGGGAACACTCCCGCCTCCTTCTCGTAGGAGTAGATGCCGGAACGGTCGTCGCGCCGCCGGGAGAAGGCCTCGAGTCCAGCGGGGTGCATGCGTCCCGCCGCAGTCAGCTCCTCCACCGAATTGATGTTGATCGCGCTCCAGTTGCTCGTGGGCTTGCGCGGGGTCCATCGTTGCCGCCTGGTGTCCTCGTCGATGCCCTGGGACAGCGAGTCGATCCAGCCGAAGCACAGGGCCTCGCGCACCGCCTCCTCCCATCGCAGGCCGCGCGGCTCGACGTGCCGCTTGTTGAGGCCCATCCAGAGCTCGCTGGCGGTGTCATGGTTCGCCTCGAGCCAGGCCCTGAAGTCGTCGGCGTCGTCGAAGAAGACCGCCGGCCGCTCCTCGGTTCCGCCATGTCGCATGCCGTCGATCCTGCCACCCGGCGCCGACAGCAGCGCCGCCCCTGATCGAGTGAACAGCTTTTGGGGCAGAAGCTGTTCACTCGATCGGTCAGGGGATGTCAGGGGATGTCAGGGGATGGCCGGGCCTCAGCCGCCGCTGACGGACAGCTC
>NZ_DATEEY010000099.1:0-2223 GCF_035280925.1 Intrasporangium sp. | reverse complement strand
CGTCGCGGTTCCTGGGTGAACGTGGTCATGACGCTGCGTTGGCTCCATTCGCCGGTGAGCATCAGGATCGCCACCACAGGCAGGAGGATCGTCAGCCCGAGAGCGGCAACGCGGAGGTAGCTCGCGTAGGTCTGATCGAAGGTCGTTGGGGCGAGGACCGGCAGCAGCATCATCCCAGCGGTCGACAGGGCTACGAGAGCGAGGAGCCAGCGGGCAGCGCGGGTATCGGTGGCCTTGGCCCACTCGACCCGGACAAGCCGTGAGAACGGGATAGGTCCTGGGGCCGACGGTGCCGCGTCGATGCCGAGTGTTGCTACGGAGAGTGAGGTGGTCATGCTGCAGCCTCCTGGGGCGGAGCCGCATGGGCGGCGGTGAGTGAGAAGAACAGCTGTTCCAGCCCGTTTGGCTCGGACTGACGCAACTCGGTGAGCAGCACCTGGTGGTCGCGGGCGACCCCCGCCACCACCTCGGTCGTGACCCGACCTCCGGAGACGTCCACGGTGAGCACATCTCCCGGCCCGGCGACGTAGTCGATCCGCGCAACCTGGAGCGCCGCGGCGAGTGCACCGGGGTCGGGGCTGCGCACGAGGATCGTGGAGCTGGCAAGCAGATCGTCCAGCCGACCGGCGGCTACCACGGCACCGCCTGAGATGACGACAAGATGATCGGCGGTGGCCTGCACCTCGTGGAGCAGGTGACTCGACAACAGCACCGTGCCGCCATGGTCGGCGAAGTCGCGGAGGAGCGTTCGCATCCAGGCGATGCCTTCGGGATCGAGCCCGTTCGCCGGTTCATCGAGGATCAGCGCCCGCGGTTCACCGACGAGCGCCTGGGCGACGCCGAGGCGTTGGCGCATGCCAAGCGAGTAGGTCCCCACCCGCTTCTCCGCCGCATCGGCGATCCCGACGAGGTCCAACAGGTGCTCGACCCGTCTCGTGTGAACGCCTGTCAGCCGCGCTGCGATCGTGAGCGTCGCCCGGCCACTGCGCCCGGGATGCATCGCTGACGCGTCGAGCAGCGTCCCGACCACGCGCGTCGGGTTGGGCAGCTCGCCGAACGGTCGGCCGTCGATGGTCGCCGTGCCGCGATCGGGTCGCACCAGCCCGACGATCATCTTCAGCGTGGTGGACTTCCCGGCGCCGTTGGCCCCGAGGAAACCGGTGATGGTCCCGGGTTCGCAGCGCAACGAGACGTCGCGGACGACCGGAACCTTCTTGTAGCTCCTGGTGAGAGCCGTTGTAGTGATCATGTGGCCAGCCTGAACCGCCCGGTGCGCCGGCGCATCGGGCGGACGGCCACGATCCGATGTCCGAAGGGACGCCGTCCGCTCCCGACGTCTCGCCTTTCGTTGGTTGCAATGTCGACTTTCGTCGATGTTGCACGCGCGACCAGAGCCCTACGCTCGGGTCATGTCCTGGTTACGCAGGTGGTGGGCCCAGACCGCTCCCACGGCGCTGCTGGCACCGAGCGACTCGGCTCATCCCGACAAGGTGGCGCCCAGGACACGGCGCGACTGGTCCGTCGACGCCGGTGCCTTCGTCATCGCCGCCGCTCTCGGCGCTCTCATCCTGAGCGTCACCGTGGATGATGCCGCCAATCGGATGACCTCGGGGCGGGTGGCCATCGACGCCGCGTTCGGAGCTCTTTGCTGCATCTCACTGTGGTGGCGGCGGCGCTGGCCGTTCGGTGTGGCGCTGGTTTGCGCACTGTTGGGCGCATTCTCGACGTCTGGCACGGTGGCCGGCCTGTTCGCACTGTCCTCGCTGGCTGTGCACCGCCATGTCCGGCCCGCCCTGCTCGTCGCCGCTCTGTTCGTTCCGTCCGCTGTGGTGTGCTCGATCTGGCTCGGGCGGACCAATACCTGGTCGGTGATGCTGCCGACGACGGCGCTTGCCGCCGCCGCAACCGCATGGGGCATGTTCGTCCGCGCCCGGCGTCAGCTCCTCTCCACCCTGCTCGACCGTGCCCAACGGGCCGAGGCGGACCAGCTCCTCCGCGCCGAACGTGCGCGCCTGGCCGAGCGAACCCGCATCGCACGGGAGATGCACGACGTGCTCGCCCACCGCATCTCCCTGGTGGCGCTGCACGCCGGGGCGCTCGAGGTCGCACTCGACCTGCCTCCCGCCCAGGTGCGGGAGAGCGCAGCGCTGTTGCGGGTGACGGCCCATCAAGCGCTGGAGGAGCTGCGGGACGTGATCGGCGTGCTGCGGGAGGAGCCGGGGC
>NZ_DATEEY010000098.1:0-12579 GCF_035280925.1 Intrasporangium sp. | reverse complement strand
GCACTGGCGCGGTTGACGGGTTTCTCCGGGTCGGGTTGCGTGTGACCATGCCGACGCCGGACCGGAACGTGCGACAGGTGGCACCGACCGTCGCCACCGACACGGTGCTGGGCAAGGTCGTCGCCGTGCTCTTCGCGTTCTCGGCCAACGACAGTGGCCTCTCGTTGGCCGAGCTGGGTCGACGGACCGGTCTGGCGAAGGGCACGCTGCACCGCGTCGTCGGGGACCTGGTGCGCGCAAGGCTGCTGGATCGAACGGATCACGGGTACCGCCTCAGCGGCCTCGTCTTCGAGCTGGGGATGCGCGCCTCGGTCGAGCGCCGGCTGCTCGAGGTGGCCACGCCCTTCATGGAGGACCTGCGTGAGCGAACGCGCGAGACCGTCCACCTCGGCGTGCTCGAGGGCCAGGAGGTCGTCTACGTCGCGAAGATCGGCGGGCACCGCCAAGCGACGACGCCGTCGCGCATCGGCGGGCGAATGCCCCTGTACTGCACGGCAATCGGCAAGTCACTCCTGGCGCACTCACCACCCCAGCTCCTCGCCGACGTGGTTTCCTCCGGCCTGACCCGCAGGACCCCGCGAACGATCACGGCTCCCGGTCTACTGCGACGCCAGCTGGACCGCGTCCTGGAGGAGGGCGTCGCGTACGAGTACGAGGAGTCGGCGGTCGGCATCGTCTGCATTGCCGCGCCGGTGCTCGACGCGCACGACCAGCCGCTCGCGGCGATCAGCGTCACCGGTCCGGTGACCCGGTTCCAGCCGGAGAAGCACGCCGTGGCCGTGCGGGCCGCTGCCGCCGGAGTCGCGGCCACGGTGGCGCGACGTTCCTCGATGCGTGCGCCCGATCCTGGACCGTCCGGGAATGACGTTCCGCTGAGTGGACCCTCCCGATAGGACCGGAAGCGCCACCACCCGCACTCTGGGGACAGCCAACCAGGAGGTCCCATGCCCATCTCGTCAGAGCCGACGATCGACGCAGCCACCGACATCGACACCGACACCGACACCGACACCGACACCGACATCGACACGCCAGCCGCCAGCCCGGTGCTGCAGGCCGCTGAGCGCCTGGAGCGCGCCTCACGGACCGGCACACCGTGCGCTCCGGTCCGCGGCCTCCTCGGGGAGGCCGATCTCGATGCGGCCTACGCCGTCCAGCGTCGTCTCGCCGACCGGCGGTCTGCCGCAGGAGCTCGGGTCGTGGGCCGCAAGATCGGTTTGACCTCGCCCGCCGTCCAGGCGCAGCTCGGGGTGGACCAGCCCGACTTCGGTGTCCTCTTCGACGACATGGACGTCTCCGGCATCTCCGCTGTGCCGGCCGGAACGCTGCTCCAGCCGCGGGCGGAGGCGGAGGTTGCCTTCGTCCTGGGCGCCGACCTCGATGGCCCAGACCTCAGCATTGACAGCGTCCGCGCGGCCGTGGACCACGCCGTCGCGGCGATCGAGATCGTCGACAGCCGGGTCGCCGGCTGGGACATCCGGATCACCGACACCATCGCCGACAACGGCTCGAGCGGGCTGTTCGTGCTCGGGGACCAGCGCGTGTCGCTCGAGCAGTTCCAGCCGGCCGCCGTCACGATGACGATGTACGCGGACGACCTACTCGTCTCCGAGGGCACCGGCGCTGCGTGCCTCGACGATCCGCTCAACGCGCTGCTCTGGCTGGCTCGGACCGCCCAGCAGGTCGGTGACCCGCTGCGAGCCGGCCAGGTGGTCCTGTCCGGAGCCCTGGGCCCGATGCACTCCGTGACCCCGGGTTCGACAGTGCGCGCGGAGATCTCGTCGCTCGGCACCGTGAGCGTGCGCTTCGGGTCCGACCCGCCCGCAACCACCGGCTCCCCAACCACCAGTTCCCCAACCCGCAGCTCGCCAACCCGCAGCTCCCCCCAGAAGGACCAACGATGAAGAAGACGAAGGTGGCCATCATCGGCCCCGGCAACATCGGCACCGACCTCATGTTCAAGGTGATCCGCCTGTCCACCACCCTTGAGATGGCTGCCATGGTCGGCATCGACCCGAGCTCGGACGGCCTGCGCCGTGCCGCGAGCCTGGGCATCCCGACCACGCATGAGGGCGTCGACGGGCTCATCGCGATGGACGGGTTCGACGAGATCGACATCGTCTTCGATGCAACCTCCGCGAAGGCCCACGTGGCCAATGCAGCCAAGCTGGCCGCCTACGGCAAGAAGCTCGTCGACCTCACGCCCGCCGCCATCGGTCCCTACGTCATTCCGCCGGTCAACCTCGAGCGACTCCTCGAGGACGACGCCCGGGAGGTCACCAACGTGAACATGGTGACCTGCGGTGGCCAGGCCACCATCCCGATCGTCGCCGCGATCTCCCGGGTGACTCCCGTCCCCTACGCCGAGATCGTCGCCTCGATCGCGTCCAAGTCCGCCGGCCCGGGCACCCGCGCGAACATCGACGAGTTCACCGAGACCACCACCGCCGGGATCGAGAAGGTCGGCGGCGCCCAACGAGGCAAGGCGATCATCATCCTCAACCCGGCCGAGCCACCACTCATCATGCGCGACACCGTCCTCGCCCTCATTGGCGACGCGGACAGGAGCACGCAGGACGCGATCCGCGCCTCGATCGAGGCCATGGTGGCCAAGGTCCAGCAGTACGTCCCGGGATACCGGCTCAAGCAGCAGGTCCAGTTCACCGCGATCCCGGACGACGAGCCGGTGCACACCCTGCTGCCCAAGGGCAGCCCGCGCGTGACCACGAGGGTCACCGTCTTCCTCGAGGTCGAGGGCGCAGCGATGTACCTGCCCGCCTACGCCGGAAACCTCGACATCATGACGTCCGCCGCGCTGCGCGTCGCCGAGACGATCGCCGAACGATCCGCCAGCCGTACCAAGGAAGAGGTGACGGCATGAACACCGCAGCCACCGAACACGACAGCACCGAGGCCCCGGTCCTCTACATCCAGGACGTCACCCTCCGTGACGGGATGCACGCGGTCCGGCACCGGATCAGCCCCAAGGACGTCGGCCGGATCGTCGCCGCATTGGACGCGGCCGGTGTCGACGCCATCGAGGTCGCGCACGGCGACGGCCTCGCCGGCGGCAGCCTCAACTACGGGCCCGGCTCGCACTCCGACTGGGCGTGGATCGAGGCAGCCGCGGAGAACATCAGGCAGGCAACGCTCACCACCCTGCTCCTGCCCGGCATCGGCACCATCACCGACCTGGAGGACGCCTACTCGCTCGGCGTCCGCTCGGTCCGTGTCGCCACCCACTGCACCGAGGCCGACGTCGCGGCGCAGCACATCAGCAAGGCGCGCGAGCTCGGCATGGACGTCTCCGGCTTCCTCATGATGAGCCACCTGAACACCGCCAAGGGCCTTGCCGCCCAGGCCAAGCTGATGGAGTCCTACGGCGCGCACTGCGTCTACGTCACCGACTCCGGCGGGCGACTGACCATGGACGGCGTCCGCGAGCGGGTCCGCGCCTACCGCGACATCCTCGATCCTGGCACGCAGATCGGCGTCCACGCCCACCAGAACCTCTCCCTCGCCGTCGCCAACTCGGTCGTCGCCGTCGAGGAGGGCGTGAGGAGGGTCGACGCGTCCCTGGCGGGCCACGGCGCGGGCGCCGGCAACTGCCCGATCGAGCCCTTCGTCGCCGTGGCCAACCTCAACGAGTGGAAGCACCGCTGCGACCTCTTCGCCCTGCAGGACGCCGCGGACGACATCGTCCGGCCGCTGCAGGACCGGCCCGTCCAGGTCGACCGCGAGACCCTCACCCTCGGCTACGCCGGCGTCTACTCGAGCTTCCTCCGCCACGCCGAGGCCGCGTCTCGGCGCTACGGCATCGACGTGCGCACGATCCTGCTCGAGGTCGGCCGGCGAAACCTCGTCGGCGGCCAGGAGGACATGATCGTCGACATCGCGCTCGACCTCACCGCTCCGGAGGGCCGAACCGCCTAGAGCCAGCAGTCGCCGCGATGATGCAACCACTACAGACCGGAATCCGAGACTTCCATCTACATCTGTAGCGGCTACTCCATAGAAGAACTACGGTTGGCGACCATCAGCGCACCCGCGTCGATGGTCGCCACGTCCGTGGCGGGGTCCACCGACGCACCCCGGAGGTTCACTCTTCATGCCCCTTTCGCCATCTCCTCGCCGCTGGCTCGCCGCGGGCGCCACCCTCGGCCTCGCCCTTGCCACGGCCACCGCGGCGGCCACGACGGCAGCCGCCGCGCCCAAGGAGCCAACCGCGCCCGTCACCCTGCAGGGCTTCGTGGACGGCCCCACGAGTCCTGAGGACATCGTCGAGGTCCCGGGCTCGGGCGTCGTCATCGTCAGCGGCCTGTCGGACGACCCGCTCTCCACGAGCAGCGTCGGCCACCTCTACGCCGTGGACTCCGCCACGGAGGCCGTGGCCGAGATCTGGCCCAACCGCGACTGGTCCGTCGTCTGGGACCAGGCTCGCTACCCGTCGTGCCCCGGCGCCCCCGACCCCACGATCGCGTCGCCGCACGGCATCAACCTCGAGGAGCGGGCCGACGGCGCCTTTGACCTCTACGTCGTCAACCACGGCGGGCGTGAGGGAATCGAGGTCTTCCGACTCGACCTGAGTGACGGCATCGACCTCACCTGGACCGGCTGCGTCACCATGCCGCACGGCACCTTCGCCAACGGCGTCGCCCCGCTTCCCGGCGGTGACGGGCTCGTCGTGACGAACTTCTTCGACCCGACGAAGTCCGACCCCTTCTCCCAGATCTTCAGCGACGAGCCCAGCGGCAACCTCATGCGGTGGGAGCCGGAGTCGGGCTGGAGCGTCGTCCCGGACTCGGACCTCGCCGGGCCGAACGGGGTCATCGTGACCCGCGACGGGAGGACGGCCTTCGTGGCCGAGTGGGGTGGACGTGAGATCCACCGGATCCCGCTCGACCGCAGCCAGGGAGCCGCGACGTCAGCCGTCGGGCGGGCCAGCGTCGCCGTTCCCCTCATGCCGGACAACCTGCGCCTGTCGCGCGAGGGTGAGGTGCTCGTGACGGGCCAGGACTACACGCCGGCCAACGTCATCTCCTGCCAGGCGAACGACCTGTCGAACTGCCCCACCGGCCTCGAGGTGCTCGCCGTCGACCCGAAGCGCATGACCGCGCGGACGCTCTTCGCGGGCGACCCGGCGGACTTCCGGGCACCGACCGTGGCGGCGCCGGTCGGCGACAGCATCTGGGTCGGGGCCGTCAAGGGCACCCGGATCGCCGTGCTCGACTGAGCGACAACGAAAGAGGGCCGGTGCTCGTGGCTCCACGAGCACCGGCCCCCTTTCGTTGTGTCAAACGACAAAGGCGATGCCGTATGCCGCTGAGCTCGGCGGGTGCCCACCCGCGGGTCCGCGCACCTGACGTCAGCGGCGGATGGGACCGAGCTCAGCGGCATACGGCATGGTGCTCTTGTAGGCCGCTCAGAACTTGCCTGCGATGAGGCTCTCGAGGAGAAAGACGAAGGTGTCGTGGGCCTCGATCTGGGTCCAGTGCCCCGACTTCGGGATGATGTGGAGCGTCGCGTTCGGCATCGTCTTGGCGAGGTAGGTGCTCGACTCGACCGGCACGATGATGTCATCGCGGCCGTGCACGCAGAGCGTCGTGTGTGGCAGTGAGGTCAGCTCCTCGTCCGTGAACGCCGGCGGGCCGGCCTTCGGGTCGAACATCGCCGCGTGCGACCGCTTGACGTCGGCCCGCTCGACGTAGGGCATCCGCTCGGTGACGACGCGGTCGACGACACCCGTCAGCGTGTTCATGTCGTAGACGAACGACTCGAGCAGGGCGCGCAGCGACTGCGGCGTCGGGTCCGCGTAGAACGTGCGAAGGTGCTGCAGGCCCGGGGTGATCGGCAGGTCCGGCGCGCCACCCGAGCCCATGAGCAGCATCGTCTCGACGCGCTCCGGCTGGGCGAGGGCCATGCGGATGGAGATCATCCCGCCCATCGAGTTCCCGACGAGGTGGACCTTGTCGACGCCGAGCTTGTCGAGCAGCTCCCACAGCGTCTCGGCCTGGAGCAGGTTGAAGGCCTTCATGCCGGACGGCGGGTTCTCCGGGTGCTCGGAGTCGCCGAAGCCGATCATGTCGGGCGCGAGGCAGTAGTACCGGTCGCCCAGCTCCTCGATGACGGCCTTCCAGTTCGACGTCCCCGTGGCGCCCGGGCCAGAGCCGTGCAGGAAGAGCAGCGCGGTCGGGCTGGCCTCCCCGGTCGCGTGGACGCGGTAGGTGACGTCGTTCAGGGTGACGTCGGTGCTGTTGACGGTGGGCATGTGGCCCTACCTCTCTCATGCCGGATGGGTGAGTCGTCTCTGAAACAACCACTACACGATAGGCAGGTCGCCTTCGGTAGGGCAAGCATAAGGTCAGCCGGTGGACGGCGGTTGAAACCGTTGCCCTCATTAGGTCATCCTCTGTTGCAACCGCTACAGAGAGATGAGTTTGCGGGGTTTCGACGCGAAGGGATCAACGATGATCAGGGAACTCGCTTACATCGGTGTCGCCTCTCCACGCCACGAGGAGTGGCTGACCTACGGGACCGAGGTCCTCGGGTGCGGACTGGGGCCTCGGGGTGGGGACGGGGCAGTGCGGCTGCGGGTTGACGACGCGGTCCACCGCATCACGATCCGCCCCGGCGACCGGGACGAGCTGCTCTACACCGGGTGGGCCTTCACCAACGAGGCCGAGCTCGCTGCGTATCTCGAACGGCTGCGGCTCGCCGGCGTCGACGTGACACCGGGGACGGTCGACGAATGTCGCGATCGGGGAGTGGCCGAGCTGGCCTGGGTGACGGATCCCTGGGGCATGCGCCACGAGTTCGTCTCGGGCCAGCACCGCCGGCCCGGGACCTTCTGGCCGGGCCGCCCACTGTCCGGCTTCGTGGCTGATGACTTCGGGCTCGGGCATGTCGTCCTGATCGTCCCGGACCTGGCCGAGGCGAATGCCTTCTACGGGGACATCCTCGGCTTCACCCTGTCCGACCGGGTGGACGAGGAGCTCATGAAGGTCCGCTTCTACCACTGCAACGGTCGACACCACTCGCTGGCGGTCGCGCAGGTGCCGGGGAAGGTCGGGTTCAACCACCTCATGCTCGAGGTCAACAGCCTCGACGACGTCGGCACCGGGCTGGACCTCGCCAAGCGAGCGGGCGCCCCGGTGCTTCGTGGGCTGGGGCGCCACACGAACGACCTGATGACCTCGTTCTACATGTTGACGCCGTCGTCCTTCCAGATCGAGTACGGCTTCGGCGGGATCGTCGTGGACGACCTGACGTGGGTCGCCTCGACCAACGACCGACCCTCCCTCTGGGGCCACGAGCTCACGGAGGCGGGTCGAACGACAGCACCAGGCATCCTGCACGACGCCGAGCGGGTGACCGCATGAGGTTCGTGAACCGTGGCGGCCGTCATCGCGATCGGCCTCAACTACGCGGAGCACGCGCGGGAGACCGGCTCCTGGTGTGATCGCGAGAGCGATCACTACACGAAATTCTATGCAGGACCTCTTGCTTCACGGCTCTAGGTCTGCTTCCCTGTAGCAATCACTACATACCGAGGCGGCGACCAAGCCGCACCGGACTGAGCCGCCGAAATGGCAGGACACAGCACGGCAAAGGAGCCGCACACATGTCTCGTTCCCTCACCCGCTCCCGTCGCGTACGGGCGCTCGCCGCGACCGCTCTCGCCATCTCCCTGATCGGCGCTTGTGGCGCCGGCGAGCGGGAGACCCCCGCCGACCCTGCAGCAACAGCCGGCAGCGCTGCCGGCGTGCAGGAGGCGAAGGACGCCATGGCTGGCTGGGCCGCGGCCCCCGAGTGGCCCGAGGTCACCAAGATCGCCGAGCCGGTCGACCTCACCGGCAAGAAGTTCACCTACGTCGCCCTCGGTGACCAGATCCCGGTCATCCACGGCGTCGGTGTCGGGGTCACGGAGGCTCTCGCGGCCGCTGGTGCCGACGTCAAGATCTGCGACGGCAAGTTCAACCCCACCGCCGTCGCTGACTGCCTCAAGGCCGCCGGCGACGAGCAGGTCGACGGCGTGATCAGCGCCTTCGTCGACTACCAGATGGCCGGGCCAGCCTTCGACGCCCTTGCCGCCAAGGGAATCAAGGTCATCGTCGGTGGCGTCGCGCCCTCGGGTGGGCGTCAGGCAGACGCAAACCTGGACTTCTACGACAACACGGCTCGCGTCTTCGCGCTGCATGAGGCGATGTCGCACGCCGCTGTCGCCGAGGGCGGCGAGGACACGAACGTCCTCTGGGTCAGGCTGATGGACTCCACGACGACCACAGGTGCCGGCGCCAAGGGCGTCGCCAAGTTCAAGGAGCTGTGCCCGAGCTGCGGGATCGCGGAGACCGAGTTCACGACGGCGAATGTCGACAAGCTCGCCACCTCCATCAGCGCCGCCCTCGTCTCCAACCCGGACACGAACTCTGTGATCGTTCCCGTCGACAGCTTCGTGCCGCCGGTGCTCCAGGGCATCCAGAGCGCGAAGATGGCCGGCAAGGTGAAGGTCCACTCGTCGAGCTCGGACCTCGCCGGACTGCAGCGGGTCAAGGACGGCCAGCAGGCCTCCGACCTCGGCACCCCGGTCCTGTACGAGGGGTGGAAGTTCGCCAACGCGATGGTTCAGCTCCTCGCCGGCCAGGAGGTCGAGAAGGGCGACGAGTTCGTGACCCGGGCCTTCACCAAGGCCAACGTCGGCGAGCTGACCCTGGACGACGAGAGCTACCTCAGCGACGACTGGTTCGGCGGCGGCAACTACAAGAAGTCGTTCCTCACCGCCTGGGGTGTTGAGTAAAGATGTCCCCGACGATGAGGCTGGAGGCCAGGAAGGTCTCGAAGACGTTCGGCTCGACGACGGTCCTCCGAGACGTCGACCTCGAGGTCGCTCCAGGTGAGATCCACGCCCTCATCGGCCAGAACGGCTCCGGCAAGTCGACGCTCGTCAAGATCTTCACGGGCTACCACCTCCCGGACGCCGGTGCGACCGTCTCCGTGGACGGGCAGGTGCTCGACCTGCCCGTCCGCTGGAGTGAGGCTCAGGAAGCGGGCTTCTCGGTCGTGCACCAGGACCTGGGCCTGCTCGACCACCTGTCCGTCTCGGAGAACATCGGCATCGGCGGCTACGTCCACCACCGGCTCTCGCGGAAGATCGACTGGGAGGCGCAGAACGCCATCGCTCGGCGGGTCCTCGATCGGCTCGACGTGCCGGTGGACCCCCGGACCCCGGTCGGCTCGCTCAACGCCATGCGTCGGGCCGAGGTGGCCATCGCTCGGGCGCTGCGTGACCAACGTCCCGGCGAGGGTCTGGTCATCCTCGACGAGGCGACCCGAGCGCTGCCTCGCGAGGAGCTGAGTCGCTTCCACGGGCTGCTGCGCAAGGTCGTGGACGAGGGGACGTCGATCCTCATGGTGAGCCACAACCTGCAGGAGGTGCTCCAGCTCGCGGACCGCGTCACCGTGCTCCGAGATGGGGCGGTCGCTGCGGCCGGGCTGCCCACCGAAGGAATGACCGAGCAGGACCTCGCTCGTCACATGCTCGGCAAGACGGTGGAGGCCGTGGGCCGGGGCGAGCGCCGCTCAGGACTGACCGACCTGGCGGCGCGAGTCGAGGGCCTGCGTGCCGAGGCGATCGAGGGCATCTCCTTCGAGGTCGGGCGCGGCGAGGTCGTCGGACTCACGGGGCTGCCGGGCTCAGGCTTCGAGTCGGTCGCCCAGCTCGTCACGGGCGGTCGTCGGCCGCAGGCCGGCACGCTGACGACGGCCAACGGATCGGTTGACCTCGCCCGTGCCGACGTGGCCACGTGCATGGCGTTGGGCGCCGCCCTCGTGCCCGAGAAGCGGATCCTCGAGGGGCTCGCCGTGGAGCTGAGCATCCGCGACAACATCGCCATCCCGAGCATCCGCCGCCGTGGCAGGGCGTGGCACGTCGGCCGGAAGTGGCAGGACGACCAGGCTCGATCATCCATCCGCGGGCTGGGGATCCGGACCCGCTCCCCGCACATGCTCATCAAGGAGCTCTCCGGCGGGAACCAGCAGAAGGTGCTCTTCGCCAAGTGGCTGTCCGTCGAGCCCGACCTCCTCGTCCTCCACGAGCCGACCCAGGCGGTCGACGTGGGCGCCCGAGTCGACATCCTGCGCGCCATCGCCGACACGGCCAGCCGCGGCGTGGGAGTCCTGCTCGTGAGCATGGAGCCCTCCGACCTCGCGGAGGTCTGTGACCGGATCCTCGTGCAGGGCCATGGAGGAAGTCTGCGGGAGATCCGCACCGAGGACCCAGATGAGGTCCTGCACGCCATCTACTCCGAGTCCGCGCTGACCGCGGGAGGACAGACCCATGAATGACAGCCAGACCAAGAGCTCTGCCGAGCGGCTGAGCGAGCAGACCGGCCTGACCGAGCGCATTCTCAGTGACAGCGGCGAGCCGGAGCACCAGACCCCGCGGCCGCGCCGCGTCACGCTGCGCAGCCAGTTCGAGCCCGCGTGGCTCCACACGATCACGAGCAAGTACGCCCTCGTCCTCGTGTGGGCGGCGATGGCGCTCGTGTACTACATCCTCATGCCGACCCGCTTCGGGTCCTGGGGTGCGTTCTCGTCGATCTTCGGCAGCCAGCAGGTCCTCGTGTTCCTCGCCATGTCGGCGATGATCACCCTCGTCGTCGGCGAGTTCGACCTCTCCATCGCGTCCGTGATGGGCATCGCCGCCACCCTCGTGCCGGTCCTCGCGGGCGTGCACGGCTGGAACGTGTGGCTCGCCTGCCTCGTCGCCATCGGCGTGTGCCTGCTCGCCGGCGCCGTCAACGCGTTCTTCGTCGTCGTCATGGACGTCTCGAGCTTCGTCGTCACGCTCGGCACCGGCACCCTGCTCATCGGGCTGGCCCAGATGGTGTCCGGGTCCAACATCGTGTCCGTCAACAGCCCGGCCCTGAGCAAGATCGCCACGCAGGAGGTCCTCGGCATGCCCATCTCGTTCTACTACGGGATCCTGTTGGCCGTCGCCATCGCGTACATCCTTGGCTGGACGCCCCTCGGGCGCAGCATGATCTTCGTCGGAGCCAACCCGGAGGTCGCCCGCCTCGCCGGCATCCGCGTCCAGCGGATCCGGGCGGGCGCCTACCTCGCCGGGTCCCTCCTCGCGGGCCTGGCCGGAGTCATCATGGTCGCCACCGTCGGTGGCTTCGACTCCTCGACCTCCGCGACGTACTTGCTCCCCGCGCTCGCCGCCGTGTTCCTCGGAACCGCCGTGGTCCAGCCGGGCATGTTCAACCCGATCGGCACGATCATCGCCATCTACTTCCTCACGACCGGCATCTTCGGGCTGCAGCTGCTGGGCTTCTCGGGCTGGATCCAGAACGTCTTCTACGGAGCCGGCCTCGTCGTCGCCGTGACGCTCGCCAAGGTCGTCCGTGACCGGTCCAAGACCGACTGAGGACGCCCGGACCGGCCCACGTGGCTCACGGACGCCCGCACAACCAGTACATCGACTCGCACCACCGACCACCACGAGAGGGGGCGACCTCACCATGCACGAGGCGACCCGATACATCCTCGACCACGCCGAGGAACTGCGCGCGGAGGCCGCTCCGAGCGATGAGCTCGGTCGGATCACCGACCGCACCGTCGAGATCCTGCGCGCCTCGGGGGGCATGAGGCTGCTCCAGGCCAAGGACTTCGGCGGCTACGAGGCGCACCCCAACGACTTCATGGACTGGGTCATGGCCGTCGGCATGAACCACCCCTCCGCCGGGTGGATTGCCGGTGTCGTCGGGATCCACCCGTGGGAGATCGCCATCGCAGACCCACGCCTCCAGAAGGAGGTCTACGGCGCCGACCCCGAGACGTGGATCGCCTCTCCCTACGCGCCGTTCGGTCGGGCCAGGCCGGTCGACGGCGGCTATCTTTTCACCGGTCAGTGGCCGTACTCGACCGGGACGGACCACTCCGACTGGGTCATCCTCGGTGGCATGGTCACGGACGCCGCCGGCACGCCGGTCATGCCACCGGACGTGCGGCACTTCGTCCTCCCTCGCGCGGACTACGAGATCGTCGAGGACAGCTGGAACGTCATGGGCCTGGCCGGGACCGGGTCCAAGGACGTGCGGATGACCGACACCTTCGTGCCTGACTACCGGGTGCTCGACGGCGTCCTCGTGCGCGACAACACCTACAGCGACCGGTGGCGCCCTGGGGCACCGCTCTACGCCATGCGCTTCGGCGTGATGTTCCCCTTCGCCATCTCTGCCGGGACGTTCGGGATCGCGCGTGGCGCGGTCCAGGCGGCGTGGGACCACATCGAGGCCCGGGTCTCCTCTCAGGGGAGCGCCTCGAAGGCAGACCCGTTCGTCCTCACTGCACTGGCGCGCGCAGAGTCGGACGTGGAGGCGAGCATCAACCACGTCCAGTCGATCATCGCCCGCTTCCACGACACGGTGGAGGGTGGCGGTGACATCACCGTGAAGGACCGGCTCCGCTTCCGGGTGGACCAGGTGCGGGCGACGGACCGGGCCATCGAAGCGGTCAACGAGCTCTACCGCCTGATGGGCTCCTCGTCCATCCAGAAGGGCTCCCCGCTCGAGCGCTACT
>NZ_DATEEY010000097.1:0-2584 GCF_035280925.1 Intrasporangium sp. | reverse complement strand
GCAGGATGAAGATGAGCAGGGCAATGATGAGCAGCACCCCGACGATGGTCCAGATGAGTCCAGATCCACGCATGTCGTTCTCACACCTCTCGTTGTCGAATCACGAGCGGATGCCCGCGCCGCCGACACTAGGGGTCGACGAGCCCGGTGAGCCGTGTCCGTGCACGCGAATCCGGCAGCCCTAGGCTGGCCCCATGAGCCCCGTCTTCGACTGCACGACCGACCAGGGGCGGGCGGACGCGATCCCGAAGGCCGCCGCCGGCGTGCGCGACGGCCGGCTCGTCGTGCTTCCCACGGACACCCTCTACGGCGTCGGCGCGGACGCGTTCTCACCCGACGCCGTCCGCGCGCTGCTCGAAGACAAGGGTCGCGGCAGCGACATGCCGCCACCCGTCCTCGTCGCCGACCAGCGAACGATCGACGGCCTCGCCACCGACGTTCCGGCCTACGCGCGGGCGCTCGTCGACGCGTTCTGGCCCGGGCCCCTCACGATCGTCCTGCGTGCGCAGCCGTCGCTGATGTGGGACCTCGGCGACACCGGCGGCACGGTCGCCCTGCGGATGCCGGACGACCCCGTCGCCCTCGAGCTGCTGCGGGAGGTGGGGCCGATGGCGGTGAGCAGCGCCAACCGCACGGGCCACCCGGCGTCCCGAACCGTCGTGGAGGCCGCCAGCCAGCTGGGAGCCACCGTCGAGTTCTACCTCGACGGCGGGCCGGCCCCGGGCGGCCTGGCGTCCACCATCGTCGACTGCACCCGCGACGAGCCCGTCGTCCTGCGGGTCGGAGCGCTCTCGGAGTCCGACGTCCTCGCCGTCGTCGAGCGCTCCCGTGCAGACGCCCTAGAGTTCAATGCCGCCGGGTCGACGGGCGCCGAGCCCGACGGCCTCGACACCGTCGAGGCGCCGGAGCCCTCCGAGTCCAGCGACACCGGCACGTCCACGTCCAGCGAGCAGCGAGAGACCACCGACGATGACTGACACGTTCTACGGCTCCGACTTCCGCGCCCTCGAGGCCTTCGACCCGGACATCGCCGGTGTCCTCGTCTCCGAGCTCGACCGCCTGAGGGGTGGCCTCCAGCTCATCGCGAGCGAGAACTTCTCGAGCCCCGAGGTGCTCACCGCCCTCGGCTCGACGCTGTCGAACAAGTACGCCGAGGGCTACCCGGGACGTCGGTACTACGGCGGCTGTTCGGAGGTCGACAAGGCCGAGCAGATCGCCATCGACCGGTGCAGGCAGCTCTTCGGTGCCGAGCACGCGAACGTCCAGCCGCACTCCGGTGCGAGCGCCAACCAGGCCGTCTACGGGGCGTTCCTCAAGCCCGGCGAGACGCTCCTCGCGATGAGCCTCCCGCACGGCGGACACCTCACGCACGGCACCAAGGTCTCGTTCTCGGGGAAGTGGTTCACCGCCGTCCACTACGGCGTCGACCGGGAGACCGAGGACATCGACTACGACCAGGTGGAGAAGCTCGCCCGCGAGCACCGGCCGAAGATCATCCTGGCCGGCGGCTCGGCGATCCCGCGGACCATCGACTTCGCCCGGTTCCGGGCCATCGCGGACGAGGTGGGCGCCATCTTCTGGGTGGACGCGGCGCACTTCATCGGTCTCGTCGCGGGCGGCGCCATCGAGAGCCCGGTGCCGTATGCCGACGTCGTCTCCTTCACGACCCACAAGGTCCTGCGGGGTCCTCGGTCCGGTGCCATCGTCTGCACGGCCGAGCACGCGACAGCCATCGACAAGGCCGTCTTCCCGATGATGCAGGGCGGACCGCAGATGCACTCCATCGCCGCCAAGGCCGTCAACTTCAAGGAGTGTGCGACACCCGAGTACCGGGACTACGCCCGGCGCGTCGTCGCGAACGCGGCGGTCCTCGCGACGGAGCTGGGAACGCGCGGCATCCGTCCGACGACGGGCGGGAACGACACCCACCTGTCCCTGCACGACCTCCAAGGGGTCGGTGTCACCGGCGCGGACGCGGAGTCAAGAGCGGATGCGGCCGGCATCACGCTCAACAAGAACGCGATCCCCTTCGACCCCCAGAAGCCGAACGTGGCGTCCGGCATCCGGGTGGGGACACCGTGCGTGACGACCCAGGGGATGGGCGAGGACGAGATGCGCACCGTCGCCGAGCTCATTCACCGGGCGGTGACCAAGGGCGACGCCGATCCGGAGCACCCGGTCTCGCGCGAGGTGCGGGCCACGGTGTCGGATCTCGTTGCGCGCTTTCCCGCGTACGCCCGGCCGGGCGCGCACGGTCGCTGATGCCGATGCGCGCGTGACCGCACCGAGCACCCGGCGCGACGCCCGCCTGCTCGGGCGACTCAACCGCCGCGGGTTCCGCCTCGTCATGGTGCTCGACACCCTCGCGGTGTTCGGGCTCGCCGTCGGCTCGATGGTCTATCGCTTCGGCCCGCCGGGGGAGTGGCCGACGTACCCCATCGGCGCGTACGCGCTCTCCTTCTCCGTCTCCACGCTGATCTTCATCGCCGCCTTCTACTTCGGTGGCCTGTACGAGCGGGAGCCCCGGCTCGGCGGCGCCGCCGTGCTGCCACGGGCCGCACGCCTCGCTCTCGCAGGGGGCAGC
>NZ_DATEEY010000096.1:0-13473 GCF_035280925.1 Intrasporangium sp. | reverse complement strand
GGCCGGTACGCACAACCGCAGCGGCAACGGCTCGGTCACCCTGGGTAACGGGACGACTTACAACGGGGCGTCGCTCGCCTCGGCGGCGGTCTCGGCCGACTTCATCGACGCCACGGCGGCCGGCAAGGCCGGTGCGGACGCGGCGCAGGTCAGGCTCTGCTACTCGAGCGCCGACGGCGGCAACGTCCTTGACCCGGCCAAGGTCGCGGGCAAGATCGTCCTCTGCGAGCGGGGCGTCACGGGTCGCACCAACAAGAGCCTCGCCGTCAAGGAGGCTGGCGGTGTCGGCATGGTCCTCGTCAACCCGACGACCAACTCGGTCAACGCCGACTTCCACTACGTCCCGACCGTGCACGTCAACGCGGACGTCCACGCCGCCGTCAAGGCCTACGCCGCCACGGCGGGAGCGACGGCGACGATCAACCCGGCGACGCTCACGACCGAGGAACCGGCTCCGTTCACGGCCAGCTTCTCCTCGCGCGGCCCGCTACGTGCGGGTGGCGGTGACCTGCTCAAGCCAGATGTCATCGCACCCGGCCAGGACATCCTCGCGGCCTACTCGCCGATGACGAACCAGGGCTACGGCTTCAACCAGATCTCCGGCACGTCGATGTCGTCGCCGCACGTCGCTGGTCTCGCGGCGCTGTTCAAGGACCTGCGCCCGGGCTGGTCGCCGATGGCCATCAAGAGCGCGCTCATGACCACGGGCTACGACGTCCTCGACAACACGTCCGTCTCCGACCGAGCATTTGGCCAGGGCGCCGGCCACGTGGAGCCGAACAAGGCGGCGAGCCCGGGGCTGGTCTACGACAGCTCGTGGAACGACTGGCTGGCCTTCCTGTGCGGCAGCTCGCGTGCCGTCGGGGCGGCCACCTGCACGGCGCTGACCAACGCGGGGTACAGCACGGACGCGAGCGACTTCAACGGTGCGTCGATCGCCATCGGCGACCTCGCCGGTGTGCAGACGGTCACCCGCAAGGTGACCAACGTCGGCGATGCGCCCGCGACGTATCAGTCCTCGGTCAGCGGCCTGACCGGGATCACCGCGCAGGTGTCGCCCTCGACCCTGACGCTGGCCCCCGGCGAGACGAAGGAGTTCACGGTCACGTTCACGCGGACGACGGCGGCGCTCAACACCTACGCGGGCGGTCAGCTGACATGGTCGGACGACACGCGCGCGGTGCGCTCGCCGATCGTGATCCGCCCGGTGGCTCTCGCGGCTCCTGCCCAGGTGACGGCGAACCCGGCCGGCACGTCCTACGACGTGACGTTCGGTTACACCGGAGCCTTCACGGCAACGGCGCGGGGACTCGTCCCGGCCACGGTCACGCCCGGCACGGTCTCCGACGACCCGACGGACTCGACGTGCTCGCTGAGCTCGCCGAACGCCCAGAAGATCGACGTCGCCGTGCCGACCGAGACGACGTACGCGCGGTTCTCGCTCTTCGACGCGGACGTCAACGCCGGAAGTGACCTGGACCTGTGCGTGTTCCGCGGAACGACACTGGTTGGCACGAGCGGCTCGGGCACGTCGGCCGAGGAGGTCAACCTGCTCAACCCAGCAGCGGCCACCTACACCGTGGTCGTCCAGGGCTGGGGTGTTGCCGGCTCGACGCCGTTCAAGCTGCACACGTGGCTGCTCGGCAACACGGCGGCGGGCAACATGACGGTCTCGGCGCCCACCCAGGCTGTGACCGGCGCGAAGGGCACCATCGGACTGTCCTTCACCGGCCTCGCGTCGGCCACGAAGTACCTCGGGTCAGTCGCCTACTCCGGCAGCGCCGGGATGCCGAACCCGACGATCGTCCGGGTGGACGTCCCGTAGCGGATGTCCCGCAACAAGAAGCGGGGAGGTCCCGGCCACGGCCGGGGTCTCCCCGCTCCGCGTTCGGACGGCGATCGGCTCGGCTCCGAGGAGCTGCGTGAGCACCTGCGGCGAGCGGTGGAGAGCGCAGCGGGACCACGCCGCCCGGTCGACGTCCTCGTGACCGGCACCCTGTCGCGGGCCGAGGTGGAGACCCACCCGCTCGTGCTCACCGACGAACGCGGCTCGGCCTGGGAGCTCGTGCTCCCTGCCGCCTGGTCGCTCGACGCCTCCCCTGGTGTGCGGGTCACCGTGCGCGGCGACGTCATCGACGAGGAGTCGGCCACCCAGGTCGGACCCCGCCTCCGCGTCCGGTCACTGTCCCGCGCTGACTGAGCCCAGCGCATACGGCACTCTCTTCCATCATCTGAGACATAACCCGTAGTTTGTTGACCGATAACTTTCGGCTATTGAAGACTCCGACGCATCCCAGAAGTGTGCGTCAGCGCACCGACGACAGGAGTCACTCGTGTCCAGCCCGATCCGCATCGCTACGGCCCTGACCCTCGTGTCGACCCTGGGCCTCGCGGCCTGCGGCGGCGGCGGCTCGAGTGACGCGGTGGGTCAGCCGGACGCGCCCGACGCCGCAGCAGCCGGCACCACCCTCAACCTCTTCGCCTACGCCGTGCCCAAGGTCGCGTTCGACAAGCTCATCCCAGCCTTCCAGCAGACCCCGGCCGGCAAGGGCGTCGAGTTCCAGCACAGCTATGGCGCCTCCGGCGACCAGAGCCGCAAGGTGGCCGCGGGAGCGCCGGCCGACATCGTCAACTTCTCGGTGGAGCCCGACGTGACTCGACTGGTCGACGGGGGACTCGTCGACGCCGACTGGAACGCGGACGAGCACCATGGGGTGCCGTTCGGGTCGGTCGTCACCATCGTCGTGCGCGAGGGCAACCCCAAGGGCATCACGGACTGGGACGACCTGCTCGAGCCCGGCGTCGAGGTCGTGACGCCCAACCCCTTCTCGTCCGGGTCCGCCAAGTGGAACCTGCTCGCCCCCTACGCGGCCAAGAGCGAGGGCGGCACGAGTGTCGACGCCGGGTTGGCCTACGTCAGCGAGCTCGTGGGCGAGCACGTGAGGACCCAGCCGAAGTCCGGACGTGAGGCGACCGAGGCGTTCCTCCAGGGCAGCGGCGATGCGTTGCTCAGCTACGAGAACGAGGCCCTCTTCATCGAGGCGAACGGCGACCCGGTCGAGCACGTGACACCGCCCCAGACCTTCAAGATCGAGAACCCCGTGGCGGTGCTCAAGGACAGCGAGAACCGCGCTTTGGCCGAGGCGTTCAACGAGTACCTCTACACGCCCGAAGCGCAGAAGCTGCTTGCCGACGCTGGTTTCCGACCGGTCGACGATGCGGTGGCCGCTGAGTTCGCGTCGAAGTTCCCGGCTCCCGCCAAGCTCTGGACGGTCGCCGACCTCGGTGGATGGAAGGCCGTCGACTCCGACCTCTTCACGAAGGACGTCGGTGAGATCGCCAAGATCTACGATGCCGCGACGCAATGACCGCGCCCTTGGAGACGCTCGAGCGCAGGGAGGCTGCGGATGCGGCCTCCGCCTCGGCCACGCCTGGTCAGCGGCAGCGGACTCCGCGGCGTCGCCGGTCGGACCCGATCCAACCGCTCGGCGTCGGCGTGGCGACGCTCTGGCTCAGCGTCATCGTGCTCCTGCCTCTGGCCGCGCTGACGGTTGCCGCCTTCGAGGACGGCTGGGCCGGCTTCTGGGAGGCGGTCACGGCGCCGGCCGCAATGGCCGCGCTGCGGGTGACCGTGCTCGTGTCGGCCATCGTCGCCGGCCTCAACGCGGTCATGGGCACCGTCATCGCTTGGGTCCTCGTCCGTGACACCTTCCCCGGCCAACGGGTCGTGAACGCGCTCATTGACCTCCCCTTTGCCCTGCCCACGATCGTCGCGAGCATCGTCCTGCTGTCCCTCTACGGTCCGAGCAGCCCGATCGGAGTCCAGCTCAACGCGACGACCTGGGGACTGGTCGTGGCCCTCGCGTTCGTCACGCTGCCCTTTGTCGTCCGCTCGGTGCAGCCGGTGCTGATCGAGGCGGATCGGGAGGTCGAGGAGGCAGCCGCCTCGCTCGGCGCGTCGAGCTGGACCACGTTCCGCCGGATCGTCCTACCGACGCTCGCGCCCGCCATCGTCAGCGGGACCGGCCTGGCGTTCGCGCGCGCCATCGGTGAGTACGGCTCCGTCGTCCTCATCGGCGGCAACATCCCGCGCGAGACGCAGGTCGCGTCGCAGTACATCCAGCAGCAGATCGAGATCGACCGGCCGGTCAACGCAGCCGCGGTTTCGGTGGCCTTGTTGTTCATCGCCTTCGTCACCTTGCTCGTCCTCCGATGGTTCTCCAGCCGCAGCCAGCGTCGTGAGGAGACCGCACCGTGACGACCAGCACCTCCCGGGTGACGCTGCGCACCGTCGCGCTCGGCTACCTCTTCGCGCTGGTGGCCGTGCCGATCGGGGTCATCCTCTGGCGGACGTTCTCACCGGGGCTCGGGGTCTTCATCGACTCCGTTTCGACCCCGGCGGCCCAGTCGGCCTTGAACCTCTCGCTGCTCATCGTGGCCATCGTCGTGCCGCTCAACGTCCTCTTCGGCATCATCACGGCGCTGGCCCTGGTCCGGGGGCGATTCCGCGGGCGAGGGCTGCTCCAGGGCATCGTCGACCTGCCCTTCGCCGTCTCACCCATCGTCGTCGGCGTGGCCCTCATCATGCTCTGGGGCACGGCCGGCTGGTTCGGGGCGCTCGACCGGGCCGGGTTCACGGTCATCTTCGGGCTCCCCGGGATGGTCATCGCGACCATCTTCGTGACCCTGCCCTTCGTCGTCCGAGAGGTCGAGCCGGTGCTACAGGAGATCGGCACCGAGCAGGAGCAGGCAGCCGCCACGCTCGGCGCGTCCCGGTGGCAGACGTTCTGGCGCATCACCCTTCCGGCGATCCGGTGGGGCCTGACGTACGGCGTCGTGCTCACCGTCGCGCGGGCCCTCGGGGAGTTCGGCGCGGTGATCATGGTCTCGTCGGGCTTCCCAGGCGTGTCGCAGACCCTCACCCTGCTGGTGCACGCCCGCTACATCGACGACCACAACACCTATGGCGCGTATGCCGCCGCCACCCTGCTCATGAGCATTGCGCTGGTCGTGCTGCTGCTCATGACCGTCCTCGACCGGAAGAGGAGCAACCGATGATCACCGTGACGGCGGCCCGCAAGGAGTTCGGCAGCTTCACGGCGCTGGACGACGTCAGCCTCGAGATCCCGAGCGGGTCACTCACCGCCCTGCTCGGCCCGAGCGGGAGCGGGAAGTCGACCCTGCTGCGCGCGATCGCCGGCCTCGAGTCACTGGACTCCGGGATCGTCACGATCGGGGGCAGCGACGTGACGAACGAACCACCACAGCGACGCGGGATCGGCTTCGTCTTCCAGCACTACGCAGCCTTCAAGCACCTCACCGTCCGGGACAACGTCGCCTTCGGCCTGACCATCCGCAAGCGCCCGAAGGCCGAGGTCGGCGCGAAGGTCGACGAACTGCTTCACGTCGTCGGGCTCGACGGCTTCGCCGACCGCTATCCAGCGCAGCTGTCCGGCGGCCAGCGGCAGCGGATGGCGCTGGCGCGCGCCCTCGCCGTCGACCCGCAGGTGCTGCTCCTCGACGAGCCCTTCGGCGCCCTCGACGCCAAGGTACGCACGGACCTGCGCACCTGGCTGCGCCGGCTCCACGACCAGGTCCACGTGACGACGGTGCTCGTGACGCACGACCAGGAGGAGGCCCTGGATGTCGCCGACCGCATCGCGGTGCTCAACCAGGGCCGGATCGAGCAGGTCGGCGACCCCGTCACGCTCTACGACCGACCGGCGAACGACTTCGTCATGTCGTTCCTCGGCTCGGTCGCCCGGCTCGGCGAACAGCTCGTCCGGCCGCACGACATCGTCCTCGAGAGAAATCACGAACTGGCCATGGCCGAGGACGCGAGGATCCCCGACTCCCCAGGCGTCATCAGAGCGGTGGTCGAGCGAGTGGTCCGACTCGGCTTCGAGGTTCGCGTCGACCTGCGGGCGGACACCGGGGAGCGCTTTGCGGCCCAGATCACGCGACGTGACGCCGACGGACTCGGCTTGCGCGACGGCGAGAAGGTGAGCGCCCGAGCCGCGCATCGATCGAGCGTCGTCGAACACGACCCGGCCCTCGCGATCTGACGCTCGCACGGATCGGAAACGAGCACATGGACGTCTCCGCACGCGTCGACTACGCCGTCCGGGCGATGCTGATCCTCGCCGAGGCGGCGGCAGGTGGATCGGGTCCGGTCAGCATTGAGCATCTCGCCACTCGGCAGGACCTGCCCCGCAAGTTCCTCGAGACGATCTTCGCGGACCTGCGGCGGGCCGGGCTCGTGCTGAGCCGACGCGGCGCTCTCGGCGGCTATGCCCTGGCCCGGCCGCGCACCGAGATCAGCGTCGGGGACGTCTTCCGAGCGGTGGACGGGCCACTCGCCGAGGTTCGTGGCCTGCGACCCCATGAGACCTCGTACGTCGGAGCCGCCCAGCACCTGCCCGAGCTCTGGGTCGCCGTCCGCGCGAGCCTGCGCGAGGTCCTCGACCGCACGTCGCTCGAGGCCCTGCGCACGGGCGACCTGCCCGACCACGTGCGCCAGCTCATCACGGCACCGGACGCCTGGCGCAGCCGCTGAAGCTGACACATGACGTGAAACGCGACTCTGAAACGCGACTCCAAGGCTGACCCTGGAAACTGACCTTGGAAACTGACCCTGAGCCCGGGCCAAGGGTCGCCTCCGGGTCGCCTCCGGGCGTCGCCCCATGTCCTGGGAGCCGTTCGTGGCGGAGAGTAGAGATGTCAGGAACGGTTCCTGACGCCCATACGGAAAGCACCGCACTATGAACGACATCCACCAGACCTTCGCCGACCACGGCTTCGTCCGACCGCGTGAGGACCGAGTCCTCGCCGGTGTGTGTGCCGGCCTCGGAAGGCGATTCGGCCTGGCACCTTGGCCGGCCCGAATCCTGTTCATCCTCCTTCTCTTCGTCATCCCCGGAAGCCAGATCCTGGTCTACCCGATCCTTGCGATCCTCATGCCGTCCGAGCAGGCGGCGATGGACCGGCCGAGCTACCCGGGCCCGACAACCGCCTGAGCCGGTGGCAGGTCGACCGGGGCAGCGGGTCCAGCCCTGGCCCGAGCCCGCGCCGGCTCGGGCCACGCGGCAGCGGTCACCGCGACAGTGACCTCAAGCGTGAGACCCTCGGCAGCGCAGCTCACCAGGCCGGCGCCGTTGCTCGCAGCCACCCGGTCCGCAGCGGCACAGGCGCCGTCCACGGCCACCCCATCGCGCAGCCGCGCGGCTCCCGCGAGCGCGGCAAGGTCAGCGGCAAGGCGGGCCCGGTGGCTCGCGACGACCGCACTCGCGAGGACCAGCCCGCCGACCGTCATCGCGAGCAGCGCCGCGACCAGGCCAAGCACGAGGACTGTCGCGGCGCCGCGCTCTGCTGGTGAACCGAGCCGGTTCATCCGCGGGGACCCTCTTCGACCGGCGTCCGCGCCGTGGCGCTGACTGACCACGGGGGCACCACGCCTCCCCAACCGCCGACCTGAGCGCGCACGGTGACAACCGCTTCGCCGCCTCGACGCGCGACCGTGACGACTGCACCGTCCGGGGCGCCGCGGCGCGCCAGATCGTGCACGCTGCCGGGAGAGTCGCCACGCGCAGCCGCACGACTGCCGAGCCGCGCCGCATCCACGCACCGGACCTGGTCGACCGCCGCGCTCAGGCCGGCCAGACAGGCAACGAGGACGAGGACGACGACCGGGATGGCGACGGCCAGCTCAGCCGTCACCATCCCTCCGTCGCGGCGACGTCGGTGCTGCATCACCCAGCGAGACCGAGTGCGCTCTGGACGATGCCCACGAGTGCGTTGCGGACCGCGTCCGACCGGACGACGCCGAGCAGCACCAAGGCGAACGTGCAGGCGGCCATGATCCCGACGGCGTACTCGGACGTCGACATCCCCGTCTCGCGGAACATCCTCCGCATCGCTCGCCTGGTTCCAGTGACCATATGAACTCCCTTCCCTTTCAATGAATCCCACGACCGTGCGCCGTGAGACGCCGATGCCGTCAGCCGGCCAACATCTGCCCCGCGAGCGCCACGACAAGGGGCACGACGGTCGTGAGGCAGAAGGCGGGAAGCAGCACCAGCCCCAGTGGGGCGACGAGTCGCACGCCCACCCGCGCCCCCGCGAGCTCGATCTGCTCGAGTGACTCCCTTCTGAGGTCCTCTGCCGCGGCCAGCAGCAGCGGCCCGGGCGGGATGCCGGCCCGGTGCGCGATGGCGACGGCCCGCCCCGCTGCGGACCAGACCTGCCCCACCGAGGCCCAGGCCTCGTCGTCGGAGGCCCCCCATCGCAGTGCGGCAGCGACCTGGCGCAGGTCGCGGACCACCGGTCCGTCGTGACTGCCCCCGGCACCCTCGAGCACACCTGCAACGGCGCCGAGGACCTCCCAGGTCGGGAGGCCCGACCGGTATCCCAGAGCGAGCAGGACCAGGGCGGCGTTGACCTCGTCTGGTGTCGCGGGGTCCGGCTGATCCGGTCGATCCGACCAGGGGGCGCCTCGTCCCGGGAGTCCATCACGTCCATCACGTCCGTCGGCTTCGTCCGCTCCCTCTCCTCCGTCGGCTCCGTCGAGCCCACGGAGACCATCGACTGCACGGTGTCGGCTCGGCGCCACGAGCACGGCCAGGGCCACCGTCAGCCCAGCCACGATCGCGGGACTCGCCAGAACCCCACTCACGATCGCCTCCCCACCGGGCGCCCGGCGCCGGTGCCACGCATGGCCGAGTCGACGAGGCGGCGACACCAGAGCCGGCCGGCCCACATGAGGCCCACCCCCACCACCGCGGATGCGGTGCCGATGGGGTTGGACAGGTAGAGCTCCATGGGAGGAACGCCGCAGGCCAGGCCGAACACCGGACCAGTCAGCGGCAACGCGGTCAGCACCACGACCGTCGCGCGCGGCCCAGCGACGGCGACGTTGACCCGGCGCGCCCGTTCCCGCGACTCGCGCACGGACACCACCGCCCGCTGGACCGCCTCTGCGAGCGGTGCGCCGGTCAGCTCCGAGAGTTGCCAAGCCGCAGCCACGAACGCGAGATCGGGCGACCCGGTGCGTGCCGCCAAGCTCTGCCAGACCGGCGCGATGGGGCTGCCCCGCTGGCAAGCGCCGACAAGTTCGCCGACGAATGGCTGCGTGGCGGGATCCAGGGCGGAGCCCAGGGCCGCACCGGACAGGCGCACGGCGACGGCCGGCGGAAGGCCCGCCGCGAGGGCCGGGGCGATCCCTTCCAGCAGGGGCAGCACGTCAGGCAACGACGACGTGGCACGCCGCTGTCGCCGCCACTGGCGAAACAGCTCCACCGGGTCCGAACGCCAGAGCTGACGCAACGTCTCCGAGCGGCCTCCCCGGCCGGTATCACTCAAGGCAGGGGGCGGTTCAAACACCTGATTGACCCGGACGAGGCGTTCACCAGCCGGCCACACGACGAGGGCCAGTCCCAGCAGCACGCCGGCCAGGACGGTCGCAGTCATGCTCTACTCCGAAGCCCGATCCTGTCCACCATCGCGGGGTCCAGGCCAAGTCGATGTGCCAGTGCCGGCCAAGCCGGCCCGACGGTGCCGACAGCGCCACCGCCATCAGCGCCAACGCACGTCAGGGCAGTCTCGACGACCGGGTCACCGCCCCTGCGGAAGACGGCCGAGATCGTCTGGACCCGCCGGGTCGGGCCCTGCCGCGTCACGTGGATGACGACGTCGATCGCGGCGGCGACCTGCGCCCGCACGGCGGGTGGCCCCAGCCCCGCCAGCGCACCCAGAGCCTCGAACCGGGCGATCACGTCCTCGGGGGCATTCGCGTGCACGGTGCCGCAGCCGCCCTCGTGCCCGGTGTTGAGCGCCGCGAGCAGCTCACGCACCTCGGCACCTCGCACCTCACCGACGACGATGCGGTCAGGGCGCATGCGCAGCGACTGTCGGACCAGGGTTGTCAGGGTCACCTCGCCCGCGCCTTCGACGTTCGGCGGGCGAGCCTCGAGCCGCACGACGTGCGGGTGGTCGACGTGCAGCTCCCGGACGTCCTCGACCACGAGCAGCCGGTCGGTGGGGTCGACGAGTCCGAGGAGGGCGGCCAGCAAGGTCGTCTTCCCGGCGCCGGTCCCACCCGAGACGACGAAGGCGAGACGTCGGGAAACGACCTTCCGGAGCACCACTCCCCAAGACGGCGGGAACGTACCCATTGCCTCGAGCACGGCGAACGACAGGTGGTCCCGGGCGGGTACCCGGATGGTGATGTGCGGCCCGCCCGCAACCAGTGGTGGCAACACCGCATGCAGGCGGGCGCCGGAGGGCAGCTGGCCGTCGACCCACGGGCTCGCCTCGTCCAGGCGGCGCGCGGCCGCAGCAGCGAGCCGGACCGCGAGCGCCCGCGCGTCCTCGGCCGAGAGCACCGCGCCCGTCCACTCCATCCCCGCACCACGGTCGAGCCAGACCTTGCCGTCGCCGTTGACGGCGAGGTCGGTGACCGCGGGATCGTCGAGCCAGGCCTCGAGCGGACCCGCTCCGAGGACGCGCGCGGCCAGCGCCTCTCGAGACTCGGCGACGCGCTCGGCGCCCAAGGCCCCGGTCTCCTCACGGGCCACATCGGCGACGAGACCCGGGTCCGGTGGCAGGCCGACTCGCACGCGCTGCCACACCGCTGGGCTGAGGGTCATGCGGACCACCGCCGGCCCACGTCGGAGGGCGCTCCGCCGTCGCCGAGATCCAGAGGTGGCCTCGACACGAGGCGCAACAGCAGCTCGTCGGCGGCATCGACCACAGGCCCGCGCCCACGCGATCCGGGCGCCACGCCGCTCGTCGCGTCGGATACGAGGCGGAGGTCGTCACCGACCGTCGCCACGATCGGGGCATCGAGGTGGTCGGTGACCGCATCCGCCACGTCGTCCTCGATGCGACTGCCGCGTAGGACGATCCACGGCTCACAACGAGGTCGCAGTCCACCACGCGCTGCGGACCCATCGACGGAGCCCGACCCGGATTCCGCGGGCGCCTCGTCGACGGCCTGCCGCAGGAGCGGTACCGAGGCAGCAGCCGCAGCGAGCTGGGGCACCGCCGTCCCGACCACGACGACCCAGGCGTCGACGAGGCCCGCGACGGCGGACACGACTCGCTCGTCCCGCGCGACATCGAGCACCGTGACCGGATGCGCTGCGGCCAGCCCGGCGACGACGTCGGGCAGGATCCGCACCCATTCCTCACCGAAGGCACGCCGGGAGCCGACCGAAGCACTGAGCACCGGCACCGTCCCCGCGATGGGCAGCTCGCGGGCCAGGCCCACTCCGTCGACCACGCCGGCCACGTCGAGCAGATGATCCCACCGCCACCCCGGTTCCTGCTCGACGCCGAGGACGACGTCGAGCCGTCCCCCGAACCGGTCGAGGTCGACCGCGACCACCGACCGACCGGCCTCTGCGGCCCGGACCGCGACGACAGCAGCGATCGTGGTTGCCCCGACCCCACCCGAGGCCGGCATGACGGCGATGACGTGTCCCATGGACCAACCGTCACCGAATCGCGGGAGCCCGCCCAGCGGCATACGGCCTGCTGTGGACGGGCACACGCGTACCGCAGGGATGTGGACGACGTGCGTGCCGGAGAAGGCGGTGGCCCCCGTCGGGGGGAGACGGGGGGCCACCTCACGGGACCCTGGCTCCGGGGGGGAGAGCCAGTGACCCGGGTGCGCTCAACCCCGAGGGGAGCGCATCTCCATGGTCCGTCTTTCAGGCCCCCAAATGCAAACCGAACTCGGCGCGTCCGGAATGTGAACCCCAGCTGGACGGGCGGACCACACCCCTCCGAGACGCGGACGGGGCCCCCAACGATGTCGGGGGCCCCGTGAGAACGAGGTGGGCTACCAAGCGTGCGTTTTTGAAGTGTCGCCCCGGTGTGGACCCGAGGGTGGACTGTTCCAAGTGAACTGCCGTCGCGTGGGTACCTCTCGCTCTCGCTTGTACTGCCTTGGAGCCGTCCTTCGCCTCACGGCGATGGGTGGTTCCTGCATCCTTTGTACTCCAGGGCCGTGCGCGGCAACAGTCTTGACATCTCGGGAAAAGAGGTTCCTTCCATCACAGTGGGCCGTCAGCCGAGCCGCCCCGCCCGGACCGCGTCACAGATGGCCTCACCCTCGCCGACGCCCTTGAGCAGCGCGTCCGCCGCCTGTCCGAGCCACAGTCCCACTCCCGCCGCGGTCCCCTTGCCGTATGCCGCTGAGCTGCCCGTGTAGGTCACCGCGCCGTTCGCGACGTGGCCGGCTTCCGGGACGGCAACACCGGTCGGGTCGAGGCCGAGCGCCTGGATCAGGGCGCGCTCCAGGGACCTGGCGACGAGGCCGTTGCCGTGGGCGAAGGGTCGGATGGCGATGACCTCTCCGTGGACGATGGACGAGATGACCACGGCCGGAATGCGATCCGTGGCGGTCGATGCGGCGACGATGAGTTCTGCCAACTGACCAAGCCGTCGCGACACCTCGGCCGCATCCGGCGCCGGCCCGAGGTCGACGAACTCGTTCGTGTCCTCACCGGTGACCCGGGGACGGCCGAGCGTGTCGGTGTGGTCGGCGTCTCCGGCGCTGACGAAGGGCGAGGCGGCCGCGACGTGGAGTCGCGCAAGAGCCTGCAGGGGCGCGGTGCGCACGATGGAGGCGATGCGCTCACTCTCGGCTGTCGCGGCGATCGCGCCCTTGAGCGTCGCGAGGTCGGGGCTGAGGCCGTCGGGCCACGGGCGCGCGCCGGTCGTCAGCTCGCGGACGAGGTCCAGCGGGTAGTCGACGCCGTCGAGGACGGCAGAGGCCCGGGCCCCGCGGACGCGCGACTCCGCGGCAGCCTCCGGGATGCGCCGGCGCAGCGCCTCGTGGAACCGCAGCCGGGTGCACGCTTCGCGCACCGCATCGGCCCGATCGCGGATTCCGGGGAGGTCCGCGAGGGCGGCCAGCTGGTCGATGATCGCATCGCGGGCAGGGTTCCGGTCGGGCACCGGTCCAGCGTAGGAGCCGTCAGCTGGGCCCATGGCGGCGGGCCCATGGCGGCTCGGCGGCGGGCTGGGCGGCGGCAACGGTGCCACCATGGGCAGATGGCCGGTGACAGGGCTGACGAGGTGATCGACTGGTTGCTGGAGGGGGACGTGGCCGTCGCGTATCTGACGACTCGTGACCTCCTCCACCACGACGAGCCACATCTCCGGCAGCGGATCGCCACCGAGGGCCTGGGCGCTGCGCTGCTGGCCGCTCGCCGACCCGACGGCCATTGGGGGCGGGGCTTCTACCAGCCGAAATGGACCTCGACCCACTACACCCTGCTCGAGCTGCGCAACCTCGGCCTTTCGCCTGACAACCAGGCTGCCGGGGAGTCCGTCCGACTGGTCCTCGCGGAGAACAAGGTTCGTGACGGTGGGGTCATGCCCAACCCGCGCTCCGCCGCGAGCGAGACCTGCATCAACGGCATGGCGCTCAACTATGCGAGCTACTTCGGCGCGTCCGAGGCCGGCCTG
>NZ_DATEEY010000095.1:0-16090 GCF_035280925.1 Intrasporangium sp. | reverse complement strand
GGCCGAGTACGCAGCGGGTCACGTCCCGGGCGCCTTCTTCGTCGACCTCGACACCGAGCTGGCGGCGCAGCCCGGCGAGGGCGGCCGGCACCCGCTGCCCGACCCCGCCGTTGTCGAAGGCGTGCTCCGCCGCTGCGGCGTCAGCGAGGGAACGCGTGTCGTCGTCTACGACGGCAAGGAGTCGTATGCCGCTGGGCGGGCCTGGTGGGTGTTCCGCTGGGTCGGTCTCCGCGACGTCCGCGTGCTCGACGGCGGGTTCGCCGCGTGGGTGGCCGCCGGTCTGCCCGTGAGCACCGAGGTCCCCGAACCGCACCATGGGGCCTTCGTCGGCCGCCCCGGCTCGATGCCGACGGTCGACGCCGAGGGAGCCGCGCAGCTGGCGCGAACGGGGCTGTTGCTCGATGCCCGGGCTCCGGAGCGTTTTGCCGGCGAGCTGGAGCCCATCGACCCGGTGGCAGGTCACATCCCCGGTGCGATGAACAGCCCGACGACGGAGTGGCTGGGCGACGACGGCAGATTCCGCCGGGATCTGTCCGACCACTGGGCCAGCGTGGCCGGCGACCAGGCCAATGGCGACGTCGCCGTCTACTGCGGGTCCGGCGTGACGGCGGCGCACCACGTCCTCGCGCTCGCCGAGCTCGGTGTCGACGCGGCGCTCTTCCCCGGTTCGTGGAGCGAGTGGATCCGTGACCCGAGCCGCCCGGTCGCCACCGGCCCCCACCCGAACTGACAGGATCCGACGGGTCGGCCGCCCAGTCGCCGGTGACCGCCCCCCTGATCGAGTCAACAGCTTTCGCAGCCTTCGACCCCGAAAGCTGTTCACTCGATCAGGTCATTGAGCGGGCGATCAGGTCATTGAGCGGGCGATCGGGTCGTTGAGTGGGCCGGGTCGTTTGGCCAGGACCGGCGGGCTGTCCGTAGGGTGTGCGTCGTGACATTGAGCTTCCGGTCCCGCGTCGAGCACGCCTCCGCAGCCTGGGTGGAGCGGATGAACGCCGTCCCCCGAGCGGTCGCGCTGGGCGTCCTGGTCCTCGTCCTGGCCGTCGGCATCCTCGCCCCGCCGCCATGGAGCGGGATCGCCTTCCTCCTCGTGACCGCGTTCGTGGGCTGGCTGCTCTTCCTCACCTGGCAGCGGCTCACCTTGCCGGAGCGACTCATGCGGATCGCCGTGCTCGTGCTGGCACTCGCCGTCGCGATCGTCGGACTCGTCCCTGGCTGAGCCGACCCGAGCCGACCTGAGCCGACCTGAGCCGACCCGAGCCGACCCGAGCCGACCCGAGCCCACCCGAGGAGCCAGCGCCCAGGCGTGAGCCGGCCCAGCGGCATACGCCCGGATTTGCTTTTGACAATCATTCTCATCCCGAGAATGATTCTCAGCATGAAGCGTGGTCTGGCTCTCGAGGCCATCATCCTGGCGACGATCCTCGCCACCGCAGCCTGCGGCGCCAGCTCGCCCGGCGGCGACGGGGACAAGCCGGACGTTGTCACGAGCTTCTATCCCATCCAGTTCGCCACCGAGCGGATCGCGGGCGGGGCTCTCGACGTCAGCGTCCTCACCAAGCCCGGGGCGGAGCCGCACGATCTCGAGATCACGCCGCAGGACCTGGGCCGGATGACACAGGCGTCGTTCGTGGTCTACTCCAAGGGCTTTCAGCCGGCCGTCGACGAGGCGGTCGAGCAGGTCGAGCCCGACCGCCTCGTGGACGTCTCGGGTGCCGCGAACCTGAGCCTGACCCCGGCGTCTGACGAGGGCCACGCCGACGAGAGCGCGGAAGAGCACGCCGGGCACGCTCACGAGGGGGCGGACCCGCACTTCTGGCTCGACCCGCAGCGCTACGCATCCGTCGCTCAGGCCATCGGGGCGCGTCTCGCCGCGGTCGATCCGGATGGCGCCGCGACCCTGGACAGGAACACGCAGGCCTTCGTCGACGAGCTCGCCCGGCTCGACGCGGAGTTCACCACGGGTCTGAAGTCATGCTCCATCAGGGCGCTCGTGACGAGCCACTCCGCCTTCACGTACCTCGCGGAGCGCTACGGCTTCGAGCAGCACGGCATCTCGGGCGTCTCCCCCGAGGCCGAGCCGAGCGCTGCGGGGCTGGCCAGCATCAACGCCCTGGTCCGGGACCGCGGCGTCACGACGATCTACCAGGAGACGCTCGTCGAGCCGCATTTCGCGCAGACCGTCGCCGCCTCCTCGGGGGCGAGGGTGGCCACGCTCGACCCCCTGGAGGGGATCACCGACGCGTCGGCGGGAAAGGACTACTTTGAGGTGATGCGGAGCAACCTCGCGACGCTCAAGCAGGGGCAGGACTGCTCGTGACCACCGTCATCGAGCTGAAGGACACGTCGTTCGGCTATGGCGAGCGCCCCATTGTCACCGGCGCCAGTCTCGCCATCAACCGCGGTGAGGTCGTTGCGGTCCTCGGCGCCAACGGGTCGGGCAAGTCGACGCTGATAAAGGGCATCCTCGGCCTCAACCAGCGACTGTCCGGCAGCGTCACCCTTTTCGGGACGCCCGCGGACGACTTCAGCGACCGGGCGCGGATCGGCTACGTGCCGCAGCGACACACCCTGTCCGCCTCGGTCCGGGCAACGGCGGAGGAGATCGTCGAGTCGGGCCGGCTCCCACGACTGGGCTGGCTCGGCCGCCTCGGGGCGACCGACCGCCAGATCGTGTGCCGTTCCCTCGACCTCGTCGGGCTGGCGGACCGGTCCGGGACGGAGGTGAGCACCCTCTCGGGAGGACAGCAACGACGGGTCCTCATCGCCCGCGCCCTTGCCGGCCAGCCGGACGTGCTCATCATGGACGAACCCACCGCCGGCGTCGACGCCGTCAACCAGCACGTCCTCGCCGACGTCCTCGGCCGCCTCGTCGAGCGGGACGTGACCCTGGTCATCGTCACCCACGAGCTCGGGGCCCTCGAGGGCCTGCCCACCCGGATCATCGTCATCGACGGTGGCCGCATCGCCTTCGACGGCGACCCGGACCGGTACGCCACCGCACGGGACGCGGTGCACCACGACCACGACAGCCACCACCACGACCTCGAGCTGGTGCAGCCGCCCGCGATGGCGCACGGTCCCTTCGACCCCCCGGCAGGTACGCCATGACGGAGATCCTGTCGCTCGACTTCATGCAGCGCGCGCTGGTCGCCGCCCTCCTCGTCGGGGTCGTCGCCCCGATGGTCGGCATCTTCGTCGTGCAACGTCGGATGTCGCTCATCGGCGACGGAATGGGCCACGTGGCGCTCGCCGGCGTTGCAATCGGACTGGTCACCGACCAGAGCCCGGTGCTGACGGCGCTCGTGGCCGCGGTGATCGCGGCGGTCGCCATCGAGCTGCTGCGAGCCCGGGGGCGCACGAGCGGTGACGTGGCGCTCGCGATCATCTTCTACGGCGGGATCGCGGCCGGCGTCGTCATCATCAGCATGGCGCCCGACGGCACCCCCGCGAACCTGGTGAAGTACCTCTTCGGCTCGATCCTCACCGTGCGGGAGAGCGACCTGGTCGTCTTCGCCGTCCTGGCCGTCGTCATCGCCGCGACGACGTGGGTGCTGAAGCCGCGGCTCTTCGCGGTCGCCAACGACGAGGAGTATGCCCGGGCCGTCGGTCTGCCCGTGTTCGCGCTCAACATCGTGCTGGCCGTGCTCACCGCGACGACGGTCGTCATCGCGATGCGCATCGTCGGGCTGCTTCTCATCAGCGCGCTCATGATCGTGCCGAATGCCGCCGCGCAGCTCTTCTCCCGCAGCTTCGGCTCAGGGCTGCGCTGGGCCATGCTGCTGGGAATCGTGTCGGCCGTCGGCGGCGTGCTCGTCTCGTACCCGCTCAACACCCCCTCCGGCGGGACCATCGTCCTGGTCGCCGTCGGGCTGTTCGTCGTCATCGCCGTCGCGATGAGCCTCCGTGAGCGGCTCCGCGCACGTCGGCACGACATGGCCGAGCGGCACGACCACGAGCACGGACCGGACTGCGGCCACGAGAGCATTCCGCACGGCGACCACGTCGACTACGTCCACGACGGCCACCTGCATGCCGCCCACCAGAGCCACTACGACGAGCACGGCGAGGTCGCGGCCGCGGCGGCTGCGACGACGAGGCCTGCAGAGGAGGACGCAACCCGATGACGACGACGCCGCGCAAGCCCACGCGCCAGCAGGCTGCCGTCGCCGATCTGCTCGACAAGTACGGTGACTTCACCTCGGCCCAGACGGTCCATGCGCGGCTGCGCGAGGCCGGTCAGGGGGTGGGACTGGCGACCGTCTACCGCACGCTCCAGGCCATGGTCGAGGCCGGGACCGTAGACATGCTGCGCACCGACGACGGCGAGGCCGTCTACCGTGCGTGCTCGACCCACCACCACCATCACCTCGTCTGTCGCGATTGCGGCCGGACCGTCGAGGTCGAGGGGCCGGCGGTGGAGAGGTGGACCGACCGGGTCGCCGCCGAGCACGGCTTCACGGACGTGACGCACAGCCTGGAGATCTTCGGGACGTGCGCCGAGTGCTCCCGCGCCTGAGTGGGCGGCGGGCAGGCGCGGCACTTCGGCTGGGAGCGCGCCCAGCGGCATACGGCCACTGATGGCGTATGCCGCTGAGCTGGCTTCGCACCCAGGCTGACTCACGCGGGTGGTCGGCTCCTCACGCCGCGGCGTAGGCGGGTGTCGCACCAGCCCCGGACGTCACTCAGCTGCTGTCGACGTGTCCACGGCGCCGCCATAGCGGCGGTCGCGGGCGACGTACTCCTCGATCGCCGCCCACAGATCGCGCCGGTCGTAGTCCGGCCACAGCCGGTTCTGGAAGACCATCTCCGCGTAGGCCGACTGCCAGAGCAGGAAGTTGCTGGTCCGCTGCTCGCCGGACGACCGCACGAACAGGTCGACGTCGGGCATGGCGGGCTCGTCGAGGTAGCGCTTGATCGTCCGCTCGTCGACAGCACTCGGTCTGAGTCGACCGTCCTTGACGTCAAAGGCGATTCGCTGGACGGCGTCGGCGATCTCGGCCCGACCGCCATAGTTCACGCAGAAGTAGAGGGTGAGCCCGGTGTTGTGCTGCGTCAGCTCCTGGGCGATCTCCAGCTCCTTGATGACCGACCGCCAGAGCCTCGGGGAGCGGCCGACCCAGCGCATCCGCACCCCCCACTCGTGGAGCTGGTCGCGCCGGCGTCGGATGACGTCGCGGTTGAACCCCATGAGGAAGCGGACCTCGTCTGTCGAGCGGCGCCAGTTCTCCGTCGAGAAGGCGTAGGCGGACAGATGCGTGACGCCGACCTCGATCGCTCCGGCGACCACGTCGAGCAGCGACGCCTCCCCCGCCTCGTGCCCCTTGGTCCGCGGCAGCCCTCGCGCGTTGGCCCACCGGCCGTTGCCGTCCATGACGATGGCGATGTGGCGAGGCATCGCCTCGGCGGGGATGGCCGGTGGTCGCGCGCCGGACGGGTGCGGGAAGGGCCGCTGGTAGGGCTGCGTCATGGCTCTCCGGTCGATGAACGGGTTCAGTTGTGGCTCAGGCGCGCTCGACAAGTCGCAACGATCTCACACCGCGCTCGAGGTGCCACTGGAGGAAGGCGGCGACCAGACCGCTCCCCTGACGCCGATGCCGCTCCTCGCTGGAGTCGGCGGTCTCCCAGTCGCCGGACAGGAGGGACGCAAGGAGGGCGAACGTCTCGGGCGCGGGCGCGCTCGAGCCAGGTGGGCGGCATACGGAACACACGGCACCTCCGGACTGCACGTTGAACGCGCGATGGGGGCCCTCGGCGCCGCAGCGCGCACAGTCGAGGAAGCTCGGCGCCCAGCCGGCGACGGCGAGAGAGCGGAGCAGGAAGGCGTCGAGGACGAGCGGCGGGTCGTGCGCCCGCTCGGCGAGGGACCGGAGGGCGCCGGCGAGCAGGAGGTACTGCTGGGTCTGCGGCTCGTGCTCCTCGGTCAGCTGGAGCGCCGTCTCGAGCATCGCGGCGGCCGCCGTCCAGGCGGCGTAGTCGCGCGCGATCGCGTCGCCGTAGGGGGCAAGGGTCTCGGCCTGCGTCACCGTGTCGAGGTTGCGCCCCTCGTAGCACTGGACGTCGACGACCATGCCCGGCTCCAGCCGCGCGCCGAAGCGCGACTTCGTCCGTCGCACGCCCTTGGCGACGGCGCGCACGCGGCCGCGCGTGCGTGTCAGCATCGTGATGATGCGGTCGGCCTCACCCAGCTTGTGGGTGCGCAGGACGATCGCCTCGTCACGGTAGAGCGGCATGGGGCCATTCTCCCCTGCGCGCCCTCCCCCGCCGAACCGCACCGCCGGGACGATGGCGCGATTTGCATCGAACACTCGTTCGAGGTTTGGGTTACATTGGGTGGATGGATCTCGCACTTCAGGGCTCCTTGCTCGACCTCGGCGACGCCATGACGCTCGGGGACCTGCCCGGCAGCCTGCGACGAATGGAGCTCGGCCCCGGGGCTTGGGTCGACGTGCGCCCCGGCTGGCTGGTTGCCGGCGACGAGCTGTTCGCCACGTTGGTCCGGGACGTGCCGTGGCGGGCCGAGCGCCGCAAGATGTACGACAACGTCGTGGACGTGCCGCGGCTGACGAAGTTCTACGACCGGGGTGAGCGCCTTCCGCACCCGATCCTCGAATCGGCTCGCGACGCGCTCAGCCGTCACTACCGCGAAGAGCTCGGCGAGCCCTTCGTCACGGCAGGGATGTGCCTCTATCGCGACGGGCGCGACAGCGTCGCCTGGCACGGCGACCGGATCGGCCGCTCGAAGGACCTCGACACCATCGTGGCGATCCTGTCGCTCGGATCGTCGCGGACGCTGGCGCTCCGCCCGCGCGATGGCGGCCCGATTCCCGGCTCCCGCCAGAAGTCCTTGCGCTTTCCGCTCGGGCATGGTGACCTCGTCGTGATGGGCGGGTCGTGCCAGCGGACGTGGGACCACTCGATCCCCAAGACGTCCGAGCCGGTCGGGCCGCGCATCTCCGTGCAGTTCCGCGTGGCAGGAGTGCGTTAGGAGGTCCCGTATGCCGCTGAGCCCGCCCCCAGCCGCGAGCGTCGTCCCAGCCGTCCCCTACGTCGACCACCTCAGGCAGGAGTCACGGCTCTTCTGGGAGCTGATCTCCGGAACGGCGGGAGGAGAGCGGGTCCCGTCGTGCCCCGACTGGGACGCCGACGACCTGCTGTGGCACCTCGGCGAGGTGCAGTGGTACTGGGGACTGATTGCAGAGCGCGGGCTCACGCGAGAGGACGAGGTCCGGGGCCTCGCGTCGGCGCGCGAGGAACGCCCGGCGGACCGGGCCGGGCTGCTCGCCCACTTCGAGCGGGCGAGCGAGCGGTTGCAGCGGATGCTCAGGAGTCTCGACCCGCAGACCGAGCTGTGGATGTGGCACACCGACCACTCGGCCGGCTACATCAGCCGTCGCCAGGCACACGAGGCGCTCATCCACCGCATCGACGCCGAGCTGACGGTGGGTGCCGAGCGCTCACCGGTCGACTGCCGCCTCGCCGCGGACGGCGTGGACGAGGCCCTGCGCGTCATGCGCGGCTACCCGCCCGAGTACGGCCTGGCGGCGTCACCGCTCGGGCCGAGCATCACCGTCGCCGTGGTCGACGGGTTCCATACCTGGACCGTCACGCCAGTGCACGTGACGGGAGTCGATCCGGACGGCGACACCTGGGATGAGCGGCGTTTCGCGGTCGCGGATGGACCCGACGAGGCCTCGGTCGCGGAGATCGCCGGCACGGCTGGCGACCTCGACTGCTGGCTCTGGAACCGGCCCGCCCACGGCGAGATCGCCCGCACGGGCGACGAGGCGGCGCTGGCCCTCGTCGACGAGGTCCTGTCCTCCTCGGTCGACTGAGAGCCATGGGTGCGCACGGACGGATCGTCATCCTTCCCAGCCCGCTGCTTCCCACCCTCGCGTACGCAGGCCTGGCCGAGGCGCTGACGCGGGCGGGCGCCGAGGTCTCGATCACTCGAGCGGATCTGGGACCGGGTGAGGGGGCGGCCGAGCTGGTGAACCGCTGGGCAGGGGAGCTGGAGCAGGGCAGCCTCATCGTCGCCCACAGCAATGCCGGCTACCTCGCGCCGCTGGTGCGCGAGAAGGCCGGCTCTCACCAGGGCATCGTCTTCATGGACGCGGCCCTGCCTCCCGAGTCCGGCACCTTCACTCTCGCTCCGGCCCGGTTCCGCGAGCTGCTCGGTCGGCTGGCCGACGGCGCGGGGATGCTTCCCGCATGGACCCGGTGGTGGCCGCGGGAGCAGCTGGCCGACGTCATCCCCGACGAGCAGTTTGACCAGATCGACCGAGCCTGCCCCCGGCTGTCGCTGCCGTACTTCGATTCGCAGCTCTGCGCACCGACCGATTGGACAGCCGGGCCGAACGCGTACCTCGCCTTCGGCGCCACGTATGCCGATGAGCTCACCTTCGCCCGGCGGCAGCTCTGGCCGAGTGCCACGCTGACGGGCAGCCACCTCGCATTCGTGGGCTCGCCGGACGAGGTGGCGGCGGCCCTGCTCGACCTCGTGGAGCAGCTACCTCGGGGTGGTTGACCACACCGGGGCGGTGGCGATGTATCTCAGCCCCGAAGGCGAGTCTCCTACCTGATCACCGCGCATCATGCGGGCGGGCACGTCGCCTCGTCCGTGCCGGGGTCAGGGGGACTCCCCATGGAAATCACCAGCTGCCCGGAGTGCGGCTCCGCGGCCGAGGTGCTCTGGCGCACCGAGCTCGAGAGCACGGCCGGACGGGTCGAGCATGCAAAGGTGCTCTGCCTGAACCGCCACGGCTTCCTGCTGCCGACAGCGGCCCTACCTGCCGCCGACGAGTCGGCGCACGGGCTCCATGACCGAGCCGAGGTCGGGCCTGGTCCGAACCACGGCTGCGAGGCTGACGACCACCGGCACGAACGCGAACAGGTATCGGGACCGGCCCTGGAAGGCGAGGGTGAAGGCAGCAATGCCGAGCACGGTGACCGCCAGGATGACCGTCTCGCGCCGCGCTGGCACGCGTAGCAGTCCGAACCCCGCAACGAGCAGGACCGCGAGCCAGAGGCCCTGGGCGAAACCGGTCCGGATCGGGTACCAGCTTCCGTGCAGCCCGTTGACGGAGTTGACGGCCTCGGCGACGGGTCCGTGCGGCATCACTCGGCCGGGTTCCGAGTCCAGTCCCTCGCCCCATGCCCAGAACATGCCGTCACCCCAGTTCCACGCCGCCTTGTTGGCAAAGAACGCGAGGGTCCCGATCGGCCCCCGCTCCTGCCACCGGTCCCCGATGTATGTCCCGGCGTACTCCCGCATCTCGGCAGGAGTGCGACCTCGGATGGCCTCGACCATGTCGCGTCGGTACGTGCCGTACTGAGCGGCTCCCTCGGCGTTGACCTGCTCGCTCATCCCGCTGGCCAGCCACCAGACGACCGGCGGTGAGACCTGCGGTTCGATCCGGTTGCTGTCAAGCCCTGTCACGGCGAATGCCCCAGCGGTCAGCGCGGTGCTCAGGACGATGAACGCGACGACCGCTCCGGCCGCTGAAGCGATGAGAACTCTCGCCCGGCCCATGGACCAGTCGGTCAGTAGCACCATGGCAACCACCACGAGCGCGACGATCACCACAGCGGGGGTCGTCTTGATGACGTAGGCGACGGCTATCGCGGCGATCGACAGGCCGCCCAGGACGATGCGTGCCCCCCACCCGGGGCGCCGCCACGCCGCGGTCGCCAGGGCCAGTCCACCGACGATGAACGGCATGGCATAGAAGTCGGTGTAGGGCACGCTGACCCAGGGACTGGTGCCGACGAGCGCGAGGATGACGAGCTGGGTGACAAGGGCGGGACCACGGCCGGCCACGGGCATGACAAGGAGGTGAGCGGCATACAGCGTCACAGCGACGCACACGCCGGTGAGCGTGATGAGGACGGCGTCGGGAGCCAACCCGAGGGCGGCGCCGACCTCGACCCCGAAGCGGTCGATGACGAGGAGCGGGATGTTGTTGGGAAACTGCGACAGGTAGTCGTACTCGCCGTCGGTGAGTCGGCGCCCGGCGTGGGTCGAGCGCGCCATCTCGAAGATGACCCGTGCGTCCCACCCGAAGTCGTACCGCAGGGCCAGTCCGAGACCGGTGGCGACCCCGCCACCGGCGGTGGCGACAACGATCGGCATCCAGCGGTTCTTGAGGACCTCGGGCACGCGGCCGAACCACCCGATGGCCAGCGCGACGATGAGCACCGGCACGACGATCCGGGGGTCGTACGAGATGTTCGGCTGCCGCGGCGCCACCACGGCCACCACAGCCACGGTGACGAGCGCAACCCCGGTCAGCCGGAGCAGCGCCCTGGCGACCGGGTTGTCCATGGGGCGAGACGCTACCCGACCGTGTCGAGGTCCCATCACCGCGCGTAGCATCGAGCGGATGGCGCAGATCGAGTACCGGTTCCTCTCGGCCACGCCACACGTGAGTGCCACAGCAGCCTACGTGCCCGTCGGTGATCCCTCGCTCCCACGCAAGACCCGGATCCCCCTCGGCCAGTACCCGTACCTTCGCGGCCTCGGGTTGGACTGGATCGACCGGTACGACGAGGCCGTTGTCGACGAGGCGGACGCCTTCGTAACGGGCCACCTCGACGGCATCGACGCGGAGCGTGCCGGGCATGACCTGTCGGTGTACCTGTGCGATTGGGCCGTCGCCAACGACGACGCTGCACAGTGGGTTCTCTGGCCGAAGGGCACGTGCTACGTCGAGCTGGGCGGTGACTTGCTCGACCCCTACCCGCACGTCGTCACGTGCATCGCCGACCGGCAGCCGGTCGCGCGCAGGTTCGTCGACAAGGCGCGAGAGCTCAGCGCGAAGCCCCCAACCTGAGCACGCGGCGGCGATTGGCTGGGCCGCGACGCGACCGGATCGTGCCGTGTTGGTGCACTCATCCAACGGAGGTTGTGCGATGGCAGTGGACGCCTTAATCGCGTTCGTCGCGGTGTATGACTCCGTCGCTGATGCTGAGGCTGACTACAAGCTGGTCAAGGACCTGCACACACAGGCAACCTGATCGATGCGTATGACGCCGTGGTGGTCGAGCGCGACACGGACGGCAAGGTCAAGATCACGAAAAGCACGAGACGCCCACCCGCGTGGGCGGCGTTCCCGGTGCGGGCATTGGCCTGGCAGCCGGGCTGGTGGTGGCACTGTTCCCGATCGCCGTGATCGGCGGAGGTCTGCTGGCGGCCACCAGCGGCGGCGGCGCGGTTCTCGGCGCGGTGGCCGGTCACGCGGCTGCAGGTATGAGCCGAAAGGACCTGAAGGAGCTCGGCGAGTACCACGACGAGGGTCAGGCGGGCCTTCTCGTCGTTGGTGTTTCCGACATGGGCGCGAAGATCGAAGCGTCGATGAAGAAGGCACTTCCACTCCTGACCAGAGCTCCGACGGGCGGGCCGGCGAGCCGCTTCGGGCGGTCCAGACGCGCTGTCCTGCTGGAGCGTTCCCCGCTCGCCGGTCACCCCTGCGGCGTAGAGTCGCCCGATGTGAGCGGTCAGGGGGACACGCCGGTTGGCTCCGACGAGAAACGGATGAAGCTGCGCTACGCCGGTGTCTGCAGGGAATGTGGTCTTCGCTTGCCGGCTGGCACGACCGCCATCTACGACCGGGCGAGCCGGACGGTCCGCTGCACCGAGTGCCCCGCCGAGGTAAGCACCGGGGCTGCCTCTGTCGCCGAGGCTTCCGATGCGGTGGACATCGGGCACGTGCACGGCTCAGCAGGTGCCTCGGCCCGCCGGGAGTCCCAGCACCGCAGGGCCGCCCGCGAAGAGCGGGTGCGCGCCAACCATCCCAGGCTGGGCGGTCTCCTGCTCGCTCTCTTCGACGACCCGCAGTCGACCAAGGCCTGGACGACGGGCGCCGATGGTGAGGAACGGCTCGGGACGCGGCTGGACGCCCAGGCCGGCCCACTGCTGCGGGTCCTCCACGATCTGCGCATCCCGGGCAGCCGGGCGAACATCGACCACGTCGTCGTGTGCCCGAGCGGGGTCGTCGTGATCGATGCGAAGAAGTACCGGGGAAGACCACAGTTGCGGGTCGAGGGTGGGATCCTCAGGCCGCGCGAGGAGCGGCTGGTCGTCGGCGGCCGGGACCGAAGCCGGATTGTCGACGGCGTCCTCGGGCAGCGCGAGCTGGTCCGCGCGTCCCTCGGCGACGGGAACGAGCTGCCCGCCAAAGCCGTGCTGTGCTTCGTCGGTGCGGACTGGCCGCTGATCGGCGGTGACTTCGAGACTCGCGGCGTTCACGTGCTCTGGCCGCGGAGACTCACCTCGCTCCTGGCCGAGCCCGGACCCCTGACCGAGAGCGACATCGCCCGGACCCACCAGCTCCTCGCCTCCCTCTTCCCCACCGCCTGAGCCGGCCGGCTCGTCTGTCTGGAGGACAGACTCCGAGCCGTGGTCCTACAGTCTTGGAATGCCACCGATCCCTGGTGCACGGCTGCCACTTCTCTTCATCGAGGGGTCCGAGGCCAAGGAGATCAGCCGGAACGTGTCGTCAGTGGCCGTGCACGTGACCCGGAGACGGGCAAGGGCGAAAGTGCAGATCGCGGGCCCACTGCCGGATGCCGACTCCCTTCGCGTAGATGCCCCTGCCACCACGATGGCGCTGATGCTGACACCCGACGAGGAGTGCTTCTCCGGACGGCTGACCGCTGTTGAGGCGCGGATGCCCTCCGGAGCGCCACCATCGACCGTCCTCCTCTCGGTGGGTACCGCCCCCCACGCGCGACCGGGACCGGCTCTCCCGTTGCGCTTCGGCGTAGAGATCGAGTCAGGCACCGTGCGTCGCAACCGCCGCGGCTGGAGAGCGAGGTGCACTTCCGCCACACCGGGGCTGCGCTGGGGCAGTTGGGTCGACCTGACGACGCACGATCCACTATTCGACGGATCCCTCCACGTGGTCGAACTCCGGTACCGCTTCGACGCCGTACGTGGTTTCAACGTCGAGTTCGTGGCCGAGGGCTGATCCTTTGGTCGGTCGGTGCGCTTCCTCAAGGAAGAAGGAAGGGCTCACCTTCCAGCCCGCGGTCCGGGCTGTACTCGCTCAACCCGAACGGACTCTCGCGCGCTTCGACCGTCGGGGCACGGTCATATCCCGATTGGACCGCGCCTCGCTGATTCTTAGGCAAGCTGAGTCAGTCGGCGGCCACTGGGCGACGGAGCCGGAGTGCAGTCGTGTCAAACCGGTCCCTGGCGCGGATGTGTCGGGCAGACTCGCCGCATGTCCGATCAGTCAGACCCGCTGGCACCCGCCTCTCCGCGCCCGCTACCCCCGTCGGTCCCATTGCCGCCGCCGGACGACCCGTGGCTGCGGCGGATGGTGCCCCGAGTCGAGCTCGCGATCGACGACCTCGTGCGCGGGTACGTCCGTCACCCGTTCCTGCACCGGGTCGAGCACTCCCCTGCACGCGCAGCTCTACAAGCTGCTGACCGCCATCCCTGAGCTTGACGAGACCTACGAACTCGGCGGCACCGGCTACCGGACGGGACTGGTGCACAAGGAGTGGCCCGAGACCATCGGCCGCCCCAGCAAGGCCAAGGACGGACGCCCGCCACGGCGTGGCAGCTTCGACCTGGCCGTCCTTGCGCCGTCGCAGCTGCAGGCCGTCACCTCGCTCGACCAGTTCACCCGCGGCACCATCCAGGCGCCCATCGTCATCGAGCTCGGGCTGGGTTACGGCGAGAAGCACCTGACCGGCGACAATCGAGAAACTCGAGTCCAGCCAGGTCCCGCACCCCTATTTGGTGCACTTCTCGCACGTGCCCTCACGCAAGCACGCCCTCACCGAACAAGCCGTACTCGCCGTCAGGCCGCCGCTGCAGATCGCCTACGTACGACACGAGATGGACACCGGCCAGCTACACCGCAAGGACCGGGCTGACCCGACCATCAGCACCGTCGCCACCGCCGGGTAGTTCAGCATGGACCACCGGACGGCCATCCCAGCCGGGACGCGGATCGCTTGACCCTGCCCTTCAGCCGAGACCGAGGATGCGCAACGTCGCGCCCGGCACGCCCGCCGGGAGCAGCTGACGGTCGCGATCCGGCGGCTGTTCGCCAACGCACCGCGGCACCTACGGCTCGCCGCGGATCACCGCGGAATACGCGAGAGAACGGTAACCGCCGCCCTCCGCACCGCTGGAGCAGGCATCACCCCCAGGAGGCCCCATGGGCCGGAAGGTCGCCGGGCGGCTCGCGCAGGAGGAGCTGGACCAGGAGTTGTCTATTTGCAACTGGTGAAGGACCGGACGGCGTGCAAGGTTGTCCACAGCGGGCTGGCGCCAACTATGGCGGGAAGGGGCTCGCTGATGGTCCGTGAACCCGTTGGAGGGCACCCGTCATGACAGCTGTCCCAGAGCCCCGACCCCTCTACCGCCGCCCCGTGGAGATCGGCCGGAGAGTCTTCTTCTCCCTGCTCGAGGTCGGGTTGAAGGCCTATGGGGCGACCGCCGCGTTGAGCATCGCCCTCAGCGATAAGGAGACCATGGGCGGGAAGGGCTACGACGCGCTCAAGGCGGTGCCCAACCTGGTGCAGCGCTACCACCAGGCGAAGTATGTGGTCGACCATCGAGAGCAAGTCCAGGCTGCCCTGGACTACGCCCACGACCATGCACTCGATCCCCCGCGGCTAGAGACGGCGGTCCAGAGGAGCTCCGAGACGCTCGAGCGCATCACGACGACGTACACCGAGGTCACTCAGGCACGGGAGGCCTTCTTCAGCATCCGCCCGACCAACATCCTGGAGAGCATCCCGCGGGTGAAGGAGCACGTCGATAGGGCATGGGCGGCGAAGCCCTCGCGCGAGTCGATGGACCACCTCGCGGACCAGGCGGAGCACGTCGAGAACTTGCTGCAGCAGTTGGACCTTCAGGACCCCTACGTCCGCGGGCTCTATGCCACCCTGCTCAGGGTCATGGACAACTTCGCGAGCGACGAGATCGCGGCCACGCTCGCCGCCATGGCAGCCGCGTTCGCGCTCGGGTACGTCCTCGGTATGGCAGCCGGCTATTGGGGCCGCAGAGGCAGGCCCGGCTTCATCGCTGGCACGCTGCAGAGATGGGGCACGCGTCACTTCAGGGACTGGTACATAGCGAATCTTGAGTACGCCATGAGCTGGCCTCTCTATGGCGTCGCGCGCGAGCGCATCCAGAGGGACATTGTGGCGGAGCCGCACAGGGCGCTCGACCCGGAATCCCTCCAAGAGCTCGAGCGGTACTTCGAGCGCCGGCTCAGAGAGAAGCGTGCGCTCTAGTGGTTGCCTTCCGACGGCGGCTCGCGAGCAACCTCACGCGTTCAACCCCATCTGACCGGCGCATGGACAGGGGCACTGAGAGTGCGGTCAGCGAGCTGGGTCGGTGACGAGCTCCGGCGATTGACGGGCAACGTCTTGGAGAACTTCGGCCGTCGAGGACTCATGCATTCGCTGGAGCTCGGCTCCTGTGATGCCGACGACCTGGAGGAACTCCAAGGATCCATTGGGCGTCTGTATCTCCGGCAACTTGGCGTCGGTCGTGAATGCGACAGCGGTCAGACGGGTGTCCGGGGAGCCGGTGATTGTGCTGCCCGGGTCGAGTCGGTGACCCGGCCCGAACGGTGAGCCGTTGGTGAAGACATACGCCCCGAGCTGGCGGAGCAACGTCAGCGGCCAACCGGGAGGCTGCTCCTTCGCGTGTTTGCGCGGGGTGCGCATGGTCAGCTCGAATCCCCACCCGCTGACCGCAGGGTCGTCGCTCTCCTTCGCATACAACTCGCTCAGTCCAAACGTGACGAAGAACCACACACCCGGGAGCCGGTAGGCGCTGATGCCGTAGACACCGTCCTGTCCGGGCAGCAGTCCGGTCGACCAGTGCATCGGGCCGCCTTCTGGCCTCAGGTGCTGCCCTACGGCCGCCTCGATCGCATCCCACCCCGGCGCCTCGTCGTCATCCACCCACGCAACATATCGGTCGGCCGGCGCTCCCGAAGGGTCCTCGAGTGGACTCTCACCGCCGCGGATACGGCCGTCAACAACGACTCAGGGGGTTACCCCGGAGACTCCCGCGGCAGTCGCGGTGGGCGCACCCGGACGATGTCCTTGGTACCAGTCG
>NZ_DATEEY010000094.1:0-3055 GCF_035280925.1 Intrasporangium sp. | reverse complement strand
TGTAGGGACGCACCGGGGGTGGGTTGTCGAGCAGCGGCTGGCTGATCTCCCACAACCGCTCGATGCCTTCCGCGCGGGTGAAGAGGGTGGCATCGCCGCGGGCAGCATCGTAGATGAGCCGCTCGTAGGCCTCGAGGGCGGCGCCTGCCCAGTCCGTCTCCTGCATCGAGAACTGCATCGACAGCTTGTCGAGCGTCATCCCGGGCCCGGGCCGCTTGCCGTAGAAGGAGAGGGACATGCGCGCCCGGTCCGCGAGGTCGAAGGTCAGGTGGTCCGGCCCGTCGTCGCCGACGCCCGAGCTCGGCGGGAACATCGAGCGCGGCGGCTCCTTGAACGCGATGGAGATGACCCGAGCGCTCTCGGCCATCCGCTTGCCGGTCCGCAGGTAGAACGGCACACCCGCCCAGCGCCAGTTGTCGACATAGCACTTGAGCGCGACGAAGGTCTCCGTCTCGGACTCTGGTGACACTCCCTCTTCGTCGCGGTAGCCGATGTACTGCCCGCGCACGACATCGCTTGGCTCGATCGGCAGCATCGAACGGAAGACCTTGCTCTTCTCATCCGTGATCGCGTCCGGCTCCAAGGACGTCGGCGGCTCCATCGCGGTGAACCCGAGCACCTGGAACAGGTGCGTGACGACCATGTCCTTGTAGGCGCCGGTCGCCTCGTAGAAGTCGGCGCGCTGCTCGAGGCCGATCGTCTCCGGGACGTCGATCTGGACGTGGTCGATGTGGTTGCGGTGCCAGATCGGCTCGAAGAGCCCGTTGGCGAAGCGGAAGGCGAGGATGTTCTGGGCCGCCTCCTTGCCGAGGAAGTGGTCGATGCGGAAGATCTGCTTCTCGTCGAAGACCTTGTGGAGCTCGGCGTTGAGCTTCTTGGCGCTCGCGAGGTCCGTGCCGAAGGGCTTCTCCATGATGATCCGGCTGCGGTCGACGAGCCCGGCCTCCTGAATCTGGTGCACGACGGGGAGTGCTGCGCTGGGCGGCACGGACAGGTAGTGCAGCCGGCGAGCCTGGGGCCCGAGGATCTTCTCGGACTCGAGGACCGCGTCGCGGAGAGCCTGGGTCCCGGCCGAGCCCGGCGCCCAGTGCACCCGGTCCGCGAACTCGCGCAGGTCCTCGTCGCTCACCTCACGCCTCGAGTACTTCCGCACGGCGTCGGTCGCCAGTTTCAGGAACTCATCTCGCGTCAGGTCCTCGAGGCTCGTCGCGACGAGCCGCAGTCCTTCGAGGAGCTGTGACTCGTGCAGGTGCAGCATCCCGGGCAGCAGCTTGCGCTTGGCCAGGTCACCGGTGGCGCCGAACAGGACAACAGTCGTCGCGGGCATGGACCCAGCCTGCCAGCCGTTCACGCTGCTGCGGGCGTTTCCCCTTGGTTGGCAGGCTGGGAAGTCACGCGGACTGGAGCACCGTGATGGTGCCGGCGAAGCACCCGCGGGCGCCGTCGTAGAGCTGGCCCTCCTCATGGACCTGGCTTCCGGCGTAGTCGCCTTCCGCGACGGTGCCATTCATGACCACGGCCCCCGTCTCCAGGTTGAGCGTGCCCTTGAGGGGGGCCAGGTACAGATCGCCGACCTCCCAGTCGAAGGTGACGTGCAGGATGTGAGAAGCCGACCAAGCGCTGGTGAGTTGGGTGCGGAGGGGGACTGTCGCGCCAAGCCCGGTGGCCGTGCCCTCCCATGTGGAAGCACTCACGGCGCACTTGTCGAAGGTCCACGTCAGCGGCGCGGAGCTGGCGTGGGCGGCGCCGGCACCGGCGAGAGCCAGCAGTGGGGCAATGGCGGTTGCAGCGATGGCGCGACGTCCCCGTCGACGCTGGATCGTGGTGGTCATGACGTCCTCCTCCGGATCGGGCGCCCCCGGTGGGTGCCTGTGACTCGACGCTAGGAGGATCGGTTCCCAGAGGAATCAGGGGAATCCCTTGCGCTGCCCCGCTTACCCAGCCTGCAAGCGCCTCGCCAGCTCGGTTCGCGAGCGGACCCCGAGCTTGCGGTACACGCGAGTGAGCACCGTCTCGACCGTCTTCGGGCTGAGGTAGAGCCGGGCCCCGATCTCACGGTTGGTCACACCCGCAGCGGCGAGCTCGGCGACGGTGCGCTCCGCGACAGTGAGGTCCTGCCCCGCCCGCGCGCCAGCGGCTCGCTGCAGCTCCTCGTCAACCCGTCCCACCCACGCGGCCGCCCCGGCTCGGCTGAAGATGTCACGGGCCTCGACCAGCGACGCCCTCGCGGTCGCCTTCTGTCGGCCGCGGCGACGGGTGGCCCCCAGCGCCAGCAGCGTCCGCGCCCGCTCGAGGGGCATGTCGAGCCCGGTCATCAGGGCCAGTGACTCGAGCAGGCTGTCCTCGGCGAGCTTGAGGTCGCCGCGGTGCGAGTGGAGCAGTCCCTCGCACCGCGCAGCGACTGCCCGCGAGCCGGCCAGCCCCATCCGGTCGGCCTCGCCCCACAGCCGGGCGGTGACCTCCGCGGCCTCGTCCTCTCGTCCGGTCGCGAGGAAGGCCTCCACGGCATCGCCCTGCCAGCGGTACGTGCCGGGGTGGCCCCACTTCATCCGCGCCGTGAGGTCGCGCAGGCGAGCCTCATGCGGGACGGCCTGCTCGAAACGTCCCGCGGAGACCTCGGTGAAGCCAAGGACGAGGAGGCACTGCGCCGCAAAGATGGCATCGGCCGCCTTGTCGGCCATGGCGAGTCCGGTGGTGGCAAGCCGTCTGGCCTCCTCCAGCTCGCCCCGCCACGCCTCGACATGCGCGCGGATGTAGAGGCGCATCTGGTCGCGCACCCCATCGAGGCCCACGCGGTAGGACCGTTCGGCGCGGGCGCGTGCCAGCTCGATCTCGCCAGCTCGCATGGCGACCTCCGCACGGTGCATGCTCAGAGCCCCCTCGGATGCAAGATCGCCCTGCTCGCGGGCAGTAAGGAGGAGCCCATTGAGGAGCCGGGCCGCCTCGACCTGGTCGTCGCGCCATGACGCCGCGAAGGCCAAGGCACGATCGGGATGCTCATAGAGGCTGGTCCCGTTGAATCCGCGATGCGCCTCGGCCCATGCTTCCAAGGGGT
>NZ_DATEEY010000093.1:0-8305 GCF_035280925.1 Intrasporangium sp. | reverse complement strand
GCCCTGTGTGCCCTCGGGGCCGGTGCGGGCAACAGCCCGACCGAGGTGCTCGCCGCGACCTTCGAGCGCATGGGCATCCGGACCGGCGTGGACCTCGGCGAGGTCCTCTCCGCCGCCGAGGACGTGGTCCGCCCGTTCATCCCGCGCCTGCCGTGGATGGACCGCGCGTCGATCACCCAGGGCTATGCCGGCGTGTACTCCTCGTTCCTGCTGCACGCCGAGCGGGCGGCCGAGCGCTACGCCGTGCCCGCCCACGCGATCCTCCAGCGCGTCGGCGAGGCCGGCTACGTCGGCGGCCAGGAGGACATGATCATCGACATCGCCCTCCAGCTCGCCGAGGAACGCGAGCGCGAGCTGGACATGGGCGACCTCGCCGGGCTGGGAGTCCGCTGATGACGGCCGGGACCAAGCCCGATGGAGGCTGGGACATCGCGTCGGTCGCAGCCGAGCTGCTCGCCTGTGAGGACGAGCGCCGCGAGCGCGAGCCGTTCACGGACGAGTGGCCCGAGCTCGACCTCGACACCGGCTACGCGATCCAGGACCTCAACCTCCAGAAGCGGCTCGACCGCGGCGAGAAGCTCATCGGCGTGAAGCTCGGCCTGACCAGCCGCGCCAAGCAGCAGCGGATGGGCGTCCACTTCCCGTTCGTCGCCTGGCTCACCGACGCGATGATCCTCCCGGTCGGCGACCCGGTCCCCCAGTCGAAGCTGATCCACCCACGCATCGAGCCGGAGATCGTCTTCGTCATGGGAGACCGGCTCGAGGGCCCCGGCGTCACCTGCGCCCAGGCCATGGCGGCCGTTGAGTCAGTGTGGGGCGGGGCGGAGGTCATCGACTCCCGCTATCGCAACTTCCGCTTCAAGGCGGGCGACGTGTCAGCCGACAACGCCTCCTCGGGCGCGTTCGTCACGGGGCCGATCGGCGTGCCGCCGGCGGACCTCGACCTCGCACTCGAGGCCGTCCTCGTCGAGGTGGACGGGGAGATCGTCGACTCGGCCACCGGCGCGGCCGTCCAGGGACACCCGGGCGAGGCCCTCGCCCTTGCGGCCAACGACCTCGCGCGCCGCGGGCACGCCATCGAGCCGGGCTGGATCGTGCTCACCGGAGGCATGACCGACGCCGTCTTCTCGCCGCCCGCCGCCTCCGTCGCGATGCACTTCACCAACCTCGGCTCCGTCTTCATCAACGGGGGCGAGTGACCGTGCCGTTCGTCGAGATCACCCTGACTGAAGGCCGCTCGGAGGAGCAGCTGCGCACCCTCATCTCCAAGGTGACGCACGCGGTCGTGGACAGCGTCGACACCCCGCTCGAGAGCGTCCGCGTCGTCCTCCGGGAAGTTCCTACCACTCACTTCGCCGCCGGGGACGTCACCATCCACGAGCGCCGAGCCCAGCGGCATACGGCTCAATCCTCCTGACCCCCAACCTGATCCCAAAGGTGAGCACCATGAGCGACTTCCCCTTCTTCGGCCACATCATCGACGGCGTCGAGGTCGAGTCCGTCGACGGCAAGCGCTTCGACACGATCAACCCCTGGACCCGCGAGAAGTGGGCCGAGGTCGCCGAGGCCTCCGCCGCGGACGCCGACCGCGCCATCGCGAGCGCCCGCAAGGCCTTCGACGAGGGGCCTTGGCCGCGTATGGGCCGCACCGAGCGCGCCAAGCTGATCCACAAGCTGGCCGACCTCATGGAGGAGCGCGCCGACGAGCTCGCCCGCCTCGACTCGACCGACATGGGCAAGCCCTTCGTCCAGGCCAAGCACGACATCGCCCGCTCCGTGTGGAACTTCCGGTTCTTCGCCGACCACCAGCGTGACCACGTCGGCGAGGTGATGCCGATGGACAGCGGCCACCACACCTACACGGAGTACGGTCCGGCCGGCGTCGTCGCCGCCATCTCCCCATGGAACTTCCCCCTGATGATGGCGACGTGGAAGATCGCCCCGGCCATCGCCTGGGGCAACACCTGCATCATCAAGCCCGCCGAGGACACGCCGGCCTCCGTCGTGCTGCTCGGCCGCCTCGCCATCGAGGCCGGCTTCCCGCCCGGCGTGCTCAACGTCCTCAACGGCTTCGGCGTCCCGGCCGGGTCGTCGCTGACCGGCGACCCGCGCGTGGACCGCGTGACGTTCACGGGTGAGTCGGGCACCGGCCGGATCATCATGGGCGCCGCCTCGCAGAACCTCACGCCCGTCAGCCTCGAGCTGGGCGGCAAGGGCGCCAACATCGTCTTCGAGGACGCGGACATCGACAACGCCGTGTACTGGGCGGTCGAGGCGATCTTCCGCAACGCCGGCCAGGTCTGCCTCGCCGGCTCGCGACTCTTCATCCAGGCCGGCATCTACGAGGAGTTCCTCGCCCGGTTCAAGGACGCGGCCGAGAAGCTCGTCATCGGCGAGCCCTTCGCCGCGGACACCCAGTTCTCCTGCCTCGCCTCGGAGGAGCACTACACCAAGGTCAAGTCCTACGTCGACACCGTCGAGGAGCAGGGCGGCAAGATCCTCACCGGCGGCCTCGCCGAGGACGGCTCCTGGCTGGTCCGGCCGACGATCATCACCGACCTCCCCCTCACGGCGACGCAGTACTGCCAGGAGATCTTCGGGCCGGTCGTCGTCGTCAACAAGTTCGAGACCGAGGGCGAGGTGGTGCACCTGGCCAACGACACGTCCTACGGCCTCAACGCGATGCTCTTCACGGAGAACCTCTCCCGCGCCCACCGGGTCTCCGCGAACCTCAAGGCCGGCACGGTCTGGGTCAACTGCTTCTTCATCCGTGACCTGCGCACGCCCTTCGGTGGCGTCGGTGACTCGGGCGTCGGCCGTGAGGGCGGCAACTTCAGCCGGGAGTTCTTCACCGAGCCGAAGGCCGTCGTCATGCAGATCGACCGTGGGGTGCCGGCGTGACCGCGAACCCGGCATCGCTCGGTGGGCACTTCGTCGAGGTCGACGGCGTGCCCACCTGGGTGCACGACGTCGGCACGGGATCGCCCGTGCTGTTGCTGCACGGATCCGGGCCCGGGGTCAGCGCGGCCGCCAACTGGCGGCTGACCATCCCGGCGCTCGTCGAGGCGGGCCACCGGGTCATCGCCCCGGACCAGCTGGGCTTCGGCCAGACGGTGCCCTCCGAGGGGCACGAGTACTCGGTCGACTCCTGGCTGGCGCACGCCGTCGAGCTGCTCGACGTGCTCGGGCTGGAGCGCGTGAGTGTCGTCGGCAACTCCTTCGGCGGGGCGATGGCCCTGCGGTTGGCGACCCGCCATGCCGACCGCGTCGACCGGCTCGTGCTCATGGGCTCGGTGGGGGTCCCCTTCCCGATCACCGAGGGCCTCGACGCGGTGTGGGGCTACGAGGCCTCCGTGGAGCGCATGCGGGAGCTGCTTGACCTGTTCGCCTACGACACCTCACGGATGACCGACGGCCTCGCCCGGGACCGGTACGAGGCATCAGTGGCGAACGGCGCGGACGAACGGTTCGCGGCCATGTTCCCGGCGCCACGGCAGCGCTGGGTCGACGCGATGGTGCTCTCCGTGGACGAGATCCGATCCATCACGGCTCCGACACTTCTGTTCCACGGACGCGAGGACAAGGTCATCCCGATGACCACGTCGCTGAACCTCTTCCACCTGATCGACCGGGCGCAGCTGCACGTGTTCGGCCAGTGCGGGCACTGGACGCAGATCGAGTACGCGGACGACTTCAACGCGTTGCTGACCCGCTTCCTCGCCTGAGCGTCCCTCCGTGGAAGGTCGACCGGGTGCGAGCACGGTCAGACTTCCACACCACGGTGCCGTATGCCGCTGGGCTCGTTCCCCGTGCCCGCTGGCTCGGGTGCCGGGTGGAGCCGGCCTGAGCAGACGGGGGCAAATGAGGAGCAGACAACCTCAGGCAGGGAGCCGGCTTGCCGTGGTCGCAGCCACCGGGCACCCGTCGCCGCACGGAACCACCCGACCCGTCCAGCCCCGAGTGACGAGGATGTCGCCGACGTCGACAGCGAGCTCGCAACCCGTGGGCACGAGGTCGGGCCAGTGGCACCGGACGGTGAGTCGACCGGTCGCCGCGGCCTTGCGGTCCCGCCGGCCATCTCGCTGCCTCGCCCGCCACCCATCGTGGCCGAGTCGCCCATCCACCTCGACGACCAGGTCCCACTCCTCGTACTCGACGTCCCGTCGCCCTCCGCCGCTGATCGGCACCTGTCGTCTCCCGGCTGGCAGTCCGTGGGCCCGCTCGACATCACGGACGTATCTGACCTCAGCAGCGCTCTCGGCCCCGTCGGCCACGTCGGTGAGCGCCTCGAGCAGCTCTGCGGCGTAGGACTGTCGTGGCCGCGACGCGAGGGCCGCCCGGAGCGTCTCCGGCGTGGCCACCGTGAGGTCGATGGCCTTTGCGGCGAGCGAGACGGCTTGATCGAAGGTCCCCCCATCAGCGATGTCGAGCACCGTGTGCTCGGCCACGATCCGGTGCGGCCACTCGGTCGGATGGACCCGGTTACTGAGGAGGCGGCTTCGCCGGACCTCCACGCCCTCTGGAGCCCGGACTCGTCGACTGGCGGGGATCACGATCTCGATCGTCTCGGGCTCCGACCTGACCAGGCCCCAGGCATATCCGGCGCTGCGGCCGACGAGGGCGGCGCCCGTGCCGGCATGCAGCAGGGCCGCCAGGGCCCGGGCCTCCCAGTCGGCGCGCCCGGGCAGCGTCTGGTAGATCCCGGGATGACCCGGATCCAGCGGCCCTGGCGGATCCGCCACTCGATCGCCTCAGCGGTCAGGCCCGCACCGATCGCCTGAGCGCGCGTGACGAGGCCGGCCTGACCGGCAATGCGCGCATGCAGGAGCGGACCCATGCTTTCAGCGTGGCCCGCTCAGCACGGACGGCGTCCCGGTTCTCCACAGTGCCCCGTGGTGACGCCGGTCATCCCGTCTCGCCGTGGAAGATCACCCGTGTCCGAGCACGGGCAAGTTTCCACGTCGACGAGTGTCAGGTCGAGTCACGGCTGTCGTCGAGCGGTTGAGCGACCTGACGAGGCCGTTTCGTCTCGCCGGGGCGGTGGGGCCGGCGCACCTGCACAGCCCGCAAGAACCAACGCTGCCCCCGCGGCCAGGGCCGGCCTGTCCCGTCCGCCGGGCCCCCGGCGCGGTCACGCCGACAGACACCCCGACCGGTCAGCACTTCGGTGGGCAGCACGAAGGACCGGCACCTCAGGTGCCGGCCCTTCATGACGTGGATGCCGGGGTCGCACGGACCCACAGCTCAGATCAGCGAGTGATCAGACCAGACGAACGCGCATCGCCTGCGGACCCTTGGGGCCCTGCTCGACGTCGAACTCGACGGCCTGGTTCTCCTCAAGGCTGCGGTAGCCATTGGTCTGGATCTCCGAGTAGTGGACGAAGACGTCCGGACCCTCGGTCGGGGCGATGAAGCCGAAGCCCTTCTCCGAGTTGAACCACTTGACGGTTCCCTGTGCCATGTTGTGCTCCCTTTGTTTCAGGTTGGAACGGACCCACGGGTGTGACGGTCCGGGTCAGCAAGGACGCGACCAAACTCCTGAACATCAGAAGGGCTGCGCTCACAATGTCTTCTGCGAGCGTGCAACACACAAACAGCAAACGTTGACCGTGACCAACCCTAGTCCGGGCGGACGGAATCAGCCAATCGCGCGGGCCAGAGCCGCGATGGCCTGGGTGAAACACTCGGCCGGTGGGTTGACCAGCCCCGCCCCGACCTGACCGACTCCCGCCACCCTCCCGGCCATGCCGGTGTTGATCTGCGGGAGCACCCCGGTCCGCGCCACAGCAGCCACGTCGATCGCCGTCGGCGTCCCGCGGAACTCGAGGATCGGCACCTGGTAGGCGGGGTGCTCCCCGACGGTGATCTCATACATCGTCTGGGTGGCCCGCAGCGCGAACGGCACGTCGCCGCCGACGAACCGGACGATCGCGGGCGCGGCCGCCATGGCGAACCCGCCGATACCCGCGGTCTCGGTGATGGCGGAGTCGCCGATGTCCGGATTGGCGTCCTCGGGACCGTACGACCCGAGGAACAGCCCCTCGGGCGTCTGCGCCGGACCAACGAACCACTCGTCACCGGTCCCCGACACGCGCACCCCGAAGTCGGTCCCGTTGCGCGCCATCGTCGTCACCACTGACGACCCCGGGATGCCGTGTGCCGCCAGGGCGGCCAGCTTGCACGCGGGCATGCCAAGGTTGAGGAAGAAGTGCTCGTTGGCGCCGGAGAAGCGCACCGCCTCCGCGACGTCCGACGCGGCCGCGTCAGCCGTGATCAGCGTCGGCAACAGCTCACGCAGGAGCATGAGGGAGCCGGCCCGGTTGCGGTTGTGGCCCTCGTCCCCCATCTGGAGCATCTGGGCGACGATCGCCTTGACGTCGATCGGGCCAGCGGAGTCCACCCGCGCCCGAATCGCCTGCTGCAGCAACGGCCCCAGCACCGAGTTCATCCAGTGCAGCCGGTCGATCACCTCGGGTCCGTACGCGCCGTAGCGCAGCACCTTGCCGAGGCCCTCGTTGAGTGAGCACCACGACGTGTTGCCGTGCACGTCGTCCCGCAGCTCGTAGAGCCACATCGACGGACTGATGACGCCCGCCATCGGACCGACGGCGTCGCGGTGGTGGCACGGCTCGAGCGTGATGCCGTCGCCCTTCTCGAGCCTGGCCTCCGCCTCCTCGGCCGTGTCGGCGAGGCCCTCGAAGAGCATCGCCCCGATCAACGCACCCTTGAGCGGGCCAGATGCACGGGCGAACTCGATCGGCGGGCCGGCGTGGAGGAACGTGCCCTTCTCGAGACCGAGCGCTTCACTGGCCGGCCGGACGTCGACGAAGTCGGCCCCGGCGGCCACCATGCGCTCGAACGCCAGCCGGTTGGCCTCCTCGCGGCGCGGGTCGGCGAGGACGGCCGAGAGGTCGCGCTCCGTCCCCGGCAGCGGCGGCTGCCACGCCGTCTCGGTGACCGGAACCGCTTGGGCCCGAATCGACTCCGCGAAGAGGGCAACTCCCGCCGTGGCGATCGTGAGATCCGCCGACAGGAGGCCGTTGAGCTCTCCGGAGCGGCCTCCCTCGCGCACGCTTTCCACGATGCCGTATGCCGCTGAGCTCGCTCCCGCCGTCGGCCCGGCGGGTGCCTGGTCGAGGAGCGAGACCGCGTGCCTCGTCGCGGCCGCGTTGGACAGGAAGACCGAGGCGCCGGCATCCCGCAGCGCGGTTGCGCTGCGCGCAAGACCCTGCGGGTCGCCGTCAGTGCCGCTGATCGACACGACGACCGGGAGCGTGCGGCCGTCCGTCTCGGCCGTGGATCGAGCGGACCGGATCGCCTCCGCGAGCTCCGGTGCCGGGTCCGGGTGCGCTCCATGTCCGAGCACGAGGTCGAGGAGCAGCACGCCACACGACGGGTCGGCCGCCTCGGCGGCGATGCGCTCGAGCCGAAGGGACGGGTCGATCATCGGGTGCGCGCGACCCTGCGTCATCGAGTCGTCGCCGAAGTCGATGACGACATGGCCTCCGTCGCGCAGGTCGGGACCGAGGGCGAGATCCGGCCGGAGCGGGGTGTTGGACCGGATGTCGCCGAAGGTCTCCCCCGCCACGAGCATCGCCTCGTCGGCCAGCGTGCCACCGCAGAAGAGACCCCTCAGCGACGTCCCCGTCGGAGCCGGTTGCTCCGCCTCCCAGTGCGGCCACTCGATCCCGCTGCCGGCGTCTCCGAGAGCGGCCATCACTGAGGCGGTGAGGTCCGGCTTCCCGGCCCCGAGGGTGGCCCAGTGGACCGGCTTGCCGAGCCCAGCGGCATACGACTCGATGTCGGACAGCACCTCAGCGGCAGGAGGCTTGGAGACGACGATGATGCTCTCGGTGGCGGCGTCGGCGGCGAGCGCGGCGAGGGCCTGCCTGGTGGAGCGGCCCGCGACGGTGGCCGAGAGGTCGCGGCCGCCGACGCCGAGCACGTGGCTGACGCCCTTGCCGGCGGCGTCCAGAAGGCACATGACCTGCTGCGCACCCGTGCCCGACGCCGCGACGACGCCGACGGACCCGGGTTTCACCACGTTGGCGAAGCCGAGGCCGACCCCGCCGACGACCGCTGTCCCGCAGTCAGGCCCCATGACGAGCACGCCCCGGTCAGCGGCGAGGTCCTTGAGCCGCACCTCGTCCTCGACGGGCACGTTGTCGGAGAAGATCATGACGCTCACGCCGGCGTTGATCGCATCGAGCGCCTCGGTCGTCGCGTGCTGGCCCGGCACCGCGACGAGGGCGAGGTTGGCGTCGGCGCGGCGGACGGCCCCGCCCAGGGTGCGCGGCGCCGGCGC
>NZ_DATEEY010000092.1:0-24855 GCF_035280925.1 Intrasporangium sp. | reverse complement strand
GTCGGAGCCGTCCCGAGTGGCCCGGGTCTTGAGGTTGCCGGGATCCGAGCCGTTGTCCGGCTCGGTCAGGCCGAAGCAGCCGAGGAGCGTGCCGTTGGCGATCCCCGGGAGGTACTGCTGCTTCTGCTCCTCGGTGCCGTGGGACAGGATGACCTTGCCGACGAGGCCCATCGACACGGACACGATGCCCCGGACGGACGAGTCGGCGCGACCGAGCTCCTCCATGCCGATGCAGTACGTGATGTAGTCGCCGCCGAGGCCGCCGTACTCCTCCGGGATGGTCAGGCCGAAGAACCCGATCTCGCCGAGCTTGGGGATGATTGCCGTGTCGACGGACTCGCGGCGGTCCCACTCGGCGCGATGCGGCACGACCTCCTTGTCGAGGAACTCGCGCGCCAGCGCCTTGAAGCCAAGCTGGTCCTCGTTGAGGGACAGGTCCATGAGGGGTCTCCTGATGACTGCGAAGGGATCGGGTCTGGCCGTGGTCAGCGGCCGTGGAAGGCGGCAGGGCGCTTGGACAGGAACGCGTCGGTGCCCTCGCGCTTGTCGTCGCTCTCGTAGAGGACGGCCTGGGCGAGCCGTTCGACGACCTGCCCGGTGCGCTGGTCGGCGTCCATGCCGGCCCGGATGACGAGCTTGGCCAGACGGGTGGCGAGCGGGCCGCGGGCGGCGATGGTGGCGGCAACCTCCCGGGCGGTCTGGAGCAGCTGCTCCGCTGGCGCGACCTGCGTGACGAGCCCGATCCGCAGGGCCTCGTCGGCGTCGACCATGCGCCCGGTGAGGATGAGCTCGATGGCGCGGCCGGTGCCGACGAGTCTCGCGAGCCGCTGGGTGCCGCCGGCGCCGGGGAGCACCGACAGGGCCGTCTCGGGAAGCCCGAAACGCGCTGTCTCCGAGGCGATTCGGATGTCGCAAGCCATGGCGATCTCGCACCCGCCTCCCAGGGCGTAGCCGTTGACTGCGGCGATCGTCGGCTTCGGGAAGTCCTCGACGAGGTCGAAGAGGCGCTGGAGGTCGGAGTCGAGGGCCGTGGCCTTCGTGTAGCCGGCGACCTGGGAGATGTCGGCGCCGGCGATGAAGGCCTTCTCGCCGGCGCCGGTGAGGACGATGGTGTGGACGTCGTCGTCACCTCGGGCCCGGTCGAGGACGGTCCGAAGGTCATGCTGGACCTGGCGGTTGATCGCATTCCGCACGTCCGGGCGGTTGAAGGTGACGACAAGGACGCCGTCGGTGACCTCCGTGAGGAGCGTCTCGAGGCTGCCGTGTGCCGACCCACGGGGGGCTCCGCCCCCCGTGCTCCCCCCGACGACCCGCGCGGCTGGGTTCTGTGACTCCATGCTCACACCGCTTCCAGCAGGAGGGCGCCGCCCTGGCCGACTCCGACACACATGGTGGCGACGGCCCGACGTGCGCCCCGGTCGGCGAGCTCCACGGCGGCCGTGAGCGCCAGCCGGGCACCACTCATCCCGAGGGGGTGCCCGAGGGCGATGGCGCCGCCGTTGGGGTTGACGTGCTCCGCATCGTCGGGAAGGCCCAGCGCTCGGAGCACCGCGAGCGACTGTGATGCGAATGCCTCGTTGAGCTCGAAGAGGTCGATGTCCCCGACTGCCAGTCCGGTCCGAGCCAGCAGGGCCTTGACGGCGGGGTCGGGTCCCATGCCCATGACGCGCGGCTCGACACCGACCGAGAGCGAGGTCGTGATCCGGGCAAGCGGCGTGAGGCCGTAGCGCGATACCGCCGCCTCGGACGCGACGAGGAGCGCTGCTGCTCCGTCATTGACCCCCGACGCGTTGCCTGCAGTGACGCTGCCGCCGGGGAAGATCGGCCGCAGGTTGGCCAGGGCCTCGAGCGAGGTGGACCGGGGGTGCTCGTCGGTGTCGACCATGGTGACGGCGCCCTTGCGGCCCGGGATCTCGACGGGAACGATCTCGCGTGCCAGCCGGCCGGAGGCAATCGCCTTGGCCGCCCGCTCCTGGGAACGCAGTGCGAACGCGTCCTGGTCCTCGCGAGAGATCGCGTACTCGTCGGCGACGGTCTGGGCCGTGCCGGGCATGGAGTCGGTGCCATGGCGCTCGTCCATGCGCGGGTTGACGAAGCGCCACCCGATCGTCGTGTCGTGCACCTCGGCCCGGCGCGACCAGGCGGCGTCGGGCTTGGGCATGACGAGGGGAGCCCGCGTCATGCTCTCGACCCCTCCAGCGATGACGAGGTCCGCGTCACCGGCTCGGATCGCACGGGCGGCCAGCCCGACGGCGTCCAGGCCGGAGGCGCACAGCCGGTTGACCGTCATGCCCGGCACGTTCACGGGGAGGCCCGCGAGCAGCCCGGCCATGCGAGCGACGTTGCGGTTGTCCTCGCCCGCCTGGTTGGCACACCCGAGGACGACGTCGTCGACGCGGCCCCAGTCCACGTCCGGGAAGCGGGCCACGAGTGATGTGATCGTGTGGGCGGCGAGGTCATCTGGGCGCGCGGCAGCCAGGGCACCGGCATACCGGCCGATCGGGGTTCGGACCCCGGCGACGAGGAACGCGGTGCTCATGACTCGTCCCCGAACTCGTCACGGAGATGGAACTTCTGGATCTTGCCGCTGGCAGTGCGGGGGAGAGCGTCCATGACCTCGAGCCGCTCGGGCCAGTACTGCTTGGCGATGCCCTTCTCCTTGAGCAGGGCCCGCATCTCCTCGAAGGTCAGCGAGGACTCCGGGGTGAGGGTGACGAAGGCAGCCGCGCGCTCCTGCAGCCGCGGGTCGGGCAGGCCGACGATGGCGACGGACTCGATCCGGGGGTCCTCGTAGAGGGCGTTCTCGACATAGGCGACCGGGATGTTCTCACCACCGCGGATGATGACGTCCTTGGTCCGCCCGGACAGCTTGACGTAGCCGTCCTCGTCGATGATCGCGAGGTCACCGGTGTCGAACCAGTCGCCCTCGAAGCTGTCCTGCGTCATCTTCATCCGGTGCGCGTAGCCGACGAAGAGGAACGGCCCCTGGACCTGGAGCCGGCCCTCCGTTCCGGGAGCCACCGGCTCGCCGAGCAGGTCGACCGTGCGGATCTGCATCCCTGGCCACGGGTAGCCGTCGGTCTCGACGACCTTCTCCTCCGGGTCGCCCGGGATGCCCAGGGTGACGAGGGCGTTCTCCGTCTGCCCCCAGCCGCCGAGCACGGCCATGCTGGGCAGGAGCTCCTTGGCGCGCCGGACGAGCGCGCGCGGGATCGGCGCGCCCATGCAGCAGAAGCGTGACAGCGTCCCCATCGGATGCTGGCTCACATCCGGCACGGACAGCACGTCGTGCAGGAACGGCGTTGCGGCCGACGTGTAGGTGATGCCGTGCCTCTCCACCAGGGCGATGAACTCGCGCGGGTCCCAGATGTCCTGAAGGATGCCCGTGGCGCCGTTCTGTACGGGCAGCCTTGCGCCGTAGAGGAACCCCGTCAGGTGCGCCAAGGTCGAGGCCATGTGGATGACGCTCTCGCTGGAGACGCCGAGCCGGTCCGGGAGCGGGTTGTTCGCGGCGATGACGGTGTTGTGGGAGTGCATGACGCCCTTGGGCTCACCGGTCGTCCCGGACGTGAAGATGAGCAGCGTCACAGCGTTCGGGTCGGGCCGCAGCGCGGGGAGCTCGGCCGGGGCGCGCCGCTCCTCCCATGGAGTCGACATGAAGACCTCCCACGAGGCCGGCGCGTCCGGACCGCCCACGACCAGGATGTGCTCGAGAGCCTCCCAGTCGCCCTTGAGTGACTCGACCATCGACACGTGGTCGAAGCCCCGGAACTCGCGGGGCACCACGATGAGCTTGGAGCCGGCCAGGCCGACCATGAAGGCGACCTCCCGCTCGCGGTAGATCGGGATCAGCGGGTTGCTCACCGCGCCGATCCGCGTGCAGGCGTAGTGCAGCACCACCCAGTCGATCCAGTTGGGCAGCTGGAACGACACGACGTCACCCGGCTCGATGCCCAGCTCGAGCAGACCGAGTGCGCACCGGTCCACCTCGGCGCGCAGCGCCGCGTAGGTGACCTCGCGACGGGAGTCGATGAAGGCAGTCTTGTCGGGCGTGCGCTCGGCCCACTCGTCGAGGTAGTCGGTGATGACGCGGTTCACCCAGAAGCCGTCGTCGGTGTACCTCGCGATCAGCTCGTCGTTGAGGCGTGTCTCGAAGGTCATGGTCGTCCGTTCAGCTCATCGTGAGGCCGCCGCTGACGCTGACGGTCTGTCCGGTGACGTAGGTGGAGTCGTCGGAGGCGAAGTAGGCCACGGCGCCGGCCACGTCCTCGGGCTGGCCGAGGCGTCGCAGCGGGATGGCCTTGGTCAGGGCATCCCGCAGGCCCTGGTTGTCGCCGGCGAACTCCGCGAACAGCTGCGTGTCGGAGGGACCCGGGCAGACGACGTTGACGCGGACCTGCTTGCGGGCCAGCTCCCGAGCGGTCGACTTGGTGAAGGCGATGACGCCGCCCTTGGCCGCCGAGTACACCGCCTCGCCGGAGGAGCCGACGCGACCGGCATCGGAGCTGATGTTGACCACGGAGCCGGAGCCCTGCTCGGCCATCACGGGCAGCACGGCCTTGCTCGTGTTCAGGACGCCATAGAGGTTGATCCCGATGATCTTCGGCCACACGTCGCGGTCGAGGTCGAGGAAGGGCGCGGCGAGGTCCCAGCCGGCATTGTTGACGAGCACGTCGATGCGCCCGAAGCGCTCCTTGACGTCAGCAACCATCGACTCCACTGAGTCGTAGTCGGAGACGTCGCAGCCGATCCCGATGGCGCCGTTGGCGATCTCGTCCGCGGCCTCCTTCGCCCCAGCCTCGTTGACGTCTGTCACGACGACCGTGGCGCCTTCCGACGCAAGGCGCTCGGCGATGCCGCGGCCGAGCCCTCGGGCGGCGCCGGTGACGATGGCGATCTTTCCTGCAAGCCTGTTCATGGTGGTTCCCTCTCAAGAAGCGTTGTCGTATGCCGCTGGGCTGGGTTCTCGTCAGGGCGCGAACTTCCGGCCCAGCAGGTGTCGGGAGATGACGAGCTTGGAGACCTGGGCGGTCCCGTCGCCGATCTCGAGGCCGATGACATCGCGCAGGCGCTGGCCGACCTTGTGCTCGGACGAGTAGCCGATGTGGCCGATGGTGAGCAGGCACTGGTGGATGACGTCCACGGCCAGCTTGGGTGCCCAGAACTTCGCCATGGCCGCCTCAGCGCTGTGCTCGAGGCCGTTGTCCTTGCGCCAGAGCGCCTCGAGACACACGTGGCGGGCGCCCTTGAGGTGGGTCGCGGCCTCGGCCAGTGGGAAGGAGACGCCTTGGAAGGTGCCGATCGGGGAGCCGAAGGCGACCCGGTCGCGGGACCACTGCAGCGCCTCGTCCAGGCTGGCCTGGGCCGCGCCGATGCAGAGGAGGCCGATGATCGCCCGTGAGTAGTCGAAGCCCTGCATGACGGAGATGAAGCCGTCGCCTTCGTTGCCGATGAGCTCGCCCCGGCTGACCGGAGTGCCGTCGAAGTGCAGGCTGGCCCGGCCGATCGCGCGGCTGCCCAGGTCGTCGAACGCCGACCGGCTGACGGTCGGCTGGCTCAGGTCGACCCAGAAGGCGCTGACGCCGCGGGCACCCTGCCCACCCGTCCGGGCCAGGACGACGGCCCGGTCGGCCGCCATGCCGAGCGTGATCGAGGTCTTCTCACCATGGAGTGTCCAGCCATCGTTGCCATCGGGCGTCGCCTTGAGCTCCAAGCTCGCCGCGTCCGTCCCGTGCCCCGGCTCGGTGATGCAGATGGCCGGGACGGTCTCTCCAGAGGCGATGCCCGGCAGCCAGGCCTGCTTCTGCTCATCCGTCGCATTGCGCACGATGATGTCGCTGATGAGCGCGGTGTTGATGATGAGGTAGCCGGCGTTGAAGTCCTCACGGCCGACCTCCTCGGCCGCGATCCCGGCGATGACCGCCGTCGCGTCCTGGCCGCCGTACTCCTCGGGGATGCGCAGGCCCGTCAGCCCCATGCCGGCCATGTCGAGCGCGAGCTGGCGACGGAACTCCGCCTTCTGGTCATCGGACTGGTAGTTCGGCGCGAGCGTCTTGACGGCGAACTTGCGGACCTCCTGGGCGTAGGTCTCCTGGTCTTCGTCGAACGCGTAGTGCATGAGCGGTGCCTCCTTGGGCGGGCGTGGGTGGAAGTCGCTCAGTGCCAGTTGACGTGCTGGACGAAGTCGGGGTCGCGCTTCTCCGCGAAGGCCGCGGCGCCCTCGAGGCCCTCCGGGGAGGCGGTGAACATGTCGAGCGCGGTCATCGCCATGTTGGAGAAGCCGGCCTGGTGGTCGGTGTCGGCGTTGAAGGACTGCTTGAGGAAACGGATCGCGGTGGGGCTCTTCGTCGCGATCTCGGCCGCCCAGGACTTGGCCTCGGTGAGCAGGTCGGCGGCGGGGACGACCTTGTTGACCAGGTTCATCGCGAGCGCCTCCTGGGCGTCGTAGATGCGGCACCAGAACCAGATCTCGCGGGCCTTCTTCTCGCCGACCACCCGTGCGAGGTAGGCGGAGCCGAAGCCAGCGTCGAACGAGCCGACCTTGGGGCCGGCCTGGCCGAAGCGGGCGGTCTCCGAGGCGATGGAGACGTCGCAGAGGACATGCAGGACGTGGCCACCCCCGACTGCGACACCGTTCACCGCTGCGATGACGGGCTTGGGAATGTCGCGAATCAGCTTGTGCAGGTTGCCGATCTCGAACATGCCGGACTCGCTGGGTCCGTAGTCGCCGGTCTCGGCCCGCTGCTTGACGTCACCCCCGGTGCAGAACGCCTTCTCCCCGGCGCCGGTGAGGATCACGGACTGGACCTTGCGGTCCGCCCACGCGGAGCGGAAGGCCTTGATGAGCTCGTCCACCGTCTTCGCGCGGAAGGCGTTGTAGCGGTCGGGGCGGTTGATCGTGATGATCGCCGCGCTGTCCTCGATCACGTAGGTGATGTCTTCGTACTCCGCCACAGCCAGCTCCCTTGCTTGTTGAATGGACGTTCATTCAATAATGTAGGGACAGAGCGGTCGGACGTCAATGGATCGGCCACCTCAGAATCCGGGCCAAGGCTCGGGAAGAGCGGAGGAGGGCCGATGTCGACAACGACCGAGGCGAAGGAGGAGCGGATACGGCGCCGCCGTTCCGACATCCTCCGGGCCGCCGTCGAGCTCTTCCAGGAGCAGGGCTTCCACTCGACGACCACACACCAGGTGGCCGATCGGGCTGGCATCAGCGTCGGGTTGATCTACCAGTACTTCGGCAACAAGGAGGACCTGCTCCGAGCCGCCATCGTCGACATCCTCGCCGACTTCAGGGATCGCATCCCGGCGGCCATGGACGCGGCCGGATCCGACCCGGAGGCGCGTCTACGCAATGGCTTCGGCGCCCTCGTCGCGGTCATCGACGAAAAGCCCGAGGCCACCGTACTGTCCTACCGCGAGAGCATGACGCTCTCCAAGGAGGGCCGCGACGAGATCAAGAAGCTGGAGATCGAGACGGCCGAGCCGTTCCGGGCGGCGCTCGCCGACGGCGTCGCGACCGGGGCTTTCGGCGACGTCGATGTCGACTTGGTGGTGCACAACCTGCTGCTCACCGCCCACGGCTGGGCCCTCAAGCAGTGGCGCCTCGCAAGCTGGCTGGATCGCGAGGCCTACGTGGAGGCCGAGCTCGACCTCCTGCTCCGGGCCATCACCACCTGACACCGGAGGACCGGGCCACTCGAGCAGGGGATCTGCCTCGAGTGGCCCCGATATGCACAGGCGGGACTGTGGAGGGCCGGGCCACTCGACGGTAGGAGCTGGCGGGACTTTCTGGGCACTCGACGCAGCAACCAGCACCCAGCGCGCCGAGGCTGCCCGGATCTGCTGTCATCCACTCGAGGTGGTGCGGGTCAGTCAGGGAGGTCCGCGTGGGGGTCGAGCGAGACGGTGAGCAGGAAGACGCAGTCGGTGAGGGCCTCCACGCCGTGCCGTTCGTCCGGTATCGGGATGATCTGCCCTGCCTCGACGACCCAGTCCGGCAGGGTGCCCTCGTGGGTGGGCTCGGCCGAGTAGAGCCGTGCCGTGCCCTCCACCACCTGGAACGAGGCCGCTGGAGGTGACGTGTGCTCTGCCAGCCGAGTTCCCGCGGTCATCGCGATGAGTACGACCCGCTGGTGGGGACCTGCCCAGAGCACGCGAGTTCCCTTGCCGTGCTTGGAGCTCTGGGCCTGCGCGAGCGCAGATCTCGCCTCGGACTCCAGGTTGTGCACCGCCGTGCCCGGGGTGGCATCGGCACGTCCGCTGTCGACCGGGGTGAGCGGGCCGAGGCTGCCGATGTCCAGCCAGGGTGGGCGTTCGGTCACTGCACGCGCTCCCAGCCACGGCTCGGCGCGCGGCTGCCGACCGCCGTGCCCTCACGCTCGTCCTTGCTGCGGTAGACGATGTAGGGCCGCGTGATGTAGCCGACCGGCGCCGAGAAGACGTGGACGAGCCGGGTGAACGGCCAGAGCGCGAAGAGGAAGCAGGCCGTGAGCGCGTGGAGCTGGAAGCCGAGCGGGATGCCGACCATGTGCTCCGGATCCGGGTTACCGGAGAAGATGCCGCGGAACCAGAGCGAGACGTTCTCGCGGTAGTTGAACGCGTGGCCCGCCTCGGAGCCGAGCCCGAAGATGCTCGACGCGATGGTGTTCCACATGCCGAGGACGATGACGAGGCCGAGGAAGAAGTACATCGTCTTGTCCATCGGCGTGGTCGCCGAGAAGACCGGTCCGACGGTGCGCCGGCGGTAGATGAGGATGACCATGCCGACGAACGCCGCGATGCCGGCCGCCATGCCGCCGACGACCGCGGCCCAGTGGTACATCGTCTCGTTGATCCCGATGGCGTCGGTCCACGACTTCGGGATGAGCAGGCCGCCGATGTGCCCGACGACGACGCCGAGGATCCCGAAGTGGAACAGCGGGCTACCCCACCGGAGCAGACGGGTCTCGTAGAGCTGGGAGCTGCGCGTCGTCCAGCCGAACTTGTCGTAGCGGTAGCGCCACCAGTGCCCGACGACGAACGTCGCCAGACAGAGGTAGGGGAAGATCACCCAGAGAAACGTGCTCACGAGTCCGCTCCTACACGAATGGTTGGGAAGATGGCCGACTCACCCAGGCGGGTCGTCGGAGGGTGCAGGGTCGGCCCCTGCGGTGGGGCGTTCAGGCGCGGGTCCAGGGCGTAGCCCTCGAGGCCGACCTCCTCCTGGGGCGGCCCCTCCTCGACGAGCCGGCGGACGGCGTCGACCCCCTCGCCGTCGAGCTCGGGCAGCGTCGCCGCGAGGGCGACGAGCACCTGCTCCCACGGGGAGTGGCGGTCGGCGAGCGCCAGGCGCAGCATCTCGATCCCGGCGCGGTGGTCGTTGAGCAGCTTCCACGCCCCGTCGACGTCGGCCGTGGCGCCGAACTCGAGCACGACGCCGAGGTGGTCGGGCAGCTCCTGCTCCGTGAGGTCCAGCCCCGCCTTCCGGTAGGCCTGCTTGAACTGGACGAGTGCGACGCCGCGCCGACGGGTGTCGCCGAAGGTGAAGTACGTCAGGTAGAGGCAGCACTTGCGAGTGTGGTCGAAGGTCTCGACGTAGGCGCGCTGGACGTCCTCGAGCGGCTGGGAGGCCACGTGGTCGAGGAACGAGCCCAGCGGCATACGGACTCCCTCTGGCAACCCGGCCACGGCGCGACGGATGGCGTCATGGGACTGCGCCCACTCGGGGGTCGGGTAGTCGAGCAGCAGCGAGACGGCCTGCCACGCGACGGCCAGCTGCTCGTCCGGGAGCCGCCGCGACGCCTGGGCCCGTGCCACCCGGCGGAAGGGGTTCACTCGTCGTCCTTCTGCTTCGGGAACAGGCCGCCCGGCTTGCCCTTGCCGTCCCAGTTGAGCAGGTTGACCCGGCCGCGCTTGCTCCCGCCGGCGACGAGCTGGTCCGACGTCTGGCGCTCCTCGAGCATCCGGAAGTTCTCCACGGCAACCGGTGTGAGGTCACCCGAGCCCTCGCCGAAGACCCCCGTCTGCGCCTCGTAGTCGAAGTCGACCGGGCAGTCCGTGGCGAGCTCCTCGAGGCCGTGCGCCTGCTCCACGTGCGCCGTCGGGATGACGTAGCGCTCGTCGTACTTCGCGATGGCGAGGAGGCGGAACATCTCGTACATCGACTCGGCGTCCATGCCGACCGACTCCGCGATCGACCCGTCGGGGTCGCCACCGAGGTTGATGTCGCGCATGAAGGACCGCATCGCAGCGAGCTTCCGGAGGACCCCGTTGACCGGTCCGACGTCGCCGGCGGTGAAGAGGTTGGCGAGGTACTCGACGGGGATGCGCAGGGCGTCGATCGCCGCGAAGAGGTTGCCCTTCTCCTCCGCGTCGTGCCCCGTCTCCTTGACGACGTCGACGACCGGCGACAGCGGCGGGATGTACCAGACCATCGGCATGGTGCGGTACTCCGGGTGCAGCGGCAGGGCCACCTTGTAGTCCTGGATGAGCCGGCGGACCGGAGACTTCTTGGCCGCCTCGATCCAGTCGAGCGGGATGCCGGCACGCTCTGCCTCGCGAGCGACCGCCGGGTCGTTGGGGTCGACGAAGACGTCGCACTGCGCCTCGTAGAGGTCGTGCTCGTTCTCCACCGACGCCGCCTCGAGCACCTTGTCGGCGTCGTAGATCATCAGGCCGATGTAGCGCAGCCGGCCGACGCACGTCTCGGCGCAGACGGTCGGGATGCCGACCTCGACTCGCGGGTAGCAGAAGGTGCACTTCTCGGCCTTGCCGGTCTTGTGGTTGAAGTAGACCTTCTTGTACGGGCAGCCCGACACGCACATCCGCCACCCGCGGCACTTGTCCTGGTCGACGAGGACGATGCCGTCCTCGCTGCGCTTGTAGATCGCGCCGCTCGGGCAGCTGGCGGCACAGCTCGGGTTGAGGCAGTGCTCGCAGATGCGCGGCAGGTAGAACATGAAGGTCTGCTCGAACTCGAACTTCACCTTGTCCTCGATGCCCTTGAGCATCGGGTCCTTGACGGCGTGCTCCATGCTGCCGCCCAGGTCGTCATCCCAGTTGGCCGACCACTCGACGTTCATCTGCTTGCCGCTGATGAGCGACTTGGGCCGGGCGACGGGGAAGGTGCTCGTCGCCGGTGAGTTGAGCAGCGTCTCGTAGTCGTAGGTCCAGGGCTCGTAGTAGTCCTGGATCGACGGCAGCTTGGGGTTGCTGAAGATCGTCGCGAGCTTCTTCCACCGGCCGCCCGCCTTGAGCGTCAGGCGCCCGTTGGACTTGCGGACCCAGCCGCCCTCCCACGTCTCCTGGTCCTCGTACGTGCGTGGGTAGCCGAGCCCGGGACGGGTCTCGACGTTGTTGAACCAGACGTACTCGGTGCCCGCGCGGTTGGTCCACGCCTGCTTGCACGTGACGGAGCACGTGTGGCAGCCGATGCACTTGTCGAGGTTCATGACCATCGCCATCTGGGCCATCAGGCGCATCGGTGCGCTCCCTTCGTTCGCCGCACGGACATGTCAGTACTCCACCTTCGCGGTTCGCTTGCGGATCATCGTGACCTCGTCCCGGTTGTTGCCGATGGGTCCGATGTAATTGAAGAAGTAGGCCAGCTGGGCGTACCCGCCAACAATGTGGTTGGGCTTCAACAAGATTCGGGTCAGGCTGTTGTGGATGCCACCACGCTTGCGGTCACGCTCGGTGAGCGGCACGTCGATGAGCCGGTCCTGGGCGTGATGCATGTAGACCGTGCCCTCGGGCATCCGGTGGCTGACGATCGCCCGCGCGGCGACCACGCCGTTGCGGTTCACCATCTCGATCCAGTCGTTGTCCCGGACCCCGATCTTGGCGGCGTCCCGGTCGCTCATCCACACCGACTGCCCGCCCCGGGAGAGGCTCAGCATGAAGAGGTTGTCCTGGTACTCGGAGTGGATCGACCACTTGTTGTGCGGGGTCAGGTAGCGCACCGACACCCCGAGCTCGGTCTGCTCGCCGATCGGCGTCTCCCCGAAGAGCGTGGTCATGTTGAGTGGCGGCCGGTAGCCGGGGAGCGCCTCGCCCATCCCGAGGAACCAGTCGTGGTCGACGTAGAACTGCTGGCGGCCGGTCAGGGTGTGGAAGGGCTTGCTCCGCTCGATGTTGATCGTGAACGGGCTGTAGCGGCGTCCGCCCGACTCGGAGCCGGACCACTCCGGCGAGGTGATGACGGGGACCGGGGCGACCTGCGTGTCGGCGAAGGTGATCTGCTTGCCCTCGTGCTCGCCGGCCAGGTCCGCGAGCTTCGTGCCCGTGCGCTTCTCGAGGAACCGGAAGCCCTGGGTGGCCAGGTGGCCGTTGGACACCCCCGCCAGGTGGAGCATCGCGTCGGCCATCTGGACGTCCGTGTCGACCTTCGGCTGCCCGTCGCCCGCGCCCCCGCGCTGCACGCCGTTGCGGTTGCGGAGGATGTCGACCTCGCGCTTGACGTCGTAGGCGACGCCCTTGGTGACCATTCCGACCTTCTCCAGGAGCGGGCCGATCGAGGTCATCTTGTCGTAGACCGCCGTGTAGTCGCGCTCGGCGACCGCGATCACCGGGAGGGTCTTGCCCGGGACCGGCTCGCACTCGCCGGCCTTCCAGTCCTTGACGACGCCGTGCACGGTGGCCATCGCCTCCGGTGTGTCGTGCCACAGCGGCTTGGCCACGACGTCCCTGCGGGTGCCGAGGTGGTCGGCGGCGAGCTCGCTGAACTTCTTCGCGATGACCTTCCACGTGTCCCAGTCGGACTTCGTCTGCCACGGCGGGTTGATCGCCGGGTTGAAGGAGTGGATGAAGGGGTGCATGTCCGTCGTGCTGAGGTCGTGCTTCTCGTACCACGTCGCCGCGGGAAACACGACGTCGCTGAAGATCGTCGAGCTCGTCATGCGGAAGTCGAGCGTCATGAGCAGGTCGAGCTTGCCGTCGACGGCCTGGTCCGCCCAGCGGATCGAGGACGGCCGCTGGTCCGGGGCGGCCTCGTCGGCGGTGGCGGCGCTGTCGGTGCCGAGCAGGTGGCGCAGGAAGTACTCGTTGCCCTTGGCCGAGCTGCCGAGCAGGTTGGAGCGCCACAGCGACAGGATGCGCGGGTAGTTGTTCTCGGCCTCCGGGTCCTCGACGGCGAAGTGAAGCGTGCCCTCCTTGAGCTGCTGCGCCACGTAGGCCGGTGGCTCCATGCCTGCAGCGGCTGCGTCGTCGGCGAGGTCGAGCGAGCTGCGGTCGAAGGTCGGGTAGCTCGGGGTCCAGCCGAGCCGGACGGACTGGGCGAGCAGGTCCATGACGCTCTGACCCGCGAAGATCCCTGTGCCGGAGTCCAGGTCGTCGGCGGTGAAGGTGTCGTAGCGGTACTGCGAGGTGTGGACGTACCAGTAGGCCGTCTGGTTCATGTGTCGCGGCGGCCGGACCCAGTCCAGGGCGAAGGCCATGTGCTGGAAGCCCATGATGGGGCGGATCTTCTCCTGACCCACGTAGTGCGCCCAGCCGCCTCCGTTGCGCCCCTGCGTGCCCGTGATCGTCGTCAGGACGAGGATCGCCCGGTAGATCTGGTCGCTGTGGAACCAGTGGTTGGTGCCGGCGCCCAGCAGGATCATGCCGCGCCCGGTCGTGTCGATGGCGTTGCGGGCCCACTCGCGCGCCAGGCGCGTCACCTGCTCCGCGGGCACCGAGGTGTGCACCTCCTGCCAGGCCGGCGTCGCGGGCACCGACGCGTCGTCGTAGCCCGTCGGCCAGTGGCCGGGCAGGCCCTCGCGCGCAACGCCGTACTGGGCGAGCATGAGGTCGAGCACCGTGGTGACGAGACGGTCACCGACGCGCCGGACCGGGACCCCGCGCCGCTCGAAGACGGCCTTGCCATCAGCGGCGTCGAAGCGCGGCAGCTCCACCTCGACCGCGTCGTCGTGCGAGCCGTAGACCGTCAGCGCAGGGTCCAGGTCGCCGAGCTCGAGGTTCCACTTGCCCAGGCCCTCGTCGCCGTAGCGGTCACCGATGGAGCCGTTGGGGATGGCGACCTGACCGGTGCGCGAGTCGAAGACCGCCGGCTTCCACATGGCGTTCTCGGAGTCGGCCTTGGGTCCGCCCTCCATGTCCCCGGCAACGAGGTACTTGCCGGGACGGTAGGCGCCGCCATCGGCCGGGACGAGGCTGATCAGGAAGGGCAGGTCGGTGAACCGCTGGTTGTAGTCGACGAAGAAGGGCACCTGCTGGTCGACGAAGTACTCCTTGAGGATGACGTGGCCCATGCCCATGGCCAGTGCGCCATCCGTGCCGGGTGCCGCCGTCACCCACTCGTCGGCGAACTTGACGTTCTCCGCATAGTCGGGGGCCACGGCGAGCACCTTCTGCCCGCGGTAGCGCGCCTCGGTCATCCAGTGGGCGTCGGGCGTCCGGGTCAGCGGGACGTTCGATCCCCACATGATCAGGTAGCCGGCATCCCACCAGTCACCGGACTCCGGCACGTCGGTCTGGTCGCCGAACATCTGCGGCGACGCGTTGGGCAGGTCGGCGTACCAGTCGTAGAACGAGAGCATCGGGGCGCCGATGAGCTCGAGGAATCGGGCGCCGGACGTGTAGGAGACCGGCGACATGGCCGGGATGGGGGAGAACCCGGCGATGCGGTCCGGGCCGAAGCGCTTGACGGTGTAGACGTGGGCGGCGGCGACGAGCTCGGTGACCTCTTCCCACGTGGCCCGGACGAGGCCGCCCTTGCCCCGCGCCTTCTTGTACCGCTCGGCCTTCTCGGGGTCCTCGACGATGGAGCCCCAGGCGAGGACGGGGTCGCCGCCGTGCTGGCTCTTGGCCTGCCGGAACATCTCGAGCAGGACGCCGCGCACGTAGGGGTAGCGCACCCGGGTGGGCGAGTAGGTGTACCAGGAGAAGGCGGCGCCACGGGGACAGCCGCGCGGCTCGTAGTCGGGCCGGTCGGCGCCCGGGCTCGGGTAGTCCGTCTGCTGCGCCTCCCAGGTGATGATCCCGTCCTTGACGTAGACCTTCCACGAACACGAGCCGGTGCAGTTGACGCCGTGCGTGGACCGGACCACCTTGTCGTGGCTCCAGCGGTCCCGGTAGAAGGCGTCACCGGCACGTCCACCCTTGGCCTCCATGCTGCGCTTGTCCTGGGAAACCGTCGCCTTGGTGAAGAACCGGCGCGTGCCGACGAGGGCCTCGCTCACGGGACCGTCGAGGCCCGTCTCGGTGAGGCCGGTCGGGGAGGCGTTCATGAGTGATCTCCTTGTCGGGGCGGGTGGTTGAGCGACGCGGGTTGCTCAAAGCTCGTGGTCGTGGTCAGCGCGGCGATGCAGAGGCTGGGGGCGACGAAGGGCGTGAGCCCCACCTCGGTCGACTCCTCGCCCAGGGCCTCCATCACCCCGCGCATGAGGCCGCGGTGGATGCCGCACACGACGGCGGTGTTGTCCTTGGCGAGCGGCATGAAGGGGCAGTCGTGCAGGGCGACCCGAGCCGTGCGACCGTCGTTGGTCGTCGACACCTCCGGGCTGTAGCCCCACTCGCGCAGCAGGTCGACCATCTGCCCGATCTTGCCGAGCCACTGGCCGGGGGACCGCGCGGTGCGCTGGCCGACGAGGCCCGCGTGGCCGTCCTCGACGTGCCGGCGCCCCCAGCGCAGACCTGCCTCCTCCGGTGTTCTGGGGGCCTCGCCGTCCCGGAAGCCGAGCGTCTGGACGAGCAGCTCCGAGAGCATCCGGTAGGACTGGTCGGACGTGACCGTCCCGAACGACCCCTGCTCGATGGCATAGAGCTTGCGCGGGCGGCCGGCCTCCTTGCGCCGTTGGAAGTGCGAGCGGAGCAGGCCCGCGGCGACGAGCTGGTCGAGGTGGAAGCGGACCGTCGTCACGTGCAGACCCAGTCGGTTGGCCAGGTCCTGGGCGCGCATGCCCGGATGCGGGATGACCGCACCGGTGGCCGGGTCGAGGCTCGTCGGGAGGTTGGCGAGGGTGTCGACGATGGTCCTTCGGACGGGCGAGCCCAGCAGGTCCGTACCGGCACCCGAGCTCGTACTCGCAGTCAATGCCACGGCGACACCCTTCAATTAGCGTACATCTCTATGACTTTATTTAGAGGAACGCTGTTCCCCCATCTAAGCACGGTTCACACCGCGCGGGGCGGCGGAATTGAGAGGACTACGTTCCGCTTTCCACCGTCGCCGCTCCACGGGTCGCCGTCACGGATTCCCCTGCGGTGTGAGGCAGATCCCGTCAGCACAACTTGCATGGCAGGGAACCTACTACGTAACGTAGTTGCTCGTCGACCCGGGGTGGCAGAATGTTTCCCACGGGTATTCAACGGGTCGAGGCGGCCTTTCGGGCGGCCCCTATAAAACGGATTCATTCCTCCAAATAGACGGAGACGAGATGAACGGCACAACAGCCGGATCCTCGGGTCGTACCCGGGTACTCGTGATGTCGACGACGGCCTTCACCGTGATGTTCGCGGTGTGGATGATGTTCGGCATCCTCGGCATCCCCATCCAGAAGGAGCTCGGCCTCAGCGACGTCGAGCTCTCCTGGATCTCGGCGGTCGCCATCCTCAACGGGTCGATGTGGCGCCTGCCTGCCGGCATGCTCACCGACCGGATCGGTGGCCGACGGGTCACGGTCTTCATGCTCCTCGCGACGGCGATCCCGGCGTACTTCGTCTCGCAGGCGACCAGCTACCTGATGCTGCTCATGCTCGCGTTCCTCGTCGGCTTCGCCGGCAACCTCTTCTCGGTCGGCATCGCGTGGAACGCCGCCTGGTACCCGCGTGACCGCCAGGGCTTCGCCCTCGGCGTCTTCGGTGCCGGCAACGTCGGTGCCTCCGTGACGAAGTTCATCGGCCCAGCGCTCATCACGGGCACCGCCGGCGCCACGTACGCCTTCGGCGTCCAGGGCGGGTGGCGGCTGGTCCCGGCTCTCTACGCCATCCTGCTCGTCGCCATCGCCGTCCTGACCTGGGTCATCACGCCGCACCACGACATGATGCCGGGCAGGAGCCAGTCCATGGCCTCGATGCTCGCGCCGCTGAAGGACGTCCGGGTGTGGCGCTTCGGTCTCTACTACGTGGCGGTCTTCGGGGCGTACGTCGCGCTGTCGGTCTGGCTGCCCAAGTACTACGTGGACAACTTCGGCGTGGACCTGTGGACGGCCGCCCTCCTCACCGCGACCTTCATCTTCCCGGCCTCCCTGCTCCGCCCCGTGGGTGGGTGGTTCAGCGACCAGTTCGGTGCCCGGCGCGGGATGTACTTCACCTTCACCGTGATGCTCGTGACGAGTGGGCTGCTCATGATGCCCAACGGCCACCTCGTCGTCGTCCAGGTGGACGGCACCGAGACCGAGCACTGGAACTACAGCATGGGCATCGTGCCCTTCGTCATCCTCGTCTTCCTCCTCGGCTGCGCAATGGGCATCGGCAAGGCCGCGGTCTACAAGCACATCCCCGAGTACTTCCCGACGGCGGTCGGACCGGTCGGGGGCCTGGTCGGCATGCTCGGTGGCCTCGGCGGCTTCTTCCTGCCCCCGATGTTCGCCTACACCAAGGACTGGTTCGGCTTCCCGTCGAGCACCTTCTTCGTCATCTTCGTGCTCACCGCGGTGTGTGCCCTGTGGATGCACTGGACCGTCGTGCACATGCTGCACCGGGGCTCGCCCCAGCTGGCCGACTACTTCGAGCCGCCGCCGGCGCACAACCCCGACCTGCTGGATCCGGCCCCCGACGACCGCACCACCGCTGGTCTGGCCCTCGCGTCCGCGACGGGCGCCAAGAACGAGACGGAGGCTCGCGCATGACGACCAAGACCGCACCCACCAGAGGGGAGTGGCTCGAGTCCTGGGACCCGGAGAACGAGGAGACGTGGGACAAGGCGCTCGCGTGGAAGACCCTCTGGATCACGACGTTCTGCCTCACCCTGGCATTCGTCGCCTGGTTCCTCCCGAGCGCGATCATCCCCAAGCTGAACCCGCTCGGCTACGAGTTCAGCAAGAGCCAGCTCTACTGGATGGCCGCCATGCCGGGGCTCGCGGCCGGCTTGATGCGGCTCATCTGGATGGTGCTGCCGCCGATCATGGGCACCCGCAAGATGGTGTCCCTGACCACGCTCCTCCTCATCGCCTCGACGCTCGGCTGGGGCGTCCGCGTCCAGAGCCCGACGGCGCCCTACTGGGAGCTCATGGTCCTTGCCTTCCTGGCCGGGATCGGCGGTGGCGCGTTCTCCGGCTTCATGCCGAGCACCTCCTACTTCTTCCCCAAGCGCATGCAGGGGACCGCGCTCGGCCTGCAGGCCGGCATCGGCAACTTCGGCGTCTCGCTCGTCCAGCTGCTCACCCCGTACCTCATCGGCCTCAGCTTCCTGGCCATCATCGGCGGTAGCCAGCTGATGACGATGCCGGGTCAGCAGCCGGTCGAGGTGTGGTACCAAAACGCCGCCTTCGTCTGGATCCCGCTCATGATCGTCGGCGCGATCCTCGCGTGGACGATGCTCAAGTCGGTCCCGATCAAGGCCAACATCCGGCAGCAGTTCGACATCTTCAACAACCAGGACACCTGGTGGATGACGCTGCTCTACATCATGACCTTCGGCACGTTCTCCGGCCTGTCGGCGCAGTTCGGCCTGCTCATGGCCAACCTCTACGGGATCGGCAACGCCGAGATCGTCCAGGGAGCCGGCTCCTCCGCCCAGCTGCTCGTCGATGGCTACGCCGTGCCGGACGTGGTCAAGTACGTCTTCCTCGGCCCGCTGGTCGGCGCCGGCGCGCGCGTCCTCTTCTCGCCGCTGACCGACCGCATGGGCGGAGCGAGGTGGACGCTCGTGTCCGGGATCGGCCTGATCGCCTCGATCGCCTACACGATCCCGGCGCTGGTCCCCGACACGTCATCGGCCGAGGCGCTCCAGGGCGGCTTCAACCGGTTCCTCTGGGGCATGCTCGCGATCTTCCTCTTCAGCGGCATCGGCAACGCCTCGACCTTCAAGCAGATGCCGATGATCTTCGAGCGCCGCCAAGCGGGCGGCGTCATCGGGTGGACGGCGGCGATCGCGGCGTTCGGCCCGTTCCTCTTCGGCGTGGGCCTGACGGTCATGTCGCCGACGGCCTTCTACATGATCGGGATCGCGTGGGCGGTCATGTGCGTGGGCATCACGTGGATGCGTTACGCACGACCCAACGCTCCCAAGCCGGGCTGACGGGCATCAGACCGGTGCCGTATGCCGCTGGGCTCGCTTCCGGGCGGGCCCAGCGGTCCTGCTCCTACCGCAGTCACGAGGCTGCCGTCAGCGGCGCTGCCGTGGCGCGAAGTCCGGTGCCTCCCTCGCGAACGCCGCCTGCTGCGCCCGACGCGTGTTGGGCGTGCGGAGGAGCAGCCGCAGCTGCTCGGCCCGTTCCCTGGCGAAGGTTCGCCGCGGCCCGGCCGACCAGGTCCGCTCGAAGAGGCGCTTCGCGGCCGCGACGGCGTCCGGAGAGCGCGTCATGATCTCGGAGACGAGCTCCTCGGCGGCCGCGAGTGGTTCATCGGCAACACCGGTGGCCAGCCCCAGCGCCGCTGCCTGCTCGCCGCTGATCACTCCGCCGGTCATGGTGAGCCGTTTTGCGACGTCGAGGCCGACGACCTCGGTGAGGCTGTGGATCCCCGACATGTCGGGGATGAGCCCCCACTTCGACTCGAGGACCGACCACTTGGCGTCCGGGGTGGTGAACCGGAAGTCCGCGCCGAGGGCGATCTGCACCCCACCGCCGAAGCAGTGGCCGTGGACGACGGCGACGACCGGCACCGGCAGCCGGCGCCAGGCCCAGCACGCTTCCTGGAAGGTGTTGGTGCCGCGCCACGGCCGCGCGACGAAGGCCGACGCGATGGCCCGCGGATTCTTCAGCACCGTGGCGAAGTCGAGCCCCGCACAGAAGGAGTCGCCCTCACCCGAGAGGATGACGGCCCGCAGCGAGCGGTCCGCGCGGATCCGTCGGGCGGTGGCGACGAGGTCGTCGAGCATGTCCAGGGTGAGGGCGTTGAGCTTGTCGGGCCGGTCGAGCCGGACCCGGGCGACCCCGGCGGCGGTCGTGCAGGTGATGTGGCTGGGCATGAGGTCGAGCCTAGGAGCCGAGACGGCCGTGCGAGCCGCTGGAGCGATGAGATGTGATTTGGGTGGCACTGCCCGTGATCCCCGAGTGACGGTGCCATAGGTTTCGGGGTGCAGCGCAGAGACGAAGGAGAGACTGTGCAGATCGGTGTCCCACGCGAGACACGCGCTCGTGAGACGCGCGTCGCCGCCACGCCCAAGACCGTCGGGCAGCTCGTCGCCCTCGGCTACGACGTCGTCGTCGAGCGCGGCGCCGGAGAGGCGTCCAGCTTCTCGGATGAGGCCTACGTCGTGGCCGGCGCCCGCGTCGTGACGACCGAGGACGCCTGGGCGTCCGAGATCGTTCACAAGGTGAACGCGCCGGCTGACGCCGAGGTCGCGATGCTCCGGCCCGGAGCGGTGCTCGTCAGCCTCCTGTCGCCGGCACTCAACCCCGACCTCGTCGAGAAGCTGCGCGACGCCCGCGTGACCGCGATGGCCATGGACGCGGTTCCGCGCATCAGCCGCGCGCAGTCCCTCGACGTGCTCTCCTCGATGGCCAACATCGCCGGCTACCGCGCGGTCGTCGAGGCGGCCAACGTGTTCGGCTCCTTCTTCACCGGCCAGGTCACGGCTGCCGGGAAGATCCCACCCGCCAAGGTCCTCGTCGCCGGCGCGGGCGTTGCCGGTCTGGCCGCGATCGGGGCGGCCGGCAGCCTCGGCGCCATCGTCCGGGCCACCGACCCGCGGCCCGAGGTGGCCGACCAGGTGAGGTCCCTCGGCGGCGAGTACCTCGCGATCGAGTCGCCGGAGGCGGAGGTCAGCGCCACCGGCTACGCCAAGGAGATGGGCGAGGACTACCAGGCTCGCGAGGCGCAGCTCTACGCCGACCAGACCAAGGACGTCGACATCATCATCACGACCGCGCTCATCCCGGGCCGGCCGGCGCCGCGCCTGGTCACCGCCGACATGGTGGCGACAATGAGGCCGGGCTCGGTGATCGTCGACATGGCCGCGTCCAACGGCGGAAACGTCGAGGGCTCCGTCCCCGACGAGATGGTCGTGACGAGCAACGGCGTGAAGATCATCGGCTTCACCGACCTTGCCGCCCGGCTCCCCACCCAGGCCAGCCAGCTCTACGGCACGAACCTCGTCAACCTGATGAAGCTGTTGACCCCGGGGAAGGACGGGCAGCTCGTTCTCGACTTCGACGACGTGGTGCAGCGCGGCATGACGGCGACGCGCGACGGAGAGCTCCTCTGGCCGCCGCCAGCCATCCAGGTGAGCGCCGCACCGGTGGCCAAGCCCGCCGCAGAGGTGGTCAAGGTGCCCGAGAAGGTCAAGGACCCACGACGCAAGTACGTCTACATGGCGATCGGTGCCGTGGCGTTCGCGCTCATCGCTGCGTTCGCGCCGGCGAGCTTCCTGGGCCACTTCACGGTGTTCGCCCTCGCCGTCGTCGTCGGGTACTACGTGATCGGCAACGTCCACCATGCGCTCCACACACCGCTCATGTCGGTGACGAACGCGATCAGCGGGATCATCATCGTCGGCGCCCTGATCCAGCTCGGCCAGTGGTCCGAGGGGCTGGGCCTGACGATCTTCGTGCTCGCCTTCCTGGCGACGCTGATCGCCAGCATCAACATCTTCGGTGGCTTCCTCGTCACCCGCCGCATGCTCACGATGTTCCGGAAGGGCTGACCGCACCATGGACCTCGCACTGATCCAGGCGGCCTACATCATCGCCGGGCTTCTCTTCATCCTGTCTCTCGCCGGGCTGTCGAAGCACGAGACCGCGAAGGACGGCAACGTCCTGGGCATGATCGGCATGCTCCTGGCCCTCGTCGCGACGCTGTGGCTGGCCCTTCGCGGTGCGGATCCGCTCAACTGGCTGTCCATTGCGTCTGCCATGGCCATCGGCGCCGTCATCGGCATCTGGAAGGCCCGCCGCGTCGAGATGACCGAGATGCCGGAGCTCATCGCGATGCTGCACAGCTTCGTCGGTGCGGCCGCTGTCCTCGTCGGTTTCAACACCTTCCTCGCCTCGGACGCGTCGGCGAGCGACGGCGTCCACCTCGTCGAGATCTTCCTCGGCGTCTTCATCGGTGCCGTGACCTTCACCGGGTCGGTCGTCGCGTACCTCAAGCTGGCGGCGAAGATCTCCGGACGGCCCCTCATGCTGCCCGCCCGGCACTGGCTCAACCTCTTCGCCGGGATCGTCTCCTTCGGCCTGATGATCTGGTTCGCCGCGTCCCACTCCATCGTGCCGCTCGCGCTCATGACGGCGATCGCCCTTGCCTTCGGCTGGCACCTCGTCGCCTCGATCGGCGGTGGCGACATGCCGGTCGTCGTGTCGATGCTCAACTCCTACTCCGGATGGGCCGCGGCGGCCGCGGGCTTCATGCTCGGCAACGACCTGCTCATCATCACGGGTGCGCTCGTCGGCTCCTCCGGTGCCTACCTCTCGTACATCATGAGCAAGGCGATGAACCGGAAGTTCCTCAGCGTCATCGCCGGCGGTTTCGGTTCCGACGGCGGCGCGCCGGTGGGCGATGTCGACTATGGCGAGCACCGGGAGACCAACCCCGACGAGGTCGCGGACCTGCTCATCCACGCCAGGTCGGTCGTCATCACACCGGGTTACGGCATGGCCGTGGCGCAGGCGCAGTACCCCGTGGCGGACCTCACCGCCAAGCTCCGGGAGAAGGGCGTCGACGTCCGCTTCGGCATCCACCCGGTCGCCGGTCGGCTCCCGGGACACATGAACGTGCTGCTCGCCGAGGCGAAGGTGCCCTACGACATCGTCCTCGAGATGGACGAGGTCAACGACGACCTGCCGGAGACGGACGTGGTCCTGGTCATCGGTGCCAATGACACCGTGAACCCGGCCGCCGAGGAGGACCCGAACAGCCCGATCGCCGGCATGCCGGTGCTCGAGGTGTGGAAGGCCAAGGACGTCGTCATCTTCAAGCGCTCCATGGCTGCGGGATATGCCGGGGTGCAGAACCCGCTCTTCTTCCGGGACAACAGTGCCATGCTGTTCGGCGACGCGAAGGACCGGGTCGAGGACATCATCAAGTCCCTGTGACCTGCTGGGATTCGCGCCCTCACTCCACGTCGAGGATCTGGGGCGTGCCCTCCAACCCAGCCTCGGGCTCTCCCGTCGCCAGTCGGCTGTGGCTGCGTGAGTAGGCGAAGTAGATGATCACCCCGACCGCCATCCACACCACGAACCGGATCCAGGTCTCGATCGAGAGGTTGAGGATGAGGTAGGTGCAGAGCGCGGCCGACAGCCACGGAATCACCGGGTTCCATGGCACGACGAAGCCGCGCTTCAGGTCTGGACGCCGCTTGCGCAGGATCGGAACCGCGAGGGAGACGAGCACGAACGCCGTGAGCGTGCCGATGTTGACCATCTCCTCGAGCCTGCCGATCGGAGTCAGCGACGCGACCAGGGCGACGACCCCACCCGCGAGGAAGGTCAGTCGCACCGGTGTCCCGGTCCGTTCGCTCGTGACGCCCAGCGCAGCGGGGAGGAGCCGGTCCCGGCTCATGGCGAAGACGACCCGGGTGGTCCCGATGATGAGGGTCATGACGACCGTCGTGAGGCCAGCGACCGCCCCGGCGGCGATGAGCGTGGCGTAGGCGTCCTGCCCGACCTGCTCGAACGCCGCGGCCAGCGCGCCCTGGGGATCGATCTGGTCGAAAGGCACCATCCCGGTGATCACGAGAGCGACGGCTACGTAGAGGACCGTACAGATCGCGAGAGACCCGAGAATGCCGATGGGCAGGGCTCGCTGCGGGTTCTTGGCTTCCTCCGCTGTCGTGGCCACGACGTCGAAGCCGATGTAGGCGAAGAAGACGAGGGCCGCGGCCGACATGATGCCCATGACGCCGTAGGTGGCCGGCGTCATCCCGGTCAGGACCTGCAGGACCGGAGCGTGGACGCCGTCCGCGGCAGGCGCATTCGGTGCGCTCGGCGGGATGAAGGGGCTCCAGTTGGCGGAGTTGACGAAGCCGATGCCGGCAACGATGACGAACAGCACGATGAACACCTTGATCGCGACGAGCACGAGGTTGACCCGAAGGGACTCCTTGATGCCCTTGGCGACGAGCATGCTGAGCACCGCCACGAGCAGGAACGCCGCGAGATCGAAGCGCGATCCGGGAGCCACGGCAGCCGGGATGTCGATCCCGAGGCGGCCCAGGAAGATCTCCAGGTAGGCGGACCAGCCCTGGGCAACGACGCTCGCGCCCAGCATGAGCTCGAGGATCAGGTCCCACCCGATGACCCAGGCGATGAACTCTCCGAGCGTCGCGTAGGAGAACGTGTAGGCCGACCCGGACACCGGGACGGTCGAGGCGAACTCGGCGTAGCACATCGCGGCGAAGGCGCACACGACGGCCGCGAGAACGAAGGACAGGATGACGGCGGGCCCGGCATACTGCTGCGCGGCCCGGCCGGTGACGGTGAAGATCCCCGCGCCGATCACCACGCCGACACCGAAGACCACGAGGTCGAGAGCGGTCAGCCGGCGTTTGAGGTGATGGTCCGGCTCATCGACCGCGGCCATCGACGCCTCGATCGTCTTGGTGCGTAACAGGCTCATGATGACCTCCGAACGCGTGGTTTCGGGACGGTCACCTCAAAGTAGACCCGCGCGGTGCCCAGCGGGATGCCTGAGCTGTGCTCAGTCGTCGCCCGGGTCGTGGGGGCGGTTGAGGTCGCGGTCGCCGGTCCAGATCGGGACCGGGTCGGTGTTCGGCGAACCTCGGCGGCGTCGGATGTCCTCGCTCTCGTAGAGCGTCTCGCCGCCCCGTTTCCG
>NZ_DATEEY010000091.1:0-12245 GCF_035280925.1 Intrasporangium sp. | reverse complement strand
GCACCCCCCGAAAAGCCCGCGCGAGCGGGACCGCAGGTAACGGCGCGAGTGGGCCCAGCGGCATACGGCCACCCATGCGTTTGTGGGACTGTCGGTCGACCGACCTAGCATGGGGCGCGTGAGTCTTACGCCCGCCAACAGGGACGCCAACCCCCACTCGCTCGTCGTGCGTGGTGCGCGCGAGCACAACCTCAAGGACGTGGCGGTGGACCTCCCCCGCGACAGCCTCGTCGTGTTCACCGGCCTCTCCGGCTCTGGCAAGTCCTCGCTCGCCTTCGACACGATCTTCGCCGAGGGCCAGCGTCGCTACGTCGAGTCGCTCTCGTCCTATGCCCGGCAGTTCCTCGGGCAGATGGACAAGCCGGACGTCGACTTCATCGAGGGATTGTCGCCGGCGGTCTCGATCGACCAGAAGTCGACCAGCCGCAACCCGCGGTCGACCGTCGGGACGATCACCGAGGTCTACGACTACCTGCGTCTGCTCTTCGCCAGGGCGGGCCGCCCGCACTGCCCGGTGTGCGGTGAGCCGGTGACCCGGCAGACGCCGCAGCAGATCGTGGACCAGCTGCTGACCCTCGAGGACCGGACCCGCTTCCAGGTGCTCGCCCCGGTGGTTCAGGGCCGCAAGGGTGAGTTCGTCGACCTCTTCGCCGAGCTGCAGACCAAGGGCTTCGCCCGGGCCCGCGTCGACGGAGAGGTCGTGTCCCTGTCGGAGCCGCCCAAGCTCGAGAAGCAGCGGAAGCACACGATCGAGGTCGTCGTCGACCGGTTGGTGGCCAAGGGGGACGACACGGGCGCCAAGCGCCGGCTCACCGACTCCGTGGAGACCGCCCTCGGCCTCTCCGGTGGCATCGTGCTCGTCGACTTCGTCGACCATGACGCCAAGGACCCCGGGCGCCAGCGGCGCTTCTCCGAGCGGATGGCCTGCCCCAACAACCACCCGCTCGGCATGGACGAGATCGAGCCCCGGTCCTTCTCCTTCAACTCGCCGTTCGGCGCGTGTCCCGAGTGCACCGGCATCGGGACCGAGCTCGAGGTCGACCCGGAGCTCGCCGTGCCCGACGAGGACCTGACGCTCGCGGAGGGGGCCATCCAGCCGTGGGCCCAGGGCTCGGGATCGGCCGAGTACTTCCAGCGGGTCATGGCCGCACTGGGCGATGACCTCAAGTTCTCCATGGACGTGCCGTGGAAGGCGCTGCCGAGCCGGGCCAGGCAGGCGCTGCTGCATGGGGAGAACTACAAGGTCCACGTGCGGTACCGCAACCGGTACGGTCGCGACCGGTCCTACACCACCGGCTTCGAGGGGGTCGTGCCCTTCATCAAGCGCAGGCACGCGGAGACCGACTCCGACTGGAGCCGGGAGCGCTACGAGGGCTACATGCGCGAGGTGCCCTGTCCCGTGTGCAAGGGCGCCCGGCTCAAGCCCGAGTCGCTGGCCGTGCTCGTCGGCGGCAGGAACATCTCCGAGGTGTGCGCGCTCGCGATTCGCGATGCGGCCGGCTTCCTCGACACCGTCGACTTCACGCCGCGCGAGCAGCAGATCGCCGAGCGGGTCATCAAGGAGATCGACTCCCGGCTCGGCTTCCTCGTCGACGTGGGGCTCGACTACCTCTCGCTCGACCGTCCGGCGGGGACGCTGTCGGGCGGCGAGGCGCAGCGGATCCGGCTCGCGACGCAGATCGGGTCGGGGCTGGTCGGCGTCCTCTACGTGCTGGACGAGCCCTCCATCGGCCTGCACCAGCGGGACAACCACCGACTCATCGACACGCTGACGCGGCTGCGCGACCTCGGCAACACCCTCATCATCGTCGAGCACGACGAGGACACCATCGCCACCGCGGACTGGGTCGTGGACATCGGTCCGGGCGCCGGCGAGCACGGCGGCCACGTCGTCCACTCGGGCTCTGTCCAGGGCCTGCTCGAGCACCCCGACTCGCTCACCGGCATGTACCTGTCCGGCCGTCGCGAGATCCCGGTACCCGTCGTGCGCCGCGGTCACGACGGGCGGCGGCTCACCGTGACGGGTGCCAAGGAGAACAACCTCAAGAACGTCACCGTCGACTTCCCACTCGGCAACCTCGTCGCGGTGACGGGAGTGTCGGGCTCGGGCAAGTCGACCCTCGTCAACGACATCCTCTACAACGTGCTCGCCAACCGGCTCAACAACGCGAAGAGGGTACCCGGACGGCACAAGTCGGTCACCGGACTCGACCACCTCGACAAGGTCGTCCATGTCGACCAGAGCCCGATCGGGCGGACGCCGCGATCGAACCCGGCCACGTACACCGGCGTCTTCGACAGCATGCGCAAGCTGTTCGCCGAGACGACCGAGGCCAAGGTGCGGGGCTACCAGCCCGGTCGGTTCTCCTTCAACGTCAAGGGCGGACGCTGCGAGAACTGCGCCGGCGACGGCACGATCAAGATCGAGATGAACTTCCTGCCGGACGTCTACGTCCCGTGCGAGGTCTGCCACGGTGCCCGCTACAACCGGGAGACCCTCGAGGTGCACTTCAAGGGCAGGACCATCGCGGACGTGCTCAACATGCCCATCGAGGAGGCGGCCGAGTTCTTCGAGGCGGTGCCGGCGATCTCGCGGCACCTGAAGACGCTCAACGACGTGGGGCTCGGATATGTCCGGCTCGGCCAGCCGGCGCCGACGTTGTCAGGTGGCGAGGCGCAGCGCGTCAAGCTGGCGAGCGAGCTGCAGAAGCGCTCGTCCGGACGCACCGTCTACGTCCTCGACGAGCCGACGACGGGGCTGCACTTCGAGGACATCCGCAAGCTGCTCGACGTGCTCCAGGGCCTCGTCGACAAGGGCAACACGGTCATCGTCATCGAGCACAACCTCGACGTCATCAAGAACGCCGACTGGCTCATCGACCTCGGTCCCGAGGGCGGTTCCGGGGGCGGCGAGGTGATCGCCGAGGGCACCCCCGAGGACGTGGCCCAGGTGGAGGCCAGCCACACGGGGCGGTTCCTCCGGCCGATCCTCGAGCGGACCGCGCGGACTCCGTCGCGACCGGGCGCGGCGAGCAGGCCCGGTTCGAGCCGCAACGGCACGACCCGCAACGGCTCCGGGCGTGCGTCGGCGGCGACCCGCACCACCGCAGCGGCGGCGAAGAGCACCTCGACGGTGACGGTGCGCAAGGCTGCCGCATCGAAGGTCGTGGGCAAACGCGCGCCTCGAGCCACGGCGACGAAGGGAACGGCATGACCGATCGCACGGCGGGTCGCAGGAGCGTCCTCATCGGCGTTGCGGGGGTGGGTGCGCTCGCGGCGTGCAGCAGCCCACCAGTGCCCAATGCCGGGGCTCCGAACCAGGGGCCGGACGAGGCTGCGTCGACGGGCGCGGCACCGGGCACCGACCCCACGAGTGAGGTGACGGGCACCGGCGCTGCGACGGAGGCACCGGCAGCGGGCGGCACTCCGATATCGGAGATCCCGGTCGGCGGCGGCAAGATCTTCCCCGCCCAGAGCGTCGTCGTGACCCAGCCGGTCGCCGGCACGCTCAAGGCGTTCTCCACGACGTGCACCCACCAGCGGTGTGCCGTGACCACCATCAGCGAGGGCTTCATCATCTGTCCGTGCCACGGCAGCTCCTTCGCCATCGACTCGGGCGCGCCCACCGAGGCCAGCGAGGCGAAACGTCCCCTGGAGGCGAAGTCGATCACCGTGTCGGGGGACAGGTTCACGCTGACCTGACGCACTGTCGTATGCCGCTGGGCCGGGTCCGCGCGTGGGCTGGCGACGCAGCCCGGCGGCATACGGGCCAGTCGGTGTCCCGACATAGGGTGGTGGCGTGGCCGATCCGACGACCTACCGCCCCAAGCCGGGCGAGATCCCGCTCGACCCGGGCGTCTACCGCTTCCGGGATGCTCACGGGCGCGTCATCTACGTCGGCAAGGCGAAGTCCCTTCGCCCACGGCTCTCCTCGTACTTCCAGGACCTGGGCGCCCTCCACCCGCGGACGGCCACGATGGTCACCTCCGCCGCATCGGTCGAGTGGACCGTCGTCCGCACCGAGGTCGAGGCACTCGCTCTCGAGTACTCGTGGATCAAGGAGTTCGACCCCAGGTTCAACGTCAAGTACCGGGACGACAAGTCCTACCCCTTCCTCGCCGTGACGATGGGGGAGGAGTTCCCCCGGGCTCAGGTGATGCGCGGAGCCAAGCGGCGCGGCACGCGGTACTTCGGACCGTATGGCCACGCCTGGGCCATTCGGGAGACGCTCGACCTGCTGCTGCGCGTCTTCCCGATCCGAACGTGCTCCGCCGGCGTGTTCAAGCGGGCAGCGGCGAGCGGTCGGCCCTGTCTGCTCGGCTACATCGACAAGTGCTCGGCACCGTGTGTGGGACGGGTCACCGCCGAGGAGCACCGCGCCATCGCCGAGGACTTCTGTGACTTCATGTCCGGCGACACGAGCCGGTTCAGCAGGCGTCTCGAGGCTCGGATGAAGCAGGCCGCCGCGAAGCTCGAGTTCGAGGAGGCCGCCCGGCTGCGCGATGACCTCACTGCGATGCGCAAGGCGCTGGAGAAGCAGGCCGTCGTCCTCGGGGACGCCACGGACGCCGACGTCTTCGCCGTGGCCGACGACGACCTCGAGGCGGCCGTGCAGGTCTTCCATGTCCGCGGCGGACGGATCCGGGGTCAGCGGGGCTGGGTCGTGGAGAAGGAGAGCGAGGACCTGCCGCTGCTCATCGAGCACCTGCTCCAGCAGGTCTACGGTGACGTCGACCCGGACAACGGCGACCGCAGCGCGGTGCCCCGCGAGGTCCTGGTCCCGATCCTGCCGGCCGACCGCGAGGCGGTCGCCGCCTGGCTGTCCGGGCTGCGCGGCTCGGCCGTCTCCGTTCGCGTCCCTCAACGCGGTGACAAGCGAAGCCTCATGGAGACCGTCAGGCGCAACGCGGAGCAGTCCCTGGCCCGGCACAAGGTGGCACGCGCCGGTGACCTCACCCTGCGCAGCCGGGCCCTCCAGGAGCTCCAGGACTACCTCGGCCTCGCCGAGGCACCACTGCGGATCGAGGGCTACGACGTGAGCCACGTCCAGGGCACCAACGTCGTGGCGAGCATGGTGGTCTTCGAGGACGGTCTGGCGCGCAAGGGCGAGTACCGGCGGTTCATCGTCCGCGGGCGCAACGGGGCTGCGGGTGTGAACGGTCAACATGCGGCAGGCGCGGACTCAGGCGCGGAGACGGGCGCGGAGACGGGCGCGGAGTCAGGCGCGGAGTCAGGCGCGGAGGCCGTCACCGTGGACGACACCGCCGCCATGCGCGAGGTGCTGACGAGGCGGTTCCGTCGCTATCTCGAGGAGGCCGAGGGCATCGGCGACCTCGACCTGGCAACCGGCGTGGAACCGGGGGTCGACCTGACGGCGAGCTCCGCAGGTCGGCCTGTTGGCGCTGGGAGTGTCGGTGTGGGTGTCGGTGTGGGTGTCGGTCGCCTTGCCGATGCCGGTGCTCCTGCCGATGCCGGTGCTCCTGCCGATGACGACGACCGGGCGTCGGGGCCCATCGACCCGGCCACCGGCCGTCCCCGACGGTTTGCCTACCCGCCCAGCCTCGTCGTCGTCGACGGCGGACTGCCGCAGGTCAACGCGGCCCAGGCGGTGCTCGACGAGCTCGGCATCGAGGAGGTGGCCGTCGTCGGCCTTGCCAAGCGGCTCGAGGAGGTCTGGCTGCCGCGGACCGAGTACCCCGTCATCCTGCCGCGCACGAGCGAGGGTCTCTACCTGCTCCAGCGGCTCCGCGACGAGGCACACCGCTTCGCCATCACCTTCCACCGGCAACGGCGATCCAAGGCCATGACGGCCTCGCAGCTCGACGGGGTCCCGGGTCTGGGGGCAGCGCGACAGCGGGCCCTGCTGAGGCACTTCGGGTCCGTGAAACGCCTCCGAGCCGCCGCTGCGGAGGACATCATGGCGGTGCCGGGCATCGGGCCTGCCCTCGCCGCTGCCATCGTGGCGCACTTGTCCGAGAGCGGTCCGGCACAACCGGCCGTCAGCCTGACGACAGGAGAAATCCTCGAATGAACACCCGGTCCGCGACGTCCGAGAGTCCGCGCCGCGGCGAGGGCACCATCGCCGACGCGCCACTCGTCATCGTCACGGGCATGAGCGGCGCCGGCCGGACGACGACCGCCAACGTCCTCGAGGACCTCGGCTGGCTCGTCGTGGACAACCTGCCGCCCCAGATGCTCGAGCCCTTGGCCCAGCTGCGGTATGCCTCCATGGAGCGCCACCCCGAGGCCGCGCCACGCCGCGTGGCGGTTGTCGTCGACGTCCGTTCTCGCGGGTGGTTCGCGCACCTGCAGGAGGCCATCGACGCGGCCACCGCCCGGGGTGAACGACCGAGCGTGCTCTTCCTCGACGCCACCGACGAGGCGCTCGTCCGTCGCTTCGAGAGCGTCCGCCGCCCGCATCCGCTCCAGGGCCGGGGACGACTGCTCGACGGCATCCAGCGGGAGCGTTCGCTGCTCCTCGACCTGCGCTCGAGCGCCGATGTGGTCATCGACAGCTCGGGCCTCAACGTGCACCAGCTGGGGGCGAAGCTGACGTCCATCTTCGCCGGCGACCGGAAGGTGCAGCTGCGGGTCGCTGTGATGAGCTTCGGGTTCAAGTACGGCCTCCCCCTCGACGCCGACGTCGTGCTCGACATGCGGTTCCTGCCCAACCCGTACTGGGTGCCCGAGCTCAAGCCACTCAACGGCCAGGACGAGGCGGTGGCGGAGTACGTCATGCAGCAGGCCGGTGCCGGAGAGTTCCTGGACCGGGCGAGCGCCCTGCTCGAGACCATGATCGAGGGGTACATCCGGGAGGGACGCCGGTATGTCACCGTTGCGATCGGCTGCACCGGAGGCAAGCACCGCTCGGTTGCTTCCGCCGAAGCGCTCAGTGCCCGAATCGGCCAGCCCGAGGGGGTCGACACCTTCATCGTGCATCGTGACCTGGGACGGGAGTGACGGTGCCGCCTGCGGCCCGGCTGCTGCGGACTGACCAGCGCCACATCGTCGCTCTCGGTGGAGGACACGGGCTTGCCGCATCACTCAGTGCGCTGCGCCTCCTCACGGACCACCTGACCGCGATCGTCACCGTCGCCGACGACGGCGGTTCGAGCGGCCGGCTGCGGGACGACTTCCACGTCCTCCCGCCCGGGGACCTGCGTATGGCCCTCGCCGCGCTGTGTGACGACTCGGACTGGGGCCACACCTGGCGTGACGTGCTGCAGCACCGGTTCGCGGGCTCCGGGGAGCTCAACGGTCACGCGCTCGGCAATCTCATGATCGTCTCGATCTGGGAGCTGCTCGGCGACACGGTCCGGGGCCTCGATCTCGTCGGCCGGCTCCTCGGCGCGCGAGGACGAGTGCTGCCCATGGCTGGCGAGCCGCTGGAGATCGTCGCGGAGATCCGCGGTCACGATCCTGCCTCTCCGGACGAGACGGTCGTCGTGCACGGGCAGCACCGGATCGCGTCGTCGCCGGGCACCGTGTCCTCGATCGGGATCCTGCCCACCTGCCCCCGGCCGTGCCCAGAGGCCCTGACCTCGGTCGCCGAGGCCGACTGGATCGTCTTCGGCCCGGGCTCGTGGTTCACCTCCGTCATGCCGCACCTGCTCGTGCCCGACCTTGCCGACGCGCTGGTCGCGACCCGGGCCCGACGGCTGCTCAACCTCAACCTCGAGGTGGCCAGGGACGAGACACGCGACTTCCGCGCGGAGGACCACCTGCGATCGTTCGCCGCGAACGCCCCCGACCTGCGGCTGGACGCCGTGCTCGCGGATCCGAGCGTCGTCGACGACCACGAGGCCCTGAAGGTGGCCGCCGCCGATGTCGGGGCCGAGCTCGTCGTCGCCCCCGTGGTGGCGCGGGGTCGCCCCGGCGTCCACGACCCCCTTCGGCTGGCCGCGGCGCTCCGGGACGTCATCTCGGCCTGAGGCACCGGCCTCCGTGTCCGGCTCGGCGGGGGCGGGGGTGTCGCCGCCATGTAGGGACCGCGGTCCGGGTCTGGCGGGCTGGGACCGGTTTCGCCCGCCATCTGGGGACCGGGGCCCGCGCGTGGCGGGATGGAAGCATCTCCGGCCGCCGGATGCAGACCGGAGTCGCCCTCTGGCGAACCTGGGGCGCCGGTCGCTGGCCTCGCATCGACCGTGGCGGGCTGGTCCGGATGGCAGGATGTCGACCATGGCGATGACAGCAATGGTGAAGGACGAGCTCTCGCGTCTCGATGTGACCAAGCCCTGCTGTCGCAAGGCCGAGGTGTCGACGATGCTCCGCTTCGCCGGCGGCCTGCACATCATCGGCGGCCAGATCGTCGTCGAGGCCGAGCTCGACACCGCGAACGCCGCACGGCGCCTGCGCCGCAACATCTCCGAGGTCTACGGCCACCGCAGCGACGTGCTCGTGCTCGCCGCTGGCGGTCTCCGGCGGGGCTCCCGGTACGTCGTGCGGGTCATCGAGGAGGGTGCGACCCTCGCGCGCCAGACGGGCCTCATCGACGCCCAGGGCCGCCCCGTCCGGGGCCTGCCACCCAAGGTCGTCAGCGGGCCGACGTGCGACTCGGAGGCGGCGTGGCGGGGAGCCTTCCTCGCCCACGGCTCGCTCACCGAGCCGGGCCGGTCGTCCGCCCTGGAGATCACCTCTCCGGGACCTGAGGCCGCCCTGGCGCTCGTCGGAGCAGCCCGCCGGCTCGGCATCCAGTCGAAGGCCCGCGACGTGCGCGGCGTCGATCGGGTCGTCATCCGGGACGGCGACGCCATCGGGGCCATGCTCACCCGTCTCGGGGCGCATGACGCCGTCCTCGCCTGGGAGGAGCGCCGCATCCGCCGGGAGGTCCGCGCCACCGCCAACCGCCTGGCGAACTTCGACGACGCCAACCTGCGCCGCTCCGCGCGCGCCGCGGTGGCCGCCGGGGCCCGGGTCGAGCGGGCCATGGAGATCCTCGGCGATGACGTGCCGGAACACCTGCGTGAGGCGGGAACACTCCGTCTCGAGAACAAACAGGCCAGCCTCGAGGAGCTCGGCCAGCTCGCGAAGCCACCCATGACCAAGGACGCCGTGGCCGGGCGCATCCGGCGCCTGCTGGCCATGGCCGACAAGCGCGCGGAGGAGCTCGGCATACCCGGCACCGAGGCGAACCTCACTCCGGAGATGCTCGACGGCTGACCCGGCCACGACGGGCGTGCGCGGTCGCTCCGGGCCCCAGCGCAGCGGCATACGACCCGGATCCGGTCCCCGGGCACCCGGCACGTGCGATGAGACTCACGGGAACGGGTACACGGTGACGGACTAGGGTTGACCGTGCGGACGTCGCAGCGTTGCGTCTCCCGCCGACCAGTGAAGTCCCACTTGAAGAGGTGCACACCGTGACTGTTCGCGTAGGCATCAACGGCTTCGGCCGCATCGGCCGCAACTTCCTCCGCGCCGCCCTGGCTTCCGGGGCCGACCTCGAGGTCGTTGCCACCAATGACCTCATGGACAACAAGACCCTCGCCCACCTGCTGAAGTACGACAGCATCCTGGGCAAGTTCCCGGGCGAGGTGACCTACGACGAGACGTCGATCACCGTCGACGGCAGTTCGATTCGCGTCTTCGAGGAGAAGGATCCCGCCCAGATCGGCTGGGCGTCGGTGGGAGCCGACGTCATCGTCGAGTCGACTGGCTTCTTCACCGACGCGCAGAAGGCCAGGGCCCACCTCGATGCGGGCGCCAAGAAGGTGATCATCTCCGCCCCGGGCAAGAACGAGGACATCACCATCGTCATGGGGGTGAACGACGACCTGTACGACTCCGCCAACCACACCATCATCTCCAACGCGTCGTGCACGACGAACTGCCTCGCCCCGATGGCCAAGGTCATGCATGACGAGTTCGGCATCGTCAAGGGCCTCATGACGACGATCCACGCCTACACGGCGGACCAGAACCTCCAGGACGGGCCGCACCGAGACCTGCGCCGTGCCCGGGCTGCCGCGCTCAACATCGTCCCGACGACCACGGGGGCGGCCAAGGCCATCGGCCTGGTCATTCCGGACCTCAAGGGCAAGCTCGACGGCTTCGCGTTCCGGGTCCCGACGCCGACCGGGTCGGCGACCGACCTCACCTTCGAGTCGGGCCGCGAGACCACGGTCGAGGAGGTCAACGCCGCCGTCAAGGCTGCCGCCGAGGGACCACTCAAGGGCTACCTCGTCTACACCGAGGACCCGATCGTCTCCAAGGACATCGAGACCGATCCGGCATCGTGCATCTTCGACGCCGGCCTGACCAGGGTCATCGGCAACCAGGTCAAGGTCGTCGGCTGGTACGACAACGAGTGGGGTTACTCGAACCGGCTCGTCGACATCGTCAAGCTCGTCGGCCAGTCGCTCTGACGAGTCCGGCCACCGCCGCCGCCACGCCCGGCGTGACCGCTCGGTACCCGGCCATGGCGGTGGCCGCCTTCGCGTGGGGCGGGCCCCCAGCACCTCCAGTCCCCACACCCAACCTCGCCCCAGTCAGCCCACCTGACCCGACCGAAGAGGCATCCGCGTGAAGACGATTGGCGACCTCGGGGACCTGCGCGGCAAGCGCGTCCTCGTCCGCTCCGACCTCAACGTGCCGCTGGACGGCACGACGATCACCGACGACGGCCGCATCCGCGCGTCCGCACCGACCATCCGGATGCTCGCCGAGATGGGGGCGCGCGTCATCGTCTGCGCACACCTGGGGCGTCCCAAGGGCGAGCCGGACCCGCAGTACTCGCTCGCGCCGGTCGCCAAGCGGCTCGGCGAGGTCCTCGGTGCGCCGGTCACCTTCGCGGAGGACACCGTGGGCCCCAGCGCCCGGTCCGCGGTGGAGCACCTCAAGGAAGGCGGGGTGCTCCTGCTCGAGAACCTCCGCTTCAACCCCGGCGAGACCGCCAAGACGGACGAGGGCCGCGCCGAGTTCGCCCAGGCACTCGCCTCGCTCGCCGACGTCTTCGTCTCCGACGGCTTCGGCGTCGTGCACCGCGAGCAGGCCTCCGTCTACGACGTGGCGCGGCTGCTCCCGCACGCGACCGGCGGCCTCGTCGAGGCCGAGGTCAACGTGCTGCGCCGTCTGACCCGAGACGCCCAGCGGCCCTACGCCGTCGTCCTCGGCGGGGCCAAGGTGTCCGACAAGCTCGGCGTCATCGGGAACCTGCTCGGCACCGCCGACCGGCTCCTCGTCGGTGGCGGCATGGTCTTCACCTTCCTCGCGGCGAAGGGGCTCGAGGTCGGCAAGAGCCTGCTCGAGGCTGACCAGGTCGACACCGTGAAGGGCTATCTCGAGCGGGCCGACAAGGAGGGCGTCGAGATCGTCCTGCCCGCCGACATCGTCGTCGCCGACGACTTCAGTGCCGAGGCGGCGCATGACGTCGTCGCCGTGGACGCGATCCCTGCCGACCGGATCGGCCTTGACATCGGCCCGGAGTCGTCCCGTCTCTTCGCCGAGAAGCTGTCCGACTGCCGCACGGTGTTCTGGAACGGACCGATGGGCGCCTTCGAGATGGCGCCGTTCGCAGCCGGGACCAAGGCGCTCGCGCAAGCGCTGGCCGACGTGACCCGCGACGGGGCGCTCACCGTGGTCGGTGGCGGCGACTCCGCGGCGGCGGTGCGGCAGCTCGGCTTCGCGGACACCGACTTCGGCCACATCTCCACCGGGGGCGGTGCGAGCCTCGAGTACCTCGAGGGCAAGGAGCTGCCGGGCCTCACCGTGCTCGACGGTGGCGACGACCGGGAGGGAGACGCCTGATGGCCGCGGAGAAGCCCGTGGGCCGGGTCCCGCTCATGGCCGGGAACTGGAAGATGAACCTCGACCACCTGCAGGCAACGCACCTCGTCCAGAAGCTCGACTGGACCCTGCGCGACGCCAGGCACGACTACGACGCGGTCGAGGTCGCGGTCATACCTCCCTTCACCGACCTCCGGTCCGTACAGACGCTCGTCGAGGGCGACCGGCTGCGGCTGCACTACGGCGCCCAGGATCTTTCGCCACACGCGTCGGGGGCCTACACCGGCGACATCTCGGGGGCCTTCCTCAAGAAGCTCGGGTGCACCTACGTCGTCGTCGGCCACAGCGAGCGCCGCGAGTACCACGACGAGACCGACGACGTCGTAGCAGCCAAGGTCAAGGCCGCGTACGCGCACGAGCTCACGCCGATCCTCTGCTGCGGTGAGGCCCTCGAGGTGCGCAAGGAGGGCCGGCAGGTCGAGCACGTCGTGGCCCAGCTGCGCGCGGCGCTCGACGGCGTG
>NZ_DATEEY010000090.1:0-25373 GCF_035280925.1 Intrasporangium sp. | reverse complement strand
GTCCGGCTCGGCGTCGCGGAGGCGACGGCGTGGGTCGAGGCCGGAGGGGCCAGCGCCCATCGAGTCGGGGCCGGTGCCGCACCCGGCAGCCCCTACGGCGCCGGCGGTCCGCCCAGGCACGCAAGCGTCCTCACCCGGCTCGGCGAGAGCGCGGTGATCGGACTGGCTCGTGAGGTGCACGCTCGTGGCGGCACCCTCGTTGCGACGGGAGGGTGCTTCGACGTGCTCCACGCAGGGCATGTCCAGAGCCTTCGGGCGGCGCGCGCTCTCGGGGACGCGTTGGTGGTCCTGCTCAACTCGGACGCCTCCGTCCGCCGGCTCAAGGGGCCGGGCCGACCCGTGCAGACGGAGCGGGACCGGGCCCAGGTGCTGCTCGCGCTCGACGCGGTCGACGCGGTCGTCATCTTCGACGAGGACGAGCCGTCCGCCGCGCTCGACCGGATCCGTCCCGACGTGTGGGCCAAGGGCGCCGACTACGCGGGAACCGTCCTCCCGGAGGCGGACCTGGTCCGTGGCTGGGGCGGGCGTGTCCAGCTCCTGCCGCTCCTTCCGGGGCGGTCGACAACAGCGATCCTCAAGGATGCGGGGTAGTTCTCCATGACCGAAATGCGCGATCTCGGAATCGTCTATGTCACCGGCGGGGCCAGCGGACTCGGCGCCGCCGTCGTCGAGGCGGTGGCCGCGGCGGGTGGCAAGCCGGCCGTGCTCGACCGGGTGGCGCCCCAGAGCGGTGTGCCACATGCCATCACCGACGTGGCGGACACCGCCGCAGTCGCCGCCTCCGTCGAGGAGCTGGTCCGCACGGTCGGGCCACCCGATGCCGTGGTGACCGCCGCGGGGACCGACTCGTGCGGCCCCCTCGCCACGGTCCCGGCCGAGGACTGGGAGCGCGTCATCGGCGTCAACCTCATCGGCACGGCCGCCGTCGTGCGGGCCTGCCTGTCGCACCTCGAGCAGTCTCGTGGGACGGTCGTCACGATCGGCTCCACCCTCGGGCTGCGCGCCGCCGGGGACGCCACGGCCTACTGCGCGTCGAAGTTCGGCGTCGTGGGCTTCAGCCGCGCCCTTGCCACCGAGCTGGCGGGCCGCGTGGGGGTCACCATGGTCATCCCGGGAGGCATGCGGACGCACTTCTTCGACGGACGGGACGAGCAGTACAAGCCGCCGCCGGACGCCAAGCTCAGCGATCCTGCGGATGTGGCCCGCGCCATCGTCATGGTGCTCCAGCAGCCCGAGGGCTTCGAGCTGCGCGAGGTCGTGGCGGCGCCGTCGACCGAGCCGTCCTGGCCGTGACCCCAGGGGTCGAGCGCGTCCTCGTGCTTCGTGCCCTGGGGCTCGGCGACCTCTACGCAGCGGTCGCGGCGCTGCGCGGGATCCGTGGGCGTTGGGAGACCGCGGACATCGCTCTGGCCGCGGACCCGGCGCTGGGCGCGCTCATGGTTGCGCACGCCCTCGTCGACCGCGTCGTGCCGACCGATGGCCTCACCACCCCTCCGTGGGACGGCCCACCCCCCGACGTCGCCGTCAACCTGCACGGCAGTGGACCCCAGAGCCACCGTGCCCTGGCCGACTTGGCACCGCGACAGCTGGTTGCCTTCCGTTGCGTCTCAGCGGGATTCATCGACGGCCCCGAGTGGGACGCCGATGAGCACGAGGTCGACCGATGGTGCCGACTGGTCACCTCGGCCGGCGGGCAGTGCTCGGCCGCCGACCTCCGTCTGCGCCCACCCGAGCCCAGCCCCCGCTCGCCGCTCGCAGGCCTCCCCGAGGCGCCGGTCGTCGTCCATCCCGGCGCCGCCGCCGGCTCCCGGCGCTGGCCCGCGCACCGATGGGCGGCAGTGGCGCGCAACCTCGCTGAGGACGGACGGCCGGTCGTCGTGACGGGTGGACCGGCCGAGCGCGACGCCTGCCGGACGGTGGCCGGCGCCCACCCCGAGGTCACCGATCTCTGCGGCCGACTCGACGTGCACAGCCTGGCCGCGCTCATCGGTGGCGCCGAGCTCCTCCTGTCGGGCGACACCGGTGTCGCTCACCTGGCGACGGCCTACCGCACGCCGTCCGTCCTGCTGTTCGGACCGACGCCTCCGAGCCAGTGGGGTCCGCGCATCGACTCGCACCTGCATCGTGTGCTGTGGCGGCCGGCGCCGCACGATCCTCCCGGCGACCCGCACGGCAACACGACCGATGTCCGGCTCGACCGGATCGGCGTCGGGGACGTGCTCGCCGAAGCGCGCAGCGTGTCAGCCGACGAGGCTCTCCGGCGGTAGCTCGCCGGCGGCGGTGGCCTCGTCCCGGAACCACGCGACCGTCCGCTCGAGCCCCTTCTCCCACGGCACGCGCGGACGCCAGCCCAGCAGCTCCTCGGCCAGGGCCGTGTCGGGGCGGCGGACCTGCGGGTCGTCGACCGGACGTTCGACGTTGACGATCTCCGACTGCGAACCCGCCGCGGCGACGATGTCCTCGGCGATCCTTCGGACGGTCATCTCGTCGGGGTTGCCGATGTTGACCGGGCCGGGGTGCGCACTGCCGGCGAACGCGAGGATCCCCTCGACGAGGTCGTCCACGTAGCAGACGGATCGCGTCTGCAGGCCGTCGCCGGCGAGGGTGATCGGCTCGTCACGGAGGGCCTGCCGGATGAAGGTCGGGATGGCGCGGCCGTCGTGGGGCCGCATGCGTGGGCCGTACGTGTTGAAGATGCGCACGATGCCCGTGTCGACGTCCTCGCTGCAGCGGTAGGCGGTCGTCAGCGCCTCGCCGTACCGCTTGCCCTCGTCGTACACGCCGCGCGGACCGATCGGGTTGACGTGCCCCCAGTACGTCTCCGGTTGGGGGTGGACCTGTGGGTCGCCGTAGACCTCCGATGTGGAGGCCAGCAGGAACCGGGCACCCTTGTCCTTGGCCAGGCCCAGCGCGTGCCAGGTGCCGATGGCGCCCACCTTGAGGGTGTGGATGGGCAGCTTGAGGTAGTCGATGGGCGACGCGGGGGAGGCGAAGTGGAGGACGAGGTCGATCTCGCCCGGCACGTGGACGAAGTCGGTGACGTCGCACCGGATGAGCCGGAAGCGCGGGTGCTCCTGCAGGTGGAGCACGTTGTCCGGCGTACCGGTGATGAAGTTGTCGAGGCAGAGCACCTCCGAGCCGGCGTGGAGCAGCGCCTCGCACAGGTGGCTCCCGAGGAAGCCCGCCCCGCCCGTCACGACGACTCGCCGCGGCGCGCGGGGATGGCCGGTCGACTGGTTCACGCCACCCCACTACCCGTGCCCGCGGGCCGGGAAACCGCGCGGAGCGCGGGCGGCGGGTGACGTGACTGCGGTGATCAGGGACGCGCGAAGACCTTCTCCACGAACTCGCTCAGCTGGCGATCGTCGAGGTGGCGAGCGAGGTCGGCCTCACTGATCATGCCGACGAGCTGGTGGTTCTCGATGACGGGCAGCCGCTTGACCTGCTCGCGGCCCATGAGGTCGACGACCTCGGTGACGTCGGTCATCGCGTCCACCCAGGTGACCTCGCCCTGGGCGAGCTCAGCGGCCGTGCACATCGATGCGTCCTTGCCCTCGGCGATGCACTTCACGACGATGTCGCGGTCGGTGATGATGCCGTGCAGCTTCTGGTCGTTGCCGCAGATGGGCAGCGACCCAACTCCCATGTCACGCATCATCCGCGCGGCCTCGAGCAGCGTCTGGTCCTCACTGACGCAGGTTGCACCAGCGTTCATGATGTCTCGGGCAGTCGTCATGCGTTCCTCCTCAATACCTGTGGTCGTGCGTGGTGGTGATGGAGGCGGTGCGTCGGCAGGGCACTGGCAATGACCGATGGGCGTCAGCGGCCATGCGGCACGTCGCCCACGTTCCACTCTCCTCTCGATGCCGTACCCCGACAAGACGAGCGCTCACCTGGAGTGGCGGCGACCACGGCCGTATGCCGCTCAGCTGGGGGCGGCGTGAGCGTCAAGAACGCGCTCCAGCAGGGTGAGCGCGTGCAGCGTCGTCCGGTCGAGAACCTCCTCCGGCTCGCCGTCCCAGCGGTGCAGCTCGGTCGTCACCGTTCCCCGGTCGCAGACCCCGAACCAGACCGTCCCCGGCGGCTCGCCGTCCTGCTCCTCCGGCCCTCCGACGCCCGTCACGGCCACCGCGAGGTCGCAACCGAGCAGGTCGGCTGCTCCCTTGGCCATGGCCGCCGCAGCCTCCTTGCTCACGACCGGACCGTCGGGCACGCCGAGGACCCGGCGCTTCACCTCGCTCGTGTAGGCGACGACGCAGCCCCCGAACCAGTCGCTGGAGTCGGGCGCCGCGCCGAGGTGGCACGAGATCTTGCCCCCCGTGAGGGACTCGGCGAGGGCGACGGTTCGACCCTCGCGGGTGGCGACGTGCGCGATGGAGCGCGCGACCTTCTCGGCGCGCTGCGTGAGGTCGTCCGGATGGCTCATGCTCACCCTCTACCCGCGTCTACCGACGTGCTCCAGCCGCCCGGTCACCACCGGCCGCGGTGCACGACCTCGTCGAAGGGGCGTCGGTCCAGCCGCTCGATGACGGCCAACGGCTTGTCCGACGGGTAGCCGACGGAGAGGACGTAGGCCAGGAATCGTCCCTCGGGGAGGCCCAGGACGGCCCGGGCCCGGTTCTGGTCGGCGGCCGCAGCATGACCCGTGCCAACGCCCAGGTCTGCCGCAGCGACGGTCATGGCATACGTGGCCTGGCCGAGGTCGTACTGGATCAGAGCCGACTGCCGATCGTCCTGCGGCTCTGGCGCGACGATCGCGATGGCGGCCGCTGCTCCGGCGACATGCTTGGCGCCTTGCCAGACCTTGGCCAGCTCGACCAGCTGCGCCCTGTTCGTGACGAGCACGAAGTCCCACGGCTGCCAGTTGCTCGCCGACGGAGCCCGTCGCCCAGCCTCGAGTATTCGGTCAAGTGCCTCGTCAGGGACTGGCTGCTCAGTGAACTGCCGCACGTTTCGTCGCGCCCGCAGGGCGTCCCAGGTCTCCACGGTGTCATCCTGCCCCTCCAGCGCCGGTTGTCGCGACCATCTGCCGAGCCGGCTGTTCACCGGGGCGTGGTCCTCGAGGCTTGGCAGGCAACGGTGACGCTCCTTCAATGAGCTGCGCGCGGGTCTGCGTCGTGGCAGCCGGTCGGGCACGACCAGGAGCGGGGGCACTGGACCTGCAGGCCGCTGGGGGAGGTCGTGTCACCGGTGAGTGGCAGGCTGGGGCTGATGACGAAGGCAGACCAGGCGAGCGGTGATGCGCTCGACCGCTTCTCTCCGGCAACGGCAGCGTGGTTCCGGAGCAGCTTCCGCGAGCCGACGGCCGCGCAGGCGGGGGCGTGGGAGGCCATCTCGTCCGGTCATCATTGTGTCGTCGTCGCCCCGACCGGCTCCGGCAAGACGCTCTCGGCCTTCCTCTGGGCCCTCGACCGGATGGCCACGGAGCCCGTGCCGGAGGACCGTCTCGCGCGGTGCCGGGTGCTCTACGTGTCGCCGATGAAGGCACTGGCCGTCGATGTCGAGCGGAACCTCCGCGCGCCGCTCGTCGGCATCGGCCACGCTGCCACCCGCCTCGGCCTGCCGGTCCCCGACATCGGAGTGAGCGTCCGCTCCGGTGACACGCCGGCCACCGAGCGGCGTGCCTTCGCGCGAGCGCCGACGGACATCCTCATCACGACGCCCGAGTCGCTGTTCCTCATGCTCACGTCGTCGGTGCGGGAGGCCCTGCGTGGCATCGAGACGGTGATCGTCGACGAGGTCCACGCCGTCGCCGGCACGAAGCGCGGCGCCCATCTCGCCCTCTCGCTCGAGCGGCTGGATGCCCTGCTCGACAAGCCCGCCCAGCGGGTCGGCCTCTCCGCGACGGTTCGGCCGGTCGAGGAGGTGGCGCGCTACCTCGCCGGCGGCCGTCCCGCTGAAGTGGTGCAGCCACCGTCGACGAAGGAGTGGGACCTCGACGTCGTCGTCCCCGTCCCCGACCTGGGCGAGCTGTCGGGCGCGCCCGTCGAGATCTCGCCAGGAGTGCCCGACCTGTCCGGCCCTGCTGCCGGGAACGCTCCCCGGGCCTCGATCTGGCCGCACGTCGAGGAGCGGATCGCCGACCTCATCGCGGGGCACCGCTCCACCCTCGTCTTCGCCAACTCGCGACGTCTGGCTGAACGGCTCACCTCCCGACTCAACGAGATCTGGGAGGAGCGGCTGTCTGCTGCAGAAGCGGGCGACCAGATCGAGCGAGCAGCTTCTGGGCCGACCGGCTCTGCCGGGGAGCCCAGGAGTCGTGCACTCGACCAGGGGCGGCCTCCTGCGCAGATCATGGCGCAGTCGGGGGCCAGCCACGGCGCGCCTGCCGTACTCGCGCGCGCCCACCACGGCTCCGTGAGCAAGGAGCACCGGGCAGCGATCGAGGAGGATCTCAAGGCCGGCCGGCTACCCGCCGTCGTGGCGACGAGCAGTCTCGAGCTCGGCATCGACATGGGTGCCGTCGACCTGGTGGTCCAGGTCGAGAGCCCGCCGAGCGTCGCGAGCGGCCTGCAACGGGTCGGGCGGGCGGGGCACCAGGTGGGTGCCGTCAGCCGCGGCGTCCTCTTCCCGAAGTTCCGCGGCGACCTCGTCCAGACCGCCGTCGTCGTCGAGCGCATGCAGGCCGGAGCGATCGAGAGCCTGCGCGTTCCCACCAACCCGGTCGACGTGCTCGCCCAGCAGCTCGTCGCCATGTGCGCCATGGACGACTGGACGGTGGACGACGTTGAGGCGCTCGCTCGGCGTACGGCGAGCTTTGCCGGCCTGCCACGGTCAGTGCTCGAGGCGACCCTCGACATGCTTGCCGGCAGGTACCCGAGTGACGAGTTCGCCGAGCTGCGTCCGCGGATCGTTTGGGACCGCGTCACCGACACGCTCACCGGGCGTCGCGGTGCCCAACGCCTCGCCGTCACGAGCGGCGGGACGATCCCCGACCGAGGTCTCTATGCCGTCTTCCTCGCGTCGGGCGAGGGACCCGGGCGCCGGGTCGGCGAGCTCGACGAGGAGATGGTCTACGAGTCGCGGGTCGGTGACGTGTTCACCCTCGGCACGTCGTCGTGGCAGATCGAGGACATCACCCACGACCGGGTCCTCGTGACGCCCGCGCCGGGGCAGGCCGGCCGGCTGCCGTTCTGGAAGGGCGACCAGCAGGGACGGCCAGCCGAGCTGGGTCGAGCCGTCGGCGCCTTCGTCCGCGAGGTCGTCGGGCTGTCCGCCGCCAGGGCCAGGGACCGGGTGGTCGCAGCCGGTCTGGACGAATGGGCAGCGGACAACCTGCTCGCGTACCTCACCGAGCAGCGTGAGGCCACCCGCCACGTGCCCGACGACCGGACCATCGTCGTCGAGCGGTTCCGTGACGAGATCGGCGACTGGCGCGTGGCCGTCCTGTCGCCCTTCGGTGGGCAGGTCCACGCGCCATGGGCACTCTGTGTCGCGGCCCGGATGCGCGAGCGCTTCGGGATCGACGTGCAGGCCATGCACGGGGATGACGGCATCGTGTTCCGACTGCCCGACCTCGAGTTCGACGAGGGTGGCGCGGCTGCGTCGAGTGGCGAGATCGGCCGCCAGCTCGTCGAGCTGGTCACGCTCGAGCCCGAGGACGTCTCCGAGCTCGTGACGCAGGAGATCGGTGGCTCGGCTCTCTTCGCAGCGCGGTTCCGTGAGTGTGCAGCGAGGGCGCTGCTGCTGCCACGCCGTCGCCCGGACCGGCGCCAGCCGCTGTGGCAGCAGCGCCAGCGGGCCGCGCAGCTCCTCCAGGTGGCGAGCCAGTACCCGACCTTTCCCATCGTCCTCGAGGCCGTTCGGGAATGTGTCCAGGACGTCTTCGACGTGCCCGGCCTCGTTGGGCTGATGACCGAGATCCGATCTCGCGCGGTCACGGTCGTCGATGTCGAGTCGGCCCAGCCGAGCCCCTTCGCGAAGTCCCTCGTTTTCGGCTACGTCGCCCAGTACCTCTACGAGGGCGACTCCCCGCTCGCCGAGCGGCGGGCTGCGGCGCTCGCTCTCGACCCGTCGCTCCTTTCCGAGCTCCTCGGCCAAGGCGACGCGCTCGCCCTGCGGGACCTGCTCGATCCGGCAGCCGTCGCGCGGACGGAGGCCGAGCTCCAGCGCCTGACCCCCGAGCGCGCCGCCCGCGACGCGGAGGACCTCGCCGACCTGGTGCGCGTCCTCGGGCCCCTCGCGACGAGCGATGTCCTCGCCCGCTCGGCTGAGGGCTTCGCAGCGGCCGAGGTGGAGGTGGCGCTCCGGTCGCTCGAGCAGGCCCGGAGGATCATCGCTGTCCGGGTCGCCGGCGAGGACCGCTGGGCGGCGGTCGAGGACGCGGGCCGACTGCGCGACGCGCTCGGCACCGCCCTTCCGGTCGGCGTGCCGGCCGCCTTCCTCGAGTCGGTGCCCGACCCGCTCGGCGACCTGGTGGCCCGGTTTGCGCGGACCCATGGACCGTTCACCGCGCACACGGCCGCCCAGTGGTGGGGCCTGGGCCCGGCCGTCGTGCATGACGCCCTGCGGCGCCTCGTCTCGGCCGGACGCGTCGTCGAGGGCGAGCTGCTGCCCACCGAGAACGGGGGCGGGCACGGCGCCGAGTTCTGCGACGCCGAGGTCCTGCGAATCCTGCGGCGGCGGTCGTTGGCCGCCCTGCGGCACGAGGTGGAGCCGGTGGCCCAGGCCGACCTGGCCCGGTTCCTTCCGCGCTGGCAGGGCGTCGGCAGCGGTCAGCGCGGACGCGAGGGTCTGCTGCGCGCCGTGGAGCAGCTGACCGGTGCGGTCGTGCCCGCGAGCGCGCTCGAGACGCTCGTCCTGCCCGCTCGCGTCGCCGACTACCGGCCGGCGCTGCTCGACGAGGTGATGAGCTCCGGCGAGGTCATCTGGCGCGGCCACGGGTCACTGCCGGGGGACGACGGCTGGGTCAGCCTCCACCTCGCCGACACGGCGCAGCTGACCTTGGTCCCGCCCGACCTGGCCGATCTCACCGACGCGGAGGACGCGGTCCTCGAGGCCCTCGCGAGCGGAGGGGCGTGGTTCTTCCGCCCGCTCGCCGACCGCGTCCGCTCTCTCGGGACCACGCGGGGGACGGACCTGATCGACACCGAGCTCCTCGACGGGCTGTGGTCCCTGTTCTGGGCCGGGCGGGTCACCAACGACACCATCGCCCCGCTCCGGGCCCTGCTGTCTGGTGGCCGCACCGCACACAAACGCTCGTCGACCGCACCACGGTCCACCCGCTATGGCGGCCGCCGGACCTCGCTCGGCCGCTTCGGCTCGCTCCAGGGCTCGCTGGCGCGCCCTCCGGGAGGCTCACTCGCCGGCGTGACTCCCGACCGCATTGCGGCTGCTGAGGAGTCGGCCACCGCAAAGGCGCTGCGCGCTCGCTCCCTGGAGTCCGCGCCGCCGACTGGAGTCGGACGATGGACTCTGCTGCCCGTGGCCGAGACCGACCCCACCGTCCGCGCCGTCACGAGCGCGGAGCTCCTCCTCGACCGCTACGGCGTGCTCACCAGGGGCTCGGTCGTTGCGGAGGACGTGCCCGGGGGGTTCGCCGCGGTCTACCGCGTGCTCGCCGCGGCCGAGGAGGCAGGCAAGGTCCGTCGTGGGTACTTCGTCGAGTCGCTGGGCGCCTCGCAGTTCGCCTCGACGGGTGCCGTGGACCGGCTGCGCTCCTTCTCGCGGCTTCCCGAGGCCACCGGCTCCGACGGCCCGGCCTCCCGTGAGCAGTCGCAGGGTCCGGGGGCGCTGGTCCTGGCCGCGAGCGACCCCGCGAACCCCTATGGTGCCGCCCTCCCGTGGCCGACCCGGCCCACTCAAGGACCTGACGAGGCAGGTGCACGCAAGGGGCACCAGCCCGGACGCAAGGCGGGGGCGCTCGTCGTCCTCGTCGACGGAGAGCTCGTCCTCTACGTGGAGCGCGGGGGCAAGACGATGCTCTGCTGGTCGGGCGACCTCGAGGTGCTGCAGGCGGCCGCCGATGCCCTGGCCCTGGCAGTCCGAGAGGGTGCCCTCGGCCGGCTCACCGTCGAGAAGGCCGACGGCGCATCGGTGCTGGGATCGGACCACCCGCTGGTGCAGGCGCTGTCGCGGGCCGGGTTCCACATGACGCCACGGGGACTGCGCCTGCGGCGTTGACCCTCGCAGCGCACGGCGGCGTTTCGCGGTTTCCTCGCGCCAGGGTGAGCAGCGTGCCATCCTCGAACGAGGACCACCCGCGGTGGTCGCCGGGCGCTGTACCCTCCCGTCCTGCGCGTCGCCGCGCCAAGCTCATGGGAGGTGCGGCCCGGTGACGACGATGCCAGCCAGGGGGGCGGACGCCTCGGCAACGGCATCCGATGGGGACTGGCGTTCGCGGCTCGTGAGCGCAGCAGCGGCGGCCGCCGTGGTCCCTCCCGGCGCGACCGTCTACGTGGGCAGCGCGTGTGCCACACCGCGTGTCGTCGTGCGGGCGCTGGAGGACAGCCCGCTCGAGCACCTCGGCCAGCGTCTGGTGCACCACCTCACCGACGGGGTGCGCACCACGCTTTCCACCGGGACGAACTTCGACCACCGGACGATCTTCGTCGGCGCCGAGCTGGCGGACCTCGTCCGTGACGTGCAGCCCCACGGCGCATCCGTCGACTACGTCCCGATGAGTCTCACGGACCTGCCGGACAGCCTGCGAACCGGGCGGCTGCGCCTGGACGTCGCGGTCGTCCAGGTCACCCCGCCGCGCGAGGCGCAGGTCAGCCTCGGCGTGTCGGTCGACGCTGCGCCGGCAGCGATCGAGTCGGCAGGCCTCGTCATCGCGGAGGTCAACCCGGCCATGCCGTGGACCGAGGGGGCGAGCACTGTCCCGGTCGACCGGATCGACTACTTCGTCGAGGTGCCAGGACCGGTCATCACCTACGAGCACCCCGGGGTCGGCGACGTCGGCGAGCGGATCGCCGGCTACGTGGCCCGCGTCATCGACGACGGCGCCACGCTCCAGGTCGGTCTGGGGCGCATCCCCGCCGCGGTCCTGGCGCACCTTGACCAGCGTCGAGACCTGGGCATCCACTCCGACGTCATCACCGACGCGGTCCTCGACGTCATCGAGGCCGGCATCGTCACGGGGGCGGCCAAGACCGTCGATGTGGGCGCCGTGGTCACGAGCGCGGCCATGGGGACCCGGCGTCTCTATGACGCGATAGACGGCAACCCGGACTTCCAGTTCCGTCCGATCGACGAGGTCCTGGCCGGGCTCCCGGCACAGCATCGGCTCGTGTCCGTGACGCAGGCCTTCCGGGTCGACCTGACCGGGCAGGTGTGTGTCGACGCCCTCGGCGGGGAGCTCTACGGTGGGCTCGGCGCGCAGGTCGACTTCCATCGGGCTGCTGCCGTGTCGCCCGGTGGCAAGGCCATCGTCGCGCTCGCGTCGCGGCAGCCCGATGGGTCCCCCTCATTCGTTCCCCGCCTCGGCCCGAAGGAGGCAGTGGCCATCCCTCGGCACGAGCTGCGTTGGATCGCCACGGAGTACGGGATCGCCTATCTCCACGGCCGGTCCCTTCGCGAACGGGCTGTTGCCCTCATCGAGCTGGCCCACCCGGACGACCGGGACACGCTTCTCGACGCAGCGACGACGTCCGGCCTCGTCCGGCCGGACCAGAGGCTCCGCTCCCGCCTGCCCTACCCGGCGACGGAGGAGCGAACCGTCACGCTCAAGAACGGCAGCGTGGTCCTCGTCCGCCCGACTCGCTCCGGCGACGCCGCGCTGCTCCAGGAGCTGTTCTTCCGGATGCGACCCGAGGACGTCAAGACGCGCTTCTTCCGGAATCTCTCCTCGCTGACCCGTAACGCTGCCGAGCACCTGACCAACGTCGACTACGAGTCGGAGATGGCCTTCGTCGCAGTGACCGGGTCCCGCGAGAACGAGCAGGTCGTCGGATCCGCCCAGTACTACGTCGACGCGGACACCGGCTCCGCCGACGTCGCCTACATGGTCGACTCCTCTTGGCACGGACTCGGTCTCGGGCACGCCCTGCACGGAGTCATGTCCGACTACGCGGCCCGGCACGGTGTGCGGGCCTTCACCGCGGACGTCCTCGCCGGCAACGGTGCGATGCTCCATGTCCTGACCGCGGCCGGGGATGCGGAGGTGCACACGGCCGACGGCGTCCACGAGCTGCGCATCCCGACGAGGAGAGCTGCAGGTGACAGCCCATGGCACGCCTCCTGACCGTCGACCGCGTGGCGATGCTGCGCCACGTCGGCATCTTCGCGGCGACACCCGGGCGAGTCCTCGCCGGGCTGGCCGGCGCCCTCACCGAGGAGTACTTCACCGCCGGTGAGGAGATCATCCGGCGGGGTACCACCGAGGACTGGCTCCACATCGTGTCCTCGGGGACCGTCGAGATCCTCCGTGAGGACGGCCGCATCCGCGCCGAGGCGCCAGTCGTCGTCGGCGACCTCGCGGTCCTCGACCCGCAGCCCCGGTCCGCCACCGTCGTGGCGCTCACTGACGTCACCGCGCTGCGGCTCTCCAAGGCCGACTTCGACGAGGCGCTCGAGAGCCGCCCGGAGATCGCTCGCGGGGTCATCCTCGCCCTCGTCGAGCGGCTTCGGGAGAAGCGCGAGCCGCAACCGTGAGGCTGCGGCTGCTCGCCCTCCTGGGTGGTCAGGCGGTCGCCCTCGGCCTGACCGTGGCCTTCCTCGTGGTGCCCGCGAGCGCCGTCTTCCTCCACACCTACGGGGCAGGCGCGCTCGCCTACGCCTACATCGGCGTGGCCGTCGCCGGCGTGGCCGTCTCCTCAGCCGTCACGGTCGCCCAACGTCGTATGCCGCTGGGCCGGCTCGCGCTCGCTGTCCTCGTTCTCTACGTGGTGCTGGTCAGCACCGCATGGGTGCTGCTGAGCCGCTGGGACATGGCCTGGGTGACGTTCGTCCTCATCGTCCTCTTCCCGCTCTCGATTCCCACCGGGTTCCTGCTCGTCGGCTCCCAGGCCGTCCGGCTCTACGACGTCCAGACGCTCAAGCGGGACTTTCCTCGAATCGTGGCCGGCTTCTCGATCGGCTTCGCGGTCGGCGGCCTCGCGGCGGCGGCGTTGGTGGAACCGCTGGGTGGGCCGACGAACCTGCTGCTCATCGACCTCGTCATGGCGCTCGTCTTCATCACTATCATCTGGTCCACGAGCCGGCAGTTCCCGGGCCAGCTGCTCACCCCGCCTTCGCAGGCCCCAGGGCGGCACGAGCCGAGCAGAAGAACGTCCCGGCTGGCCGACCTCCGGTTGCTCCGGGAGCCGTTCGTCCTGCTCGTCCTCGGCTACCAGATCGTCTCGGCCGGCGTGACGCAGCTGTTCGACTACCTCGTCTGGGACCGTGCGGCCGCCTACTACGCCGACCCGGACAGCCTCGCGCAGTTCATGGGTGCCTTCGGAGCGATTCTCAACATCGTCGCCGTGCTCTTCACCCTCCTGCTCGCTGGGCGGCTGCTCGGCCGCTTCGGCATCGGCTTCGGCCTCCTCGTGAACCCGGTTGGCGTGCTCGTGATGACCGTCGTCGTCCTCGGCGTGGGTTTCGGCCCGGGGATCGCCACGTTCACCTACCTCGTCACCGTGTGCGCCGCCCAGATCGTCGACATCTCGCTGACGGACGGCACGACTCGGACGTCGATCGCCGCGACCTACCAGGGGATCCGGCGCGGTGACCGACTCCGGGCCCAGACGTTCGTGGAGGGGGCCGGAGTTCCCCTCGCGGTGGGCCTCGTCGGTGCCTACCTGCTGGTCGTCCGGGCCCTCGGCCTCGACGTGCAGGCCGTGGTGTGGACCACCGGTCTGCTCACCCTCGTGTGGATCTGGCTCGCAGTCAAGGCGCATCGTGGCTATGCCGGGCATCTTGGCGGAGTGCTCGCCGACCGGTCATGGGACCCGGTGGCACTCCGCATCGACGGCGGCGCGGCAGCAGCGATCGAGCGCCTCCTCACCAGCGACGACCCGATCGATCGGCGCACCGGGATCGACGTGCTGCGCGACGCTCGGTCGCCGCGGCTCGTCGACGCGGCGCGGAGCGCGCTGTCGGACCCCGACGCCTCCGTGCGCTGCACCGCCGTCGAGTCGCTCGCCGCGGTCGGTGAGATGCGCCGTCCCGACGTCCGGGCGCAGGTCGGGACCCTCTTGGGCGACCCCGACGTTGCGGTGCGCGCCCGGGCCGCGGCTGCGGTCTCACGCGCAGAGCCCGGCCGCGGTGAGGATGGCCACCTCGTGTGGCGGGCGGTTCTCGATGACCAGGACACGACGGCCGACGCCCTGCTGGCTGCGGCCGCAGTTCCGAGTGCCGCCCTCGTGCCCGACCTCATCGGCCTCGTGCGGCTGGGGCAGGAGACCCCCGGTCTCCCGGATGCCCTCGGTGCGCACGGTGACCAGCTGGTGGACGAGCTCGAGGGGTGGCTCGACGCGGGAACGACGGGACCAGGTCTCGTCGCGCTGACCACGGCAGCCGCGCGGGGGGGCGGTGAACGTGGCCGAGCGCTGCTTCTCGCAGCCCTGGTCGACGCGCGGCTCGATGTCGCCGAGGCGGCGGCCACCGGCCTGCACCGCGTCCGGGCCAGGGCCTCGGCCCAGGCCGTCGACACGCGCGCGAGGAGTGCGGTGGGTGCGGCCGTGGACCGAGAGCTCGACCGAGCAGAGCTCGTCGTGAACGGTCTGGCGGCAGTCGAGGGGGTCGAGGAGGTGGGCCCGCTCGGGGACGCCCTGCGAGAGGAGCTCGCCGAGGTATCGCGTCGGCTGCTCGTGCTCGTCGGGATCGTCGTCCCCGGCACCACCCCGGCACGTGTCACGGCCGGGCTCGGTGCCGACGATGACACCACCAGAGGTCTCGCGGAGGAGCTCGTTGTCGTAGCCCTCGGACGACGTGCACGGCACGTCCTCGCCGTGGTTGCTCCGGGTGTGCCCCCCGGGAAGCGCCGGGCGGGCCTCGCAGGGCGGACCTCCACGGCAACCGGTCCCGACAGGGCGAAGGCCGACGGCACGACGGTCGATGCCACCAAGCGCGATGTCCCCAAGCGCGATGTCCCCAAGCTCGATGCCACCAAGCTCGATGCCACCAAGCTCGCTGTCGCCGAGGTGGTCCGCTCCATCGCGGTCGACCCGAACGACCAGTGGCGCGACCCTTGGCTGCGCGCCTGCGCGGTGCGGGTGCTCCCGGCCGTGGCGCCCGACGCGATTCCCTCGGTGATCTCGCAGCTCCGAGCGCAGGCGCAGCTACCCGTACGCGCCGGCCTCGAGCTCGTCCTGCACGAGACGGTCGAGTGGCTGGCTCAGCTCGAGGCGTCACGGGCGAGACGGACGTCGGCGAGCGCCTCTGCCGACGTCGAGCTGCCCTGAATGGCTGTGAGGAAGTCCTCGCGGTCGAGGCAGTAGGTCGTCAGGTCTCCCTCAGCCGTCACGGTCGCGGTTCGGCTACTGTGGCGCAGCAGGGCGATCTCCCCGAAGGTGTCGCCGGGTCCGAGCTCCGGTCGTTGGGCCCCGTGAACCGTCACCCTCGCCGTGCCTGACCCGATGATGTGCACGGTGTCGCCGTCCTCCCCCTCTCTCATGACGACGTCACCGGGCGCGTACTCGTGCGGCTCGAGCAGGCTCGCGAGGTGCTCCACGATGACGACCGGCAGCGGCTCGAAGATGACGACGTCCGCGACCAGGTCGGTGGTGGCCTGTGACTGCACCGCCGTGCGGTCCACCGCGCGGAACGACCGGAGGTACAGCATCCCGAGCACCACGAGGGCGACGCCGAGAGCGAGCAGGGCCGTCTGCACCTCAACCGTCCCGACGACCGCGGGAGCGAGGGCGGCGCCGGTCGCCATGCCGGCACAGGCCACGATCTCGATGGCCCCGAGCGCCTGCGCGGACATCCCGCGCGGCGCGAGGCGGGCGACCAGCGTGAACAGGCTCGCATCCTCGAGCGCGTTGCCGATCCCGATGACGACCATCGCGAGACCGGCGAGCCACGGTGTCCCAGCGATCGACAGCACACCCAGACCGGCACCCCACAACCCGACTCCGGTGACGAAGCTGCGCCCGAGGCGGGAGACGTGGAGAACTCGGACCCCCAACGCGGCACCGGCCAGGCCACCGACCCCGAGAGCGGCCCACAACCAGCCGACGACATCGTCGCCGACCGCCAGGTCGTCGAGGACGAGGATGACGAGCAACACGGTCAGGGCACCTCTCGCGAACGTCTGGGCGAACACGAGGACCGGCGCCCCGCCCGCGCGGACGACACGGGCGAGCACACCGAGCCCAGCGGCATACGACCTCTTTCTCGCTGGCTCGACGCGGCGGTGCCGATACGCAGCCGGCAGGTGGATCCGGGACACGGGCAGCAGGGCGAGCCCGAGGCAGGCAGCCCCGATCGCCAGCGCCTCGTCGGGCGAGAGGAGGAGCAGGGCGGCGCCGGCGAGCGCCGGTCCGACGAGCGAGGCGACGCTCTCGATGGCGGCCGACGCGACGTTGGCCGCGGCGAGCTCCCGCGGCGTGTGCACGAGCCAGGGCAAGGTCGCTGCTTGGAGCGGGCGATACACGTAGAGCAGCCCACAGGAGATGACGCCGAGCGCCAGCACGACGAGGACGGACCACTGCGCCACCGCGCCGAGGGTCGCAAGCGCCAGGGCGGCGGCCGACCCCCCGACGATCCATCGGATGACCCGGCCGAGATGGCCGCGGTCCCCGACGCGACCGACCACGGCGGACATGAGCGCGCCGACGACGGCAAGGGCCGCCGAGGTCCCGGCCAGCAGGCCGGCTCCGCCTCGCTCGTAGGCGAGCACGACGAGCACCACCGGCGTGAAGAGCCGCGCCGCGCTGGTGAGCCCCCATCCCGTCTGGAGTCCCCGCCGTGGCGTGAGGACGGTGCCCCTGCGCATTCGCTCATTGTGTCGCTGGTTGACCCGTGTTGTGCGGGTTTGGCCGAGCATTTGCCGGCGCTGGCGCGGATGACCTCGCACGGCACGTCCATGATGGAGATGCGAAAGCCATGACTTCCGCGGGTGAAGGAGGTGCTGTGCCGGAGGGTGACACCGTGTGGCGGACGGCGCGCCGGCTTCACGAGGCCCTGGCTGGACACGAGATCGTCGAGTCGGACCTCCGCTGGCCGGGCATCGCCACGGCAGACCTCAGCGGCCGTCGGACCCTTGACGTGGTCAGCCGCGGCAAGCACCTGCTCCACCGGGTCGAGGGCGGCCTGACCCTCCATTCGCACCTGCGGATGGAGGGCCAGTGGCGCATCGAGGCGACCGCGGGGCTGAAGCCTGGTTGGCGGCGCTCACCCGACCTGCGCGCCCTCGTGGCCGCCCCGGACTGGACTGCGCTGGGCCTGCGGCTCGGGATGCTCGACCTCGTCGAGACGGCGCGCGAGGCGGACCTGGTCGGACACCTGGGCCCGGACCTGCTCGGTGCCGACTGGGACGCAACCCGGGCGGTCGAGAACCTCGCGGGCGCCGCGGTCCCCATCGGCGAGGCCCTGCTCGACCAGCGCAACCTCGCTGGGCTCGGCACGCTGTGGACGGCCGAGACGCTCTTCGCGCTGCGGGTGTCGCCGTGGGCCACCGCGTCCGGCTTGGAGCGGTCCCTCGTCGAGCAGGTCGTGGAGCGTGCGCACCGCCTCATCGACAGCGGACGACAGGATGCCGTCCAGTCGACGACCGGCTCACGCGCCAAGGGCGAGACGACCTACGTGCACGGCCGCAGCGGACGGCCCTGCCGGCGCTGCGGCGCCACCGTGCGCGTCGCGCCAGTCGGTCCACCAACGCGGGAGCGAACGATGTTCTACTGCCCGGGCTGCCAGGGCGGTCACGGCCCGACCGACGACGGACGGCCCCAACAGCCGCTGGGGTCCGAGTCGCGACAGGACGGTCGGGCGGGCGCCCGTCGCCGTTACCGACCCTGACGCCTTCCCCATCGAGTGAACGACTTTCGGGGTCGCCTTCCCGATCGAGTGAACAACTTTCGGGATCACCTTCCCGATCGAGTGAACAACTCTCGGGTCGCCCGGTGCTTCAGCGCTGCAGCGCCTTCAGCGTCATGGCCCGCCCGCCGCTCAAGCGGGCGACCTGGGCGAGGTACAGCTCGGCACAGGCGAGGGCATCGGTGAGAGCCTCGTGCGCTCCGTAGCGAGGCAGGCCGAGATGCGCACGTGCTGTCGGCAGCCGCAGGGCGCCCGGCGGCAGGTCGGAGCCCGAGTGACTGCGGAGCACTCGCGCCTGCAGCTCCATCGTGTCGACGACCTCGACCGGGAAGGGCACGCCATGGGCGGCCTGGCTCGCTGCGGAAAGGAACTGGCTCTCGATGCCCGCATGGTGCGCCAGGAGGACCCGGCCCTGCAGGGCCGCGGCCACTCGTTCGACGACCTCGGACAGCGGGACGCCCTCGGCCAGCGCGTCGTCGGTGATCCCGTGGACGACGGCGCTCTGGCCGACCTCGGCCTCCGCCCGGCAGAGCAGCTGCGTCGCGCCGGACAGGTCGATGGCGAGGCCGTGGAGCGGCACGAAGCCGACCGAGAGGATGTGGTCAGTGCGTGGGTCGAGGCCGGTGGTCTCGATGTCGACGGCGAGGAGCGGCAGGTCCGCCACCGCAGTGCGCGGCCCGGGAAGCGGCGTCGCGAGGTAGTCGCGGACCGGCCCGGGAGGTGCCTGCCCGGCCAGCCGGGACCGCCGCCGGTCGGGGCCGAGGAGCGAGCGGATCACGTGACGAATCCGAGCGGGTAGCTCTGGACCACCAGCTGCTGAGCCGACCGGACGATCTGGAAGGCGTCGCGCAGATGCCGCTTCTCGAAGCTGCTCAGCTCGTTCGGCGCGACGAAGCTGTCCGGCTCCTGCCCCTCGCGCAGCTGGCGCGCCTGGTGGCTGAGGCGCACGTAGCGGATGAACTCGAAGGCATCGTGCAGGTCCGCCGCTGTCGCCGTGGACAGCGCCCCCGCACCGGCCGCGGCACTGATCCGGGCGAGGGTGTTGACCTGCGGCAGTCCGCGGGACAGCGCCTGGACTCGGGCCACCTCGACGATGGCGTGCACCCCGCCCCGCTTGAGGTCGACCCGGTCCTTGTGCTCGCCCTCACGCTCGAGCACGAACCCCCGGAAGAACCCGAGGGGTGGCTCGTTCCTCGCGGCGTTGCGGGCCAGGTGGGCGAGGAAGCGGCCGCTCTCTGGTGCCGAGTCGACGACCTGCTGGTCCAACGCGTCGACGAGGCTGCTCGCGCCGTGGAGGAGCCGCAGGTCGAAGAAGATTGCAGACCGGAGCACGGCCTCCGGCGTTGGCTCGTCGAGCCAGCGTGCGAACATCCGGCGCCACTCGCGCAGGGGCTGGCGCCACTGGGGGTTCGTCGCCATGATCCCGCCGGGGCAGGGCGGGTAGCCGCAGGCGACCAGGCCGTCGACGACGAAGGACGCGAACGACGCGAACCAGACGTGGTGCTCCGGGGTCGCATCGTCGGAGAGCACGAGCGCGTTGTCCTGGTCGCTGCCCGGTCCCTGCTCGAGTCGGGCCTGGGAGCCGAGCACGATCCAGGCGTAGGGCACGGGTGCGGGTCCGAGATGCTGCTCGGCGAGCGTGATGAGCCGCCGCTCGATCGCATCCCCGACGGCGGTGACGATGCGCCCGATCCCGTCCGCTGTCGCGTCCTCGTGGACGAGCTGGTCGACGATCCGGGGCAGCCGCTGGCTGAGCAGGACCAGGGCGTCGAGGTCCTTCGCCTTGGCCACGTCGCCGGCGAGGTGGATGGGATTGGCTCGCTCGAGCCGCATGAGGTCGGTGCTCGTCAACATGCCGAGTGGACGGTCGCCGTCGACGACGGGCATGTGGTGGATGTTTCGTGAGGTCATCTCGAGGACCAGCTCCATGGCCAGGTCGTCCGGCGCGGCCGTGACCGGGGCACTCGTCATGATGGCGCTGACCGGCTGGGTCGTCTCGAGCCCTGCGGCCAGCACCCGGGTCCGCAGGTCGCGGTCCGTGACGATCCCCGTCAGGCGACCGGCGTCGACGACGAGGAGCGACGAGACCTGCTCTCGGGCCATGAGCTCGGCTGCCGAGCGGATCGTCGCGTCGCCGGTCGTGGTGATCGGCTCCCGCCGGAGGAGGTCACGGAGGCGCGTCTGGAGCACGGCGTTGCTGCGGTCGTGGTGCGGCAGCGACTGGAGCGCGTGACGCAGGCGGGCCTCGCGCTGCTCGGAGAAGAAGTCGCGCACCGCAGCATGCCCGTCCGCCAGCGCCTGGAAGACGTCTGACGACATGACGAGCAGGAGGCTGTCCTCGATGGCCACCACGTCGAAGCGGGACGGGCGACCGCCAAGCGCAGTTGTCCCGAAGCCGGTGCCCTCGCCGCCGCGTGCCACCAGCGAGCCGTTCTCGTCGGTGATCTGCACCGCGCCGGACCGGACCACGAAGACCTCGTCATTGCCCCTGCCCACGCTCATCAGGTGCGTGCCACGGCGGGCGTAGCGCACCGTGAGGCGCCGGCCCAGCCGCTCCAGGTCCTCGCGCGGGACCGCGGCGAACGGTGCGTGCTCGGCGAGGAAGTCGGTGACTTCCGGAATGTCCACTTCGGCCACGGCGCCATCGTCGCACTCGAGCGCGAGCCACGCCGCCGAACCGGCTCACCGTCGGCGCTGCGGCCTAGGCTGGGAGACGCCCGATCAGCACCGCAACCAAGGAGCAGGATCAGATGGCTACACGACTCAACCCGTACATCTCGTTCAAGGACAACGCCCGCGACGCGATGGAGTTCTACAAGGACGTGTTCGGCGGCACCCTGGACCTCAACACCTTCGGCGAGTACGGCCAGCCCGACTCCCCAGACGCAGACAAGGTCATGCACGCTCAGCTGGAGACGGACAGCGGCTACACCATCATGGCGTCGGACACGCCGGAAGGCATGCAACACAACCCCGGCGACAACATCACCGTCAGCCTCAGTGGTGACGACGCCGACGAGCTGCGCGGCTACTGGGCCAAGCTCTCCGACGGGGGGACCGTGTCCATGCCCCTCGAGAAGCAGATGTGGGGCGACGAGTTCGGTTCGTGCACAGACAAGTTCGGCATCGGCTGGATGGTCAACATCTCGGGAGAGTCCGCACCGGGCGCCTCATGAGCGCGTCACACTGAGGATGCCGAGGCACATCTCGTCGGTCGTGCCCTCCCCCCAGACCACGTAGCGCTCGGGGATCCCTTGCAGGGCCGGGAGCCTGTCGCGCCAAGCCTGGTCGTGCGTGCACGTCACGGTGATCCGGTCACCTCGCACGACCGCGGTGGCCGGCAGCGGCCGGGATCCTTGGTCGTCGAAGTCCCACTGCTTGATGTCGAGCAAGGTCCTGGCCCTCGGCGTCCCGGCGTTCAGCTCGATGCGGATGCTCGATCCCAACAGGTGCATGTGCCCGGCTGACGCCCGGACCACCGCAGGCGCATCGACGGTGCGCGTGCACGACTGCGTCCGCCCGGGATGAGGGATCACCGCGCCCTCGCAGAGCACGAGGAGGCCGGCGACCAGCCACGAAGCCCGGTCGCCGAACCGCTGGGCGACATCCCGGACCGCGGCATCGCGCTCGCACAGGGGGCCGGACTTCCCCGGGCGGCAGGGCAGCTCGACCGGCGCGGGGTGGAGGACGGTCTCCAAGGCGGTCAGCTTGGAGGAGGTGGAGAGGCGCAGGTCCACGGCCGTCCGGTCGGGCTTGGCGCCATGGAGCAGGTTGTAGTGGACCTGCAGGACCAGCTGGGACCCCTTCTCCACGGGGATTCCGAGATCCGGCGCCAGGATGGTCTCGGTTCCGCCCGGTGCCCACGCGCCGACCCATGGGGCATCGTCGAGGCTTGCTCCCTGCTGCTCGATGCCGGTGCCGCCGAAGCACGTCCACCCGTCACCCGGCGCCTCCGCGTCCTGCGCCCGGGCGAGGCCGACCTTGCTCGCCGGGACGCGATACAGGATCACGTGGTGGACGACGGAGGCGTCGCCGGGCGCGACGTCATAGCCCGTGACGAAGCTGTTGCGGGTGAGCTTGGGGTCGAGCAGGAAGCATCGGTAGTCGTCCGTGCCGCCGCTGGGCGCCTTGGGCAGGTACCTCGCGGGCATCGCGATCCGCCGCATCTTCTCACCGGCGCGCAGCGGAGCCGGGGGCGGCTTCGCGGTCGTCGGGCTCGTGCCGTGCTGGGTGTCGGTCGGGCGAGTGGCGTGGTGGGGCTGGGCGTGGGGCTCGGTGACGGGGTTGGGCCCAGCCCCGCTGCACCCGGCGACGAGCAGGCCGAGGACCGCGCCGAGCGCGACGAGGATGCGACGAGACCCCATCGGGCCAGTGTAGGAGCGCGCGAATGCGTGCCCGCCTAGTCGCGGCTCACCGGGATCCGGCGGGGATCAGGTGCGCTGAGACGCTCGGCATTCGCCTCGGTGTCGGCGATGCCCTGTTGGGACTCGAGCTCTGCGTCGACCCGGGCCAGGTAGGCGGCCACCTCGGCCTCAACGCGATCCTTGTCCCAGCCGAACACCGGGGCGACGATGTCAGCGGCGGCCCGCGCACTCTCGGTGCCGCGGTGCGGCGTCTCGATGGACACGCGCGTGCGACGCGTGAGGAAGTCGTCGAGGTGGAGGGCGGCCTCGTGGGTGGCCGCATAGCGGATCTCCACCTTGAGGTACTCCTCGGCCCCGGGCAACGGCTCGTAGAGGGTCCGATCGTTCTCGGCCAGCGCGAACAGCTCGTGGACCAGGGAGCCATAGCGTTCGAGCAGGTGCCGGATCCGCCACACCGGCAGGTCCTGCTTTCGGGCGAGCCGGTCGACCTGGTTGACGAGGGCGACGTAGCCCTCGGCCCCGGAGAGCGGGATGAACTCGGTGACGCTGTCGCTGACGTCCCCGCCGATGTCCTGCCGGGCGGCATCGACGGCATCCTGCGCCATGACCCGGTAGGTCGTGTACTTGCCGCCGGCGATGGAGATGAGCCCGGGCTGGGGCCGGGCCACGGCGTGCTCACGGGACAGCTCGCTGGTCAGCTCCGACTCGCCGGAGAGCAGCGGTCGCAGCCCGGCGTACACGCCCTGGATGTCGTCTCGGGCGAGCGGGACCTTGAGGACGTTGTTGGTGTGCTCGAGCAGGTAGTCGATGTCGGCGCGCGTCGCCGCGGGGTGGGCGCGGTCGTGCTCCCAGTCGGTGTCCGTGGTGCCGATGATCCAGTGCGTGCCCCACGGGATGACGAAGAGGACCGACGTCTCGGTGCGCAGGATCAGGCCGGTCTCCGAGTTGATCCGGTCGCGCGCCACGACGATGTGGACGCCCTTGGATGCGCGCACGCGGAAACGGCCTCGCCCACCGGCCATCGCCTGGATGTCGTCGGTCCAGACGCCGGTGCAGTTGATGACGACCGACGCGTTGACGTCGTGCCGTTCCCCGGTCTCCACGTCCTCGACGGTCGCTCCGATGACGCGTTCCCCCGCACGGAGGATCGCTATGACACGGGCCGAGCTGAGGACCGTGGCGCCGTATGCGGCAGCCGTTCGGACCGTCGTCAGGGTGTGCCGGGCGTCATCGGTCTGTGCGTCGTAGTAGAGCAGCCCCCCGGTCAGGGACTCCCGCTTGAGGCCGGGAGCGAGCTTGAGTGCGCCCGCGCGGGTGAGCTGCTTGTGCCGGGGCATGGACCGGGCGCCCCCCATCGAGTCGTAGAGGGTCAGTCCGGCCGTGACGTACGGCCGCTCCCAGCCCCGGCTCGTCAGGGGGTAGAGGAAGGAGACCGGTCGCACGAGGTGCGGCGCGATCGTCCTGAGCATGAGGTCGCGCTCCTTGAGCGCCTCGCGGACGAGGTCGAAGTTCATCTGCTCCAGGTAGCGCAGGCCACCGTGGAAGAGCTTGGACGAGCGCGACGAGGTGCCCGAGGCGAAGTCCCGCTGCTCCACGAGGGCCGTCGACAGACCGCGAGTGGCGGCGTCCAGCGCCACGCCGGCTCCCGTGATGCCGCCACCGATGACGAGGACGTCGAACTCCTTCATGGCGAGTCGCCTCCATGCCGCTGCGCGGTAGTCCCCGTCGAGGCGCACGGGAGTCGTCATGCCCTTCCCCTCACATCCGTGCCGACCCTCTCACCCTAGCCAACCCACCAAGGAGCAGATTCCGTATGCCGCTGGGCCCGGTTTCCGGGACACTGCCCTTGCCTGCCCGACTGCCCACGTGTGCGCCGCTGCGCGGTTGTCGGCGGGTGCGGGCCTACCCGGCGCGGTGTGGACCTCGTCAGAAGGGTGGTTCGTCGGGAAGCGGTGGCGGGGTGGGCCGTGGTGGTGGTGGGGGATCGTCGAGGGCTTCCCGGTAGTTCTTGGGGTGGGTGATGTAGTCACGCGCGGCCAGGGTGCGCCAGTGCAGCGCGCGGGTGGTGGCGTGGTCGTCGGTCGGCACGCAGGACCAGTAGCGGGCGGTCTTGAGGTTGTGGTGCGCCCGGTGCAGCGGTCCGGTGTTGCCGGTGCTCGTCTCGCCGTCCGGGTAGGGCACGTGGTGGTCGAGGTCGCAGCGGTGCGCCGGGACCTGGCAGCCCGGTCCGCGGCAGTGGCCGTCCAGGGCGCGGATCTGCTCGACCATGGCGGGGGTGGGCCGGTACCGCTGCGTGCTCAGGTGCAGCGCCCGGCCGGTGAGCGTGTCGACGCCGAGCCAGCGCCACTGCGAGCCCGGGGCGGTGATGATGGCGCGGGCGTGCTCAGCGGTGACCCAGCCGTGACCGGGAATCTCGCAGGCGGCGTCGCTGGCGCCGGTGGCCACCTCGAACGGCACCACGATCCACACCGTGGCCGGCGGCGCGGTCGGGGAGCACGGGCACGGTCCGGGCTCGCCGTCGCGGCCGGGGATCGGCTCGAGGCCGACGGGCCGGCACGGCGTCAGCAGGTCACCTGAGGAAACATCGCGAAGCTCGGCCTCCTCGGCATCTTCGGTGGGCTCGATATCTTCGGCGCGCTGGGCGTCTCCGGCGTGTTCGGGGCAGGGGCCGAAAGTGTGCCCGAGCAGCCCCTGGGTGGCCAGGTCGGAGCGCAGCTGGTCCAGGGTGCGCGGGTCGCCCGCGGCGCGCAGCGCCCGGGCGAGCGACTCGATCCGCTCGAGGATGGCCACGGTCCGCTCGGCGCTGGTCGTGATGGTGATGACCCCGGTGCCGTCCGGCTCGATGGCCCCGTACGCGGTCCGGCGGGCCAGCGCGTCGGCGCGCCTGGCACCGGGAGCGGCCGCGTGCGAGGCGATGATCCGGCGCAGCCGCCGGACGATGACCTGGTGGGTCGGGCGGGTCCCGTCGCGCATCGGCGCGAGGACCCGCTCGACGAGCGGCTCGATGAGATCGTCGGGCAGGTCACGGGCCTCACCCGCGATCAGGGTGGCGTGCAGCAGCGACACGGTGCCCGCGGCCAGCCGCTCGTGCAGCGCGCGGTGGCGCCG
>NZ_DATEEY010000089.1:0-2806 GCF_035280925.1 Intrasporangium sp. | reverse complement strand
GCTCCCAATCGGCTCTGACATGGCGCGGCGCTAAGTTGGGCCTATCCGCGTACCCGGCCAAGGAGGGCCGCGATGTCAAGCACCACGCCCGCGCCCATCATCGACACCGTCCCGCGAACCGGGCCGGACCGCGGCTGGGTGTCCTGGGCGATCCGGCACCTGCGGGCCGATGCCATGCGTACGTCGGACACCCACCTGCACAAAGTGCACCTGCCGGGATGCGACCGGGTGGATCTCTACCTCAAGGACGAGTCGACGCATCCCACCGGCAGCCTCAAGCACCGGCTCGCGCGGTCGCTGTTCCTCTACGGGCTCTGCAACGGTGTCATCGGCCCGGAGACGACGGTCGTTGAGGCATCGAGCGGGTCGACCGCGGTCAGCGAGGCGCACTTCGCGCGAATGCTGGGGGTGCCGTTCGTGGCGGTGATGGCCGACTCCACGAGCCCGGAGAAGATTGCCCTGATCGAGCGCGAGGGCGGCACATGCCATCTCGTCGCTGACGCCGGCGCGGTCTACGAGGTGGCGCAGCGGCTCGCCGAGGCCTCGGGTGGGCTCTACCTGGACCAGTTCAGCAACGCGGAAAGAGCGACGGACTGGCGCGGCAACAACAACATTGCGGAGTCGATCTTCGAGCAGCTGGCGCTGGAGGCCCATCCGGTCCCGACGTGGGTCGTCGTGGGCGCCGGCACCGGTGGCACCTCGGCCACGATCGGCCGATACGTCCGCTATCTCGCCCTGGAGACGAGGGTCTGCGTCGTAGACCCGGAGGGGTCGGCCTTCCTGCCCGCGTGGCAGGGCGATGCGTCACCCGCGGCGGCTCGCGGCTCGCGGATCGAAGGCATCGGGAGGCCTCGGGTCGAACCGAGTTTCCTGCCCGCGGTCGTGGACCGGATGCTCGGCGTGCCCGACGCGGCATCGCTCGCGGCGATGCGTTTCCTCCGTGAGCGCACCGGCATCCATGCCGGCCCCTCGACGGGGACCAACGTCTACGGTGCGCTGTTCCTGGCCTGCGAGATGGAGCGAGCCGGCGAGAGCGGCAGCATCGTGTCGTTGGTGTGCGACCGCGGCGACCGTTACGAGCTGACCTACGGCTGCGAGGACTGGCTGCTCGAGCGTGGGCTCGATGTGGCGCCATCCCTCCCGGTAGTCGAATCCGCTTGGGACAAGGGCATCTGGCTGGGCTGACCCCGCTACCCCGATCAGTCCTCGATCGTGCCGTCGTCGAGCGACCGAGAGGAAGACCTCGTGAAGCCCTGCATCGCGACGATGCGCCTTTCCGCCGCTGTCGGCGGTACTGGGGGGCCGGGAATCACTGCCCGTTGACCGGTTGCCACGCCGGCTGCCCGTCGAACCCGGGCGCCTTCGTCAGGGCTCGACGTGAACCGGTCTCGACATCGACGACGTAGACGTCCCAAGAACCTTCCGCGTCTGAGTAGTACGCGAGCGACCGGCCGTCCGGCGACCATCGTGGCCGTTCCTCCGACGCGGATTCGGCGACAACCGAGCGCCCCTCGGTTCCGTCCACGGCCACGACGGCGATGTCGAAGCCGGTCGCGGTCACAATGTTGTACGCCAGCCTCGACCCGTCGAGGGTCCACGCCGGGTTGATGCCACGGACCGGCCGCGGAAGGAGCGGCTCCTCGACGCCGGTGTCCGGGTCGACCGCGCGGAGCTCGGGCGCGCCGCTGCGCGTGGTCGCGAAGCCGATCCGCGAGCCGTCCGGCGACCACTGCGGCTTGTCGTCCAGCCCGGGCGAGTTCACCAGCTGGCGGACGTTCGATCCGTCGACGTCCATCACGAAGATGTCCCAGTCGCCGTCGCGGTTGGAGCTGAAGGCCAGTCGACGACTGTCAGGCGACCAGCTCGGGTAGAAGTTGGCGGCCGCGTCGCGGGTGATCTGCGTCAGTCCAGACCCATCCGGGGAAATCAGGTAGATGTCGCTCGTGCTCGGCGTCCCGGCGTTGAACGCCAGCCGTCGCCCGTCCATCGACCAAGCCGGGTGGGAGACCGGCGGCAGCTCCTCGGTCAGCCGGCGCACCTCGGTGCCGTTCGCCTGCATCACGTAGAGCGCCTCGACGCCCTCGCGATCGGAGACGAACGCAATGAGTCCGGCCGGGTTCGTGGACGGCGGTTGCGGTGAAGCGTGCTGCGGCGAGGTCTCGGGCATTGGCTCCGACGCCGTGCACCCCAGCGCCGCGCATCCCAGGACGCCGGCAAGCAGCGTGGAGCGTAGCAACCGCGGCCCGTGCACTATCCGCACGACCTGAGTGTCGCGGTCGACGCGACGGCCTGCCAAGTGACCGCGCACTTCCGTGTCCGAAGCGTTGCGCCACAAGATCTCTGGTCGGCGACCTTGAGCTCCTGAGCCACGTCGTGGCCCGGCGGCCCTGCTGAGCCACGCGGGGACTGGAACCCCACCAGTTCCCCACTGACAGTCGCGAACGCCGTCCGGAGCCGAGTCAACGTGACCTCGCCAGACCACAGCAGAAGGGACTCTGACCGGCGTTGACGCTGGTCAGAGGCCCTTCGGATCACATGGTGGCAGGTGAAGGATTCGAACCTGCGTAGCTTTCGCGACGGATTTACAGCCCGGGGCGCTCCCGGCGCTGACCGGTGGGGAGTCCGTCGAATGCCAAACTTCCGCACAATTTCGACACTGCCGTTCGGCCGGTCCCGTAGCCAGTCGGTCATCAACGGACTCGCAAGCTGGGCGCCATGACCGCGCGTCTTACCGCCCAGATAGGGCTAGCGTCACAACGCCCAATCAGAGCGGGCGGCTCAACGCCCATATGGATAGGACGCGTTC
>NZ_DATEEY010000088.1:0-15247 GCF_035280925.1 Intrasporangium sp. | reverse complement strand
ATGACCCATGGCGAGGTCATCGCCCGCGTGTCCCGGTGAACCGGGTGCGATCGGCGCAGAACTCGGTGGAGCACCCGGCCGGCGCCTTGGGAGAGTGGTCCCATGCCGCTGACCTCCGTGACGTTCCAGTGCACTCATGACCCGGCTGAGGCCAAGAAGTGGTTCGCCGGGCTCATCGCCGACGAGCCCGTGCCCATGTCCGTCATCGCCACCGTCGCCGACGCCCTGATCGCCGAGCCGGCCCGGTACGAGAACCCGCGCTGGTGGTCGGGCCGCGATGCATCCGGACGCGTGGTAGCGGCGTTCATGCACACCCCGCCATACCCGCTGCACGTGGCGCTTGCCACTGCGGACCAGGCGGTGGCACTCGCCGAGCAGCTTGCCGGACGCCGCGATCCACTACCGGGCGTCGGCGGCCGGCGCGGACCGGCCGAGGCCTTCCGTGACGCCTGGGTCCGGCTCACCAGGGCCACGGCCCGCACGCGCATGGGGGTCGGCGTCTTCGATCTGCCGCAGCGCCCTCGGCTGCCCTTCGACGTCCCGGGCAGCTATCGCCGGGCCCTGCGAGAGGAGCTGGCGCTGGCCGACACGTGGGCCCACGACTTCGCTGACGCGGTCCACGACTCGCCCGGTACGGCCCACAGTCTGCGAGCTCACATCGAAGCGGGACGGGTGGGCTTCTGGGTTGACGGCCGAAGGCCGGTCTCGATGGCGGTCGCCTCACCGGCCAACGGGGGCGTCACGCGGATCAGTTGCGTGTGGACCCCGGTCGATCTGCGCGGTCATGGTTACGCGTCCGCGGTCGTCGCCGCACTCAGCTCGGAGCGGATGGACGCAGGCGAGTCGTGCATGCTCCGCACCGACCTGGCGAACCCGACGAGCAACAAGATCTACCAGGCACTGGGCTACCGGCGCATCGGCGACGACATCACCATCGCCTTCACCTGAGGCGGGGGGTATCGCCGGTTGCCGGCCGTCCGTGCCCTGTTGTGCCTGCGAGCAGGGCGACAGGCAGTGCCCTATGGTGCTGGGATGACCACATTGGCGGGCTCCAGACGCGCACGGCGCGTCCTCGGCCTGCTCCTGCTGGTCAACGCGGTGGTCGTCGTCCTCTACGCCGGTCTCTTCGCCATCCACACGTTCGTCGTCGGCCTGCCCCGCGAGCTGACGCACATGGTGAACATGAACCGGGAGAGCACCCTCGCGACCTGGTTCGGGGCCGCCCTTCTCACGACCGCAGCGGTTCTGTCGATCCTGTCGGCCGCTCTGACGCCCGACGCGAAGGCGCGACGAGGCTGGATCGTGCTGGCCCTGGGGGTGACCTACCTGGCCGTCGACGAGGTCGTCCTGATCCACGAGCGCCTGCCGATGCTGTTCCGGCTCGACGGCGAGTTCGCGACACACGCCTGGCTGATCCCGGCCATCCCCATCGTCCTCATCGCCCTCGTCGTCATGGCGCACCTCCTCCGACACCTGCCGACCTACATGCGACCTGTGCTCCTCACCGGCCTCGCCGTCTTCACCGCCGGCGCCATCGTCATCGAGGGGCTCACCGGCTTCATCGGCGACGACATGGGCGGCCCGTGGTGGGACAAGGTGTTCTTCCCGGCGAGCGTCGCCCTCGAGGAGAGCCTCGAGTTCATCGGCGTGATCATCGTGGTGGCCGGCATCGTCGCCCACCTGGACCGTGTCGGCGTGTTCACCCGGCCCACGCCCGGGGTCCGGACACCGACGGAACCGGAATCGCCGATCTACGGGAACGCTCCGATGCGCGCCAGCGGCCCGACCATGATCGACTGAACGACTTCTGGGGTCTTGACCGCCCCAAAGCTGTTCACTCGATGGGGACGACGCGGTCAACGGGCCATCGACTGGAGGGATGGCGGCTGGGCGGTCGGCCGGAATCGCGCTACAGCAGCACTGTCGTGAAGGCGCCGACCTCGCGGAACCCGCAGCGGGCGTAGGTCGCGCGCGCGGCGACGTTGTAGTCGTTGACGTAGAGGGAGACCTCCTCGGCCAGTCCGCCGAGAATGTGCTCCATGACGGCGGCCATCGCCGGGACGGCGAGACCCTGGCCGCGCAGCCGTGGATGGACCCAGACGCCCTGGACCTGTGCACCTCCGAGGGCGAGGGAGCCGACATCGGCCTTGAAGATGACCTCGCCGTCCTCGACACGGATGAAGGTGTGCCCCTGCCGGATGAGGGCGGCGACGCTGGCCCGGTAGCCCCGGTCCGACCCGAAGAACGGGGGGTAGCCGATCTCCTCCGTGAACATGTGCGCAGCCGCCGGGACGACCAGGCCGACCTCGTCGAGACGCGCCGGGCGAACCCCCGTGTCGATGCGCAGACCGAGTTCGACGGGCCGGGTCGACGTGGCGAGCAGCGGCTGGTGCCGACGGATGGCACGGACCGGTCCCCACGAAGGGCCGAGCCGGTTCCACAGACCGACGACCTGCTCACTCGGCCCGAAGATCGAGGCGCACTGCCGGCGCTGGCGCATGATCCGCGCAGCGACGTCCGCGGTGCCGGCCTCGTCGAGTCCGACCGGCACGACGTTGGCCGAGGCCCAGGCCAACCCATCGAGGCGTCCGTCGACCCAGTGCCCGAGGAGTGCCCCCGGGTTGGATCGCAGCGCCCCCTCCTCGATCCGTGCGGCCACGAAGACGTTGGCCGGCCGGTCCCGGGCACACCACGCCAACGCCGTGTCGCGATCGGCAGCCGTCAGGGGCCGCACCGGGAGTCGTTGGCGAAGCACTCCCACACTCTGCCCGTCCGCGGGCCACGTGTCATCCCAGCACGCCGTCACGCCTCACCGACGCGGACCCCGGCCGTCGGCGTCGATCCCGCCCCGAGACGCCCCAAGAAGCCCCACGACGCTGCGAGCACACGCAGCATGCCGCCGAGGGCTCCGTCGGGTACCCATTCGGGGCTCGACCCGCGCGTCCGGCTGCACTGAGCGCAGGGGACGCGCGTCGAGGGAGCGCGTTGCGCCACCATGGACGGGTGACCGCATCCTCCAGCCACGGCGCTGTCACCGCTGTCACGGTGGACGTGTGGGTGCGGCGCGTGGCCGACCTCCCTGGCGGCCGTGACCTCCTCGACGAGCACGAGCGCGCAACGCTGGCTCGGATCGTCCGACCCGCAACGGCCATGGCGTATGCCGCTGGGCACGCTCTCGCGCGACGTGCCGTCGCGAGCGTGGTCGGGTCACCCCCGTCTTCGCTGCAGTTCGACCGGACGTGCGCGACGTGCGGCGCACCCCATGGTCGCCCCGTGCTCGTCGGATCCCGCGGTGTCCAGCTGTCCCTCTCGCGCTGCGATGACTGGGTCGCGGTCGCGCTCTCGACGGCGCTTCCGGTGGGCCTCGACATCGAGCCGATCGAGGGCGTCGGGTTCCCGGGCTTCCCGGACGTGGCGCTGCACCCGGATGAACGGGACGTCGAGAACACCTCGGCGGATGAGCTCCGGCGACGGGCCGTCAGCTGGGTGCGCAAGGAGGCCGCGCTCAAGTCGCTCGCGATCGGGCTGCGCACGGACCCGGCGGGACTGCGGACCCCGCCCAGCGGCATACCCAGTGAGGTGCTGGGGGACCAAGCCCGCCCGATCAGCGTCACGGTCCACGACCTGGCGCTGCCGTGGCCGGAGGCGGCGGCAGCGGTCGCCGTCGCCGGTCAGGCGAGGCGGGTCGACGTCCGCCACCGTTGACACTGCCTGCTCAGCTGCTGATTCCCGGCGGCCGCGGCAGATCGGGTAGAGCGGCGCCCCAGAGCCACTCGTCGAGCAGGTCCCCGGCGACGGTCCCGAGGTGCTGCGACGCGTGCTCCCGGAAGGCCTCGGTGGTGACCGACCCGTGCGCGTTGCCGGCCACCCAGTCGCGCAGCATCGCGAAGAAGCGGGGATCACCCGCCTCGAGGCGCAGTGCGTGCAGGGTCAGCGCGCCCCGCTTGTAGACCCGGTCGTCGAACATCAGGTCCGGGCCCGGATCGCCGAGGATCACCTCTTGCGGCAGTGCCGCGAGCCGGGACCAGTGCTCGCGAGCCGCGCGGTCCGCGGGGATGCCGTCGGCGGCTTCGCCCCAGAGCCACTCGGCGTAGCAGGCGAAGCCCTCGTTCAGCCAGATGTCGCGCCACGTGACGATCGTCAGGCTGTTGCCGAACCACTGGTGCGCCAGCTCGTGTGCGACGAGCCGCTCCTCCTTGCCCCTCCCCTGGAGCCAGTTGGGGCCGAAGGTCGCCATGCCCTGCGCCTCGAGCGGCATCTCGAGGTCGTCGGGCGTGACGACGACGGTGTAGCCGGTGTAGGGGTAGGCCCCGAAGAGTCGCTCGAAGACCTCCATCATCCGCGGCTGCCGGGACAGGTCCGCGCGAACCGGCGCGGCGAGGTGGGCCGGCAGGACAACCTCTTGCGGTACCGGTTCCTGCGCGAGGGTGAAGCGCGTGTACTGGCCGATGTGGACCGCCGCGAGGTAGGTCGCCATCGGCGAGCGCTGCTCGAAGACGCGGCTGGTGCGGCTGCCCCGCACGCGCTTCGAGGTGAGCTTGCCCGTCGCCACGACCTCGTACGGCGAGTCGCAGTCGATGGCGATGCGGTAGGTGGCCTTGTCGCTGGGGTGGTCGTTGCACGGGAACCACGTGGCCGCCCCCGAGGGCTGCGATGCGACGAGCACCCCGTCGTCGAGCTCCTCCCAGCCCACCGCGCCCCATCGACTGTTCGCCGGCCGGGGGTTGCCCCCGTACGTGACCGTCACGGTCGTCGTGTCCCCGGAGACGGCGGTGTCCGGGAGGCGCACCGTGATCCGGTCCCCCCGCTGGGTCCAGGATGTCGCTCGCCCATCGGTGGCCACCTTGCTCGCCCGGAGCCCGGCGAGGTCGACAGCGACTCGGTCGGTCTCCTCGAGGATCCTGACGTCCAGGGTCGCACGGCCGGAGAGCCGGTTGCTCGACACCCGGTACACGAGGTCGAGGTCGTAGTGCGTGACGGCGTAGCGGGCGTCCCCGCGCTCGGGGACGTAGGGGTCGAGGACGTGGAGGCCTCTGACCTTGGCCGATCGCGGCATCAGTCGCCGGCCTCCGCCCACGGCGCGATCGGGTTGCCCGTCCATCGGCTGCTCGCGGGCACCGTCTCACCACGAAGCACGAGGGAACCGGGGCCGACCGTCGCTCCCGCCCCGATCATGGCGGCGGGCAGGATCACTCCGTGGGGGCCGAGGGTCGCACCGGCGGCCAGGGTGACGGTGTCCATGCTCATGATTCGATCATGGAAGAGGTGGGTCTGGAGCACGCAGCCCCGGTTGACCGTGGCACCGTCCCCGAGCCGCACGAGGTCGGCCTCGGGCAGCCAGTAGGTCTCGCACCACACGCCATGCCCGATCTTCGCGCCGAGGCTGCGCAGCCAGATGTTGATGGCCGGGGTGCCGGTCGCCGTCCAGGCGAACCATGGAGCCGCCACCATCTCGACGAACGTGTCGACGACCTCGTTGCGCCAGACGAACGGGCTCCACAGCGGATGCTCGACGGCGCGGATGGGCCCGACGACGACCCACTTGGCCAGCACGGTGACGCCAGCCGCCACGGCCCCGACCGCCGCCAGGACGACTCCCCCCAGGACCGCGGCCTGCCAGACGCCCCAACCCTGGACGATGCCGGACAGTGCGACGAGCACCGCGACCCCCAGGCCGACGGTCACGGTGACGGGAACGATCCGGCAGAGCTCGACCACGGCCCGGATCAGCTTGAGTCGCACGGGCGGTTCGTACGTTCGCTCCGCATCGGTCCCCTGCGGTGCCCGACGGAGTCGTACGGGTGGGCTGCCGAGCCAGCTCGATCCCGCCTTGGCCTTCTCCGGGGCTGCCGAGAGGACGGCGACCAGGCCGTGTTTCGGTACCCGGCGGCCGGGCGCGGTCATGCCCGAGTTGCCGAGGAAGGCTCGCTTGCCCACCTTGGCCGGCGCGATGCGCATCCAGCCCCGGCCGAGCTCATAGCTCGCGATCATCGTGTCGTCGGCGAGGAAGGCTCCTTCGCCGATCGTGGTCATCCGCGGGAGCAGGAGGACGGTGGAGGCCTCGACCCCTCGGCCGACCCGGGCGCCGAGCAGGCGCAGCCACACCGGCGTGAAGAGACTGGCGTAGATGGGGAAGAGGATGGTCCGCGTCTGGTCGAGGAGGCGCTCGGTCATCCACACCTGCCAGCCCACCCGGCCGCGCACCGGATGGTGTCCCTCGGAGAGGCCGATGCCGAGGAGGCGGACGGTGAGAACGGTGAGCGCGCCGAGGGTCAGCATCCCGAGGACGGTCACGACGGGTACCGACAGGAAGGCCGTGATGGCCGCCTCCCGGAAGGACGTCTCGTCGCGGAGCCAGCCGGCGACGAGCAGCAGGCCGGGCACGAGCGCGGCGAGGGGGATGAGCGAGGAGAGGAAGGACGAGACACCGTAGAGCGCGACCCAGTAGGGCCGCGGCGCGGGACGCTCGGCCGGCCATTCGGAGTCCTCGGAAGGGACGCGGACGGCGGGCGAGCCCGCCACGGTCGCGCCCTTGCGCACGTCGGCGAGCACGGTGGACGCCGCTTGGACCACCGCTTCCCGACCGATGCGCACGTCGGGGCCGATCGTGCTCCGACCACCGATCCGGGCGTCGGCGCCAAGGTGGATGCGTCCGACGTGGATCACGTCGCCGTCCATCCAGTACCCCGAGAGGTCAACCTCTGGCTCGACGCTCGCCCCGTCACCGATGGTCAGCATGCCCGTGACGGGTGGGACGGTGTGGAGGTCGACGCCGCGACCGACCTGGGCACCGAGCGCCCGGGCGTAGTGGATGATCCACGGTGCCCCCGCCAGGCTGACCGCACCCATGACCTCGGTGAACCGCTCGGCCGCCCACAGCCGCAGCTGGACGTTGCCCCCTCGTGGGTAGGTGCCGGGCTTGATCCCGGCAAGGATGACGCGCGCCCCCGCGGCGCTGAGCGCCATCCGCCCGAGCGGGGTGACGAAGGCGAGCGCACCGAGGCCGACGACCCACCACGACACGGGGCGCGCCCAGGGCGCCAGGTCGAGCGCACGGAGCAGCTCGGTTGCAGCGACCAGCGCGACGAGCCACTGCAATGCCTTGACCGTGAGCAGGCCGAGTGAGATGACGGTCTGCACGAGCTGGGTCGACCGCGGGATCCGGCGGACCTCCCGCACGGTCACCTCGGAGAGGTCTGGCGCGATCGAGTCGAGGAAGTCGGCCTGCGCGCCGAGGCGCGGGTGGTCGTAGAGGTCGGCGACCGTGATCGTCGGGTACCGCTCGCGCAGCCGCGAGACCAGCTGCGCGGCGGAGAGGCTGCCGCCGCCGAGCGCGAAGAAGTCCGCGTCGATCGAGCGGGCGTGCGCCCCGAGAACGTCCGTCCACTGCTGGGCCAACCATGATGGTAGGCCGCTGAGCTCGCTCCCAGCGTCCACCTCCTCCCCGTCACCGGAGTCGGGCAGCGGCCACGGCAGTGCGTTGCGGTCCACCTTGCCCGAGGTCCGGGTCGGGAGTCTGTCAACGGTGGCGAGCAGCGGCACCAGGGCGGCCGGCAGCTCCTCGCGCAGGCGAGTGAGCGCGGCCTCGTCGTCGAAGTCGTCGGGGTTGGCGGAGTTGGTGGGCACGACGTAGCCGACGAGGACCTGGCTGCCGGCCGCGGTCGACTTGACGGCGGCAGCAGCTCCGGTGACCCCGTGGAGACCCTGGAGGGCGGCGTCCACCTCGCCCAGCTCGATCCGGCGGCCACCGAGCTTGACCTGCTCGTCCGCGCGGCCCACGAAGACCAGGCCCTCGGGGTCGTTGACCACGAGGTCGCCGGACCGGTAGGCGCGATCCCAGCCGAGGCCCTGCATGGGAGCGTACTTCTCGGCGTCCTTGACCGGGTCGAGGTAGCGGGCGAGACCGACCCCGCCGATGATGAGCTGACCCACCTCCCCCGGTCGGACGGGCTGCTCGGCGGCGTCGACGACGACGAGATCCCAGCCGTCGAGCGGCAGGCCGATGCGCACCGTGCCGCGCCCGTCCAGCAGCGCGCCGCAGGCGACGACGGTGGCCTCGGTCGGGCCGTAGGTGTTCCACACCTCACGGTCCGCGGTCGCGAGCCGCTCGGCCAGCTCCGGCGGACAGGCCTCCCCGCCGAAGATGAGCAGCCGCACCTGCTCGAGCGCCTCGGGGGGCCAGAGCGCGGCGAGGGTCGGCACGGTCGAGACGATCGTGATGCCCTGGGCGATGAGCCAAGGGCCGAGGTCGATCCCGGTACGGACGAGCGCGCGGGGGGCCGGCACGAGGCAGGCGGCATGGCGCCATGCGAGCCACATCTCCTCGCACGACGCGTCGAAGGCGACCGAGAGGCCTGCGAGGACGCGGTCGCCCGGACCGATCGGCTCCTCCTGGAGGAACATCCGCGCCTCGGCGTCGACGAAGGCGGCGGCCGACCGATGGGTGACGGCGACGCCCTTGGGCACGCCCGTCGACCCGGACGTGAAGATCACCCAGGCGTCCGCGTCGGCGGTCACTTCCGGGGTCCCGTCGGGGGTCAGGTCGGGCGTCACGTCGGGCGTCCCGTCGGGGTTCAGGTCGGGGGTCCGGTCGGGGGTCCGGGCGCCGGTCACGTGCGGCGAGCCGTCGCTGGAGGTCCGGGCGCCGGGACCTCTGGCGATGGTGCTGATCGCGCGGCCGGGGCCGACGACCGCCGTCACCCGCGCCTCCCCGAAGACGAGATCGGCGCGCTCCTGCGGGTCGTCGGCATCGACGGGCACATAGGCCGCCCCGGCCCGCATGATGCCGAGAATGCTGACGTAGAGGTCATGGGTGCCCGATGGTGCCCGGACGCCCACCGTGTCGCCGAGGCGGACTCCCTCGGCAGCGAGCTCGCGGGCCATCAGCTCAACGCGCTCGCCCAGCTCGGCATACGTCAGGACGCTGTGGGTGTCGTCGATGGCCGGGACCTCCGGGTGCGCAGCGATCGTCGCGTCGAGGACGTCGAGAAGAGTCCTCGGGGGCGCCGCCCGGACACCCGCCAGCAACGGATCGGACACGCGGCCCTCCTCCACACCGACTGACGCCCAGCCATGGACGTGGAACGAGTCTAGGGAGCCGGCATGAACGGCTGGCGCCGCCGCGCGGCAGACTCAGCTGCGGGATGCGGGCTGGAACAGCTCGACGAGATTGCCGTCCGGGTCGGCGACCAGGACCTGACGGCCACCGGGTCCGGTGACCACCTCACTGCGAAACGCCAGACCCGCCGCTCGGAGCCGGTCGACCTCGGCGTCAAGGTCATCGAGGACCAGGTGGATGCGGTTGCGTCCGGGAACGTTGGCCTCCTCCGGGGTGGCTCGGGCGCCGGAGCTGGCGGGACCGGACAGGAGCAGCCGCAGCGGACCGCGTCGCACGTCCGCAAAGGCGGGCGCAGCACTGCTGTCGAGGGTGAAGCCGAGGTGACCGGTGTAGAAGTCGATGGCTGCCTGCACATTCGTGACGAGGTAGCGGACACTGGCATGCTGGTCCTGGGTGTTCATGGGTCAAGCCTCCAGACCGGGTGCGTGTGTCGCAATGGTCAGTGCGGACGGATGTCGTCGTACCTGGCGATCACGCTCATCCCCTCACGTACCTTCACGACGCGAGGAGGGCAGCAGGACAGGAGCCCACCCGACTGCGCACGACGTCGTCGGCTGGTTATGAGTCTCGACGATGGCGTCACTCGGTCTGAGGCTGCGGTTTGAAGCGGCGCACCTCGTGGGGCCAGCCGCATGCCTCGGCGATCCTGCCCGCCCACATCTTGGCGGCCTCGTCATCGGCCACGTCCACGACGGCGAAGCCGCCCAGGACCTCCTTGGTCTCGACATAGGGTCCGTCGGTGGTCATGACGGAGCCGCTGGTGGGGTCGGCGCCGTAGACCGGGCCGTCCTCCTCCAGCCCCCGGCGAACACGTACACGCCCGCAGCCCTCATCTCGTCCACGACGGCCATGGCCAGCGGTCCGCGGCCGCGGAACCACTCCTCGGTGTGGTCGCCCACCCACTGCTGGGTGAAGTACAGGATGTACTCGGTCACGACTGCTCCTCCTGCTCTGGCGGACCCCGCTGGTCCGCGTTCACGGATCCCACGAACGGCGACCGGCGAATCCGACACCTGTGTACCGGTCAGCCGCGGAGGGCGACGCGGGGACGCCGGAGGTCGGTGTTGTCGAGGACCCAGGTCGCCCGTTCCCGCGGTCGCACCTCGTCGAGGTAGCGCCGTTGGCCATCGACGTACCGGTGGTTCGACTCCGCCTCGGGATCGGAGTCATGAGGGCCGGGGAACCGGGCGTTGCCCCGCGGCACCGACACCGTGAACGGCACGTCCACGAAGAGAGCCGCGTCCCAGGTGGACCGAAGCTCGGGGCGCTGGAGGAAGATCCCGTCGACGAGCAGCACAGTGTCCGGCTCGACCGGCACCGCGGGCACGCGGATGGGGCGGTCCTGCTCGACGTCGTTGACGGCGGAGGTGACGGCATCCCCGGCGCGGAACGGCTCCATGACCGCGGCCCGGAACGCCGCGTAGTCATAGGAGTCGCGATAGAACTGCTCCGGCCCGCGACCGTCGCGGTGGCGGACCTCGCGCGGGTGGTGGAAGCCGTCGATCGAGACCCGCACGACGTGGCGGCGATGCCCCACCAGCTCGGCGATCTCGTCGGCCACCACGGTCTTGCCGGCACCGTCCACACCGTCGACGGCGACCGCGATGCGCTGCTGCGGGAGGAGCGCGACGATCCGGTCGGCGAGAGCGAGCACAGCGGCATACCTCTCGACTGAGAGGAAGCCGGACCCCACGACTCAGCCGACGGTGATGGTGGGGGCGCCCGCGGACTCCTCGTCGACCGGCTCCCCCATCTCCTCGGCGATCCGCATCGCCTCCTCGATGAGCGTCTCGACGATCTGGCTCTCGGGAACCGTCTTGATGACCTCGCCCTTGACGAAGATCTGGCCCTTGCCGTTGCCGGAGGCGACGCCGAGGTCGGCCTCGCGAGCCTCGCCGGGGCCGTTGACGACGCAGCCCATGACGGCGACCCGCAGCGGGACGGTCAGGCCCTCGAGGCCGGCAGTCACCTGGTCGGCGAGGGTGTAGACGTCGACCTGCGCGCGGCCGCACGACGGGCACGAGACGATCTCCAGCTTGCGCGGCTTGAGGCCGAGCGACATGAGGATCTGGTTGCCGACCTTGACCTCCTCGACCGGCGGGGCCGAGAGGGAGACACGGATCGTGTCGCCGATCCCCTTGGAGAGCAGGGCGCCGAAGGCGGTCGCCGACTTGATCGTTCCCTGGAACGCCGGTCCGGCCTCGGTGACGCCGAGGTGCAGCGGCCAGTCGCCACGCTCGGCGAGCAGCTCGTACGCACGCACCATCGTGACGGGGTCGTTGTGCTTGACCGAGATCTTGAAGTCGTGGAAGTCGTGCTCCTCGAAGAGGCTCGCCTCCCACACGGCAGACTCGACGAGCGCCTCCGGTGTGGCCTTGCCGTACTTCTCGAGCAGCCGTTTGTCGAGGGAGCCGGCGTTGACGCCGATCCGGATCGAGACGCCCGCGTCCTTGGCGCGGCGTGCGATCTCGCCGACCTGGTCGTCGAACTGGCGGATGTTGCCCGGGTTGACGCGGACCGCGGCGCACCCGGCGTCGATGGCCGCGTAGACGTACTTCGGCTGGAAGTGGATGTCGGCGATGACCGGGATCTGGGACTTCCGGGCGATGGCCGGCAGCGCCTCGGCGTCATCCTGGCTGGGGCAGGCGACGCGGACGATGTCGCAGCCAGTGGCGGTCAGCTCGGCGATCTGCTGGAGCGTGGCGTTGACGTCCGTCGTCGGCGTCGTCGTCATGGACTGCACCGAGATCGGGAAGTCGCTGCCGACGCCCACCTTGCCGACCCGGATCTGGCGAGTCTGGCGCCGGGGCGCGAGCACGGGGGCCGGGGCCGAGGGCATGCCGAGGGAGACACTCATGATCGCCATTATCACCCCGACTCCGGGTGCCCTTGGTCATCAGGTTTCGTCGTGGAGGCCACTGGGCACGGTCCTTGCACGTGACGACGTCGCCGGCGACCGGCGCGGTGGCAGGGCGAGTGATGGGGCGAGGAGGACGCTGGTGAAGGCTCTGGTCTGGCACGGGAAGCGCGACGTGCGGGTGGATGAGGTCCCGGATCCCACGATCCAGGAGCCCACCGACGCGATCATCAAGGTGACCTCGACCGCGATCTGCGGCTCCGACCTGCACCTCTACGAGGTGCTGGGCGCCTATCTCACCCCGGGAGACATCCTCGGTCATGAGCCCATGGGGATTGTCGAGGAGGTCGGGTCCGAGGTCACCCACATCAAGCCCGGCGACCGTGTGGTCATCCCGTTCAACATCTCGTGCGGTAGCTGCTGGATGTGTGAGCGGCAGCTGTATGCCCAGTGTGAGACGACCCAGCAGCGGGAGCAGGGCAAGGGGGCGGCGCTCTTCGGGTACACGAGCCTTTACGGGGCCGTGCCCGGGGGCCAGGCCGAGTACCTGCGCGTGCCGCAGGCGCAGTTCGGGCCGATCCCGGTGCCGGAGGGGCCGTCAGACCAGCGATTCCTCTACCTCTCGGACATCCTGCCGACGGCGTGGCAGGGAGTGAGGTTCGCCGACGTCACGCACGGTGGCACCTTGGCCGTCCTGGGCCTGGGTCCGGTCGGGCAGCTCGCGGCACGGATCGGCCTGCACCTCGGTGCCGAGCGCGTCATCGGCGTTGACCTCGTCGCCGAGCGTCTGGCCCTGGCTGCCGAGCACGGCGTGGACACGCTCGACGTCAGCACCGTCGACGACGTTGCTGCGGCCCTCATCGAGATGACTGACGGCCGGGGACCCGACAGCGTGGTCGAGGCCGTCGGGATGGAGGCGCACGGCTCCCCCGCAGCGAAGGCCGCGCAGACCGCCGTGGGACTCCTGCCGGACACGCTGGCCAGGCCGCTCATCGACAAGATGGCCGTCGACCGGCTCGACGCCCTGCACACGTGCGTCAAGGCGGTGCGACGGGGCGGGACGGTCTCGGTCCTCGGCGTCTACGGCGGTGAGGTCGACCCGATGCCGATGATGGAGATGTTCGACCGTGGCATCACCCTGCGGATGGGCCAGTGCCACGTCAAGCGGTGGATCGACGACCTGCTGCCGCTCGTCCTCGACCCGGCAGACCCGCTCGGCACCGAGCACCTCGCGACCCACGTCCTGCCCCTGTCGGAGGCTCCGGAGGGTTACCGGACGTTCCAGGCGAAGGACGACGGTTGCATCAAGGTGATCCTCCGGCCCTGACGGCCGTGGAGCCCTGTGGCGGGCGCACGGCGCTCGGCCACACCAAGTGCGCCCGGCGAAGTTGCCGCCGGAGCGCCCCACGACCACGCCACGTCCGCCCGGCGAACCTGTGGTGCGTCAGCCGAAGATGCTGATGGGCTTGACGATGTCCGCGTAGATGAGCAGCACCGACATCGTGATCAGGACGAGTGACATGCCGTACGCGATCGGCAAGCCCTTGGCGACGTCGACGTAGCCGGGGTCGGGGCGATGGGTCAGCTTGGCCCAGCCCTTCTTGATCGACTCCCAGATCGCCCCTGCCACGTGCCCGCCGTCGAGCGGGAGCAGCGGGATGAGGTTGAACACGAACAGGGCCAGGTTGAGCGATGCGATCAGCAGGATGAGCTGGGCGATCTTGAGCCAGTTGCCACCCTGGTCGGCCGGGACCTCGAGCGCCGCGACCTCCCCGCCGATGCGGCCGACGCCGACGACCGAGATCGGGCCGTTCGGGTCGCGCTCACCGGGCCCGAAGGCGGCCTGCGCGACCCCGACCATCTTCTCGGGGATGCGCCAGATGATGGAGGCGGTCTCGAGGGTCCGGTCCCAGACGAAGCCGGGCGCCTCGGCCAGCGGCTTCGTGACGAGCTCCGAGCCGGGCGTGATGCCCATGAACCCCATCGACTCGAGGACGAGCCCGCCGTCCGTGGTGATCGCGTCGCCGTCCTCGTCGTAGGTGGCCCGCTCGAGCATCGCCGGGACCACCTGAAGGGTCACTTCGTCCTCGCCTCGCTGGACGAGGAAGATCATCTGCTTGCCACCGTGGTCCCGAATGGCAGCGGACACCTCTTGCCACGTGGTGATCGGCTGACCGTTGACGGCGATGATGCGGTCGTTCTCCTGGAACCCCGCGGCCTTGGCGGGCGAGGCCGGGTCGCCGGTGGCACAGGCCGGGTGTGGCGACTCCACGGTGGGGGTCGCGGTCGGCACGCACTCGGAGATCAGGCCGACCTTCGGCGCCACCTCCGGCAGGCCGTAGAGCGTGATGACGCCGGTGATGAGCACGAAGGCGATGAGCAGGTTCATCAACGGCCCGCCGAGCATCACGATGATCTTCTTGCCGGGGCTCAGCTTGTAGAAGACGCGGTCCCGGTCCTCCGGCCGCACCTCCTCCATCGAGTCGGCGCGGGCCTGGTCGACCATCTGGCTGAACCGGCCGGTGGAGACGTTCCGCAGCCGGCCTTCCTCGTCGCCTGCGCGGGGCGGGAGCATCCCCACCATGCGCACGTAGCCACCGAGCGGGATGGCCTTGATGCCGTACTCCGTCTCCCCGCGACGGCGGGACCAGATCGTCGGACCGAAACCGACCATGTACTGCGTCACCTTGACGCCGAACTTCTTGGCGGGCACGAGGTGGCCGATCTCGTGCAGCGCAATGGACAGCGCCACACCGACGACGACGACGAGGACCCCTAGGAGGAACAGCACGCCTCCATTGTCACATCGACAGCGCCACACCGAAGCCAGCAAGGCCATGATGGCCCCATGCGCGCGCCATCAGCGGACGACTTCCGGGCTCTTGCACGGTCGTCGCCCTGGCTGTTCACCACGCTGCACTTCACCCACCGGCCGACTGATCCTCGGCGGGTCGGCCCGGCAGAGGCCTGGCTCCAACGACCGGGACTGCTCCGCGTGGAGGACGAGAACGGCGCGCACGTCGTCACCGGCGTGCCCTACATGAGGCGCCGGCTCGCCACGGAGGGGACCTCCCCCGAGTGGTCGGTGTCGCCTCCCGACGAGCACGAGCCAACGCGGCGCCCCGACGGCCTCGTCGCCGCCCGACCGGCGGGCCTCGAGGTCGACTACGACGACCCGATGTGGCAGTCGTACGTCTGGGTGGCGATGCTCGACCCGGTCGAGCTGGCAACGGGCACACGCCTCACTGAGCTGGCCGCCACGGAACGGCGCG
>NZ_DATEEY010000087.1:0-20093 GCF_035280925.1 Intrasporangium sp. | reverse complement strand
GCTAGGTTCCCCGCCCCACCCTTGTCGAGGCTCACGCATCGACGCCCTCAGCCAGGTCACCGGTCCCGCCGCCGGCGCGACAGCGAGGGCCCCGGCCATCCTCGGTTGGGACGCGATCCGCGCGCCCCCCATGTCGAGTGTGCAGTTCGCGTCACGGAACGGTTCTCGCCAAGCGGCACTTACTGCACACTCGACGCAGAAGCGCCTCGCTCAGGTCCCCACCAGCGTGCGCGCAGTGGCAGGCTGTGGATCCATGACAACGACGTCACGCCTCCTCAGAGCTCTCGCGGCCACCGCTGCGCTCGCCACGGCCGTCACCCTTGCCGCCACCCCGGCGACCGCCGCCCCGACCTACGACCTGTCGTGGGACGTGCTCACCACGCCGACATCGACAGCCAGCCTGCGCGGCCTCTCGGCCGTGAGCCGGAAGGTGGTCTGGGCGGGCGGCAGCGAAGGCACGATCCTGCGGTCGGTCGACGGGGGACTCACCGTCACCTCGGTGGGTCCGGCGGGGACGAGCGACCTCCAGTTCCGCAGCGTCTACGCCAGCAGCGCTGACCACGCGGTCGCCGCCTCGATCGGCGACACGGCTGACGCGATGCGCGTCTACGTCACCGACGACGGTGGGATGACGTGGACGGTGAGCCATCAGAACACCCTGCCCACCGCGTTCTACGACTGCATGACCTTCACGAACAAGAAGGACGGCTACATCCTCTCCGATCCCGTCGACGGGAAGTTCCTCATCCTGAAGACCACCGACGGCGGACACTCCTGGACCGAGCTGCCGAGCGCGGGCATGCCGCCCGCACTCGATGGCGAGTTCGGGTTCGCCGCGAGCGGCACGTGCATCAACAGCAACAACCGCGGTGACCTCTTCTTCGGTACTGGTGGAGTCGACCCCGGCCGCATCTTCCGCAGCACCGATGGCGGGCTGAGCTGGAGCGTCATGGACTCGCCCGTCGCCGGAGCACCGGCAGGCGGGATCTTCTCGCTGTCCTTCGGGCCGGGCCGCGTCGGCGTCGCCGTGGGTGGAGACTTCACGACGCCAGACGCCGCGGTCTCCAACGCCGCGTGGACGGACGACAGGGGCGCGACCTGGCACGCGGGCACGGGTCTCGGTGGTTACCGCTCCGGCTCGGCCTGGATGGACGGCTTCCACGACGCCGTTCTTGCCGTCGGCACGAGCGGCTCGGACGTCAGCTGGGACGGTGGCAGGACGTATGCCACCTTCGACAGCGGCACCTTCAACGCCGTCGACTGCGTCCCGGGTGCGTGCTACGCCGCCGGGGCCCAAGGCCGGATGGCGAGGCTGGCTGTCGAACGCTGAGTCTTGCCGCACCACAATCAAACTCAGCCGTATGCCGCTGAGCCGGCTCACCGACATACGGCCACTTCACGACGCGGCCGGGTTGGCGAGCGTGGGCCGCAGCGCGAGCGCCCCGCTGACACTCTGCCTGCTCGCGCGCCTCACCTCGCCGTGCACTACGGTGACGCGGGTGCTCATGGGACAAGGCCACCTGGAGCTGCGCGACGAGGTGCGCGGCGGGCTGCGCGTCTTCAGTGTTTCCGCGCCGCGCGACACGATGCGCGCGTCGCTCTTCTTTCGTGTCGGTCAGGCCGACGAGACGCTTGCAACCAGCGGTTGGACCCACCTGCTCGAGCATTCCGCACTGCACGACTGGAAGGACCCGAGGCTGGCGTTCAACGCGTCAGTGGGACTGTACGAGACCCGGTTCGACCTCGACGGTGAGACCGACGCGGTGCTCGAGCACCTGCTCAAGCTGACCCGGTGGCTGGCCGAGCCGGACCTGACACGAATAGACCATGAGGCCAAGGTGCTTCGCGCCGAGTCCGAACAGCGGGCCGTGGGCAACGTGGCCTTCAACTACGACTGGCGGTTCGGTGCACAGGGGCCGGGCCTGACCGCCTATCGCGAGCTCGGCCTTGCGAGAGCGTCCGCTGAGGGCCTGCGGGCCTGGGCGGCAAAGATGTTCGTCGCGAGCAACGCCGTACTGGCCGCCGATCAGCACCTACCCGAAGAGTTCAATCACGCGCTGCCTGTCGGCAAGCGGCACACGCCCGCGCTGCCCGAGCCGGTGGCTTCCAGCCTGCCCGGCCTGCACTCGGTGCACTCGGGCTTGGTCGCCTCCGGACAGGTGACTCGGTCGTTCGCTGCGGGTCTGGCGCCGGAGGTCATCCGGCGCACGCTGACGGACTCCTTCCGCCAGGGGCAGGGGGTCGCCTACGGGCCATGGGCCGACCTGGAGCGGGTCAGCGGCGACTCTGCCCTGATCATCTGCGGCAGCGACATCAGCACCGAGGGACGGGCCACGTGCGGCTCTGACTTCATGGACGTGTTGGCGACATTGGAGCGCAATGGCCCGCCCCAGTCGGTGCTCGACGACCTGAGGATCGTCCGCGAGCGGCAGCTGCGCGACCCCGCGGTAGCGCCCGGGATTGCGTGGTCGGCGGCCGCTTCGGTCATGACTGACACAGACCTCCATACGTTCGAGCAGGCCCACGAGCTCGCCTCGGCAGTCACCCCCGAGCAGGTCGCCGAGGCCGTCGGCGAGCTACGGAAGTCCATCGTGCTCGGCTTGCCGCAGGGTGCCGAGCCCATCGCGGGAGTCGAGGTCCTGCGGGGTCGAACCACCTTCGTGGCCGACGGCGCGAAGCGACACCGGCACGATGCCGGTGGGGCGGCTCTCTGGCTCAGTGACGATGCCTTGCAACAGACCGCTGGCGGGCAGCTGACGACCGTGTGGTTCACCACAGTGGCCGGCTTGCTCGAGTTCCCCGACGGAGCACGTCAGGTGATCTCTCAAGACGGCTGGGCCATCAGCGTGGAGCCGAACACGTACCAGGGTGGTCCGCGCATCGTCGAGGTGCTCGACGCCCGCGTTCCCCACGATCTGAGACTGCCGCAGCCTCCGCGCCATCCGGAGCACATCCCCAAGCGGATCGGACCGGTGAAGCGGATGACCCACCGGCTGCGGCTGTATGGGCGCGCCCTGGCGCAGGGATTCCGCGAGGAGAGCTGGTTCGGAAAGGTCTCGATCATCGCAGTCATCCCCCTCCTCGTCCTCGGCTTCCAGAACCTGCACCTACTCATCGCGGTCATCGCAGGGACGCTGCTGGTGCAGGGCATCAGGCAGAGCCGCTGAGGAGCCAGCCACCCACCGGTCCCTGGCGGCCCGCGCTTGGGCCGCCCGAAGGTCACGACTCGCCCACCAGTACGATCGCCGGGACGGAGAGGAGCGGGGAATGGCCGACTACGACGTGCGCATGATCGTCCTGTCGACGGACGACCTGGACGAGTCCATCGGGTTCTACACCGACACTCTGGGGTTCACCCTGAAGTTCCGTGACGGGACCCACTTCGCGGCCCTGGATGGCGGCTCCGTGACCCTCGCACTGGCGACCGCGGTGGATCACCCGATTCCCGGCAAGGTCGCGGTCGGCATCAAGACCGCGGACGTGGATGCCGCGGCCAAGGCCACCGAGGAGAACGGCGGGGCGATCCTCCGCGCGCCCTACGACGACGCGCACGAGCGCCGCGCCGTGGTCTACGACCACATGGGGAACGGGCTGGTCTTCTACAGCCCCCGACCGCAGTCCTGAACCTCCCAGGTGTGAAGACTGCCGCAGGTCTACGCGCCAGCGGCGTGAGCCGGGGCCGGCGGCAGGTGATCTCCCGTGGAGTGTGCAGTCGGGCGCGGACTGCACACTCGACGCAGGGCCAGCCCGGCGGCATACGGCATCGAGGGTCATCATGCGTCGAGCACGACCGCTGGCTCGGCGACCGCCTGAGTCAACCGCTGGTGACGGCACCTCGTCCGGCTCCGTGGCGAGCCGGCTCCGGTGGTCGCACGTACTGGAGCAGCAGCGCCGCGCCGACCACGATGCACACCAGCTCCGAGATCGCAGCGGTCCAGACGAAGCCACCCGCCCACTCGGCGTGGACGCCGAGCAGGCCCACCGTCGCCGAGATGATGAACGCGCCGAGCGTCGCAGCCCCGAAGCCGAGGGTGAGGAAGGCCGGGAGCCAGTGCCGCCACCGGACGAGCATCACCGCGATGACGACGCCCGCCACGACGTTGACGAGGAACATGGGGCCGACGGACTGGTTGCGGACGCCGTCGAACCACAGATAGGCGTGAACCGCGGCCGAGACGAGGAGCGCGGCCGCACCGACGAGTCGCAGGGTCATTTGGGGACTCTCCCTTCCATTGCCGCCTCGCGATCGCGAGCCCGCGATCTCCGACAGCGGACACACCCCTGACGACGAACGCGGGGCGTCGACGGTTCACGGTCCGGTCCCGAAAGCGGTCAGGAAGCGGTCGCGGAGCTGGTCCATGCGCCACACCGGATCCGCGGGCGTCGGCCGCAGCCCGTCACCCCAGCCCCAGCCGGAGATGCGGTCCAGGACAGGGCGGTCCCTGGTGATGAGGCTGACCGGCACGTCGTGGCTCGCGTCGTCGCCGGAGACCATGGTGATCGGCTGGTGGTCGCCGAGCAGGAGCACCACGAGGTTGTCGTCGCGCGTGTTCTCGAGGAACGAGAACACGCTTTCGAGCGAGTAGGCGATGGACTGCGCGTAGGCCGCGCGCACACCTTCCTCGGTCCGCCAGACGGTGTCCTGGGTGGGCGCCTTGCCGGCCATCGACCGGTAGACCGAGCCGTCGCCGATCGAGGCCCAGTCGACCAGCCGCGGGAGCGGCGCCCACGGGACATGGCTCGTGACCAGGTCGACCTCGGCCATGACCGGGGGCCGGTCGGGCCGTCCGAGCTCGAGGCGGTCGAGGGCCGAGAGGGTGTACTGGTCCGGCATCGGTGCGTAGCCGAAGCCGGGGCCGGCGTAGCCGAGCGTGCGCGCGTCGTAGACGGTGTCGTAGCCGTAGAACGAGGAGCCCTCGGGCCAGTCGTGGCGGTTGGCGGGGACGACGGCGACGGTCCGCCACCCGGCGCTCGCGAAGGCGCGGCTCAGGGTGAGGCGGTCGGTCGACATGAGCTGGTCGTGGCGCTGCTGGGTGTTGACCCAGAGTCCCGTCTGGAGGCTGGCGTGGGCGAGCCAGCTGAAGCCGCCGAAGGTGGACGAGGTCAGCCAGGCGCTCCTGCTCGAGAGCCCTTGGGCACGAAGCTTGTCCGTGCCGGACTCGAGGGTGTCGTCCACGAGCCTCGACTCCTCCACGGCCACCCTGCCGTAGCTCTCCACGAAGACGACGAGCACGTCCTTGCCCCGGAGCGCCTGCAGCAGCTCGGGTCCGGGTGCGTGCTGGAAGCGGTCCGCGGCGACCTCCTTGGCGAAGACGCCCTGGTCGCGCACGTCGGCGACCGCCTTGGCGCCCTGCTCGGAGGCGAGGGCGGCGGTGCTCCACGACGCAACGGGCACGCCCGGGGCAACGGCGACGCCGACTGCCGCCAGGACGACCCAGGCGACTGCGAGCACCCCAACCCCGCGGACCGCGCCGGTCCGGTGCCGGTCGATGATGCCGGCGAGCCGTCGCAGCGCCAGAGGGACTGCGACGAGCAGGCCGCCGACGACCACGACGCTCGCCGCAGCTCCGAGGAGCGCCATGGTCGGACCGGTGGCGTCGCGAAGCAGGTCGAAGCCCGAGTCGGCGTAACGCCAGTCGCTCAGGAGGTTGTAGGGGCGGTAGAAGAAGGACCGGAACGCCCAGTCGAGGACCCGGATGAGCAGCAGCAGTGCGAGCAGCACACCGACCGGCGGGAGCAGCCAGCGACGGAACCGCGGTGGGAGGGCGAGGACACCCGCCACGAGAGCGAGTCCCTCGATCGGGATGCGGAACAGGGCGAGCGGGGTCAGGAGCGCCGTGGCCTCCGGTGCGACGAGCGCGACCCACACGAGCGCGGCGGCAAGAGCCGTGAGGGCCACCCGGCGCATCACTCGACTACCGACCCGACGCAGGAGGGCACCGGCTCCACGGCGGGTGAGGGCCGCAGGCGCCAGAGGGAGTAGACCTCGGTCCCGAACGAGAGTGCGAGCGCCAACAGCCCCGCGAGGACAAGGCCGGCCGCCACCTCCGCCGGCAGCACGTGCGCGGCCGCGGCCGTGAGGGCGATCCCCTGGTACGCAGCGACGGCCTTGCGCCACCGACTCGGGGGCAGCTCGATGCGCAACCACGGGACGAGCTGCTGCGCCACGAGCAGGACGTAGCGGCCAGCGCCGATCGCGGCAACCCACCAGCCGATCTCTCGGGCGACGTGCAGGCTGAGCACCGCGATGAGGAACGCGTCGACCTCCAGGTCGAACCGTGCCCCGAACGCGCTCACCGTGCCGGTGCGACGCGCCACCCATCCGTCGACAGCGTCGAGCAGGAGCGCCACAGAGGCCAGCCAGACGAGCGGGCTGACGCCGCCCGCCCGCGCAGCCGGGGCCTGCGACCCACCGACGGCGGTGGCAGCGGCGAGACCGGCTACCCAGCACGCGAGGACCGCCCGAGCCAGGGTGACGCGATCAGCCGGCCCGAACCTCGTCCGGTACTCGGGAACCACCCGCATTCCGCTACCTCCGCCCAAGCCAGTCAACACCAAGAACGCTGCCGGGTCCGCCCTCGTTCACCGGCCCGTCGTTAGGCTGGCGCCGTGGCGACCGACGAACGCGCGTTCTGGCTGGTCGAGCCGGGCCGGGGCGAGATCCGACCGCTGCGCCTGCCCGAGCCGGGGGACGACGAGGTCCTCGTCCGCACGCTCTACTCCGGCGTGAGCCGGGGCACCGAGACGCTCGTCTTCCGCGGCGAGGTGCCGGCCAGCCAGTGGGACGCCATGCGGGCGCCCTACCAGGAGGGCGACTTCCCGGCCCCGGTGAAGTACGGCTACCTCAACGTCGGCGTCGTCGAGCAGGGCGGGGACGACACGCAGGACCTCGTCGGTCGCACCGTCTTCTGTCTCCACCCGCACCAGACCGCCTACGTCGTTCCGGCGACCGCGGTCGTCGTCGTCCCGGACGAGGTGCCCCCGGAGAGAGCCGTGCTGGCCGGCACCGTGGAGACCGCGGTCAACGCGTTGTGGGACGCCGCCCCATTGCTCGGTGACCGGGTCGCCGTGGTCGGAGCCGGCATGGTCGGATGCAGCGTTGCCCTCCTGCTGGGCCGGTTCCCGGGCGTCGAGGTGACGCTCGTCGACGTCGACCCGACGCGCGCCGACGTGGCACGACGTCTCGGCGTCGGCTTCGCCCGACCGGACGACCGCGACGACCTTCCCCTCGCGGACTGCGACCTCGTCGTGCACGCGAGCGCCACCGCGGCGGGACTGCAGACCTCGCTCGACCTGCTCCGGGCCGAGGGCACCGTCATCGAGCTCAGCTGGTACGGCGACTCCACCGTCCAGCTCTCGCTCGGCGGCACGTTCCATTCGGGGCGGCTCGGCATCCGAGCGAGCCAGGTCGGGTCACTGGCCCCGGCGCGCCGCAGTCGCTACACCTTCTCCCAGCGGCTCGCGCTCGCGCTCGAGCTGCTCCGTGACCCAGGCTTCGACGCCCTCATCACCGGCCGGTCCCCCTTCGACGACCTCCCCGAGGTCCTCGCCGGCCTCGCAGACGGGAGCCGGTCCGCCATCTGCCACTCCATCACCTACGCAGCCACCTAGATCACCGAACAGCACCGAGACAGCGAGACAGCACCGAGACAGCGGGGTAGAGCCATGTTCAGCGTGACCGTGCGGGACCACATGATGATCGCCCACAGCTTCGAGGGCGAGCGGTTCGGGCCGGCCCAGCAGCTCCACGGCGCCACCTTCGTCGTCGACGCCACGTTCCGGGGTCCGGATCTGGACGACGACGGCATCCTCCTCGACATCGGCCTCGCGACCGAGCAGGTCCACGACGTCGTCGGCGCACTGAGCTATCGCAACCTCGACGACGAGCCGTCCCTCGGCCGCAACACGTCGACGGAGGTGCTCGCCCGCATCGTGGCCGACCGGCTCGCCGAGAGCGTCACCGCCGGCTCGCTCGGGACCGAGCCCGGCCAGGTCACCGGGATCGTCGTGACCCTGCACGAGTCGCACGTCGCCTGGGCGTCCTACGAGCGCTCCGTGTGAGGCGCCTGCACGCGGTCATCCCCGACTCGGTCCCCGACCAACTGCGGCCGAGCGGCGGCAACACCTACGACCGGCGCCTCGTCGAGGAGCTCACCTCGCTGGGGTGGTCCGTCGGCGAACACCTCGTCCCCGGCGGGTGGCCAGAGCCCGATGCCGCCTCCCGACGAGCCCTCGACGACGTCACGGCCCGGCTGCCCGACGGCGACCTGACGCTCGTCGACGGCCTCCTCGCGTCCAACACCCCTGAGACGATGGTCCCCCTCGCCCATCGGCTCCCACTCGTCGTCCTCGTCCACCTGCCCCTCGAGGGTCCGCGCGAGCGCGCCGTACTCTCCGCCGCGGCCGCCGTCCTGACGACCAGCACGTGGACCCGCGATCGGGTGATCCACGTGCACCAGCTCGACCCGCACCGCGTTCACGTGGCCGAGCCGGGCGTCGACCCATCCCCGTTGGCGCCCGGCACACCCGCCGGCGGCGAGCTGCTCTGCGTCGCCGCGGTGACGCCGATCAAGGGCCATGACCTGCTCGTCGCGGCCCTCGCCGCGCTCCCCGACCTCCAGTGGCGTTGCGTCTGCGCCGGCCCGCTGTCCCCCGACCCGCGCTTCGTCGAGCGCATCACCGCGCAGGCTCGCCGAGCCGGTATCCGGGACCGGGTCCAGCTCGTCGGCCCGCTCGACCGCAGCGCCCTCAACCAGGCGTATGCCGCTGCCGACGTCCTCGTCCACCCCTCCCGCGTCGAGACGTACGGAATGGTCGTGACCGAGGCCCTCGGGCACGGCCTCCCCGTCATCGGCACGGCGGTCGGCGGCGTGCCCGACACCCTCGGCCACGGCGACGCCGACAACACCGGAGAGGACAGGAGACCGGGCCTGCTTCTGCCCCCCGACGACGCGGCAGCCCTGGCCACGGCGCTGCGGGCGTGGCTGACCGATGCCGCCCTTCGCGAGCGACTCCGGCACCGAGCCAGGCAGCGCCGGCTCACACTCCACCCGTGGTCGCGCACGGCCGAGCAGGCGTCCGCCGTCCTCGTGACTCTCGCGCCGAGCTGAACCACGCCGAGCAGCAAGCGGCTGACGCACCAGCCTCTGACGGAGGTCCGACGGCCTGGGGCACATGCCACACGCCAGGCTCGACGAGGACTCACCGCGGCACCACTCGGATCCTGCTCCGCGAGGCGGAGCAGGATCTGAGCGCCCCCGTCACAGGGCAAGCACGCGGGAGCGGCGGGCGGCGTCTACTGCACACTCGACTCAAGGCGAGCCCGAGCCAGAGCCGAGCCGGAGCGAACCGGACCGAAACCAAGCAAACCGGCGATGAACCAGACCGGCGCAACAGCCGTCATCCGTCGTGAGTGGGAGGGGACGTCAGGGGACGAGGAGGCGACGACGATGGGTCGGGCCCGCCGGTGGCTGCGGTGGGTGCAGCCGCTAGGGGGAGCCATCGTTGTCGTCGCCTTGCTCTGGCGGATCGGCCCGGCTCCCGTGGTCGACGCGCTCGGCCGGATCGACGCGTGGTCCCTCGTCGCCGTCTCGGGCATCGCCCTCGTGACGACGGCGTGCACCTCGTGGCGCTGGGTCCTCGTGGCCCGCGGGCTCGGGCTCGACCTGTCCCTGCGGGAGGCGGTCACCGCGTCGTACCGGTCGCAGTTCCTCAACGTGTCGCTGCCCAGCGGGGTCGTGGGCGACGTGCACCGCGGGCTCAGCCACGGGCGGGCCACCGGCGACGTCGGCCGGGCCCTGCGCTCGGTCGTCTGGGAGCGATCGGCGGGCCAGGCGGTGCAGCTCTGTCTCGCCGGCCTGGTGGTGCTCATCGTGCCGTCGCCGTTCCGGAGCCAGTTGCTCGCAGCTCCTGCACTGCTCGGCACCGCAGCCACCGCAGCCATGGCAGCCCTCGTCGCCATCGTGCTCCTCGCCACCCGTCGGAGCCGATCCCGCGTCGCCCACGGCCTCCACGCCGTGACGACCGACGTGCGCCATGCAGTGCTCGGCCGCGGGACCTGGCCGGGCGTCGTCGGGGCGTCGATCGTGGCCGTCGCCGGTCACGTGGCCACGTTCCTCATCGCCGCTCGCACCGCTGGCATCGTCGCCTCGCCCCTGGGACTGGTCCCCATCGCGTTCGTCGTCCTGCTCGCCATGGCCCTCCCGGTCAACCTCGCCGGGTGGGGTCCCCGTGAGGGCGCGGCGGCGTGGGCCTTCGGGACGGCGGGGCTCGGCGCGGTCCAGGGATTCGCCACTGCGGTGGTTTACGGTGGGCTTGTGCTTGTGGCGAGCCTGCCGGGCGCCGTGATCCTCACGGTGAGCAGTCTGCGCCGCGCCAGCCGGGACAGGCTGGTGCGGGAGGACGCCCATGCCTGACGTCCGTCACCGGCCCGACCAGCGAGACCTGCCTGACCGGCCGTATGTCCTCCTGAGCTGTGGCATGTCGATCGACGGCTACCTCGACAGCCCCGCGCTGCACCGGCTGCTCCTGTCCAACGACGCCGACTTCGACCGGGTGGACGCCGAGCGCGCCGCCTCGGACGCCATCCTCGTCGGGGCCGCCACCATCCGCAGGGACAACCCACGGCTCCTCGTCCGGTCACCCGAGCGCCGGGCGGCCCGAGTGGCCCTGGGCCTGCCTCCCTCCCCGACGAAGGTGACCCTGACTCGCCGCGCCGACCTCGATCCGGGGTCGCGATTCTTTGCCTGCGACGATGCGGAGAAGCTCGTCTACTGCGCGTCGACGGCCGTCGCCGAGGCCCGCGCACGGGTCGGCGACGCCGCGACGGTCGTCGACGCCGGTCAGCCCTGCAGCCTGCACCTGGTCTGCGAGGACCTCGCCGCCCGGGGCGTCAGCCGCCTCATGGTCGAGGGCGGAGGGACGGTGCACACGCAGCTGCTCGCCACCGACCTCGCCGACGAGCTCCAGCTCGTCGTCGCACCCTTCTTCGTCGGCAGCTCGAAGGCCACCCGTTTCGTCGGGGACGGCGACTTCCCGTGGAACCCCGACCATCGCGCGACCCTGGCCGAGGTTCGCCAGATCGGCGACGTGGTGCTCCTGCGCTACGCGCTCTCGTCCCGATTCTCCATGAGCTGACAGGGGGAGCCATGGTCGACCGCCTGCCCGAGGCCACCATCCGCACCGCCGTCCCGGTGCCGCTGTCCTTCTCCGACGGCTACGAGACGACGGCGCTGGCCTTCACCTTCGACGGGCTCGCCGACGGGCTCGAGCACGTCGCCCTCGGGCTCGGCGACCGGTCCGACCCGACCCGCCGCGCCCGGGACGGCGCGTCTCCTCCGCTGATCCGCGTCCACAGCGAGTGCCTCACCGGAGACGTCTTCGGGAGCCAGCGGTGCGACTGCGGCCCGCAGCTGCGCGAGGCCGTCGAGCGGCTGTCCGAGACCGGTGGCTACCTGCTCTATCTTCGGCAGGAGGGCCGTGGCATCGGCCTCTACGCCAAGCTCGACGCGTACGTCCTGCAGGACTCGGGGCTCGACACCTACCAGGCCAACGTGGCCCTCGGCTTCGAGGAGGACGCGCGCGACTACGCCGTCGCGGCCCAGATGCTGCTCGCGCTCGGAGTCCCCAGGGTGGCCCTGCTGACCAACAACCCGGACAAGGCTGCCCAGCTCGGCAATCTGGGGATCGCCGTGACGACCCTCGTCGCGACCGGGGTCCACCTGTCCCCCGCCAACGCCCACTACCTGGCCACGAAGGCGACGCTCGGCTCCCACACCCTCGAGCTGCCCCCCACGGACGGACTGGCGCACCGGACGTCACCGGAGTCCGAGGTGGGCTGACCACCAACGCCGAATCCACCGACGAAGGAGAGCGTCATGTCCACGACCGTGCTCTACATGTCGATGTCCGTCGACGGCTTCATCGCCGGACCGAACGCCGGGCCGGGCAACGGGCTCGGCGACGGCGGGGAGCGGCTCCACGACTGGATCGGACAAGGAGACATCGAGGCCGCGGCGCCACGGCTCGACGACGCGGACCGCTCGGTCATCGACGACTTCATGTCGACCGGGGCGGTGATCGCGGGCCGAGGAACCTTCGAGCCGGCGGGCGGGTGGCAGGGCGACCACCACGACGGGGTGCCCATCTTCATCGTCAGCCGGCACGAGCCGCCGGCGGAGTTCGCGGGCTACCCCAACGTCACCTACCTGAGCGACCTCACCGACGCGGTCCGGCGGGCCCGGGACGCGGCCGGCGACAAGGGCGTGCTCGTGCACGGGGCGTGGATCGCGCAGCGCATGCTGCGGGCCGGGTTGCTCGACGAGATCCAGCTCCACCTCGTGCCCGTCCTGCTCGGTGAGGGCCGGCGCCTGTTCGAGCACCTCGGAGCCGATCACATCGAGCTCGAGCCCATCGCCGTGCAGCCGGGCCACGAGGTCGCCCACCTGCGCTACCGCGTGCGCCGTTGAACTCCGCCAGTTGCTGAGTTCCGTTGCGCTGGAAGCGCGCTCAGCGGCATACGACATATCGTGCCGTATGCCGCTGAGCTGGCACCCCCGGTCACGTGACCTCAGTCAGCACGTCGTCCACATGCACACGAGGGAGGAGGGGGACGTCGGGTCGGCGGAGACGGAGCCATGTCCCCAGATGTGGTCGCCCGAGGGGTCGACGCCCGGTTTGGTGACCCACATGGCGCCCACCCACACGTCCGGGCCGTCCGGTGCGGACTCGCCATTCGTCGCCGGCTGCACCTCCTTCGCGGTACGGAACCAGGCATTGATGACGCCCATGCCGTCCCGGGTGTAGCGCGAGAGCTTGCGCCCCTCGTCCGTGTTGTCGAAGGTGATGGCGCCGTAGCCGAGCAGCGTGTGGAGGCCGTCGAACGCGCCGTCCCACCGGCCCAGCACGTCACCGCCACCCGGCGAGATGACGTTGTCCTGGAGCGGTCCACACGCGGCGATGACGAACCATTCGAGGTCGTTCTGGCCATAGCGGTCGCCGGGGGTGTTGGGTGCCGTCCCGGGCACGCTCGCGCCGAGCAGGACGGACTGCTGCTTGCCCGGCACGCAGAGCACCCAGCCGTTCTGGTTGGCGTGGCCGGTGTAGAAGACGAAGTCGGCGGCGTCGACCCACGTGTCGTCGTCGGCGTTCCAGTCCGACTCCCAGGCGTTGAGGTCGCCCCAGTTGAAGTTGACCTGCCACCCGTCGGCACTCAGGCCGTCGACGAAGCCCTGGGCGTTCTGGGGGCTGCCGTTCAGGGGCGTGGACTGGTCGATCTGCTTGACCCAGCTCGTCCCCGCCTCGCTCGGGTTGAGGGCGCGCGCAGCACGCGAGGCGACTGCGCGCTCGGTGCGCTCGGGCTGCGCCTCGAGCTGCGGGAAGAAGGGGCCGTGCTCGGTGGCCGCGACGAAGGTGTGGCGTGACGACACGCTGGACGAGCCCTTGCCATCGGCGTGCTCGACGTCGAAGCGCGAGGTGAAGACCCACACCGGCGCGAGGACTCGCTGGTCGACGTCGCCCGGCGCGAGGTAGTAGGCCAGGTAGGCGTGCTGGTCCTCGAGGGTGCCCTGGGCGCCGAGCCGGTCGAAGGCCTCCCTGACGTCGAGTGCCTCGACGTTGAACGGCTCCCCGATCGGACGGAACCCGCCGTGTGCGCCGATGAGCCGGCCCTCGTCGCCGAAGGTGAAGGTGAGCTTGCCGCCGCCGCCGATGACCGGCAGCAGCCTCGGCTCCGAATCGATGCCCGGGTTGCGGATGCCGAGCGTGAAGCGGGCCTGGGTGTCGAGCTGCCGGTCTCGCCGATCCTTGGGTCCGCGTCGCCGCGGGCGAGTCGCCAGGTAGGTGCCTCCGGGCGGGAGCTCGACGAGCTCGACGAGGTCCCCGGTGCGCGGTGCGAGGCCAAGGCGGTCCATCAGCTCGCGGCCCAGCCCCGGAACTCGATCGGCGGGAGGCAGCTTCGGCCGCAGCCACGGGTTGTGCAGCTGCGAGGCATCCGACGCGTAGAAGGACCCCGAGGCCGGGAACACCTCGAGCGTCCGGTTCTCGTCGACCACCACGAGGCGGTCCTCCAGCTCGCGGACCTCCCCTTCGAGGTCGAGGAGGCCCGCCGCCAGGGCAGCGACACGCTCGCCGTCAAGCCCGGACCTGCCGAGCTCGAACACGGGCAGCGAAATGGTCATGGTGGTTCCTCCTCCGTCGCGCACAGTGCTGACAGGGAGAAGAGCGCGGCCGATGTGGAGGTGATACTGCCGGCCCGGGGACGGTCCGGCAGTCGGCGCATGCCAGCCGACCGCCTGGCGCCGTCTCATCCCCCGGGCGTGATGTGGATCCCGGACCGTGGCCAGCACCGTGGAGGGATGGCTGAGGGAGCAGCGAAGGCCACGTCCGCCGCGGTCGCGCGGGGGGTGCTGCTGCCGCTCGCGCTGGCGCAGTTCATCTGCAGCTTCGCGGGCTCGAACATGACCGTGATGATCAACGACATGAGCCGGGACCTGGACACCACGGTCCAGGGCATCCAGGTCGCGATCACGATCTTCCTCCTGGTCATGGCGGCGTTCATGATCCCCGGCGGCAAGCTGACCGACCGCTACGGCCGCAAGCGATGCTTCAACGTCGGCCTCGTCATCTACGCCATCGGCGCTCTGGTGAGCGCCGTCGCCCCGGGGCTCGGGGTGCTCATCATCGGCAACTCGATCCTCGAGGGCATCGGCACGGCGCTGCTCATCCCGCCGGTGTACATCCTTGCCACGATGCTCTTCACCGAGATGACCTCCCGCGCGCGGGCGTTCGGCGCCATCAACGCGGCGGCAGGTATCGGTGCCGCCACCGGGCCCCTCATCGGCGGGCTCATCACCACGGCGATCAGCTGGCGGGCAGCGTTCGTGTTCCAGGCGCTGGTCATCGGCCTGATCGTGCTGCTCAGCCGGCGCAGCCTCGAGGACCCTCTCCCGGCCGACCCCACCCGGCACTTCGACGTCGGCGGGGCGATCCTGTCCGCCGTCGGGCTCATCCTGCTCGTCACGGGCATCCTGGCGGCCGACAACAACCTGCTGCTCATGCTCGCGCTGATGGTGGCCGGCGCCCTCATGCTCGTGTGGTTCTTCGCCTCGGTGCGTGCCAAGGAGCGGGCGGGGAAGGAGCCACTGCTGTCCACCCAGCTGTTCCGCAACCGCACCTCCAACCTCGGCCTGGTCACGCAGAACGCACAGTGGCTCGTGCTCATGGGCGTGTCCTTCGTGGTCGCGGCCTACCTCCAGGTGGAGCGGGGATACAACGCGATCGAGACGGGCGTCATCTTCACCGCGGCCACCGTCGGCGTGCTCCTGTCGTCGCTTGCCGCGCAACGCCTCGCCCAGCGCCGCGCGCAGCGGACGCTCATCGTCACGGGCTTCGTGGTGACCATCGTCGGCATCGGGCTGCTCATCGCCCTGGTCCGGGTCTCGCCGAGCGCGTGGGCACTCGCCCCCGGGCTCCTCGTCATCGGGCTCGGTGTCGGCGTCATGCTCACCCCGTCGGTCAATGTCGTGCAGTCCGCCTTCCCCGAGGCGCAGCAGGGGGAGATCTCCGGCCTGTCGCGCAGCGTGTCCAACCTCGGCTCGTCCCTCGGCACCGCGATCGCCGGCACGGTGCTCGTCGCCGGCCTCGCCGCGACTGCGGGTCGGAACTACGCGCTCGCGATGGTCGTCCTCGCGGTCGTGGCGCTCGTCGGCCTGGTCGCCGGCGCGAAGCTTCCGGCAAACCGCCCGGCCGGGGTTCCGGAGCAGGGCCTCTGAGCGGCCTCTCCGCTACTCCGTGGGCTCCCGCGACCTGTGGGCGTCCAGGTGCGCATGAGTGGCTATGGTGGGCGCGACCAGCACGGGGTCCTGGGACGAGGAGGTCGTTGTGGCGATTCGGTCGTGGCAGGTCGGGGTGGCAGGCATGCTGCTCACCTTGGGCGCGTGCGGGCAGGCCAAGGCCGGAGATCCGGTGGCCTCGACGTCGGACCGCGGCGGCGCAATCGGCCTCGCTGTATCGCAGACGTGCACGCCCGGCTCGCGACCTGACTGCGAGGCGATCGGGGACGAGTACGTCATCGTCGCGCCGTCAGACTTTGCACGGGTCGGTGTGACCACGGCCACCCCTGCCCCCGACGGCAGCGGGGCCGTCGACCTCGTCCTGGACGCGGAGGGAGCGAGGGCGTTCAGCGAGGCCTCCGGTCAGGTGGCACAGAAGGGTGACGATGGGCGCCTCGTGCTGAGTGTCGAGGCCGAGGTGCTCTCCGCGGTTCGCGTGCCCACCCCGGTTGCGGTGAAGCACATGCAGATCTCCCTGCCAGACCATCTTCGGGCCGAGGACGTTGCCCGGCAGATCAGCGGCGGCTGATTCGGGCCCAGCCGCCAGCCGTCCCTGCGAGCACGCTGTTGCGGAGCTTGCAGGGTGCCGGCACCATCGCATGACGACGCTCTACCTCCGTGATGTCGCTGACGAGGTCGCGGAAACCCCAAGAAGCGCGGCAGCCGAGGGCAAGTCCTGGTCCGCCCATGATCCGACGGATGCGTCACCGCAGACGTGGACGCGCACAGCTTCGCGCGGCACTCGCGCACGTGATCGGCGGATTTCGTGACGGCGACCGTGAAGGGGAAGAGACTGTCGACTATGAGTCCCCTCCCCCGCGGGACCCTCACGCTGTTGTTCAGCGACATCGAGGGCTCCACATCTCTCCTCACCGGGTTGGGACCGCGCTGGGGTGAAGCCCTCTCCGCACACCGGGTCATCCTGCGGGACGTGTTTGCCAAGCATGGTGGTCGGGAGGTCGGGACCGAGGGCGACAGCTTCTTCGTCGTCTTCACCTCGGCAACGGACGCGGTCGCCGCGGCCATCGACGTGCAGCGCGGGCTCGCCGAGCACGACTGGCCCGAGGGACGGTCGCTGCGGGTGCGGATCGGGCTGCACACCGGTGAGCCGCAGGTGCACGAGGACAACTACATCGGGATCGACATCCACCGCGCAGCCCGGATCATGGCGACTGCCCATGGGGGTCAGATCGTCATCTCGCAGGCAACCCACGCTCTGGTGTCCGAGGCGCTGCCGGCCGAGCTGTTCCTGGACCTGGGGCGGCACCGGCTCAAGGACCTGACCGACCCGGAGCACCTGTACGAGATCGTCGCGCCCGGGCTCGCCCAGACCCACCCGCCCCTCCGCACCCTGGGGATGGCGGCGAACCTGCCCGTGTATCGCACGGACCTGCTCGGACGGGATGCGGAGCTGCGGGCCATCACGGCGGCGATCCAGTCCGACGGTGCCCGGCTGGTCACGCTGACCGGCCCCGGAGGCACCGGCAAGACCCGTCTGGCCGTCGCGGCCGCGAAGGAGCTGCAGGCCCGGGCCCCCGGTGACGTCTTCTTCGTGCCGCTCCAGAGCGCCGACCGCGCCACCGTCATGTGGGCCGGCATCGGGGAGGCCGTGGGAGCGCCGATGGGCACCGCCGAGGAGACCCCCGCGCAGCGCACCCTCGCCTTCCTCCGCGAACGTGGCGCGGTCCTCGTCCTCGACAACCTCGAGCAGATCTCCGACGCAGCCGACGTCGTCGCCCAACTGCTCCAGGCCGCCCCTCTGGTCACCGCCCTCGTCACCTCCCGCCGCCCGCTGCACCTCGTCGGAGAATGGCAGTACCCGCTGTCGCCGCTGTCCGTGCCGCGTGCGACAAGGGGGCGGTTGGCTCGGGAGGTCGTCGAGCAGAGTCCGGCAGTGCGGCTGTTCGTCGAGCGGGCGCGCATGGTCAGGCCGAGCTTCGCCCTGACGACGGACACCGTGGACGACGTCGTCGAGCTGTGCCGGAGACTCGACGGGCTCCCCCTCGCGATCGAGCTTGCGGCCGCCCGCAGTCGCCTGCTCGGCCCGCGCGGCCTCCTCGCGCGGCTCGACCGCTGGTTCGGAGAGGCCGTGCTCGAAGGGGACCGCCCGGAGCGACAGCGCACCCTCACGGCGACGATCTCGTGGAGCTACGACATGCTCACCGAGTCGGACCGCCGGGTCCTCCGGCAGCTCGGTGTCTTCTCGAGCCGCATCGGCCTCGACGCCGTTGAGGCGGTCGTCGAAGGAGAGGGGCGCGATCCGCTGGACGTCGTCGCCGACCTCGTCGACGCGAGCCTGCTGGAGGTCCGCGACGGGCCTGACGGGGAGCCGGTGGTCTATTTGCTGGAGACGATCGGGCGCTTCGCACTCGATCGGCTCGAGGAGCAGGGCGAGGCCGATGCAGCGCGGCAGAGGCACGCGGAGTGGTGCATCCGGGTCGCTCGCGAGTTCAGCGCCGTGCTCCACGCCGGTCCGCGGCAGCTCGGGGCGCTCGACCGCTTCGAGTCCGTCATCGAGGACCTGCGCGCGGCGCTCGACTGGACCCTGTCTCCCACAGCACCCCGTGAACGGTTCGAGCTCGGGCTGGAGCTCCTCGAGCCGATGGACACGTACTGGTACCGCTTCGGCTATGTGCAGGAGGGCCGAGGCTGGTCCGACCGGGCGATGGCCCTGCTCGACAAGGGACACCAGAGCGACTCACCACAGATCGTCGACGCACTCCACGGACATGGCATCCTCGCCCTGCAGCAGAACGACATCGCCGCCGGTACCCAAGTGCTCGAACGCGCCCTGGCCATGGCGCACCGGCTCGATGACGTCTCCCGCGAGTCACGGGAGTCCAACAGCCTCGGCATCGGCCGGCGCGAACAGGGAGATGTCGAGGCTGCGCGTGAGCTCATCGAGCGCAGCATCGAGCTCGCGCGACAGATCGGCGACAAGCAGCGTGAGGCCACGGGGCTGACCAACCTGGCGCCCATCCACATCGACCGTGGCGACTACGCCGCCGCAACTCAGGCGGCGCGGCGCGCCATCGAGGCCGATGAGGCCCGTCAGGACCCGTGGGGTGTGGCGATCAACCAGACCAACCTGATCAGCGCGCTTCTCCATGCCGAGGGCCCGCGGCCGGCGTTGCGCAAACTGCTCGACACGGCGCCCTCGACGATCGCGCTCGGCGACATGGAGCTGTCCATCTGCGTGGTGGAGAACTTCGCGTCCGTCTGGGCGGCGCTCGGCGACGGGCAGCGCGCGGCCGCGCTCGTGGGGGCCGCCGACCGGCACCGGGAAGCGGTGGGCATGCCCAGAACCGCCCCCGACAGGGCGATTCTCGACCGTTTCGTCACGCGGGCGCGGTCCGACGGAGACAATGACGAGTGGAATCGCGCCTACGCGGCTGGGCGGAACCTGACCATCGAAGCGGCCGTGGCCCAGGGCTCTATCGCCCTTGACGGAGAGGAAGCAGTGCCATGACCGATCGTACTGAGCAGCTGGAGCGCTGGTGGAGCGGACTGAGCGCGAACCAGCGCGCCAAGGCGCTTCGCGGCCCGGCCTTCGAGGAGCTCGACGAGGACCTGCGCACGTCCCTCGAGGACGCCGGTCTCGTCCGCCCCGGGAAACCGCAGGACAAGGACGAGGTCGACATCTTCCTCAAGACGCGCCACTGACGGCCGATGCGGCCGTAAGAACTTCGTCAGGCGCCGGACGGTTGTCGCCTCGCCTCGGCCCTCGAAGACTGGAGACATGAGGACACCCAGCTCCGTCCGTCCCCTCTTCATCGGCTCCGCGGGTCTCCTCCTGTGCGCAACCGCGGCATGCGGCGCCATGGACTCCGGCACGTCCGAGTCCATGGGCGCCACTTCCGCTGCCGGCGGGGCCCAAACGAGCAAGCCGGCTTCGACGCCCATGTCGTCGGAGCCAATGATGCACGGGACGGAGATCATCGGTGGCGACAGCACGTTCGGGACCGTGCTGTTCGACAGCACGGGACAGGCGGTCTACATCTTCGACGTCGAGACGACCTCCACCCCGGCCTGCTACGACGAATGCGCGGAGGCCTGGCCACCCGTCCTGACCGAGGGTGCCCCCGCAGCCGGAGCGGGCGCGCAGCCGGAACTGCTCGGGACGACGAGCCGCACGGACGGCGCCACGCAGGTGACCTATGCCGGGCACCCGCTCTACTACTACGCGCACGAGGGCAAGCACGAGGTCAAGTGCCACGACATCGCCTTGAACGGTGGGACGTGGTTCGCCGTACAGCTGGACGG
>NZ_DATEEY010000086.1:0-2543 GCF_035280925.1 Intrasporangium sp. | reverse complement strand
GTGCCTGAGACAGCGTTCGGCAGCCTGACGATGCTCAAGCTTCCCGGCGACGAGTTCGTCAGCCTCGAACTCGTCTACGAGCCCAGAGGTGGCCAGGTCGACCCGGGCGGGTTGAACCACTTCGTCATCCAGGTGGAGGCGTTGCACGACACCATCGACTGTCTCACGGCCCAGGGAATCGATGCGGAACCACCGAAGTCACCGGACGGTTCCGACGATTTCTGGACGAGCTGGCTCACCGACCCGGACGGCTACCGGATCGAGCTGGTTCAGTGGCCGCCCGGGCACCCCGACGGCATCACCGCGGCGGACTTCCCGTGAGGCTATCGATGCGACCCAGGGCACCCGGCGCGTCCGCCGCCCACCACGTGCGGACGCACAGCCTCACTGCAGACCTCGACGCTCCTATCTTGTTGACCCGACGGGAGGTAGGCCCTGGCGTCCAGCAAGATGGCGCGGTAGGTCTCGCGGGCGATGTAGCGCTTCAGGCATCGCCAGGCTTCCCTCCTGGACTTGCTCGCTCCTTTCCACTTCCAATACACAGCGCACCGGGGGCTTGCGTCAAGCCCCCCGGTCGTGCCGCAGGATACCGGCCGAAGCCAGTACCTACGGAGACGGGAGAAGGGAAGTGAGTGCGTTGTCGTCGACGTATGGGCCGCGCGGGGACGTCGAACCGATGGCGGGGCTCGCGGTGCGGTTACGGGCACTCGGCGCGGAGCTCGACACGGTCGCCGTCGTGGCGGAGGGACGTGATGCGCTGGTCGAGACCGGCGTGATACCGACGGGGGTGTGGCTATGACCGAGCATGCGGTGGTGATCGCCGGAGGAGGCCCGACGGGGTTGATGCTCGCGGCCGAGCTGGCGTTGGCGGGCGTCGACGTGGCCATCGTCGAGCGGCGTCGAAGCCAGGACCTCCCCGGCTCGCGCGCGGGCGGTCTGCACTCGCGCACCATCGAGGTCTTCGACCAGCGCGGGATCGCCGATCGGTTCCTGTCGGAGGGGCAGGTGGCCCAGGTCGCGGGATTCGCCGGGACGCCTTTGGACATCAGCGACTTTCCGACCCGGCACAACTACGGCCTCGCGTTGTGGCAGAACCACATCGAGCGCATACTGGCCGATTGGGTCGGCGAGCTGGCGGTGCCGATCCATCGCGGACGTGAGGCGACGGGTATCGTGCGGTACCACACCGGCGTCGACGTGGAGCTCTCAGACGGCCGGTCGCTGCGGGCGGAATACCTCGTCGGGTGCGACGGAGGACGCAGCCTGGTCCGCAAGGCGGCCGGCATCGGGTTCCCCGGGTGGGGTCCGACAACCAGCAACCTGATCGCCGAGGTCGAGATGGACGAGGAGCCGGTGCTCGGCATGCGCCGCGAGGGTGGTAGCATCGGTCCCGTAGATCCGGCGCAGGGCGGAGGGCCGTACCGGGTCGTCCTGACCGAAAAGCTCGTCGAACACACCAGCGAGCCCACCCTGCAGGATCTCCGTGAGGCGCTCGCCGTCGCCTACGGGACGGACTTCGGGACGCACAGCCCGACCTGGATCTCCCGGTTCACCGACGTGACCCGGCAGGCGGCGTCCTACCGCGAAGGGCGTGTGCTGCTCGCGGGCGACGCCGCGCACGTTCATTACCCGGTGGGTGGGCAGGGCCTCAACACCGGTGTGCAGGACGCGGTGAACCTGGGGTGGAAGCTGGCCCAGGTGGTTCACCAGACGTCTCGGGGAAGCCTCCTGGACACATACCACGCCGAGCGCCACCCGGTCGCCGCCCGCGTGCTGCGCAACACCATGGCGCAGGTCGCGCTCAGCAGGACCGACGAGCGCACCGAGGCAGCGCGCGACACCATGACCGAGCTGCTAGTCATGGACGAGCCTCGCAGACGACTCGCCGCGGAGATGTCCGGCCTGGGCATCCGGTACGACCTCGGCGAGGGACACCCGCTGCTCGGGCGCCGCGTGCCCGATCTCGACCTCGTCACCGCCGACGGCCCGCTGCGGGTGTTCGCCCTGCTGCACGATGCCCGGCCGGTGCTGCTCAACCTCGGCGAGCCCGGCGACCTCGACGTCACTCCATGGGCACACCGAATATCGGCGATCGACGCCGAGTATGACGGCGATTGTGAGCTTCCGGTCCTGGGCCAAGTAGCGGCCCCCGCCGCCGTACTGATCAGACCCGACGGATACGTCGCCTGGGTGGGGGACGGCACAGATACCGGGTTGCGCGACGCGCTGACCACCTGGTTCGGACCGCCTAGTAGGTCTGGCCGCGCAGCCTCACCGTGGGCGACACCCTAATTGTCCCCGTTGACCCGTAGGTTTTCTTCGGCTTTCTCATTTCCCATACTCGACCAATAGTAACGGGACGTTGATTACGAGATGCCAAACGAAACCCTAGCGGTAGCGATGTAGGGGGCACGAGACGACCGCGGCAACCAGCTTCATAGACGCTGGTTTGGGAGACCTATCGTCCCTCCGGCCGCACACGTGCCCCCGGGAGCTAAGAACACCACGGGAGCGGCGAAGCGCTCGGAAGCTTGAGAGCACGC
>NZ_DATEEY010000085.1:0-13658 GCF_035280925.1 Intrasporangium sp. | reverse complement strand
AGGCCGCGCTCCGCGACGGTCACCTGGACCCCGTTGGCGCGGTTGTTCTCGAGCGCCTTGTCCAGAACCGGGCCGGGGGGACCCAGGACCTCGATGCGGACGTTGCCGTCGGCCAACGCGGCGCCCCCAGGGCTTCGGGCCCGGCGCCGGTAGAGGTGCATGGTCAGCGGTGCGAACACTCGTCGGCCCTGGACGTCCTCACGCCCCGCGAGCTCGAGGTGGTCGCACTCGTCGCCCATGGGCTGTCCAACGACGAGATCGCCGAGCGCCTGGTGCTCAGTGCCGCCACGGCGAAGACCCACGTGAGCCGGGCGATGACCAAGCTCCGCGCGCGCGACCGGGCGCAGCTCGTCGTCATCGCCTACCAGTCGGGCCTCGTCGCCCATCCCAACGGCACGAACGGCCGCTGACCCCCACTCCACGTCGACTGTCGGTGGGGAGCGGCACCATGGGTTGTCATGAGCCGAGACATCCAGGTGACCTTTGACGCCGCAGACCCGATCCGTCTGAGCCTGTTCTGGGCCGAGGCGCTGGACTTCGTCATCCAGCCGCCGCCGGGCAGCAACCTCCCGCCCGCTACCCCGGCCAGCGAGGTGCTGGACGCGTGGACGTCCTTCCTCACCCAGGCCGGCGTGCCACCCGAGCGGCACGGGTCGGCCTCGGCGATCGTGGACCCAACAGGCTCGCGGCCCCGCGTCTTCTTCCAGCAGGTGCCCGAGCCGAAGTCGGCCAAGAACCGGGTCCACCTCGACGTCCGCGCCGCGCCCGGCCTCGACGGCGACGAGCGGATGGCCGCTCTCGAGCAGGAGTGCGAGCGGCTGGTGGCCCTGGGAGCGACCAGGGTCAAGCGGTTCGAGCCCGCACCCCCGATGTCCGGTGGTCACATCGTCATGACCGACCCCGAGGGCAACGAGTTCTGTCTCGACTGAGAGCCATACTGCTGCCATGGCCTACGACGAGGAGCTCGCCGACCGGATCAGGTTCACCATCGGCATGGACGCAGATGTCGTCGAGAAGAAGATGTTCGGTGGTCTCGCGTTCCTCGCCGGCGGCCATATGGCGGTCGCGGCGAGCGGTCAGGGCGGCCTGCTCGCCCGGGTCGACCCGACCGAGACGGCGGCGCTCCTCGCCGAGCCCGGGGTTGAGCGGATGCAGATGGGCGGCCGGAGCATGAACGGCTGGCTCCGCGTCGATCCGTCGGCGGTCGACGACGACGCCGACTTGCGTCGTTGGGTCGAGCGCGGCCTCGGCTACGCCCGCTCACTGCCCCCCAAGTAGGGCCGCGGTCGCTTTCGCCACGTGCATACCGCTCCCGCACTCGCGTTCGACCTGGCCTGATCGACGCCGGCGGACGCACACTCGACGCGGCGAGGGCGCGCACAACTGCACACTCGACCGAAACGGGACCCCGCCACGCGCGTGAGCCCGCTTCCGAGCGGAGGCGGGCTCAGCGGCATACGGCCAATTCGCTTGTCAGTCCTTGGGGTTGAAGAAACCGAGGATCATCGAGACAAAGGTGATGACGAGAGATCCGAGGATCGCGTCCCAGAAGAACTCCTGCACGGTGAACGCCAGACCCAGCTTGCCCGACAGCCACGACGTCAGCTGGAGCATCAGCGCGTTGACGATGAAGACGAACAGGCCCAGCGTCAGGATGATGAGGGGCAGGGAGAGGAGCTTCGCGATCGGGCGCACGAAGGTGTTGAGGACGCCGAACACCAGCGCGACGAGGACCACGGTCGTCACCGTCTCCCAGGTGCTGTCCCCCTGGTCGAACTCGATGCCGTCGATGAGGAGGGCGGCGATCCACAGGGCGACGCCGTTGATGACGGTCTTGATCAGGAAGTTCATCAGCATGGGCGTCAGTCTTCCACGCGCTCAAGTCGATCGGCGGGAAGACCAGGGTGCTCGTCGCCGACGATGCGCGGCCGGAACATCGTGTTGATCCGCAGCAGGTCCGGGTCGACCATCTTGAGCTCGCCGATGGCCTCCTTCACCGGAACGCGCACGATGTGTCCGCGCTGGAGCGCGACCATCTCGCCCCAGGCGCTGTCCATCGCCGCCTCGACCGCCGCGATCCCGAACCGGGTCCCGAGGACCCGGTCGAACGCCACCGGCGACCCGCCACGCTGGATGTGTCCGAGGGCCGTCATCCGGCTCTCGATGCCGGTGCGACCCTGGATCTCGCGGGCCAGGATCGAGCCGATGCCACCGAGGACCTGGTGGCCGTAGCGGTCCATCTCCGGCACGGGCAGCTCCATCGTCCCCGGCTTGGGGACGGCGCCCTCCGCGACGACGATGATCGTCGCGAAGCGGCCCTTGCGGTGCCGATGGACGATCCGCTCGCAGACCTCCGCGATGTCGAAGGGCTCCTCGGGGACGAGCGTGATCGCGGCGCCGCCGGCGATGCCCGACCAGGTGGCGATGTGTCCGACGTGTCGACCCATGACCTCGACGACGAGGACCCGGTGGTGGGACTCGGCCGTCGTGTGGAGCCGGTCGATGGCGTCGGTGCAGATCTGGACTGCCGTCTGGAAGCCGAACGTCATCTCGGTCAGGGAGATGTCGTTGTCGATCGTCTTGGGGACGCCGACGACGGGGAAGCCGCTGTCGTGGAGGCGGGAGACGACGTTCATCGAGCCCTCGCCGCCGACCGCGAGGATCGCGTCGAGCCCGTGCCGGGCGTAGGCCTTGCGGACCTTCTTGAGCCCGTCCTCGAAGGCGAACGGCTGGTCGCGGCTCGTGCCGAGGATGGTGCCGCCGAGCGGCAGGATGCCACGGCAGCGGTCGACGTCGAGCAGCTCGAAGTCGTTGTCCATCACGCCCCGCCAGGCGTTGCGGAACCCGACGACCGTGCTGTCGTAGGTCACCTCCGCGGCACGGACCGCGCCGCGGATGACGGCGTTGAGGCCGGGACAGTCCCCGCCTCCGGTGAGGATGCCGATGCGCATGAGCAGCGTCCTTCGTGTGTGGTCGAACGAATGCGTCGAGGCGGCGTCGGCGCGACAGTGTGAGCCTAGCCACATGCGGTCGTATGCCGCTGAGCCCGGTCCACCTTTCGGGACCCTCCCAGCCCTCCCGTCCCTCCCGGCCGGCTCAATAGAGTGGGCGGCATGAGCGACGACGACGAGCAGCCCGTTCCCGCCGCACCCGGCTCCTCTCCGACCGTGCGGTTGCGACAGGTCCTCGGCCGGATGCCGGACTACAAGCCGGGCAAGCCCGCCACGGCTCGAGCCGGCGTGACGCCCTACAAGCTGTCGTCCAACGAGAACCCCTACGGGCCGCTCCCGTCAGTGCTGACGACGATCAACGAGGCGGCGGCATCCGTCAACCGCTATCCCGACATGGCCGTCGTGGAGCTGCGCGAGCGTCTCGGTCGCGCCCTCAGCGTCTCGGCGGACTGCATCGCGACGGGGACCGGCTCGGTCGCCGTCCTCGCCCAGGTCGTCCAGGCCGCGTGCGATGCCGGGGACGAGGTCGTCTTCGCCTGGCGGTCGTTCGAGGCGTACCCCATCGTCACACAGCTGGCCGGCGCCACTCCCGTCCTGGTCGCTCTCGACGACCAGGCCCGGCACCGGCTCGACGCGATGGCGGACGCCGTCACCGAGCGCACGCGGGTGGTGCTCGTCTGCACGCCGAACAACCCCACCGGGCCGTCGGTGCACCGCGCGGAGCTCGACGCCTTCCTCGACCGGGTCCCCAGCGACGTCATCGTCGTGATCGACGAGGCCTACGTCGAGTTCGTCCGCGACCCAGAGGCGGTCCGCGGTCTCGAGGTCTGGCGCGAGCGGCCCAACGTCGTCGTCCTGCGCACCTTCTCCAAGGCATACGGGCTGGCCGGGCTGCGAGTCGGCTTCGCCGTCGCGCACCGTGAGGTCGCCGCCGCGATTCGTAAGACGGCGACACCCTTCGGGGTCAACTCGATCGCCCAGGCGGCGGCGGTCGCCTCGCTCGATGCCTTCGACGAGCTGAAGGAGCGGGTCGAGTCGATCGTCGAGGAGCGCGAGCGGGTCGTGCAGGGCCTGCAGGACCAGGGCTGGAAGCTGCCGGCGTCGGACGCGAACTTCGTCTGGTTCCCGCTCGGGGCCGACTCCACCGCCTTCGCGGAGGCCTGCGAGGAGGCCGGGCTCATGGTGCGGCAGTACGGCGACGATGGCGTCCGCGTCACGATCGGCGAGACCGAGGCCAACACCCGCCTGCTCGAGGTGGCCGAGACCTTCGGCGCCCGCTAGGCAGGCCGCCGAAGAGCGGTGTGGCCAAATGGAGGATCCGGGTCACAATGGGATGTGGACACGGTCGTCCGCGAATGGCGGTGGGGAATGCGTCTCGCGGTCGCGGGGGTGCTGCTGGCACTGCCGACGATCGTCTGGCCGGCGTGGCGGCTGACCTGGCCCGCGGTTGAGTCACAGCCTGAGTTGTGGTTCTGGTCCTGGGGTCGGCTGCACGTCATCGCCGACGAACGGGCCCCGGACTTCCCAGTGGCAGCGGTCCCGTTGGTCGTCCACGTCCTCGTTCTCGTCATGGCCCTGTCAGCAACGGCCGTGGGGATGGTGCACCGCGGCAGGCATGCGCAGAAGCTCGGACTGGCCGGCGCCGCTGCAGGATGCGTCCTGGTGGCCAAGGGCGTGGCCGAACGCGCCGCGGAGGTCGCTCACTGGAGTGGAGGTAACGGCCCTGTTGCCGAGATGACCACCTTGCCGGCGGGTCTGGGCGAGAACGCCGCACTCGTCCTTCTCACGGGCGCGTTGGTGCTGTTGCTGGGGCGCCCGGCGGTCCGCGTGGCGGCGGCGCTGTGGAGACAGCTGTCGGTGCGAGCCGAAGCCGGCCGCCACGTCGAGGACGCGGCGGAGCGCGAGACCGGGATCGGCGCCGGCGGGATCATCGTGCAGGGGCTCCGGCCCGGCGACGGCACGGCCCCGCACTGGTCGAGTCCTGACGAGGGGGTGCCCTTCACCGATCTGTCACCGGACGACGACCGCTTCTCGCCGCCGAAGCAGGCCTAGCCGCTCAGTCCTCGACCCGGCCGAAGTGGGGCAGCCACGCGGCTGCCTCGGCAGCGAGCGGCACCGAGGCTCCGAGCAGGCAGAGCACTCCAGTCGTTCCGGCCGCCACCCGCTGGACCAGCAGGTAGCGCACGGGAATGTGGAGCCTCCGCTGCGTCCGAGAGATTGCCGACCGGGGATCGGAAAACGGTGTGGTCAGGCCGCGCAGCCAGGGCCGGGTGAACGTGAACTGCTCTGCCCGGAGCGGCTCGAGCAGCGGGTCCACCAGATCCAGGAGCGCCTGGTCGGTAACCTCGCTATCCCGAACCACTCCCGCGGCGCGAGCCTGCCTGATCAGATCCTCGGCCGCGCGCTCGCGTCCGGCGCGCAGGAATGCGGTCAGCCGCGGCGACCAGCCAGCTGGCGTCGCCAACGTCGAGCCGAAGTCGATGACCGCGAGCCGTCCGTCGGCAAGGAGCCGGAAGTTGCCGGGGTGGGGGTCGCCGTGCAGCCGACCCACCCGCGGCGGGGACGACAACAGGAACCGGCACAGCAGCAGGCCGGCCCGATCACGTTCGGACGGGCTGCCGTGGCGAGCGATCTGCGCCACCGAGGTGCCGTCGACCCACTCGGAGACGAGCACCCGTGGCGCGCCATGGACCACGCCCGGGACCACGAAGTCTTGATCGTCGCGGAACGCCCGTGCGAACTCCGCCTGCGCCGCAGCCTCCTGCTCGTAGTCGACCTCGGCCAAGATGCGGGTCGTCAGCTCGCCGAACAGGTCGTCCGCGTCCAGCCCGGGCACCGCCACACGCAGCACCGGCACGAGCCGGTCCAGCTGCCGGAGGTCGGTCGCGAGGGCTTCCCCGGCGTGGGGGTACTGCACCTTCACGGCGACCTGGCGGCCGTCTCGCCACACGGCACGGTGGACCTGGCCGATGCTCGCCGCGGCCGCCGGCTCGTCGTCGAACTCGGCGAACCTGGTGCGCCACTGGCGCCCGAGCTGCTCGATGAGCACCTCGTGCACCGTCCGTATCGGCATCGCGGGTGCCGCCTCCTGCAGCTTGGTCAGCGCTTCACCATATGGTCCGGCGAGCTGCTCGGGCAGGGCCGCCTCCATCGCGGAGAGCCACTGCCCACCCTTCATCGCGCCACCCTTCAGCTGCCCCAGGACACTGAACAGCTGCTCGGCGGTCCGAGCCTGCACCTCCGCCGCGATTGCCTCAGCGGGCCGGCCACCAACCCGCTTGCCCAGGCCGATGACACGGCGACCCACGAAGCCGGCCGGGACCGCAGCCAGCCGGAAACCCCTTGCCAGCGCTCGGGTCGGAAGGTCGGCCATCCCTCATCCTGCCACCGCGGCTGCCTCGGCCCTGGTGCCGATCTCGACCGTCGCCTCACGAGCACGGCGCAGGTTGCCGAACCAGTCAGGGCCGGTCGGCGAACCGCTGCCCGTTCCCCAGACGAGGTAACCGCCGTCGTGGTCGAGGTAGCGAACCATCGTGGACCGCGGCCGACCGGTCCGCCGCCCGGGAGAGGTCACCATAGGGTTCAATGCCGTCTGGCGGTGGCACCGACGGCGGATTGGTGAAGAATTACTACGCTGGCTGGGCACGGGTGACTGCCCGCACCGGAGGAGATGGCATGACGACCGGACAGCGGATCGACCTCAACTCGGACCTCGGCGAGTCGCTCGGCATCTGGGCGGTCGGCAACGACGCGGCGATGCTCGACATCGTCACGAGCGCCAATGTCGCCTGCGGTTTCCACGCCGGTGACAGCCTCACCCTCCAGCGGACCTGCGCACAGGCCGCCGAGCGTGGCGTCGTGGTGGGGGCCCAGGTCGGCTATCGCGACCTGGCCGGTTTCGGGCGGCGCTTCATCGACATGGACGCGGACGAGCTGACCGCCGACGTGATCTACCAGATCGGCGCGCTCGAGGCGATGTGCAGGGTTGCGGGGACCCGGGTCGAGTACGTCAAGCCGCACGGCGCCCTCTACAACGCGATCGTCGACCACGAGACCCAGGCGACGGCGGTGGTCGCCGCGGTCGCCGCCGTCGACCCGTCCCTGCCGGTCGTGGGGCTACCGGGGTCGGCGTTCCTTCGGATCGCGGCGGATGCCGGTCTGCGCACCGTGTCCGAGGCGTTCGCGGACCGCGCGTACACGCCGGAGGGCCACCTCCTCCCGCGCCGCGAGGCGGGCTCGGTCCTGCACGACCCTGGCGAGGTCGCAGCCAGGATGGTGCGCCTCGCCGTCGAGGGCCGGATCACCGCGATCGACGGCACGGAGCTCGAGGTCCGAGCGGACTCCATCTGCACCCACGGCGACTCACCGGGTGCCGTCGACATCGCCCGGGCCCTCCGGGCCGCCCTGACCGGGGCTGGCGTCGAGATCGCCCCGTTCACGCGGTAGGCCGCCATGTCGCCGCAGGGATCCTCCACGTCGCCGGTCGGCCCCAGCGTCCGGCTGCTGCCGATGGGCGACGCGGCGCTGCTCGTCGAGACCGACGACATCGACGCGGTGCTTGCCCTCGACGCGGTCCTGGCGCCGCTCGTCGCGGCGAACATCGGCGTGTGGGCCGAGGTGGACGAGCTCGTCCCAGCCGCGCGGACGCTGCTCGTCGTCGCCCGCCCGACGACCGACCTCGACGCGCTGGCCGGTGCGGTGGCCGAGGCGACCGCCGGTGCCGGCCGTGCGGCCCCGGCGGCCGACTCACCGGCGGTGGAGATACCGGTCCGCTACGACGGGCCCGACCTCGAGGAGGTCTCGGGGCTGACCGGACTTCGCGTGGACGAGGTGGTCAGGGCGCACACGGCGACACCGTGGCGGGTCGGCTTCGGCGGGTTCGCCCCCGGGTTCGCGTACCTCGTCGGGGGCGACCCGCGACTCCACGTCGCTCGCCACGCAGAGCCGCGCACCCGTGTGCCCGCCGGGTCCGTCGCTGTCGCAGGGGAGTACAGCGGTGTCTACCCTCGAGAGTCTCCGGGCGGCTGGCAGCTCATCGGGACGACCGACGTCGTCCTCTGGGACGTCGCGCGCCAGCCACCAGCACTGCTCGTGCCGGGCACGACCGTGCACTTCGTGGAGGTCCGCCGATGAGCCGCGGCATCGAGGTCGTGGAGCCGGGTCCGCTCACCCTCGTCCAGGACCTCGGTCGGCGCGGCCACCTCGCCGTGGGAGTCGGGCGCGCGGGCGCGGCCGACGTCTCGTCCTACCTCGTCGGCGGTCGGCTGCTCGGCAATCCGGCCGGTCTCGGAGCGCTCGAGGCCACCTTCGGCGGTCTGCGGTTGCGGGCCCGCGGCGACCTCCTCGCGTGCCTCACCGGGGCACCCGCTCCGGCCGAGGTGGACAGGCGCGCGGTCCCCTACGCCGCACCCTTCGTGGTGCGTGACGGACAAGAGCTGTGTCTCCGTATGCCGCTGAGCGGGCTTCGCACGTACGTCTCCTTCCGTGGTGGGCTGGCCGTGCCGGAGGTCCTCGGCTCCCGGGCGACCGACACCATGTCCGGCCTCGGCCCGGAACCGCTGCGGTCGGGGCAGGTGCTCGAGGTCGGGGCCGCGTGGGACGACTTCCCGCACGTCGACCTCGCGCCACTGCCCTCTCCACCGTCCGGCCCGGTCGAGCTGGCCGTCCTGCCGGGGCCGAGGCAGGACTGGTTCGCCCGGCCCCAGAGTCTCGCCGAGTACGAGTGGTCCGTCTCCGGACGCAGCGACCGCAAGGGGATTCGTCTGGAAGGCGAGCCGATCGAGCGGCACGCGGCTTGGCGTGACGTGGAGCTGCCGAGCGAGGGGATGGTGCGGGGAGCGATCCAGGTGCCGCCCAACGGACTGCCGGTCCTCTTCCTCAACGACCACCCGGTGACCGGCGGCTACCCCGTCATCGCCGTCGTGCGCACGGCCGACGTCGACCGGGCGGCCCAGCTCCAGCCGGGTCAGAAGCTCACGTTCCGCTGGGAGCGACGATGAAGGAGTGGCCACGCGCGCTCACCCCCTGAGTCGTCAGGGTGATCAGTGGGCCAGGTCGGCGGCAGCGTCGGTGCTGGCCCCTAGCGTGAGGACATGGACATGAAGCTGGAGTTGGTGGCAGTGCCCGTGAGCGATGTCGATCGGGCCAAGGAGTTCTACGTCAGGGTCGGCTTCCACGCCGACCATGACCACACGGTGAGCGACGACGTCCGCTTCGTTCAGCTCACGCCCCCGGGCTCCTCATGCTCGATCGCGATTGGCAACGGTCTGACGGAGATGGCGCCGGGGTCTCTGGACAACCTGCAGATGGTGGTCGCGGACGCGGCCGCGAGCCGCGCCGAGCTGGCCGAGCGCGGGGTCGCCGTGTCGGAGGTCGATGAGCAACCGTGGGGCCGTTTCGTCCATTTCGCCGACCCGGACGGCAACCGGTGGGCGCTTCAGGAGCTGCCGGCGTGGTCAACCGGCGCTGGTGGTGACGGGGTCAACCCGGACGCCTGACCCAGCACGGCATGTGCATGATGCTGACCTGCGTCGCAGTCTCGGGCTATCGATCGCTGCGGGACGTGGTCGTGCCGCTCCACGGCCTCGACGTGGTCACCGGCGCCAACGGGTCGGGCAAGTCGTCGCTCTACCGCGCGTTGCGGCTGCTCGCCGGCTGTGGCCGCGGTGAGGTCATCGGCTCGCTCGCGCGTGAGGGCGGTTTGCAGTCGGCCCTGTGGGCGGGACCAGCGACGTTGGGCGGCACGCGGAAGCAGGGGTATGCCGCTGAGGGCACCAGGCGCAAGGGTCCCGTCAGCCTGCGGCTGGGCTTCGCGTCGGACGACTTCGGGTACCTCGTCGATCTCGGTCTGCCGCAACAGGGCTCGGTGGCGGAGGGGTCGTCCGCCTTCCTCCGCGATCCCGAGATCAAGCGCGAGGTCGTGTGGGCCGGGCCGGTCATGCGGCCCAACACGGTGCTCGTGCGCCGACGCTGGTCCATCGTCGAGACCCGCGCCGCCGAGGAGGCCGAGTGGGACGGTGGCCGGGGCGCTGACGAGTGGGAGTCCGATCCCGAGCCGCTCGCGCGGTCGGCGGGCCGACGTGATGCCCGGCGGACGGGGTGGATCGAGCTGTCGCGGACCTTGCGTCCCTGGGAGTCCATGCTGACCGAGCTCGCCGACCCTGATCGGGCGCCTGAGCTGTTGCGGGTGCGGCGGATGATCCGTGGATGGCGGTTCTACGACGGCTTCCGAGCGGACCCGGCGGCACCTGCCCGGCAGGCGGGCGTGGGGACGCGGACGCCGGTTCTCGCGGATGACGGCTCCGACCTGGCTGCCGCCCTGCAGACCATCCGGGAGGACGGCCGGTCGGCGTTGGACGGTGCGATCGCGGACGCCTTCGACGGCGCCATCCTCGACGTCCCCGTCGTGGACGGGCGGTTCGACGTGCACCTGCACCAGCCGGGCATGCTGCGCCCCCTCTCGGCGGCCGAGCTGTCCGACGGGACGCTGCGCTACCTGTGCCTCGTCGCCGCGCTCCTCACCGTCGACCCGCCGCCGCTCATGGTCCTCAACGAGCCGGAGACCTCGCTGCACCCGGATCTCCTGCCGCCGCTCGCCCGCCTGGTCAGGGCGGGTGCCGAGCGCAGTCAGGTCATGGTCGTGTCGCACTCCGAGGCGCTGATCCGGGAGCTCCGTGTCACCGACGACGAGGATGCCGAGACGGGACTGGGGTCCCCGGCGCGACGCGTCACCCTCGTGAAGGACCTCGGCGAGACATTTGTCGAGGGCCAGGGCCTGCTGACGACGCCGCAGTGGAACTGGGGCACTCGCCGCTGACGATGTGCCCCCCGCGCTCGCCGTGAAAAGGACTCGGGACCGCACCGCGGCCGATGCGATGCTGGCTGCATGGACCTCGACCGTGTCGACCTCGCGCAGAAGCTCTCGCTCTTCTCGGAGCACTGGTCGCCCAAGGCGGTCGCCCGACTCAACGACTACGAGATCAAGGTCGTGAAGCTCAAGGGCGAGTTCGTCTGGCACACCCACGAGGACACGGATGAGCTGTTCCTCGTCATCTCCGGCCGGCTGACGATCCGGCTGCGGGACCGGGACGTGGTGCTCAACCCCGGGCAGCTGTTCGTCGTGCCGCGCGGGGTCGAGCACTGCCCGGTGGCCGAGCAGGAGGTGCAGGCCGTGCTCATCGAGCCCGAGGGGACGGTCAACACCGGCGACGCGGGCGGACCGCTCACCGCACACGTCGAGTCGATCTGACCCGACGGGCGGGGCGTTGAGGCGCCGGTCAGGAGACGTCCGGCATCTCGACGGTTCCGGCGAGGGCGGCCTCGAGCGTCTCCTGGCTCCCGAACGAGTCGGGCCTGCCGGTGCCCGCCTGGATCAGCGTCCTCAGACTGCCCAGGATGTACTGGCCCCAAGCGGTGTTGCACACCTCGTAGCACTCATGCGCCCCGTTGAGCCCCTCGTGGGTGAACGTGAGTCGGGTGCGGCGATTGCCGCCGGGCTGGGCCGGCTCCTCGGTGATGACGAAACGGACCGTCGTGCCGGTCCACTCCTCCTTGTCCTCGATGAAGGAGAGGTGGCTGTCGAGGACGAGCCATGACACGCGCTCGACCGGCACGAGCTCGGTGATCCGGAGCTTCGAGAAGTGGATGTCGGGAACGCTGTAGGTCCACTCGGCTCCGAGGGTGGAGGTGTCGCCGACGATGTTGCCGGACCACCAGCTCCGGACGTCGTTGACCGCGTCGAAGACCTGCTGCGGCGTCTGCTCGACGGTGAAGCTCATGGTGAGGTCGGTGCTCATGGGTCCTGCCTCTCTGCGGTGACGTGCATGACGCAAGTCACGGTACGGGACGCGACTTGCATCAAACAAGTGATTTTCCAACCAGCAGGCGAGGACAGGTTGCTGCTCGGGCCGTCCGCATTGTGAGATTGGTGGCGGCCTCCGGTAAGTTCCGTCCAGAGGACCATCATGTGTCCGCCGTCACCCTCGGCGGGCCTGTGTGACACAGCCGTGGGGCGGGGGAACCCCGCTCGCGGCCCGACCAGAAATGCCGGAACTCCCTTCCGGCGAAGGAGCCCCAGTGAGCGACAAGGTAGTCGCCGAGCTGCACGAACCGACCCCAGCAGTCGGCGACGGCGGCCCGGACATGATCCAGCTGCTGACCCCCGAGGGGGAGCGTCTCTCCCACCCCGACTTTGACAAGTACGTCGCGGACCTCACGCCGGAGGACCTGCGGAGCTTCTACCGCGACCTCGTCCTCATCCGCCGCCTCGACGCCGAGGGATACGCCCTCCAGCGGCAGGGCGAGCTCGGACTGTGGCCCAGCCTGCTCGGCCAGGAAGCGGCCCAGGTCGGCTCGGGCCGCGCGCTGAAGCCGCACGACATGTGCTTCCCCACCTATCGCGAGCACGGCGTGGGCTTCGTGCGCGGCATGGACCCGCAGAGCTCGCTGCAGCTCTTCCGCGGCGTCAGCCAGGGTGGGTGGGACCCCAAGGACCACAACTTCCACCTCTACACCATCGTCATCGGCGCCCAGACCCTGCACGCCACGGGCTACGCGATGGGCGTCAAGATGGACGGCAACGTCGGCACGGGCGAACCCGAGCGGGACACCGCGGTCATCTGCTACTTCGGTGACGGGGCGTCGGCCCAGGGTGACGTCAACGAGGCCTTCGTCTACGCCGCGTCCTTCGACGCCCCGGTCGTCTTCTTCTGCCAGAACAACCAGTGGGCCATCTCCGAGCCGGTCTCCAAGCAGACCCGCATCCCGCTCTTCCAGCGGGCCCGCGGCTTCGGCTTCCCCGGTATGCGGGTCGACGGCAACGACGTGCTGGCCACCTACGCCGTGACGCAGCACTGCCTCGACGAGGCCCGCAACGGCAACGGGCCGCTGCTCATCGAGGCCTTCACCTACCGGATGGGTGCGCACACGACGGCCGACGACCCGACGAAGTACCGGGTCTCGGCCGAGGTCGAGCAGTGGAAGTTCCGCGACCCGATCCAGCGCCTCAAGACCTACCTCTCGCACGAGGGCTGGGCCGACGACGCGTTCTTCACCAGGGTCGATGAGGAGGCGGACTCGTTCGCCGCGGAGCTCCGGCAGGGCTGCATCACCATGGCGACGCCGCCGGGCGAGACGATGTGGGACCACGTCTATGCCGAGGAGCACCCGGTCATGGAGGCGGAGCGCGCCGCCTTCGTTGCCTACCAGGCGAGCTTCGAGGAGGCGAACTGATGGCACTCGAGAAGGTCACCCTCGGCAAGAGCCTGACCAGTGGCCTGCGCAAGGCGATGGAGAAGGACCCCAAGGTCGTGCTCATCGGCGAGGACATCGGCAAGCTCGGCGGCGTCTTCCGGATCACCGAGGGGCTGCAGAAGGACTTCGGCGAGGAGCGCGTCATCGACTCCCCCCTCGCCGAGTCGGGCATCGTGGGCACCGCGGTCGGGTTGGCCCTGCGCGGCTACCGGCCGGTGTGCGAGATCCAGTTCGACGGGTTCGTCTACCCGGCGTACGACCAGATCGTCAGCCAGGTGGCGAAGCTGCACTTCCGGTCGGGCGGCAAGCTGCCGATGCCGATGGTGATCCGGATCCCGTTCGGCGGCGGCATCGGCGCGGTCGAGCACCACAGCGAGTCGCCCGAGGCGCAGTTCGCGCACACGCCGGGGCTCAAGGTGGTCACCTGCGCCAACCCGGTGGACGCGTACCACATGA
>NZ_DATEEY010000084.1:0-3167 GCF_035280925.1 Intrasporangium sp. | reverse complement strand
CCGACGCGGGACGGCTCGTCGGCGAGGATCTGGCTCGTCCGGCTGACCGCGGCGACGAAGACCAGGTCGAAGAACAACTCCGTCCACGTCGCTCGTCGCTCGCCGTCGGTCTCCTTGGTGCGGAGGACCGGTGGCCGCACCACCGCGCCGCGGTCGGTGGTCGGCTGCGAGGTCAGTTCCCTGACGATCCGCCGAGCCTAACCGGGGCTATCGACGCGGGAAGTCTCGTCGGCTGGGCGTGGTTGGGCCCATTGCGATCGGACTGGCATCACCAGTGATGGCTTCTATGCGGCCAACCCAGGGACGTTGATGGCGATTGGCAGGGCGCTGTCTCGCCAAGCGGTCAGCTCGTCGCCAGAGCGTGGTGCGTACTTCTCGTACACGAGTGTGCGGGCTCGCTTCGCCTCGGCGTCCTCGACGATGACTCGGGCGTCTCCGCGGTGCGTCTTGTCTCCGATCTCGACGGTGACAGCGGGGTCGTTGAGGATGTTCTTCACCCAGTCGGATCGGCGGCCGCCGCCGGATAGCAGGTAGACGTGCTGTCCGTCGGCGGCGTACCAGATCTCGATGCGGTGGGGTTGGCCGGTCCGTCGGCCGGTGGTTGTTACGTAGCAGTAGTCGTCTGCGGCCATGGGCGGCGGGTCCTTTGGTGTCAGAGGGTGAGGAGGGTCTTGATGGCGCGTCGCTCGTCCATGGCTCGGTAGCCCTCGGCAACCTGGTCGAGTGGGAGGGTGAGGTCGAAGACGTGACTCGGGTCGATCTGGCCGTTGCAGATGAGGTCGATGAGCTGAGGGAGGAACCGTCGCACTGATGCGGGCCCGCCGACCAAGTGGACCTGGCTGAAGAAGAGCTCGTCACCGGGGAGCTGGGTGTCGTGGGTTACGCCCACGAACCCCATGTGCCCGCCGGGACGAGTTGATCGGATGGCCTGCATCATCGACTCCTGGGTGCCGACGGCCTCGATCACCGAGTGCGCTCCGAGGCCATTGGTGATCTCCTTGACGCGGGCGACGCCGTCGTCGCCGCGCTCCTCGACGATGTCGGTCGCGCCGTAGAACCGGGCGAGCGCCTGGCGTTCCGGGTGGCGGGACATCGCGATGATCCGCTCTGCACCGAGCTGCTTGGCGGCGAGCACGCCCATGAGGCCAACGGCGCCGTCGCCGACGACCGCGACGGTCTTGCCGGGTCCGACCTCGGCGGACACGGCTGCGAACCAGCCGGTACCGAGGACATCGGACGCGGCGAGGAGACCTGGGATCAGGTGATCGTCTGGCCGGCCGGGGGTGGCGACGAGGGTGCCGTCGGCCAGCGGGATGCGGGCGTACTCGGACTGGGTGCCGATGGTGCCGTGGACGAACGATCCGTGGGCGCAACGCCCGGTGTAGCCGGCCTGGCAGATCTCGCAGGTGTTGTCGGAGATGGCGAAGGATCCGACGACGAAGTCGCCGACGTCGAGCGTCCTGACGTCTGCGCCGACGGCTTCGACGATGCCGACGTACTCGTGGCCCATGAGGATCGGTTGCTCGAGGGGCTCGAGGCCGCGGTACGGCCAGAGGTCGGAGCCGCAGATGCAGGTGGCGGCGAGGCGGATGACGGCATCGGTCGGTTCGATGATCGTGGGGTCGTCACGCTGTTCGAGGCGGACGTCGCCGGGGGCGTGGAGGATGGCTCCTCGCATGGTGGGGTCCTTTCGTCTGCTGGGGGTTGGTGACCATGGAACCGGCTGCCGAGGACGTGCGGGAAGGTCTGTTGTGAGGGGTACTTGCAGGGCCTCGTCCCCCGCCCACCGGCCCTACGGTGGAAGCGTGATCCGAGGAACCGGCGTGCGCGAGTTCCTCGTCTCACGTCGAGCGGGGATCACCCCCGATCCGGCTGTTCCTGCCTACGGCGCCCGCACCGCTCGGCGACTACCGCAGGTCAGACGAGACGCGCAGCGGTGTATTCAGCCAGCTCCTCGAGGAGTTGATCCTGGAACCGCTCGTCTTGGACCAGCGGCGCCGGTTCGGAGCGGCGCTGGTGATGCCAATACCCGCCAGAGGTCCGCGCGTCAAGATCGTCGCTGGTGGCCAGCCACACTTGGGTGACGTGGCCGAGCCGCAGATCGTCGGGCGCGCCGGGTCCACCCATCCTCGTCGGCACCCAGCCAGGGTCCACCGCGTTGCTGAAGACCGGGGTCCAGACGCGGGCGACGGCAGCGGCGAGCGTGGTGACGTAGAGCTTGCTGTCTGAATAGGAGCGCGTCGTGTGGCGCCCGCTCCAGTCGATGTCGGTCAGGTTCGCTCGACCGCTGCGGTGCATGCTGCTGCTCAGGTAGACGAGGCGCTTGGGGCGGTCGATGAGCGCGGTGAGCAGGTAGGGAGCCACGACGTTGACAGGGAGGACCTGCGGGCCCTCGTAGACGCCGGCGTTGTGGATCACTGCGTCGATCAACCCGAGGCGGTTGACCTGGTCGGCGACGTCGCGGGTCTCGTCGAGGTCGGACAGGTCTCCGACGACGACGGCGGCTCCGCGGTCCAGCAGGTCGTCCATGGTCGCCAGCCGATCCAAATTGCGAGCGTGGATGACGACCTCGTGCCCCTCGTCGAGGAGCGCATGTGCGGCCGACCGCCCGAGGCCGTCTGCGGAGCCGGTCACGAACACGCGCGGCATGGGCCCTGGTGAGGGTCGCAGCGACGAACCGATAACCGACAGGTCGTGCTGGGCTTCCGGGGACTGGTTGTCCGGCGCCGTCGTGAAGTCCCTGCCGGAAGTGCCCTCAGGCTGCTCGATCTCTAGCTCGTCAGCCACGGGCGAAGCACCTTGGTAAGTGCGGGCATGACCACCGAACGCTCGGTCCGTTGACAAACCGTTGACAAACCAGACCCCTGGACCCCAGAGAGGCCCTCCTCCAATATCGGAAAAGGGCCTCTGACCTGGGATTTCGTTGGTGGCGGGGGCGGGATTTGAACCCGCGACCTTCGGGTTATGAGCCCGACGAGCTACCAGACTGCTCCACCCCGCGTCGCGAGATCCATGGTAGCAGCCGATGCGTTCCTGCGTCGCCGGGTCGGTTTCGATCAGGCGTTTCAGCCTGGTGAGCGAATCGACGTCGCGCTGGAGCGAATCGATGGCCTGCGTCAACGTCCGTTCACGGTCGCGCTGCCGGAACAGGTCATACGTCGAGTATT
>NZ_DATEEY010000083.1:0-9248 GCF_035280925.1 Intrasporangium sp. | reverse complement strand
TCGTCGCCGCCCGACCGGCGGGCCTCGAGGTCGACTACGACGACCCGATGTGGCAGTCGTACGTCTGGGTGGCGATGCTCGACCCGGTCGAGCTGGCAACGGGCACACGCCTCACTGAGCTGGCCGCCACGGAACGGCGCGGGCGCGAGACATGGTGGGCGAGGGCCGAGGCGATTGCGGGCTACGAGCCGCGGTGCTCGTGCTGCCCCTTACTGTGGGGCGAGGTGTCCGACCGTCTGGAGTTCGGCGACGAAGGCGTCAGGCCACGTGGCTCGTACCCGGATGGGTGGCTCGTCGGGCTCGACCGCCGGACCGGAGTCGTGGTCTCGAGTGAGCCGATCGGCGGCGACGGGACCGTGCTCGGCTTCACCAACGAGATCCACGCCGTCGACATCCCCATCGACGCGGCCCTGTTCAGCCCCCGACCCGGGCCCGGGCAGCCTCGCGCGCCCAGGCGTCGGCGGCGAGGACGTCGTCCAAGGTGAGGTCGGTGGCGCTGGAACAGGGCTCAGCGGCATACGAATCCACAACTGCTGCAACGGTGTCCACGATGCCCACGAAACCCAGGCGACCCTCGTGGAAGGCGTCGACCGCCATCTCGTTGGCTGCGTTGTAGACCGCGGGCCAGGTGCCGCCGGCCTCTCCCACCCGCCGAGCGAGCGCCACGGCCGGGAACGCCTCGTCGTCGAGGGGCTCGAACTCCCACGACTGCGCCTTGGTCCAGTCGCACGGCACGTCGGCGTCCGGGATCCGCTGCGGCCAGGACAGGCCGAGCGCGATCGGCACGAGCATCCGCGGCGGGCCCGCCTGCGCGATCGTCGAGCCGTCCACGAACTCGACCATCGAGTGGATCATCTGCTGCGGGTGCACGACGACGTCGATCCGGTCGAAGGGGATGTCGAAGAGCAGGTGCGCCTCGATGACTTCGAGCCCCTTGTTGACGAGGGTCGCGGAGTTCGTCGTGATGACGCGGCCCATCGCGAAGTTCGGGTGGGCGAGCGCCTGTTCGGGCGTGACGTCGGCGAGCTCGCCGCGGCTGCGCCCGCGGAACGGCCCGCCGCTCGCGGTGACGACGAGGCGCCGGACCTCCTCCGCGCGCCCACCGCGCAGGCACTGGGCGATGGCGCTGTGCTCCGAGTCAACGGGGACGATCTGGCCGGCCTGCGCGAGGGCCTTGACGAGCGGCCCACCGATGATGAGCGACTCCTTGTTCGCGAGGGCGAGGGTCGTGCCGGCACGGAGCGCGGCGAGAGTGGGCTCGAGCCCGATTGCCCCCGTGATCCCGTTGACGACGACGTCGGCTGGGCGGGCGGCCAACACTGAGCTCGCGTCGGGGCCGGTCAACAGCTCGGGGTCGTATTCCGACACACGGGGGCTCCGCCCCCGTGGACCCCCGAAACCCGGGTGGCTGGGTTCATGCGATACGGAGGCGCTGGCGTGCCGGATCGCCGCGGACAGCTCGTCGTCGGTGGCGTTGGCCGCCGCGACGACCGGGACCCGGAAAGCCACGGCCTGCTCCGCGAGGAGCGCGATGTTGCCACCTGCGGACAGGCCCACGACCTCGAAGCGGTCGGGGTTGCGCCGGACGAGGTCGAGGGCCTGGGTCCCGATGGAGCCGGTCGAGCCGAGCAGGATGACCCTGCGCGGCCGGCGCGGCGAGGGCAGGGCAGCGAGCGCATCGGTCACGCGCTCATCCTCCCCCACCCCCGGCAGCACAACACACCGAGCAGTCGTCAACCCGTTGCGGTTGTTTGCCTGGGGGGTTCGCAGATGTTCGGTGTGTTGCGGCGGAGGATGGGGTCAGGTGAGGCGTTCGCCGGTCTCGAGGAGGGTCTTGAGGCCGCTGAGGACGCGCATCCAGCCCGGCCCGGCGACGCTCGTGGCTGTCTGTGGCGACGCCTCGAGGCGATCATGAGTCACGGTGAGCCGCGAGATGCCGTCCTCTCCCGGGGTGATCTCCCAGGTGACTCGGCTGGCGGCCTCGGCGGCGAGGCTCGGGTCGTAGCCGGAGCGCCACTCGTGGACGACGCGGTGTGGGGGGTCGAACTCGAGCGTCGCGCCACAGCCCCAGTCCGAGCCGTCGGGCCCGTGCGAGCGGTAGGCGTCCGCCGAGATGTCGATCTCGGCGCCGTAGAAGTAGCGGCGGGTGAACTCCGGCTTCGTGATCGCATCGAAGACCGCCTCTGGGCTGGCCTTGATGAAGATGTCGTAGACCTGCGTGGTCGGTGCAGCGGACTGCCCACTGGAATGCATAGCAGCGGCCGTCCCGACGAGGGAGTCAGTCATGGTGCTCCTCCAGGGAGGACTTGAGGTCGGCCAGGGCCGACACGTGCGGTTCGGAGTACTTGCTGATCCACCGGTCGTGGATCAGCCGGATCGGGACCGGGTTGAGGAAGTGATGCTTCTCGCGCCCGACCTTGCGAGCCGTGACGAGGCCGGCCGCCTCGAGGACCTTGAGGTGCTTCATGACACCGAAGCGGGTCATGTCGCAGTCGGCCTCGAGCTCGCCGAGCGTGCGGCCGTCACGCTCGAAGAGGCGATCCAGGAGCAGCCTCCTGGTGGGGTCGGCCAAGGCCTTGAACACGGCGTCGTCGTCTGACACCAGACGACAATAGGTGACCAATTGGTCACAGGTCAAGGCCTGGTCGGCGCCACACCCCGGGCCCGCAGCAGCTCGTCCCGCTGGAAGGCGTACGCGACCGCCCACGTCATCCGCAGCCGATACATCCGGATGTCGTCCCCCCACGAGAAGGGGTTGCTGCCATAGTGCGCGGTCCAGTGCGCCTCCACCTCGTCCCGCTCGGGCCCGGGTCGCATGAGCTCGGCCGACCCGTGGCTGAAGAGGGCCAGCTCCTCACCGTCGATGTGCGCCACGCTGACGGCCGGCCGGCGCTCGAGGTGCCTTGCCTTGGCCGAGCTGCCGTCCGTGCTGAAGGTCCACGTGCCGTGCAGGAAGTGACCATCCAGCGCGCTGATGCGCGGCTCGCCGCGGGAGGTCACGGTGGCCGCGGCCAGCACCTTCATCCCCGGGAGCAGCTGCACGAGCTCCTCGGCCGCGAGGCTGCGCTCGTCGTTGATGATCGAACGCAGGTGTCCGGTGGCCCGGGCGTGTGAGGCGTCGAGCAGCCGTTGGAGTGAGGCGATCTCTGCAGGTGTCTCGAGCATCTTCCCAAGGTAGTGCGCCGGTGCCGCGGAGCTGCGGCTACAGCATGCCCCACGTGGTGAACGCCTCGTCGAAGTTGTCGCTCCTCGGCGGGCGGTGCTCAGGGACCGCGATCGGCAGGTGGGGCGGAGGCAGGAGCACCGGTGACGGAACCGGCGCCGGAGGCGGCGGGGCCTCTGGGGCCGGCTCGAAACCTGGGGGCAGGAAGCCGGTGCGCGGGTCGCGCTGGGGCTGGATCCCCGCCTCGGCGAGTCGCCGGATCGCCTCGAGGCGGGCTCGAAGGAGCGCTGCCGCTGGGCCGGCCCCGGACAGCGAGCCTGCGCCGGCCGGGAGCGAGCCGACGAGGGACTCGGTGAGGCGACTGCCCCCGGGTGTCGGCTCGATCCGCGTCACGACGGCCGACTCGAACTCCGATGTCAGGCTGCGCTCGACGAGTCGAGTCGGGCGGACCTGCTCCGTCACCTGGGAGACGGTGACCGATCGCCGACCGTCATCGCTCCGGTGAAGGGCCACGTGGACCGGTTCGGGAGCACCGGGTGCGACGACCGTCGTCACGCCCAAGGTGTGCGGTCGCACGAGTGGCTCTGATCCGGGGTCCAGGAGCAGCTCCCAGAGGGCGTCAGGTGAGACGGCCAGCTCGATGGCTTCATCGTGGGCCACCGGGACGAGCGCCGCCCCTCCCACCGTCGCGTCCAGAGCAGCGATCTCGGCCCCGAGGCGTGCCGAGAACGGGTCGACACCGGCGTTTCCGGGAACCACGGGCACCGCGGCCGGACCGAGGGACGACCCACCCTCGAGCCGCTCCTTCAGGCCGATCAGGCCGCGCTGCAACCACAGAAGGGCAAACGCCGACCGGAGCTCGGTGGCATGCGCCGGCGTGATCCCACTGAGCCGCTGATCGACGATGCAGCCCTCGGCGACCTCCTCGAGCGTCGTCGTGAGGCTGATCGGCGCCGAGCCATCGACCGCCCGGGTGACGACGAGCCCTGGGGGCTCCGCGCCCACGACCAGCCCCAGCCCTGCGCGGAGCCGACCGTTGGGTCGACGCCACAGCACGGCGAGAGCGGTTGGCGGCGCCAGGTGCGCCTCAGGGATGGCCACCACGGCCAGGTCCTCGCTGAGCAGCGGGACCGCCGGAGTGACCAGCTCCTCCCACACCGCCTTGCGGTCGCAGTTGATGAGGACCCGGTGGTGGACGTCGAGCGGCTCGCGCTGCTCCGGAGCCGGACGGCGCAGCAGCTGGTCGCCGATGAGCCCTCGTAGCAGGTTGCGCACGTCCCCGAGTGTGGCCCACGAGGACCAACGGCGTCATGGGTTCGCCCGAGACGGCGCGCGGCGGGCAGGATGAGCCCGTGCGAACGACGACGCAGAGAGCGCTGCTGATGCTCGTGCTGGTCGCAGCAGCCACGCTCGTCGTCTGGCTCCTCGTCCGAGCGGCTGGTGACGGCAGCACGGTGGGGCGGGACACCGCCGAGGAGCCCAGCCGAAGCGTGACTGCGACGTCGGTCGGGGACGGAGCTCAGCGGCATACGTCAGCTGATGACGCGACCCCCAGCGCAACGGATCCGGTGTCGGGACTGCCCTGGGTGGCGGAGTCCGCCCTCCCGGCCGAGGCGCGTGAGACGCTCGCGCTGATCGAGGCGGGCGGGCCCTTCCCCCACCCCCGCAACGACAACCAGACCTTCTTCAACCGCGAAGGCATCCTGCCCCGCGAGCGCCGCGGGTACTACCGAGAGTTCACGGTGGAGACACCCGGCTCCGATGACCGCGGCCCGCGCCGGATCGTCACGGGAGTCGGTGGAGAGAAGTACTGGACGGACGACCACTACGACTCGTTCAGCCGGATCCGGGAGGGCACATGACGACGTTCCTCGGACGGCACGACGAGGTCGACGACCACATCATCACGCTCGTCGCGCATGGCGCCGACGTGCGTGTCGTGCGGGCCGGCACCGGCAAGCGCTCCGTGCTGGCTGAGTTCGCCTCGGCTCTGGAGCTGCCCGCGTGGTTCGGCCACAACTGGGATGCCCTCGTGGACGCGCTGCGCGAGCTGTCCAACGACGATGGGCGACGCATCGAGCTGGTCTGGGACCACGCCCACGAGCTGCGGGAGAGCGCGCCCGAGACCTACGCCCTCGTCGTCGACATCCTCGAGCAGGTCGCCGACGAGCGCGACGACCTCGGCCTCACCATCATCGACCGGTAGGCACGCCGGACGCGACGGTCAGGTCGTGAAGACCCGTTCGTCGATGAGCCGTTCCTTGACCTCGTTGCCGCGCGTGTGGAAGCGCCCGTGCTCGAAGTCCTTGGCGAACTCGAGCTCGATGTGACCACGTCCGTGCCGGTTCTTCTCCACGGTGAGCACGGTCCAGTCGCGGAACCGCTGCATGTTGCCCAGGTCATAGACGAGATGGTCACGCGACACGACGTCGAGCTTGTCGCTGAGGATCAGCACGACGTCGGCCTCATAGGCCAGGGAGGACGTGCCGCGCAGGTCGTGGGTGCGCATCCGGTGGCCGGATGCCAGCGCCTCCTTGTCGGCCGCAGAGATCGCGACGATGGGCGCCCCGACCTCCAGCGCCAGGTCCTTGAGAGCCTCGACGGCGACCGTCGAGCGCTCCTCCTCAGCCGTACCGGGGACCGGCACCTTCTGGAGGTAGTCGACGAGAACGAGCGGCGCGGTGCCCGACGCGGCCGTGACCTCCCGGACGATGCGGCCGACCTCATCGAGCGTCGTGGTGGCACCCGACGACTCGTGGACGTGGAGCCGGTCACCGTAGCCCTCCAGGGTCGAGAGCGCCTCGGACCCACCCGGCAGCCGGGAGAGCAGCGCATCGAGCGAGGCCCCGCCGGAGCCGGCCTCGAGCGCCCGCCGCACGCTGTGGACGTCCGCCGCCGTGCTGATCCCGAAGTCGTCGACCGCATCGGCGCCCTCGAGCGACTCCATGGCCTCCATCGCGATGAGCCGCTCCAGCAGGGTGTGCGCCTCGTGCTCGTAGGAGAACACGAGGGCGTGTCCGCCGGCAGCAACGGCGTTGCGGGCGAACTGGAACCCGATCGTCGTCTTGCCGTTGCCGGCTGGGCCACCCACCAGGACGAGCTCACCCGAGCGGAATCCGCCGATCAGCGTCGCGTCGAGGGCGGTGAAGCCCGTGGGGTGGACCTTGGCGCCGGCCGGGAGACCGCGCCGGAGGACGTGGTCGACGTCACTGAGCAGGCTGCTCACCGAGTGCGGTCCGTTGGCCTGTCCGTTGGGCGTCTGTCCTGGAGGGCTTGCCATGAGGTCGATTTGAGCACAACGAACCCTCGAATGGGGCCGTTCACCGAACTCTGGACGAGGAGCGGCTGGTCAGAGGGCCAGGCCCACGTACTTCGTCTCCAGGTACTCCTCGATCCCCTCGAACCCACCCTCGCGCCCGACGCCGGAGGCCTTGACGCCGCCGAATGGCGCGGCCGGGTTGGACACGATGCCCTGGTTCACGCCGACCATGCCGTACTCGAGGGCCTCGCTCAGCGTGATCGCGCGGGACAGGTCCTTGGTGAACAGGTAGGCGACGAGACCGAACTGGGTGTCGTTGGCCAGCCGGATCGCCTCGTCGTCGGTGCGGAAGGTCGTGACCGGCGCGACGGGTCCGAAGATCTCCTCCTGCGACAGGTCCGCATGAGCCGGCACGTCGGCGAGGACGGTGGGCTCGAAGAACCACCCCGCCCCCTCGCGCGCGTTGCCGCCGACCATGACGCGGGCGCCCTTGGAGACGGCGTCCTCGACGAGGGACTTGACCTTGTCGCGGGACTTCTCGTCGACCAGGGGGCCGACGTCCACCCCGTCCTCGGTGCCGCGGCCGAGGGTCAGCGCGCCCATGCGCTTGGCGAGCCGCTGGGAGAACTCGTCGGAGACCGACTCATGGACGTAGAAGCGGTTGGCCGCCGTGCAGGCCTCTCCCATGTTGCGCATCTTGGCCAGCATGGCGCCGTCGACCGCCCGGTCGAGGTCGGCGTCCCCGAAGACGAGGAACGGCGCGTTGCCACCGAGCTCCATGGACACTCGCAGCACGCCCTCGGCGGACTGCTCGATGAGCCGCTGCCCGACCACCGTCGACCCGGTGAAGGTCAGCTTGCGCAGACGCCGGTCCCGGATGATCGGCTCCATCACCTGACCGGTGCGGCCATGGCTGGTGGTGACGACGTTGAGCACTCCCTTGGGCAGCCCGAGCCCGTCGAGCAGGTCCGCCAGGGCCAGCATCGTCAGGGGGGTCTGGCCGGCCGGCTTGACCACCATCGTGCAGCCGGCGGCAATGGCCGGGCCGATCTTGCGAGTCCCCATGGCGAGTGGGAAGTTCCACGGCGTGATCATCAGCGTCGGCCCGACCGGCTGCTTCATCGTGAGCAGTCGCGTCGCGCCGTTGGGGGCGGTGCTGTAGCGACCGTGGACGCGCACGGCCTCCTCGGAGAACCAGCGGAAGAACTCCGCGCCATAGGTGACCTCGCCCCGTGACTCCGCGAGGGTCTTGCCCATCTCGAGCGTCATGAGCATGGCGAACTCGTCCGCCCGCTCGGTGATCTTCTCGTAGGCCGCTCGCAGCAGCTCGGCTCGGTCGCGCGGTGGCGTGCGGGCCCACTCTCCCTGTGCCGCCACGGCGGCATCGAGCGCGGCCCGGCCGTCCTCGACTGTCGCGTCCGCCACGTGGGTGAGGATCTCGCCCGTCGCCGGGTCGTCGACGGCAAGCGACGAGCCATCGGAGCTGTCGCGCCACTCCCCCGCGATGAACAGGCCCTTGGGCACCGTGTCGATGACGGACTGCTGCGTCACTGCTGTCATGGGCTCCAGCCTAGTTCGGTCGTTGGTCACGCGACCGCGGGCCGTGCCCACTCGCGTGGGGGCAGTCACCGGTCCTCGAGGCCCCACGGCGACTCGTAGCCCGCCGGCTTGGGCGCGGCGAGCAGGTCCAGGAACGGCTGGGCGTCGAAGGCCTCCGGCCCGAGAACCCCGCTCCCGCTCCATGTCCCGCGGGCGAGCAGCTCGAGGGCGACGACGGGGTTGACGGCCGTCTGCCAGACGACGCACTGGGCACCGTAGGCCTGCATCGACCACGCGTTGTCCACGACGTGGTACAGGTAGGTCCGCCGCGGCCGGCCGTCCTTGCCGGTGCCCGTGACGAACAGTCCGGCGCACGTCTTGCCCGTCATGCGTGGCCCGATCGTCGCAGGTTCGGGTAGCACTGCCGCGACGACGTCGCGCGGGGACACCTCCACTCCGCCGACGCGGACCTTCTCCGTGCGGTCGAGGCCAAGGGTGTTGAGCGTCTTGAGCACGCCGATGAACTCGTCGCCGAGCCCGTACTTGAAGGTCACCCGCTTGGCGTCGACCCAGCGTGGCATCAACAGCACTTCCTCGTGCTCGACGTTGACGCACTCCACCGGCCCGATCCCCTCGGGGAACTCGAACACCTCGGGCTCGCTGAACGGCTCCGTGGTGTACCAGCCGCGGCCCTTCTCCCAGACCACCGGCGGGTTGAGGCACTCCTCGATCGTGGTCCAGATCGAGAAGCTCGGCGCGAAGATCTCGTTGCCGTCGTCGTCGTGGACGGCGAGGCTGGCGCCGTCACGGGTGCCGAGCTCGTCGATCTCGCTGAAGAGGTGGTCAGCGGCGTAGCGGGCGAACACGTCCGAGAGCCCGGGCTCGACGCCGATCCCGACGAGGGCGAGCCGACCCTCCGCCTCCCACTCCTGCGCCTGGGCGAACTGGTCGTCACCCAGCTTGACGCCGGTCTGCGAGTAGGGCTCGGTCTCGTGTCGCCTCGACAGGCTCATCGCCATGTCGAGGTAGTCGGCACCCGCCGCCCGCGCCCCCTCGAAGATGGGCATGACGAAGCGTGGGTCGACGGCGTTGAACACGTGCGTCGCCCCGTGCTCACGCGCGAGTGCGGAGACCGCCTCCGAGTCCGACGCGTCGACCTGCGCCGCGACGAACCGTCCCGGGCCGCCGGACAAGCCATCTGCCGTATGCCGCTGGGTCACCTCCCGCACGGTGCGCTGGGCCCGCGCCACGTCGAAGTCGGCGACGACCCACAGCTCGAAGAAGTCG
>NZ_DATEEY010000082.1:0-2991 GCF_035280925.1 Intrasporangium sp. | reverse complement strand
CTCGGAGTCCCCATCGACGGCCTCGGTGCCATCGAGAGCGACGAGCGCCGCGCGCTAGAGCTCCAGGCTCCGACCGTGGTCCAGCGCAAGTCGGTCCACGAGCCGCTGCAGACGGGCCTGAAGTCCGTGGACGCCATGACCCCGATCGGCCGCGGCCAGCGCCAGCTCATCATCGGCGACCGCCAGACCGGCAAGACGACGGTGGCGGTCGACACGATCATCAACCAGAAGGAGTTCTGGGACTCCGGCGACCCCGACAAGCAGGTCCGCTGCATCTACGTCGCCATCGGCCAGAAGGGCTCCACCATCGCGGCCGTGAGGGGCACCCTCGAGGAGGCGGGCTCGATGGAGTACACGACCATCGTCGCCGCCCCGGCATCCGACTCAGCAGGCTTCAAGTACCTCGCCCCGTACACCGGTTCCGCCATCGGTCAGCACTGGATGTACCAGGGCAAGCACGTCCTCATCGTGTTCGACGACCTGTCCAAGCAGGCCGAGGCGTACCGCGCCGTGTCGCTCCTCCTGCGACGCCCGCCGGGTCGAGAGGCATACCCGGGCGACGTCTTCTACCTCCACAGCCGGCTGCTCGAGCGCTGTGCCAAGCTCTCCGACGACCTCGGTGCGGGGTCGATGACGGGGCTGCCGATCATCGAGACGAAGGCCGGTGACGTCTCGGCGTACATCCCGACGAACGTCATCTCGATCACGGACGGCCAGATCTACCTCCAGGCCGACCTGTTCAACTCCAACGTCCGTCCCGCCATCGACGTGGGTGTCTCGGTCTCCCGGGTCGGCGGCGCCGCGCAGATCAAGGCGATGAAGTCGGTCGCCGGCCGCCTCAAGCTCGACCTCGCGCAGTACCGCGCCCTCGAGGCGTTCGCGATGTTCGCCTCCGACCTGGACCCGGCGTCGCGCGCCCAGCTGGCGAAGGGCGCCCGACTCGTCGAGCTCCTCAAGCAGCGTCAGGCCGCACCCTTCCCGGTGGAGGAGCAGGTCGTCTCGATCTGGCTCGGCACGACGGGGAAGCTCGACGACGTCGCGGTGGAGGACGTCCGCCGCTTCGAGGCGGACTTCCTCGACCACCTGCGACGCACGAAGGGTGAGCTCCTCGCGGCCATCCGGGAGACGAGCACGTTCGCGGAGGAGACCGAACAGGCTCTCGAGACCGAGGTCGGCACGTTCAAGACCAAGCTCTTCGAGGCACGCGGCGCCGACGGGGTCCAGGCCGGCTCGGAGGCCGAGGAGGACGCCGCGGCACGTGCTCAGGAGTCCGAACAGGAGCAGATCGTCAGGCAGAAGCGCTGACCCGCAGGTCCGGTGCACCGGCACCGGGCCGCCGGCCGGGCAAGTCAGCAGACGAACGAGAGGCGGAAACCCTATGGGAGCGCAGATCCGGGAGTACCGGCAGCGCATCCGAACCGTCACGGCGACGAAGAAGATCACGCGGGCCATGGAGCTCATGGCCGCCTCGCGGGTCGTCCGGGCGCAGCAGGCGGTGCGGGAGTCCACCCCCTACGCCCGCGCGTTGACCCGTGCGGTGTCGGCGGTGGCGACGTTCTCCAACGAGGACCACCCCCTCACCACCGAGCACGAGGACGTCCGTCGTGCCGCCGTCGTCATCATGACGTCGGACCGCGGGCTCGCCGGGGCGTACAGCTCCTCGGTCATCAAGGAGAGCGAGCGCCTCGTCGCCGCACTCCGCGAGGACGGCAAGGAGGTCGTCCCCTACCTCCTCGGTCGCAAGGTGATCGGCTACTACCGGTTCCGGCACCGGGAACCCGCGGCGGAGTGGAGCGGCTCGTCCGAGAAGCCGACCTTCGAGCTGGCCCGGGAGGTCGGCGAGCGGCTCGTCGCCGACTTCACGACGCCGACCGACGAGGGCGGCATCGACGAGGTGCATGTCGTCTTCACCCGGTTCGTCACCATGGTGACCCAGGAGCCGGACGTCATCCGCCTCCTGCCGCTCGAGGTCGTCGAGGGCGAGGAGGCCCCGGACGACGACGACCTGCTGCCCCTGTACTCGTTCGAGCCGGGCGCGGGGCAGGTGCTCGACGCGCTCCTCCCCAAGTACGTCAACGCACGCCTGTTCAACTGCATGCTCCAGGCCGCCGCGTCGGAGCTCGCGGCCCGGCAGCGCGCGATGAAGTCGGCGACCGACAACGCCGAGGAGCTCATCAAGAAGTACACCCGGCTGGCCAACCAGGCACGACAGGCCGAGATCACCCAAGAGATCAGCGAAATCGTCGGTGGCGCCAGCGCCCTGGCCGAGAGCACGTGAGTGAGAGAGAGACCATGACTGCCACTGCCACAGACAAGACCGAGGCCACCCAGGCCGGCGGCGTCGGCCGCATCTCCAGGATCATCGGCCCCGTCGTCGACGTCGAGTTCCCCGTCGACGCGATGCCGGAGCAGTACAACCTGCTGACCACCGAGGTGCAGATCGGCGGTGGGACCAAGGCCCTCAACCTCGAGGTCGCCCAGCACATCGGCGACAACATGGTGCGAGCCATCTCCCTCCAGCCGACCGACGGCCTGGTGCGCGGAACGCCGGTGCAGGACACCGGTGGCCCGATCACCGTGCCCGTCGGTGACGTGACGCTGGGAAAGGTGTTCAACACGACCGGCGAGGTGATGAACCTCGCCGAGGGTGAGCGTTTCGAGGTCAACGAGCGATGGGGCATCCACCGCACCGCTCCGGCCTTCGACCAGCTCGAGTCCAAGACCCAGATGTTCGAGACCGGGATCAAGGTCATCGACCTCATGACCCCCTACGTCCTCGGTGGCAAGATCGGCCTCTTCGGCGGGGCGGGCGTCGGGAAGACCGTCCTCATCCAGGAGATGATCGCCCGTGTCGCGCGCGACCACGGTGGCGTCTCGGTCTTCGCCGGCGTCGGCGAGCGCACGCGCGAGGGCAACGACCTCATGGTCGAGATGGAGGAGGCCGGCGTCCTCGGCCAGACCGCACTCGTCTTCGGCCAGATGGACGAGCCG
>NZ_DATEEY010000081.1:0-4160 GCF_035280925.1 Intrasporangium sp. | reverse complement strand
CGTGCGGAGTGCGCCGTGCTCAAGGCCGTGGCGAACCAGTTCGTCGTGACGACCGACAGCCAGATGGTGCTCAAGGCGCAGCAGCGAGAGGTGCTCGCCGAGCTCGTGGAGCTGTATGCGGCACAGCCCGACTCGCGTCTGGACGCCGACTTCCGCGCTGACTTCCTTGCGGCCACCGACGATGGTGTGAGACTGCGGGTCATCGTGGACCAGGTCGCCTGCTTGACGGACGTCCGCGCCCTCTACCTGCACTCGCTGTGGGCCGGGTCGCCGGCCACCCGGCCGTAACGACCTAGACTCAGCGCAGCGAGAGGAGGCGCCATGGCGGGTCGGATCCACACCGACGACATCGCGACCGTCAAGGCGCGCTCCTCCCTCGAGGACGTGGTCCGCGAGCACGTCACGCTCCGCAACGCCGGCCCCGGCGCTCTCAAGGGCCTGTGTCCCTTTCACGACGAGAAGACTCCATCGTTCAACATCCGGCCGGGCGTTGGGGCCTGGCACTGCTTCGGCTGTGACGAGGGCGGTGACGTCATCTCGTTCGTCCAGAAGGTCGACCACCTCACGTTCGCCGAGGCGGTGGAGCGGCTGGCACAGCGGCTCGGGATGGAGCTGCGCTACGAGGACGGCGGGCACCGGTCCCGCGACGAGGGACTCGGTCGCCGATCCCGCTTGCTCGAGGCGCACCGGGTCGCCGAGGAGTTCTACACCGAGCGGCTGCTGGCCGACAAGCTCGCCAGACAGGCACGCGACTTCCTCCGGGCGCGCGACTTCAACAGCTCGCACGTGAAGCACTTCGGGCTCGGCTTCGCGCCGCGCAGCGGTGGGGAGCTCGTCAGCCACCTGCAGGCCAAGGGCTTCACCGACGAGGAGCTCGTCATCGGCGGACTCGCCGGACGGGGATCGCGCGGCCTCTACGACCGCTTCCGCAGCCGGCTCCTCTGGCCGATCCGCGACATCACCGGCAGCACGATCGGCTTCGGTGCCCGTCGCATCTTCGATGACGACAAGATCGAGGCGAAGTACCTCAACACGTCGGAGACCCCGCTCTACAAGAAGTCGTCGGTCCTCTACGGACTCGACCTGGCCAAGAAGCGCATTGCCCAGGACCGACAGGCCGTGGTCGTCGAGGGCTACACCGACGTCATGGCGTGCCACCTGGCGGGCGTGGAGACAGCAGTGGCGACCTGCGGCACCGCCTTCGGGGCCGAGCACATCAAGGTCCTGCGACGCCTCATGCGGGACGAGGCCGACGTCGCTCCCGCCAAGGTCATCTTCACCTTCGACGGTGACGCGGCGGGCCAGAAGGCGGCGATGCGGGCCTTCGCCGACGACGCGAAGTGGACCTCGCAGTCGTTCGTCGCCGTCGAGAAGTCCGGCAAGGATCCTTGTGAGCTGCGCCAGGCGGGTGGAGACCCGGCCGTCCAGGCCCTGATCGAGGACGCGGTGCCGATGTTCGAGTTCGCCGTCCGCACGACGATCAAACGTTTCGACGTCGCCACCGCAGAGGGTCGTGTCAAGGCCAACCGAGCCGTCGCCCCCATCGTCGCCTCGATCCGGGACCGGTCCTTGCGGCCGGAGTACACCCGCGAGGTTGCCGGCATGCTCGGCCTCGAGGTGGAGCAGGTGGCGGCAGAGGTGGCCAGGGCAGGCCGCATCAGACCCGAACAGAACCCGTCGCACGGGCGGCTCGACGATCGCTCCGCACGTGCCGGGACCGGCGGCGCGGACGAGGTGGGGGAACCCACTCCCGATGAGGCGGCGCGCACGATGCCGGTCCCTGACCGGCGAGACCCCGTCGTGCTGGCCGAGCGGCAGCTGCTCCAGGTGCTGCTCCAGTTCCCGACCGTGCTCCGTCCGGGCGCCATCGACCTGCTGTCCGCCGACGCCTTCACGGCCGAGGCCCACCGCGCGGTGTTCGACGGGATCAGGATCGCGAACGGGTGCGGTGACCGTGCCTCTCTCGGCACCTGGGTGTCGGCGGTGACCGAATCCGCCCCGCGCGCGGTCTCGGCGCTCATCAGCGAGCTGGCAGTCGCCACCCTTCCGGCGCGGATGGACCCGATGAGCGGCCTGCCCACCTCGCGCTACGTCGAGGAGCTCTTCGACCGGGTCCGGACGGTCTCCCTCACTCGACGGGTGGCTGACGCCATGAGCGAGATGCGGCGCCTGGACCACGCCCAGGAGCCGGACCCCGAGCGGTCGCGTGCGCTGGCCACGGCGCTGCAGGAGCTGCAGCGGCAGCTGGCCCGGATCAAGGAAGGCATGTCCTGATGGGACTGTTCGACCGCCGCCGCAGGGCGGACCTGCCCACTGAGGTCCGACAGGCCGTGCCGCTGCGATCGGGGGACCGCGTCATCGCCTGGGCCAAGGACGAGCAGTCGGGTGGCCACGTCGTCGCGTCAACACAGCAGCTCGCCTTCGTCGGGCCGGACGCGTCCCTCGTCTGGCAGCGGCCTTGGCACGAGGCCGAGTCGGGCACGTGGCAGAGCGACTCGGGTCTGCTGACCGTCATCTGGGTCGATCACCGCCGGCCCGCCCAGTGGATGATCCGGGAGCCCTCGATGCTCCAGCAGGCGCTCCGGGAGCGGATCCAGGCCAGTGTCGTGCTCAGCGACGAGTTCCGGACCGAGAGCAGGCGAAGCGTCCGGGTCGTCATCCGGCAGGACTTCGCCACCGGCGAGCTGCTGGAACAGGTCATCGCCGGTAAGGGTGCGGACCCGAACGACCCTGCGGTTGCCGCCGAGGCAGCGCGCAGGCTCGCGGTGCTTCGCTCCGAAGTGGGCCTCTGAACCGGTACCACGGGCGGCCCCGAGGCGGTTCCGGACACGGCTCGGGAAACGGCTCGGGAGCGCCTCGGGAAGCGGTTTGGAATGCTCCAAGGGCGATTTAGTCCCCGGTGAGCTCCTTTGCTATGGTTGCCCGGCAGCGGTCCCCTGTAGCTCAACTGGCAGAGCAGCCGGCTGTTAACCGGCAGGTTGTTGGTTCGAGTCCAACCGGGGGAGCAACACAAAACGGCTCGTGACCTGCGGAAACGCGCGTCACGGGCCGTTTCGCAGTAGTCAATGCAGAGGCTATGCATCGTCCGAGCGCTCAACTTCGAGCGAAACGCAGCCGGCGGAAGCGGCAGAGCTTCCCTTGGAGGCAGCCCGTTGCCGGACTCTCCGACATGGCACTGGATGCGCCCGTAACGGGATGGGCTACTGCAACAAGTCGATCATGCCGGGTCGTGGACCAGCGCCAGGCGTTGGGCTTGCGGGTCGCTTATCCAAGTGGTGCGTCGTCGTCTCGGCGATGAGTTCCGCGAGCCCGCGGAGTTTGAACTGTCGGCGGGCGTAACCTCGCCACCGGTGTCCGGGGTCCGCGGACTGCCGCTCACCCCCGACGACTTCCTGCGCTGACGGCGGGACCCGGGAGTTCGGCGTTCGGTGACCCGGGGCCCGGCGACACGGGATCCGGCGACACGGGATCCGGCTACACGGGATCCGGCGGCCCGGGGTCCTGTGGCGCCGGATACCGCACTGCTGCGGGAAAGCAGCGCAGCAGTGCGGCGAGCCGCGCGGTATCGCCCGCCACCTCGGTGTCTGCCCGCTCGACGGCGTCGTGCAGCGCCGCACCGGCGAACACCAGATCGCGCAATGTCGCCGCCTCCGGCACGGTCAGCCACGCATCGGGTTCGGCGTGCTCACCGCGGTCCAACTCGAGGCGCCCGCCCGCAACGGTGATGCGGAACCGGTCGCCCGCGACGTCCAGCTGGCAGCGCAGCGACAGCTCACCCGCCAGTGCCGGATCGAAGGTGGCGCGCAGGGCGAACAGCAGCGCGTCGACGCTCAGTTCAGCCGCGCCGTCCTCGGGCAGCGGTGCGCGGCTGCCCCACTGGGCGAGCGCGCGGAGCACGGGCTCCAGTTCCTGCCCGCGCTCGGTGAGTTCATACACGGCGGCGGACGCAGGCGGTCCCAGGCGCCTTCGCCGCACCAGGCCGTCGGCTTCGAGCTCGCGCAACCGCTGCGCGAGGACGTTCTGGCTCATCTGCGGCAGCCCGCGGTGCAGGTCGGAGTAGCGCTTCGGGCCGAAGACCAGCTCCCGCACGACGAGCAACGCCCACCGCTCGCCGACCGCGTTCAGCGCTCGCGCGATGCCGCAGGGGTCGTCGAACAGCC